>NZ_JBCGHT010000116.1:0-202 GCF_039549175.1 Paenibacillus sp. 102 | reverse complement strand
ATTATACGGAGATGAAAATTCGCACGCTATTAACGAGAAGGAAACGACGACGAAAGCGTAGCATCGGATGGCAGAGATGGAGTAACGAATATCTCTATGGTGTACTGGGGCTTTACTGGGACTGGAAAGTCCTTCCACTGAAAAGTGCAGAGAATTACCGATGAAAGTGTCTGCCATTCGATAGGTCTCATAACCCTTTTGA
>NZ_JBCGHT010000115.1:0-211 GCF_039549175.1 Paenibacillus sp. 102 | reverse complement strand
TGATATTATCCCCTTAAGGTAGACAGTGTAAAAAGACCATGAATAAACATGGATGTTACACTTTTACTTGGAGGGGATTTTATTATGGTTAAAAAAGGGGATAAATTTCAAACTTATTCAGATGAATTAAAGATACAAGTTGTAAAAAGTTATTTAAATGGTGAGGGCAGCCAAACAGCTATAGCTAAGAAATATAAGCTGAAAAGTAGAA
>NZ_JBCGHT010000114.1:0-215 GCF_039549175.1 Paenibacillus sp. 102 | reverse complement strand
GAAAAGAAGTAGTAAAAGGAAAAACTGACGAAAAGGGAATTGCGAAATTCGAAAAATTACCATATGGAAAATATACGTATAAAGAAACATTTGCACCAGAAGGATATTTAATTAATGAAGAAACATTCTCATTTGAAATCAAGCAAGATGGAGAAATTATTAAACATGTTGTACAAGATAAAAAGGTTACAGGCTCTTTAGAAATAACAAAAGTA
>NZ_JBCGHT010000113.1:0-220 GCF_039549175.1 Paenibacillus sp. 102 | reverse complement strand
TTGCCGCCATTATGAAGGTAGAACCAGTTAACGCCATCAAAATACCACCCGGTAGCCATTACACCGTTGGGTTGAAGAAGATACCAAGAACCATTAATTTTCGTCCATCCAGTAGCCATATTGCCGCCATTATGAAGGTAGAACCAGTTAACGCCATCAAAATACCACCCGGTAGCCATTACACCGTTGGGTTGAAGAAGATACCAAGAACCATTAATTT
>NZ_JBCGHT010000112.1:0-228 GCF_039549175.1 Paenibacillus sp. 102 | reverse complement strand
GGCTCGCTCAGAATGTGAGGGGGATGGAGCTCCTGACGTAGAGGCGTTCTTTGCCTCGCAGGAAGGCGCGAAGCCACCGAACATTCTTGCCGCTGAAGCTGGATTATATATAAAGCGGAAGCGGCTCGCTCAGAATGTGAGGGGGATGGAGCTCCTGACGTAGAGGCGTTCTTTGCCTCGCAGGAAGGCGCGAAGCCACCGAACATTCTTGCCGCTGAAGCTGGATTA
>NZ_JBCGHT010000111.1:0-234 GCF_039549175.1 Paenibacillus sp. 102 | reverse complement strand
CACTACATGAGTACCGGACTGACGACGTAACGACGAAATGCGACAGCTATCTTAACCGAACTTTTTGAACTTCCTCTATTAATCCGAGTTTAAAAAGGAGGATCAAGAGAACCGAGCAGTTCGAGGCACGGAAGCCAGGAGAACACGAAATGTAGCTGACACTACATGAGTACCGGACTGACGACGTAACGACGAAATGCGACAGCTATCTTAACCGAACTTTTTGAACTTCCT
>NZ_JBCGHT010000110.1:0-234 GCF_039549175.1 Paenibacillus sp. 102 | reverse complement strand
GATG
This sequence comes from Paenibacillus sp. 102, assembly GCF_039549175.1. Classification (NCBI taxonomy): domain Bacteria; kingdom Bacillati; phylum Bacillota; class Bacilli; order Caryophanales; family Paenibacillaceae; genus Paenibacillus; species Paenibacillus sp. 102. Next base: position 230 of record NZ_JBCGHT010000110.1, on the reverse strand, counting down.
GAGTAACGAATATCTCTATGGTGTACTGGGGCTTTACTGGGACTGGAAAGTCCTTCCACTGAAAAGTGCAGAGAATTACCGATGAAAGTGTCTGCCATTCGATAGGTCTCATAACCCTTTTGACGAAGTTTATGGGGTGAGCTGCTTGAGGGAAAACCTCACGAGCAGTTCTTATGGGGAGAGGCTGGAGACGGGCCGCAACTGATACCGCGCCAGTCTTTTACCCGACA
>NZ_JBCGHT010000109.1:0-238 GCF_039549175.1 Paenibacillus sp. 102 | reverse complement strand
GGGACAAGGTCCCAACTACCATCGGCGCTAGAGAGCTTAACTTCCGTGTTCGGTATGGTGGGAACGGGTGTGACCTCTCTGCCATCATCACCAAACTATTGAAGGTATATTCCTTCAAAACTAGATAACGCTTCATATTATATGGTTAAGTCCTCGATCTATTAGTATTCGTCAGCTCCACATGTCACCATGCTTCCACCTCGAACCTATCAACCTGATCATCTTTCAGGGATCTTAC
>NZ_JBCGHT010000108.1:0-243 GCF_039549175.1 Paenibacillus sp. 102 | reverse complement strand
CTTGTTTTTGATGCATATTCATAAAAAGCACGTCACCCTTTCTCATTAACATAAGAGAATAGTAACGTGCTTTTAACTTCAAAAATAGTCTAAATCCTTAAGTTGATGGATGTGGGGTAGCACCACACATCCATCAACTTAAGGTATATTTTCATACAAAATGCGGTCTTTTCATATAGTTTATTATTATCTTTTATAGATTTTATAAAAGTGAGCATATCAAATAAACCCTGACGGGTTTCA
>NZ_JBCGHT010000107.1:0-248 GCF_039549175.1 Paenibacillus sp. 102 | reverse complement strand
AAAATTGAAACCCGTCAGGGTTTATTTGATATGCCCACTTTTATAAAATCTATAAAAGATAATAATAAACTATATGAAAAGACCGCATTTTGTATGAAAATATACCTTAAGTTGATGGATGTGGGGTAGTACCACACATCCATCAACTTAAGGATTTAGACTATTTTTGAAGTTAAAAGCACGTTACTATTCTCTTATGTTAATGAGAAAGGGTGACGTGCTTTTTATGAATATGCATCAAAAACAAG
>NZ_JBCGHT010000106.1:0-253 GCF_039549175.1 Paenibacillus sp. 102 | reverse complement strand
AGTGATTTTCCTCGAAATACTAAAAGGTTACCACAAATTTTTGTGAATATAAGGATAATATATGCATTAGGGACGAGAAAAGTTTGGACAAGTTTTATATGAAGGACATAAACAAAAAAAGACACCTGATATTATCCCCTTAAGGTAGACAGTGTAAAAAGACCATGAATAAACATGGATGTTACACTTTTACTTGGAGGGGATTTTATTATGGTTAAAAAAGGGGATAAATTTCAAACTTATTCAGATGAAT
>NZ_JBCGHT010000105.1:0-253 GCF_039549175.1 Paenibacillus sp. 102 | reverse complement strand
TACATCTATCATTACAACTACAAACGATTCCAAAAAAGGCTTAACCATCGAGCTCCGATTGAATATCGAATCTCGATGGCCGCATAGTCTTTTTTTACAGCTGTCTACTTGACGGGGGTAAGACCAACCTACAGGTGCCTTTTCTCTGTTTGTTCTCGCGTATTGAGATGACTATTCAAACCTTGTGTTAGGGGACATGGTTCAAACAGATATATTACACTTAAAGCTTAACATTGACAGAATATACAGTAAA
>NZ_JBCGHT010000104.1:0-253 GCF_039549175.1 Paenibacillus sp. 102 | reverse complement strand
AAAGGAATTACATATACAGAGCGTACGAAACTTTTACAAGGTATTACGGTATATATGACAAACATTCCTACGGAATGGATACCAAAAGAGAAAATTTATGATTTATATTCACTACGTTGGCAAATTGGCGTGTCCAGATAAGGACACATTATCTAGTTGGTGAAAGTCCAATCGGGAGAATAGACTCCACTCCCGTAGCCTGAGAGGCGCCATGAAGTGAAAACGACATAGCGAAGCCCTCTGACATCACATG
>NZ_JBCGHT010000103.1:0-254 GCF_039549175.1 Paenibacillus sp. 102 | reverse complement strand
AAAGGAATTACATATACAGAGCGTACGAAACTTTTACAAGGTATTACGGTATATATGACAAACATTCCTACGGAATGGATACCAAAAGAGAAAATTTATGATTTATATTCACTACGTTGGCAAATTGAGCTGTTATTTAAGATATGGAAATCTTGGTTTCAAATTCATCGTTGTAAATCTATTAAACAAGAACGATTAGAATGTCACCTTTATGGGCAACTCATTAGTATTCTATTATGTTCTTCTACTATGTT
>NZ_JBCGHT010000102.1:0-255 GCF_039549175.1 Paenibacillus sp. 102 | reverse complement strand
CCCCCCCCCCCCCCCCCCCCCCCCCCCCCCCCCCCCCCCCCCCCCCCCCCCCCCCCCCCCCCCCCCCCCCCCCCCCCCCCCCCCCCCCCCCCCCCCCCCCCCCCCCCCCCCCCCCCCCCCCCCCCCCCCCCCCCCCCCCCCCCCCCCCCCCCCCCCCCCCCCCCCCCCCCCCCCCCCCCCCCCCCCCCCCCCCCCCCCCCCCCCCCCCCCCCCCCCCCCCCCCCCCCCCCCCCCCCCCCCCCCCCCCCCCCCCCC
>NZ_JBCGHT010000101.1:0-255 GCF_039549175.1 Paenibacillus sp. 102 | reverse complement strand
CCTTCCTGAAAAAGGGAAACGAGGGGAGATGTTTGCGAATCTTGATGATGCTACAAAAGAAAAAGTAAAAGCGATTATGGATCAGAAGAAATCCGGAACATTAACACATGAACAAGTAAAAGAGAAACTAGCTGAACTAGGTGTAAACCTTCCTGAAAAAGGGAAACGAGGGGAGATGTTTGCGAATCTTGATGATGCTACAAAAGAAAAAGTAAAAGCGATTATGGATCAGAAGAAATCCGGAACATTAACACA
>NZ_JBCGHT010000100.1:0-255 GCF_039549175.1 Paenibacillus sp. 102 | reverse complement strand
TTTCATTAAATCAGCTTTAACTTGATTATATTTCTTAACTTTTTCTTCGATAATATCCATAGTTTTAACCTCATTTATTGTGAAATGGATTCTGATAGTAAGATTTTTTCGAGTTTTTTAATTGGTGCTCCAATAAACTTATGGGTTTCTTCTCCATCCTCAATAAAAATGGTTGGGGTATATTTTAAGCTGAGGTCTTTAAATTCTTTTTGAGCTTTTAAATCATTGATAATATCTTTTTCTATAAAGGTAAAA
>NZ_JBCGHT010000099.1:0-255 GCF_039549175.1 Paenibacillus sp. 102 | reverse complement strand
AAAGATTGCTAATCAACGTAATGACTTTCTTCACAAGATAAGTAATGAAATCACAAACGAAAATCAAGTAATTGTGATTGAGGACTTGAAAGTGAAGAATATGAAAAGGAATCACAAGTTAGCCAAAGCAATCAGCGAAGTATCTTGGTCTAAATTCAGAGAATACCTTGACTATAAAGCAATATGGAAAGGGCGTGATTTGATAATCGCACCTAAGAATTATGCAAGTAGTCAACTATGTTCTGGCTGTGGCTA
>NZ_JBCGHT010000098.1:0-255 GCF_039549175.1 Paenibacillus sp. 102 | reverse complement strand
CCATTTCACAATAAATGAGGTTAAAACTATGGATATTATCGAAGAAAAAGTTAAGAAATATAATCAAGTTAAAGCTGATTTAATGAAAATTGCTCAATGTATCGATTATTGCAGTGAAGATGAAAGGAAAATTTATCAAGACATCGCTCTAAACTACTCAAAACAACTTAAATACATAAAGGAATCAATTGAAAAAATTTACGGCGTAGAGCTTTGCAACTGTTGTACCTTTTCAGACAAATAAAGGATTGGGAA
>NZ_JBCGHT010000097.1:0-255 GCF_039549175.1 Paenibacillus sp. 102 | reverse complement strand
ATGCCATCGGTATGGAAGACTTACAAATCAGTAATATGCTCAAAAATAGAAAGCTTGCAAAAGCGATTAGTGAAGTATCTTGGTCACAATTTCGAACTATGTTGGAATATAAAGCAAAGTGGTATGGCAAACAAGTTGTTGTAGTATCTAAAACATTTGCTTCTAGTCAATTATGTTCCAATTGTGAATCCAAAAACAAAGATGTTAAAAATCTAACAATTCGTGAGTGGGATTGCTCTTCTTGTGGCACACATC
>NZ_JBCGHT010000096.1:0-255 GCF_039549175.1 Paenibacillus sp. 102 | reverse complement strand
TGCCATTCTACTCTGTTCTTCTATCATGTTTCAAATGCGCCAATTGCTCCTCATGAAGAAAAAACGAGAGCTTAGTGAGTATAAAGCCATATATATGATTAAAGACTATTTTCTTCTTCTATTCCAATCTATACAAAACATACTAAGATTAGTAGTGTAGACCAAGGCATTGGTTCGCACTACTATTTTTTATATAGTAGAAGTGAAGAGAAGGTCGTGGGTGTTTTGGGATCCTGAATCCGTATACAAAACTGA
>NZ_JBCGHT010000095.1:0-255 GCF_039549175.1 Paenibacillus sp. 102 | reverse complement strand
CGACTCCCTTCACCCGCACTTTTAATAAAATATCTCATAACATGTCTTGCGGAAGTAGTTCAGTGGTAGAATACAACCTTGCCAAGGTTGGGGTCGCGGGTTCGAATCCCGTCTTCCGCTCCAATTTCCAATATGACATGCCGGGGTGGCGGAACAGGCAGACGCACAGGACTTAAAATCCTGCGGTGGGTGACCACCGTGCGGGTTCGACCCCCGCCCTCGGCACCATATGCGCCCGTAGCTCAATTGGATAGA
>NZ_JBCGHT010000094.1:0-255 GCF_039549175.1 Paenibacillus sp. 102 | reverse complement strand
GTGGAATGCTAGTAGGATGTTTAATATTCATCTTATTTTTCTTAGCAATATATTCATCAATCGGCATCCCAATGGGGAATTCATTTTGTAAGTCTTTGGTGGTATACATGGAAGTTGAATTTTCATTCTTTGCTGAGGCTTTTTGATAACTTGGTGTACAAGCTGTTAGAGACATGAATAATGACACAGAAATAAAAAGCAAAGTAAGCTTTTTAAACATTAAATAATTCACTCCATTCAGTATCCAATTAGTCA
>NZ_JBCGHT010000093.1:0-255 GCF_039549175.1 Paenibacillus sp. 102 | reverse complement strand
TGAATTCCCATCCACTTAACATTTTACCATATTTATCTATATTGGTTGTTAAGAAAGCGAACTCAAACCAGCATTTTGTTTGGAGTTATTATTTTCTTAAACTCATCTCATACTCTTTTACTTCATCTATCGTTCTAAACACTAATACATTAAAAATCTCTTTTTCATTACCACAAATAACTACAAATCCATCAGTTGTTTGTAATACTCTTCCCACATTTCCATTTAGAAGTGGAATGCTAGTAGGATGTTTAA
>NZ_JBCGHT010000092.1:0-255 GCF_039549175.1 Paenibacillus sp. 102 | reverse complement strand
CCAGGAGCATGATGCATGAACTATTTTAAAGGAAAACAATTTAAAAAAGATATTATATTGGTAGCTGTTGGCTACTATTGTCGTTTTTCTTTAAGTTATCGCGACGTATCTGAGCTCCTGAAAGAGCGAGGGATTTCTGTTCACCCTACAACCATCATGCGTTGGGTGCATGAATATGGAAATATCATTTATCACATTTGGAAGAAGAAAAATAAATCAGCACATTTCGTATGGCATTTAGATGAAACCTATATC
>NZ_JBCGHT010000091.1:0-255 GCF_039549175.1 Paenibacillus sp. 102 | reverse complement strand
TAGCAACTTTCACACGTTGTTTATTCCAGTTCGAAGAACCTTGCGTTCTTCTGGAAAGGATACGCTGTGCTTTTGTTAACTTCTCTTCTAATGTACGGAAGAATTTAGGGTTCTTGTATGTGGTACCCTCAGAAAGAATAGCAAAATCTTTTAATCCAACGTCAATTCCACAAGTGGATTGAGTTTTAGGCATCTCTTGTACTTCTGTTTCGACAAGGATAGATACAAAGTATTTACCACTTGGGTTACGTCGAA
>NZ_JBCGHT010000090.1:0-255 GCF_039549175.1 Paenibacillus sp. 102 | reverse complement strand
ATTCCAACATAGTTCGAAATTGTGACCAAGATACTTCACTAATCGCTTTTGCAAGCTTTCTATTTTTGAGCATATTACTGATTTGTAAGTCTTCCATACCGATGGCATCGTGGTTTTTGATGATTTCAGTAGAGAGCTTATGTAAGTAATCGGCTCTTGCATTTGCAATATGTTCATGGATTCTTGCAACTTTCACACGTTGTTTATTCCAGTTCGAAGAACCTTGCGTTCTTCTGGAAAGGATACGCTGTGCTT
>NZ_JBCGHT010000089.1:0-255 GCF_039549175.1 Paenibacillus sp. 102 | reverse complement strand
ATGCAAGTCGAGCGAATGGATTAAGAGCTTGCTCTTATGAAGTTAGCGGCGGACGGGTGAGTAACACGTGGGTAACCTGCCCATAAGACTGGGATAACTCCGGGAAACCGGGGCTAATACCGGATAATATTTTGCACTGCATGGTGCGAAATTGAAAGGCGGCTTCGGCTGTCACTTATGGATGGACCCGCGTCGCATTAGCTAGTTGGTGAGGTAACGGCTCACCAAGGCAACGATGCGTAGCCGACCTGAGAG
>NZ_JBCGHT010000088.1:0-255 GCF_039549175.1 Paenibacillus sp. 102 | reverse complement strand
GTTGAGTAAGAGAGGTAGTAGCGATTTGTTGATTTAACCATACACACAAAGATAAGAAATGGTGCCCGTGGCACTTGCGTTTTCGTTTCATTCCGCCTGCTTCTATAGCTAATTGATTAAGTGTAGCAGGAGACATATATCGATATAGCTCTTCGGCAAATAAAGATAACTCTTGTTTTTGATGCATATTCATAAAAAGCACGTCACCCTTTCTCATTAACATAAGAGAATAGTAACGTGCTTTTAACTTCAAAA
>NZ_JBCGHT010000087.1:0-260 GCF_039549175.1 Paenibacillus sp. 102 | reverse complement strand
TCCTGCGTGACAGGCAGGCATGTTAACCACTACACCACGGGACCATTGGTTGCGGGGACAGGATTTGAACCTGCGACCTTCGGGTTATGAGCCCGACGAGCTACCGGACTGCTCCACCCCGCGACGATATATAAGCCTGGCAACGTCCTACTCTCACAGGGACAAGGTCCCAACTACCATCGGCGCTAGAGAGCTTAACTTCCGTGTTCGGTATGGGAACGGGTGTGACCTCTCTGCCATCATTACCAGACTTATGAAGG
>NZ_JBCGHT010000086.1:0-283 GCF_039549175.1 Paenibacillus sp. 102 | reverse complement strand
ATGGAAAACCTTTCTTCTAAAATGAAATCAAACCACAATATATCTTTGTTGTTTTGTAGCATTTTTACGTACAATAAGACTCAGTTTGCCAAACGTCCTTTTTGACGTCCATATAGCTCCTCATGAGCTTTTTTGACGTCGCTAAGTATAAAAAGTAATGCATCGTCTTGCTCGTTCTCGAAGCCAAGAAGCGTGTCTGTTGAGATGTTGAAAATAGAGAAAAGAGACTTGATACTTTCTACATCTGATTGATGTCGATCTATTTCCCAATCCTTTATTTGTC
>NZ_JBCGHT010000085.1:0-308 GCF_039549175.1 Paenibacillus sp. 102 | reverse complement strand
TCTCTGTTTGTTCTCGCGTATTGAGATGACTATTCAAACCTTGTGTTAGGGGACATGGTTCAAACAGATATATTACACTTAAAGCTTAACATTGACAGAATATACAGTAAATTGATAATATTTATGCGAAATATTCCCAAAGTTTAGTATAGATATTTTTCACTATTGCTATAGTAAAAACAGAATTAATGCAAAATTGCATAACAAAGTAGCATGTGATTAGCAGTATAATTTAAATGTGTACAATAAAGCTGAAGAGGCAGGGACCATCTACGGAAATAGGTGGTCTTTTGCTATTGGATAATAAA
>NZ_JBCGHT010000084.1:0-309 GCF_039549175.1 Paenibacillus sp. 102 | reverse complement strand
AGATGATCAGGTTGATAGGTTCGAGGTGGAAGCATGGTGACATGTGGAGCTGACGAATACTAATAGATCGAGGACTTAACCGTATAATATGAAGCAATGTTATCTAGTTTTGAGAGAACATAAAAAAACTTGTTGACATTTTAAATGAATCAAGTATAATAATGATTGTCTCAAATGAATAAAGTCTGGTAATGATGGCAGAGAGGTCACACCCGTTCCCATACCGAACACGGAAGTTAAGCTCTCTAGCGCCGATGGTAGTTGGGACCTTGTCCCTGTGAGAGTAGGACGTTGCCAGGCAAATGGAGG
>NZ_JBCGHT010000083.1:0-313 GCF_039549175.1 Paenibacillus sp. 102 | reverse complement strand
GTAAAACCATATTATAGACAGCAAGATTCGGATTTCGCTCTTGAAACGCCTCAGCATACTGTTTTAACGCTTCCTTTTTGGATTCCCTATACTTTGGGTCGTCTTTACCTTCCCCAATCGCTACAACGAGTTCTCGTTGCTCATGCGTCTTTGTATCTTTTCTTATCTTGTCATAATAATCCTTAATTTTGCGGTCATTTCGTTTTTGCTTTTCATTGTACTTGTCCACGGCTTCTTGAAAGACATCCTTGTATACACTACGGATGTCCTTTTGAACAAAGTAGATATTCTCGTCTAATCTGGATGGATCAAT
>NZ_JBCGHT010000082.1:0-313 GCF_039549175.1 Paenibacillus sp. 102 | reverse complement strand
ATATCGGCGTTAGTCCCGTCCTTCATCGACTCCTAGTGTCAAGGCATCCACCGTGCGCCCTTTCTAACTTAACCAAACTAAAATTAAAAAATATGAGCTACACTGTTATCTAGTTTTCAAAGAACATACATTTATTCATGAGAGATAGTTCTCTCAAAACTGAACGAAACGAAACAAGTCAACGTTTATTGATGAACTGCGTTCATCAATTCTCCATAGAAAGGAGGTGATCCAGCCGCACCTTCCGATACGGCTACCTTGTTACGACTTCACCCCAATCATCTGTCCCACCTTAGGCGGCTGGCTCCATAAA
>NZ_JBCGHT010000081.1:0-327 GCF_039549175.1 Paenibacillus sp. 102 | reverse complement strand
TGAACTTTGTCATTTCTGTATTCGGGTGTGCCTTGAACAAGATATGTACATGGTCAACATCATGATTCCATTCTACCAATGTTATATTATACTTCCCAGATAACCGTACAAACATGTCTTTTGCATAATCTGACATATCATTATCAAATACATTTCTTCTGTATTTTACGACTAATACAAGGTGATAATACAATAGGAACACTGAATGATTATTACTATCTAATTTCACTGTAATACCAACCTTTCTATTTTATAAGACTGATTATATCAGAACAAAAAAATAAAAAGCAAAGTTAAGTGCTTTTTAGCTACGCCAAACCGAAATTC
>NZ_JBCGHT010000080.1:0-334 GCF_039549175.1 Paenibacillus sp. 102 | reverse complement strand
TTCCAGTCCCAGTAAAGCCCCAGTACACCATAGAGATATTCGTTACTCCATCTCTGCCATCCGATGCTACGCTTTCGTCGTCGTTTCCTTCTCGTTAATAGCGTGCGAATTTTCATCTCCGTATAATCACGTACTTCACTGAAAGCTCGGCTAGAATTCCCAACCCGGAAGTAGTTTACCCATCCAGTCAATACGGCATTGATTTGTTGGTTCTGTTGCAAAGTTTTTTAAGTGAAGTTACCATATAAGAAAAATGATCCCAGGAGCATGATGCATGAACTATTTTAAAGGAAAACAATTTAAAAAAGATATTATATTGGTAGCTGTTGGCTAC
>NZ_JBCGHT010000079.1:0-349 GCF_039549175.1 Paenibacillus sp. 102 | reverse complement strand
AAGACTTACAAATCAGTAATATGCTCAAAAATAGAAAGCTTGCAAAAGCGATTAGTGAAGTATCTTGGTCACAATTTCGAACTATGTTGGAATATAAAGCAAAGTGGTATGGAAAACAAGTTGTTGTGGTATCTAAAACATTTGCTTCTAGTCAATTATGTTCCAATTGTGAATACAAAAACAAAGATGTTAAAAATCTAACAATTCGTGAGTGGGATTGTCCTTCTTGTGGCACACATCACGATAGAGATCGAAATGCAGCGCTCAATCTTAGAAACGAAGCAATTCGTCTCTTAACCGTAGGAACTACGGGGATAGCCTAATCCATTAGAGTTCGATAGAACTCTGT
>NZ_JBCGHT010000078.1:0-354 GCF_039549175.1 Paenibacillus sp. 102 | reverse complement strand
AAAAAAGAAAGGAATGAAGTATTCTCCTCGTAGTAAACGACTCAGTGGTATCAATGTATATATGACAAACACCCCTACAGATATTGTCCCGATGGGACAGGTACATGACTGGTATTCTTTGCGTTGGTAAATTGAAATTTTATTTAAAACGTGGAAGTCATTCTTTCAAATTCATCATTGTAAAAAGATAAAACGAGAATGATTGGAGTGTCATTTATATGGTCAATTGATTGCCATTCTACTCTGTTCTTCTATCATGTTTCAAATGCGCCAATTGCTCCTCATGAAGAAAAAACGAGAGCTTAGTGAGTATAAAGCCATATATATGATTAAAGACTATTTTCTTCTTCTATT
>NZ_JBCGHT010000077.1:0-362 GCF_039549175.1 Paenibacillus sp. 102 | reverse complement strand
TGTACTTGGATCTTTTGGATCTGTACTTGGATCTTTTGGATCTGTACTTGGATCTTTTGGATCTGTACTTGGATCTTTTGGATCTGTACTTGGATCTTTTGGATCTGTACTTGGATCTTTTGGATCTACACCTGTTTCGTCCTTGATTTTTGTATTTGTGATATCATAACCATTTACTTCTGATTGATATCCATCTACTGGCTGTTCCTTCACTTCATACTTATATGCTTTTCCGTCTGCGTCGTATGCCGCTAAGTCTGTAAACGCATATTTCCAGCTAGTTGCTTCACTTACTTCTTGTGTCGCAATCACTTGGCCATTTTTTAGTAGGTCTACTTTGATCATTGTCGGACGATCTTTCG
>NZ_JBCGHT010000076.1:0-376 GCF_039549175.1 Paenibacillus sp. 102 | reverse complement strand
GAACGAAACAAACAACGTGCAACGTCAATTTTTATTTTATGATGCTAGACAAACTAACTTTATTGGAGAGTTTGATCCTGGCTCAGGATGAACGCTGGCGGCGTGCCTAATACATGCAAGTCGAGCGGATTTCTTAAGAGCTTGCTCTTAAGAAATTAGCGGCGGACGGGTGAGTAACACGTGGGTAACCTGCCCATAAGACTGGGATAACTCCGGGAAACCGGGGCTAATACCGGATAACATTTTGCGCTGCATGGTGCGAAATTGAAAGGCGGCTTCGGCTGTCACTTATGGATGGACCCGCGTCGCATTAGCTAGTTGGTGAGGTAACGGCTCACCAAGGCAACGATGCGTAGCCGACCTGAGAGGGTGATCG
>NZ_JBCGHT010000075.1:0-377 GCF_039549175.1 Paenibacillus sp. 102 | reverse complement strand
ATATCGGCGTTAGTCCCGTCCTTCATCGACTCCTAGTGTCAAGGCATCCACCGTGCGCCCTTTCTAACTTAACCAAACTAAAATTAAAAAATATGAGCTACACTGTTATCTAGTTTTCAAAGAACATGTCTTACTGTGCTGAATTTGCTTCTCTGCTGGCATACGTTGAGGAATCCATCATCATGGAATTCGCTTGCAGACGCAACCACAAAAAAAAAACAAACTACTTGCACTGTATCAAGTTGAGAGTTAGTTCTCTCAAAACTGAACGAAACGAAACAAGTCAACGTTTATTGATGAACTGCGTTCATCAATTCTCCATAGAAAGGAGGTGATCCAGCCGCACCTTCCGATACGGCTACCTTGTTACGACTTCA
>NZ_JBCGHT010000074.1:0-417 GCF_039549175.1 Paenibacillus sp. 102 | reverse complement strand
GCCAGTACTTCATTGAATTCCTTTAAATCTACATGAAATCCCATTTAATTCGTCTCTCTTTCTAGTGGTAGTAACAGGGTTGCAGTCATTCCCCCTTAATAAAAGCTTTTAAAACAAATCAATCAATTATAGCAAAATAGACTCTTTTTATATTCCGTAGAGTAAGGGTGGGAGTAGATATTTTTAATCAAACTTTATTTTAAAGCTACAGTTTGATTTTAAAATAAATATGTATATACAAGTTTTATAATTGTTACGGTTGCTCCAAGATAAGCAAACCATTCCCAAAGGGGTGTTTTTCTTACGATTAGTCAACCTGTATTTTTAGGTTTTTACTGGAGTGAATATCAGAATGAACAAGTACTTGTTATCATGCATACCAAAGACCCCTAATATATACTCGTTTTTTTACTAGGG
>NZ_JBCGHT010000073.1:0-423 GCF_039549175.1 Paenibacillus sp. 102 | reverse complement strand
TCCTGCGGTGGGTGACCACCGTGCGGGTTCGACCCCCGCCCTCGGCACCATATGCGCCCGTAGCTCAATTGGATAGAGCGTTTGACTACGGATCAAGAGGTTAGGGGTTCGACTCCTCTCGGGCGCGTTTTCCTTCGGGAAGTGGCTCAGCTTGGTAGAGCACCTGGTTTGGGACCAGGGGGTCGCAGGTTCAAATCCTGTCTTCCCGATACTTATTTTGGGGCCTTAGCTCAGCTGGGAGAGCGCCTGCCTTGCACGCAGGAGGTCAGCGGTTCGATCCCGCTAGGCTCCACCAAAAGTTCTTTGAAAACTGAACGAAACAAACAACGTGAAACGTCAATTTTTATTTTATGATGCTAGACAAACTAACTTTATTGGAGAGTTTGATCCTGGCTCAGGATGAACGCTGGCGGCGTGCCTAAT
>NZ_JBCGHT010000072.1:0-431 GCF_039549175.1 Paenibacillus sp. 102 | reverse complement strand
ACTACTTCCGCAAGACATGTTATGAGATATTTTATTAAAAGTGCGGGTGAAGGGAGTCGAACCCCCACGCCAAAGGCGCCAGATCCTAAGTCTGGTGCGTCTGCCAATTCCGCCACACCCGCATATTATTTTAATAAATGGTGAGCCATGAAGGATTCGAACCTTCGACCCTCTGATTAAAAGTCAGATGCTCTACCAACTGAGCTAATGGCTCGTACAATAAAAACTGGTGCCGGCTAGAGGACTTGAACCCCCAACCTACTGATTACAAGTCAGTTGCTCTACCAATTGAGCTAAGCCGGCGTATATGGTGGAGGATGACGGGATCGAACCGCCGACCCCCTGCTTGTAAGGCAGGTGCTCTCCCAGCTGAGCTAATCCTCCATTTGCCTGGCAACGTCCTACTCTCACAGGGACAAGGTCCCAACTAC
>NZ_JBCGHT010000071.1:0-441 GCF_039549175.1 Paenibacillus sp. 102 | reverse complement strand
ATGCGTTTACAGACTTAGCGGCATACGACGCAGATGGAAAAGCATATAAGTATGAAGTAAAAGAACAACCAGTAGATGGTTACAAAACAGAAGTAAATGGCTATGACATTACGAATACAAAAGTAGGCCAAACAAAAGTAGAAGGAACGAAAACATGGAAAGACGATAATGCAAAAGATCGTCCGACGATGATTAAAGTAGACTTACTACAAAATGGTCAGGTCATCAGTACGCAAGAAGTAACAGAAGCAAGCGGTTGGAAATATGGATTCAAAGACTTAGCGGCATACGATGCAGATGGAAAAGCATATAAATATGAAGTAAAAGAACAACCAGTAGATGGTTACAAAACAGAAGTAAATGGCTATGACATTACGAATACAAAAGTAGGTCAAACAAAAGTAGAAGGAACAAAAACATGGAAAGACGATAATGCGAAAG
>NZ_JBCGHT010000070.1:0-448 GCF_039549175.1 Paenibacillus sp. 102 | reverse complement strand
GCTATACGCACAGTAGGCGTGGTTACTGGTGAGTTTCCATGGGGATTGAGTACCAAAAACGTTAGTACACGCGGTCGGCGCGGGGCGCGCCGAACCGCGCCTCGAAGGCTTTGACAGGCTGCTCCGATACGCTGAGCGGCATGCGTGGAAAGTCTCCTGGCCCCGATGCGTCGGCGAAGAAGCAAGCCTGGAAGAAATCTGACGGTGGCGGTCAGCGTTCTGCGATGGGCTCGGTTCTCAGCCTCCTCGGCGCGTTCGTCGCCACCTCGATGGCGCTGGGCCTGCTCTTCGCGGGCCTGCTCATCCCCGCCACGGGCCTCGCGGGCGCGAGCGTCAAGGGTGGCGTCAAGGAGTTCGACGACATGTCGGGCACGCTCACCGAAAACGCCTTGAGCCAGCAGTCGAAGATCCTGGCGAAGGACGGCTCCGTCATCGCCACCCCGTATGA
>NZ_JBCGHT010000069.1:0-453 GCF_039549175.1 Paenibacillus sp. 102 | reverse complement strand
AGCCAACAGCTACCAATATAATATCTTTTTTAAATTGTTTTCCTTTAAAATAGTTCATGCATCATGCTCCTGGGATCATTTTTCTTATATGGTAACTTCACTTAAAAAACTTTGCAACAGAACCATCGTGAATCATATACATGGCTTTCCATTCACTCAATTCCTTTTGTTTTTTTACCAATAATAATTGTCGCATCTGGAACATCACTGTAGAAGATACTAAGAGCGCAATTAACTTTCCATAGATATGACACTCTAACCGTTCCTTTTTTATATTTGTATTGTGATGAATACGAAAGATCGATTTCCATGTTTTAAAAATGATTTGTCGGGTAAAAGACTGGCGCGGTATCAGTTGCGGCCCGTCTCCAGCCTCTCCCCATAAGAACTGCTCGTGAGGTTTTCCCTCAAGCAGCTCACCCCATAAACTTCGTCAAAAGGGTTATGAGACCT
>NZ_JBCGHT010000068.1:0-508 GCF_039549175.1 Paenibacillus sp. 102 | reverse complement strand
TTTCTTTATACGTATATTTTCCATATGGTAATTTTTCGAATTTCGCAATTCCCTTTTCGTCAGTTTTTCCTTTTACTACTTCTTTTCCTTGTTCATCGTAAATCGTAAATTCAGCTCCTGGAAGCTTGGTATTTCCATCCGCTACATCTACTTTTGTTATTTCTAAAGAGCCTGTAACCTTTTTATCTTGTACAACATGTTTAATAATTTCTCCATCTTGCTTGATTTCAAATGAGAATGTTTCTTCATTAATTAAATATCCTTCTGGTGCAAATGTTTCTTTATACGTATATTTTCCATATGGTAATTTTTCGAATTTCGCAATTCCCTTTTCGTCAGTTTTTCCTTTTACTACTTCTTTTCCTTGTTCATCGTAAATCGTAAATTCAGCTCCTGGAAGCTTGGTATTTCCATCCGCTACATCTACTTTTGTTATTTCTAAAGAGCCTGTAACCTTTTTATCTTGTACAACATGTTTAATAATTTCTCCATCTTGCTTGATTTCAAA
>NZ_JBCGHT010000067.1:0-535 GCF_039549175.1 Paenibacillus sp. 102 | reverse complement strand
ATCGGCGTTAGTCCCGTCCTTCATCGACTCCTAGTGTCAAGGCATCCACCGTGCGCCCTTTCTAACTTAACCAAACTAAAATTAAAAAATATGAGCTACACTGTTATCTAGTTTTCAAAGAACATACTACGCTATATAAAATAGCGTTTTGGTGGAGCCTAGCGGGATCGAACCGCTGACCTCCTGCGTGCAAGGCAGGCGCTCTCCCAGCTGAGCTAAGGCCCCAAGTTGTATGGTGGGCCTAAATGGACTCGAACCATCGACCTCACGCTTATCAGGCGTGCGCTCTAACCAGCTGAGCTATAGGCCCATACAAATTGCAGAATTAATTTATATCATATGCTTTTTAAAGAGTCAATACTTTTATTGAACTCTCAAAACTAAACGAAAACGAAACACGGAAACTTATATTGATGAACTGCGTTCATCAATTCTCCATAGAAAGGAGGTGATCCAGCCGCACCTTCCGATACGGCTACCTTGTTACGACTTCACCCCAATCATCTGTCCCACCTTAGGCGGCTGGCTCCATAAA
>NZ_JBCGHT010000066.1:0-540 GCF_039549175.1 Paenibacillus sp. 102 | reverse complement strand
TGCGTCTGCCTGTTCCGCCACCCCGGCATGTCATATTGAAAATTGGAGCGGAAGACGGGATTCGAACCCGCGACCCCAACCTTGGCAAGGTTGTATTCTACCACTGAACTACTTCCGCAAGACATGTATGAGATATTTTATTAAAAGTGCGGGTGAAGGGAGTCGAACCCCCACGCCAAAGGCGCCAGATCCTAAGTCTGGTGCGTCTGCCAATTCCGCCACACCCGCATAATATAATTTTCAGAAAAAATGGGGCGACTGATGGGAATCGAACCCACGAATGCCGGAGCCACAATCCGGTGCGTTAACCACTTCGCCACAACCGCCACGGTTACTGGTGCCGGCTAGAGGACTTGAACCCCCAACCTACTGATTACAAGTCAGTTGCTCTACCAATTGAGCTAAGCCGGCAATATATGGTGGAGGATGACGGGATCGAACCGCCGACCCCCTGCTTGTAAGGCAGGTGCTCTCCCAGCTGAGCTAATCCTCCATTTGCCTGGCAACGTCCTACTCTCACAGGGACAAGGTCCCAACTAC
>NZ_JBCGHT010000065.1:0-701 GCF_039549175.1 Paenibacillus sp. 102 | reverse complement strand
TTGGAGACAAATTACTAAATGTCGCTGTGGAAACGATGCAAGGAGTAGATATAGGACCAGGAGTAGGACAAGAAACAGCACGAGGTCTACCAATTTTTCTATTAAGTGGATACAAAAAATTCACCTCGCTTATCTACAAATCTATACTATTATATTTAATGCAAAAAGGATGATTTCGCTTCTTATACTTGTCCCTCTTAAATAATTTATTTACTTTTGATAATGAGACGTTATGTTAACCTCACATGTATAGGATATACATATCGTTATAAAGAATTTCATCTAATAGAATTAATAGTAAAAAATAAGATAGAATTGTCATCATTATCTGTAGAAAGAGTGAATTACTATTTAAGTAATAATAGAAACAAGTTAAAAAATACTTTTGATTCTTGATATGCTTGACTTAATTGGTATTTTATGGAATATTCAACCTGTTTTCTACTGTAGTAAGTCTTTGATCTAATTGCATAATTTGTATTTCAAGATTTCTAATTCTATTTTCAAGACTTTCTATTACTCCTAAATTAGGACAACAGCAGAGGTTCGAACAACAAGGAGTAGATATAGGACTAGGAGTAGGACAAGAAACAGCACGAGGTCTACCAATTTTTCTATTAAGTGGATACAAAAAATTCACCTCACTTATCTATACTATTATATTTAATGTAAAAAGAATGATTTCGTTTCTTATACTTGTC
>NZ_JBCGHT010000064.1:0-719 GCF_039549175.1 Paenibacillus sp. 102 | reverse complement strand
TGCGTGACAGGCAGGCATGTTAACCACTACACCACGGGACCATTTGGTTGCGGGGACAGGATTTGAACCTGCGACCTTCGGGTTATGAGCCCGACGAGCTACCAGACTGCTCCACCCCGCGACGATATAATATTCTTTTTAATAAAAATGGAGGAGGTAGAGGGATTCGAACCCCCGCGCGACTCTCGCCGCCTGTCGGTTTTCAAGACCGATCCCTTCAGCCAGACTTGGGTATACCTCCAGGGAATTTACTTTAATGGTGGACCTTGTAGGACTCGAACCTACGACCGGACGGTTATGAGCCGTCTGCTCTAACCAGCTGAGCTAAAGGTCCTTTATGGTAGCGGCGGAGGGGATCGAACCCCCGACCTCACGGGTATGAACCGTACGCTCTAGCCAGCTGAGCTACACCGCCATAATAAAGTTATAAGTGGAGCCTAGCGGGATCGAACCGCTGACCTCCTGCGTGCAAGGCAGGCGCTCTCCCAGCTGAGCTAAGGCCCCGTGTTTAAACTATCGGGAAGACAGGATTTGAACCTGCGACCCCCTGGTCCCAAACCAGGTGCTCTACCAAGCTGAGCCACTTCCCGTTAATAAAAGCGCGCCCGAGAGGAGTCGAACCCCTAACCTCTTGATCCGTAGTCAAACGCTCTATCCAATTGAGCTACGGGCGCATATGGTGCCGAGGGCGGGGGTCGAACCCGCACGGTGGTCACCCA
>NZ_JBCGHT010000063.1:0-765 GCF_039549175.1 Paenibacillus sp. 102 | reverse complement strand
AATATGAATGCTTATGAGTATGCTAGAGAATTTGGGCAAACAGAAATTGCTGAATATTTAAAGCAGAAGATGGATGAAAAAGAATAGGCTGTTAAAAAGTACATACTCCATGATGGTTGTACCATCATAAAGTATTATGTGCAATGATAGAATAGAAAACGAAGTACGAGCTTTGGCGAGATGACATTTTAATGGGCGCCGAATATAAACACACATGGACTGTATATTAAACTAATGAGCTCGTACAAACTCGTTAGTTTTAACGTAGTATTTTTCATGACATACAAAAGGTATCATACTGTTACTACAAAACTTACAAATTTATGCTACTTAAAAATAGATGAACTTAAAGCACTTTATTGTCAATTATGGCAACGAGTGCTTTTTTTGCATTTTAGCGTAGAAATAAGTCGGTACACGTATAATTTGGTTCTGGTGCAAATATAGGAAGAGGAATATGGATAGTAGATTTATAACGGAATTATATTTTATGCTATAAGGGATAACTCCACATGCCCATCAACCTAACAGAGCAGGTTAATCCCAAAACGAAAAAAAATGAACTTTGTTGCTATAAAGTGCACAAAATTTTCGTTTTGGGGGTACTTCAAAATCTTAGCTTGATGGTGATGTGGTGCCACCCCACATCCATCAACTTAAGGATTTAGACTATTTTTGAAGTTAAAAGCACGTTACTATTCTCTTATGTTAATGAGAAAGGGTGACGTGCTTTTTATGAATATGCATCAAAAACAAGAGTTATCT
>NZ_JBCGHT010000062.1:0-790 GCF_039549175.1 Paenibacillus sp. 102 | reverse complement strand
AGATGATCAGGTTGATAGGTTCGAGGTGGAAGCATGGTGACATGTGGAGCTGACGAATACTAATAGATCGAGGACTTAACCATATAATATGAAGCAATGTTATCTAGTTTTGAGAGAACATAAAAAACTTGTTGACATTTTAAATAAATCAAGTATAATAATGTTTGTCTCTAGTGAATATAGTCTGGTAATGATGGCAGAGAGGTCACACCCGTTCCCATACCGAACACGGAAGTTAAGCTCTCTAGCGCCGATGGTAGTTGGGGCCTTGCCCCTGTGAGAGTAGGACATTGCCAGGCTAATATTTTTCCGCAGTAGCTCAGCGGTAGAGCTATCGGCTGTTAACCGATCGGTCGTAGGTTCGATTCCTACCTGCGGAGCCATGATTGGAGAGCTGTCCGAGTTGGCCGAAGGAGCACGATTGGAAATCGTGTATACGTCACAAGCGTATCAAGGGTTCGAATCCCTTGCTCTCCGCCATAATATTTTTGGCCCGTTGGTCAAGTGGTTAAGACACCGCCCTTTCACGGCGGTAACACGGGTTCGAATCCCGTACGGGTCACCACTTTGGAGGATTAGCTCAGCTGGGAGAGCACCTGCCTTACAAGCAGGGGGTCGGCGGTTCGATCCCGTCATCCTCCACCATATATAATATGTAAATAGTATCGTCGCGGGGTGGAGCAGTCTGGTAGCTCGTCGGGCTCATAACCCGAAGGTCGCAGGTTCAAATCCTGTCCCCGCAACCAAATGGTCCCGTGGTGTAGTGGTTAACATGCCTGCCTGTCACGCA
>NZ_JBCGHT010000061.1:0-922 GCF_039549175.1 Paenibacillus sp. 102 | reverse complement strand
TGGTCTTACCCCCGTCAAGTAGACAGCTGTAAAAAAAGACTATGCGGCCATCGAGATTCGATATTCAATCGGAGCTCGATGGTTAAGCCTTTTTTGGAATCGTTTGTAGTTGTAATGATAGATGTATGTTTCAATAGCTTGAATTAGTTCTTCCTTTGTTTGATAATAATTAAGATAAAACATTTCAGATTTAAAATGAGAGAAGAATGATTCAATGCAAGCATTGTCATGGCAGTTTCCTTTGCGGGAGTGGCTGCCGATGGCGCCTAGCTGTTGAAGCATACGGTAATAAGCATGAGATGTATATTGGAATCCTTGATCTGAGTGGATGATGGTTCCATACACATCTCTTTTTTGTGCTGCTAAATCTAACGTTTTTAGGACAAGTTGTAAATCATTACGATGTGAGAGTTTCCAAGCAACGATTTCATTGTTATAAATGTCTTGAACGACCGAGAAATAGAGAAATTTATCTTTGAATGGCAAATAAGTGATATCTGTGACAAGTACCTCATTTGGTTTGCGGTTTCGGAATTGTTGTTCTACTACATTCGGAAAAACCTTTGAGGATTTCCCGTTAAAAAAGCGTCGCTTTTTACGGATGATTGATTGAATTTGAAGTTCTCGCATAAGTCTACATACTTTTTTGTGGTTCACTAAAAATCCAGCCTCTAGTAAGGCAATTTTCATGCGAGGATAACCGTATTCCTTGTGTTTTATGTGAATGGCTTGAATCTGTTCACGCAATGTATGATCCTTTGAAAGGCGTAATTGTCTTTGCGTACATGTTGAGCGCCACTTATAGTAGCTAGATCGATTTAACTGCGCAATAACGACCAGCCAGGTTACTTTGTATCGAGAACGTAGTTCTTCAATAATCTCGTACTTAGCCGTTTGAGCAAGAACACCTCCTATAGATTTG
>NZ_JBCGHT010000060.1:0-979 GCF_039549175.1 Paenibacillus sp. 102 | reverse complement strand
CAATTTGCCAACGTAGTGAATATAAATCATAAATTTTCTCTTTTGGTATCCATTCCGTAGGAATGTTTGTCATATATACCGTAATACCTTGTAAAAGTTTCGTACGCTCTGTATATGTAATTCCTTTTTTCTTTTCGCGAATAGCTCGGTCGCGTAGGCGTTTCTGTTTTTGCTCCTCGGTACACCTATAAACTACAATACGAGTAGGCAGTTTGTCTTTACTCCCTACATATACATCATGTAATTCATACACTTGGCCAGGCTGCAATTGTTTCATGATGTCTTCCAAATGAATTTGTATATATACCGGTTTCAATTGAGCGGGTTTTGTTTTAAATACCACTGTTTCAAATTCTTTTCTATATATTTTAGTTGGTAACTTAAGACGAGATAAATAATATCCCTGCTTATCTTGAATAGACTTAAAGTCTTGTAGACGAAAATATCCTAAATCACGAATATACAGTTCATTCTTTTGTGCCATGCCTGTTCGAGTCGCACTATATGCCTGATCACTTCGTTTTCCTGGTTCAATTTCCACATCAGAAAATTCTCCACTTAACAAGTCATACTCTAGTTGAATTTTCACACCAGCTTTATGACTACATCCTCCGGCACCAGGATAAGTAGTTGCGAATCGATCTGGAACTTGGAAGGTTGTAGAATCAAGGACGAGAATCCGCTCAAAATAAGAAGAAAGAGAATGAGAAATCTTAGATACTCCTCCAATTTTAGCTTGTAGAAGTGTAGTAAATACAGTTCGAAAGAAGGCTACAGAAGCCGAATTAAATCGTCGATTAAGTCCCTCCGGACTTAATAAAATTCCTGTTGAAGTTTCTAATTGACTACAAAGTTGAGTAAGAGAGGTAGTAGCGATTTGTTGATTTAACCATACACACAAAGATAAGAAATGGTGCCCGTGGCACTTGCGTTTTCGTTTCATTCCGCCTGCTTCTATAGCTAATTGATTAAGTGTAGC
>NZ_JBCGHT010000059.1:0-1114 GCF_039549175.1 Paenibacillus sp. 102 | reverse complement strand
AAGGCATAAAGATAGAGTGGGTGACAGTATAAAAAAGTTGTTTTAGATGCAGGAGTCTTACAACTACACAAAATCTAATAGGGGTACCGCCAACATTTTGGAAAAAAACCACGCTAAGCAAAAAATAAAATAAGCCATCCATTTGGACAGCTCATTTACATAATTCTCGTTATTGGAAGTTGTAATGTGGTCTCTTGTTTTAAACGGTTAACTAACTTTAAATTTTTTTCATTTTGAGGACATGCTCAACGCCGCGAAAAAATAAGTTTATTTTCTGTTCCTGAAAGTAGCCTTTTTATATTTTCCCTATGCTTGAAAATAACTATAAACGTCATTAGGAAAGCAAATATATAAAAATATATAGTATTTCCGAAAACTGGAATAAACGAGATGGCTGCAAAAAGCATTGTAGCGCATATTGTGCCTAAAGAAACATAACGGGTAAAAACTACTATTATCACAAAAAAACAAATGCATAAAATGGCCATAACCCAGTTGATCATAAACATCACAGCTACTCCCGTAAGTGCTCCTTTGCCCCCTTTAAAACCAAAATATATCGGCCAGTTATGCCCTATAATCACTCCTGCGCCTGCTGCTAAAAGGCTTATGCAATCTTTAGCCTCTCCTGAATAAAAGTAAACGCTAAGGAACAATCCTATAAAACAGGCAATTATCCCTTTTAATATATCTCCAGCAAGAACAAATACTGCAGCAGACTTACCAAGTACCCTCAGGGTATTGGTAAGTCCGGCGCTTTTGCTTCCATGGTTTCTTATGTCCTTTCCGTATATTTTCCCTACAATCACCGCTGTATTAAGGCTGCCTAAAAAGTAGCCCAAAGCTAAGGCCGCAAAAATTTTAAAAATATCAATCATCACTCTTCTCCCTTTAAATTATTCTAATTTTCTTTTATTTCATTTTATCAGAATGTAGTATGTAGCAAACTATGAATATCTTATACATGCTTGGTTAACATAACGTCCCATTATCGGTAGCAAGGACAAGGAGGAACCCTACTCTCACAAGGTAACCTCCTTTTTTTGTTCTATCGATCTATGCATTTTTTTATACATTCCTATCCTGACGCGGTTTTAAGGTTCTCGTTTGTTAC
>NZ_JBCGHT010000058.1:0-1245 GCF_039549175.1 Paenibacillus sp. 102 | reverse complement strand
TTGTTTTTGATGCATATTCATAAAAAGCACGTCACCCTTTCTCATTAACATAAGAGAATAGTAACGTGCTTTTAACTTCAAAAATAGTCTAAATCCTTAAGTTGATGGATGTGGGGTACCACCCCATCGCTACCAAGCTAGCAAAACTAAATTTCCTTAAAATGAAAAAATACGCTATTCTTTCTGTAGAATCATAGGAAAGGATGGCGTTTTTATGTCTGTTTCTGTGTCTGACGAATTACAACTATTTGCTCAAGAGATTCAAAGTTTTTTATCTCCAAATACCTTACGAGATCTTGCTAGAGATGTTGGTTTTGTACAACGAACCAGTAAGTATCAAGCAAAAGATTTAGTAACTTTATGTGTATGAGTGAACCAAAATGTAGCTATGACTTCTTTAACTCAGTTATCTAGCTGTTTAGAAGCATCAACAGAAGTACTTATCAGTCCTGAGGGACTGAATCAACGATTTAATAAGGCGGCCGTCCAACTTTTACAACACCTACTAGCCGAAATACTAAGCAAAAAATTGGCCGCATCTATGCCGATTTCTTCTCCATACACTTCTGTTTTCAAGCGTATTCGTATTTTAGATTCAACTGCATTTCAACTCCTGGATGTATTTTCATCGGTTTATCCAGGTGCAGGAGGATGCAGCCATACAGCTGGGATGAAAATTCAACTTGAGTATGATTTGTTAAGTGGACAGTTCCTACATATTCATACAGGTCCAGGTAAACAACATGATCGCACTTACGGCTCTCTGTGTGTCCCAACTGTGACAGCGAATGATTTATGTATCCGAGATTTAGGTTATTTTCATTTAAAAGACCTTCAATATATACAAGATAAAGAGGCCTACTATATCTCTCGTATTAAGTCGAATACACGTATTTATCAAAAAAATCCTAACCCTGATTATTTTCAAGATGGAAGAATTAAGAAAGGTACAGAGTATATACAGATAGATATGGAGAAATTAATGAACTCCCTTCAACCAGGACAAACATGTGAAATAGCTGATGCTTATGTGGGAATGATTGATAAAGTGCCAGCTCGTATAATTGTTCATCGATTAACAAAACAACAGCAACAAAAACGATTACAAGATCAAGCAATAAGAGAAAAAAAGAAAGGAATGAAGTATTCTCCTCGTAGTAAACGACTCAGTGGTATCAATGTATATATGACAAACACCCCTACAGATATTGTCCCGATGGGACAGGTACATGACTGGTATTCTTT
>NZ_JBCGHT010000057.1:0-1341 GCF_039549175.1 Paenibacillus sp. 102 | reverse complement strand
CCGATTATCTTAACAGTGTAGAATCCTTTAAAGATATAGCTCAAAAGCATTGTGTAGATATGACGATGTTAAAAAAATGGGTAGCTAAGTTTCGGGAACATGGATTGGCAGGTCTTCAAAAGACATATACAAATTACTCTGTTGAGTTTAAAATGGACGTACTTAAATTTATAAACGAGATGGGAGCGTCCATCGCAGAAGCCACTACAGTTTTTAATATTTCTAGTTCTAGCATGGTGTGGAAGTGGAAACATTTATTTGAAACACAAGGGATTGACGCTCTTCAACCAAAGGAAAAGGGGCGTCCACTTATGAAAAAGAAGCCAGAAAAAAATCAACAAGTAGAAGGGTCAGAAGAAGCATTAAAAGCGGAAATTGAGAGATTACGTATGGAGAATGCGTATTTAAAAAAGTTACATGCCTTAATTCAAGAAAAGGAAAAGTCACAGAACAAGACAAAGCGCAAATAATTTATGAGTTGAGGCACGAATTTAAAGTCATTGACTTAGTAAAAGTCGCTGATATTCCGCGTAGTACATATTATTACTGGGTGAAACGAATGAACCGCCCAGATAAATATCACGAAGTGAAAGAAATGATCCAACAGATTTTTCATAGGCACCAAGGTCGATATGGTTATCGTCGTATTACATGGACATTACGCAATCAAGGTATCATATTAAATCACAAAACAGTACGTCGCCTAATGAATGAGATGAATTTGAAATCTCTTGTCCGTATGAAAAAATATCGTTCTTATCGTGGGAAGGTTGGTAGAATCGCACCAAACATTCTAAAGCGTGATTTCGAAGCTACGAAGCCAAATGAAAAATGGGTAACCGATGTGACGGAATTTCACTTACATGGAGAGAAACTATATTTATCGCCAATCCTTGATTTATATAATGGAGAAATTATTGCTTATAACGTGGAGAAACGCCCTGTCTATCCGCTTGTATCAAAGATGTTAGATACAGCTTTTGGACACTTAAAAGACGGAGATACACCTATCCTTCACTCGGACCAAGGATGGCATTATCAAATGAAACAATACCAGCACACACTGATAGAACAAAGAATTACGCAAAGTATGTCTCGGAAAGGAAATTGTTTAGATAACGCAGTCATTGAAAACTTCTTTGGCTTATTAAAGTCTGAACTACTTTACTTACAAGAGTTCGAAAGTATGGAACACTTTAAATTAGAATTAGAAAAATATATTCATTACTATAATCATGATCGTATTAAAATAAAACTAAAAGGAATGAGTCCTGTACAATACAGAACTCATTTCTCGCAAGCTGCTTAAAAATATGTGTCTAACTTTTTGGGTTCACTTCA
>NZ_JBCGHT010000055.1:0-1612 GCF_039549175.1 Paenibacillus sp. 102 | reverse complement strand
ATACAAAACATACTAAGATTAGTAGTGTAGACCAAGGCATTGGTTCGCACTACTATTTTTTATATAGTAGAAGTGAAGAGAAGGTCGTGGGTGTTTTGGGATCCTGAATCCGTATACAAAACTGACCTTCTTCACTTACCTTATTTGAATCAGTTTTTAGTATGTTGGTCTTCGAGATCGTGTATAAGAAATGAGAATAGATAAGTGTAAGTTGAAGACTTCAATTCCACCTGAGGAGGAGCTATATGAAACACGTTATTGCATTTGATGTCAGTATGGGTAAAAGCTATATGGTCATTTATAATGTACAAAAACAATGCGTATTCGAAAGTGAAATCAAGCATACTAAGCCTGATTTTAAAAAGCTACAAGAAAAGATACATAAGCTTACAGATGAAAACGGCGAATCACCTGAAATTGTTTTCGAATCAACAGGAATCTATTCCAGGCAGCTAGAACGATTTATGCAAGATAATCAGTATACATATTGTTTATTAAACCCATTAGAAGCCAAGCTACAATGTGATTCCTTACGGATTCATAAGACCGATCGAAGCGATGCACACCGATTAGCTCTCACTCATTTCACAGTTACCCGAAGGGTATCTAATGGAACTAATAACTTATTCCATCAGTTAAAATCTCTTTCTAGATTGTATAGCGAACTGGATAGTGAATTATCGATAATTCGTGGTCGTATGCATAAAGTAATCCAATTAACATTTCCTGAGTTGGAGAGAATGTTTACCAGTAAATCTGATTTGTTTTTAAATTTTGTTCAACTATTCCCCCACCCAGATTGTATTTTAGGTCTTTCAAAAACCATTATAAAAAATCGTATTCGTGCCAACACCAATAAAAAAATATCAAATATTACAGCGGAGAAAAAAGCGATTCAAATACTTGAAATAGCGAATACTTCCTATCCTGCTGTTTCTCAGAACGATGTTCTGTGTGATCAACTCAAATTATACGCAAGGCGCTATCAAGAGCTTCTTCACCAAAAAGAATGCTGTATTAACAAGATGGTATATATAGCCGAGCAACGTGCAGAATACGATATCATTCTCAGTCTTCCTGGGATTGGACCGAATACTGCAGTACGCTTGATGGCTGAAATAGGAGATATTACTCGTTTTAACAATAACAAGCAACTCAATGCATTTGCTGGTATTGATATACGCCGTTTTCAATCAGGTAAAACCTTTTTTAAAGATAAAATCAATAAACGTGGAAATAAACATTTGCGGAAGCTCCTTTTCCTCATCATCCAGAACATGATTAAACAACGACGTTACGGACAAAATCACATTGTTGAGTATTACGATAAATTAAAAACGCAACCCTATAACAAATGTCATAAAGTTGCGTCCATTGCATGTGTAAACAAGTTCTTGAAACTCCTCTTTCACCTTATTACACATGATATACACTATGATTATCGGTTAACGGCCTAATATCATAGTTTCATTCATCATATCATATCTCACCCCTAGTAAAAAAACGAGTATATATTAGGGGTCTTTGGTATGCATGATAACAAGTACTTGTTCATTCTGATATTCACTCCAGTAAAAACCTAAAAATACAGGTTGACTAATCGTAAGAAAAA
>NZ_JBCGHT010000054.1:0-1790 GCF_039549175.1 Paenibacillus sp. 102 | reverse complement strand
GGCGTGTCCAGATAAGGACACATTATCTAGTTGGTGAAAGTCCAATCGGGAGAATAGACTCCACTCCCGTAGCCTGAGAGGCGCCATGAAGTGAAAACGACATAGCGAAGCCCTCTGACATCACATGCAAAAGGTATGTGGGCAAATCTCTAGGTTGTAACGTACAGTGAACGTAGACGTAGCCTCGTTACACGCAATTCCGGTGGCTGAGACGGTCGATAACGTGCGAAAGCAGCAAGAACTGACCGAAACGAGTCTGGAACGGCAGTTCTCACCGGCGGGGTATCAGCGGCGACATGGAGAGAAAGATAATGTGGAAACTGGAGAAGCCCTCGACACCCGATGAAGAAACCTCATCGAGGAGACCGTCTCTATAACCGCGATCGGGAAGTGAGACCGGTAGGTGTCAGGGTGGCGGAACGGATCGTAGTACCAGAGATCTGCGTGCAGCAAAACGCGTGGGGAGGGAAGGGTCCGAACCTGTAAATATTTCGTACGACCAAAGGAGGCAAGGGTGCCATGACAAAAACACCCATCACTTTGCAGGAACTAAGGCAACGAATCTATCAAAAGGCGAAGTCTCAACCTACGCATCGGTTTTGGGGGTTATTTACCCACATTACCAAAATGACAACCCTTCACGAAGCATATCAACAGGCGAGGAAAAACGGAGGTGCCCCAGGCATCGATGGGAAAAGTTTTGCTGATATAGAACTAGAAGGAGTTATCCCATTCTTAACAGGCATTCAAGAGGAATTGCAAGCTGGAACATATCGGCCACAAGCTAATCGGAAAGTAGAAATCCCAAAGGCGAACGGCAAAATACGAACTCTGCAAATTCCGTGTATACGAGATCGTGTGGTACAAGGAGCGCTAAAGCTCATATTGGAAGCAATCTTTGAAGCCGATTTCTGCCCAAACTCGTATGGATTTCGACCGAAACGCTCTCCTCATCAGGCATTGGCAGAAGTACGACGTAGTATATTGCGCCGTATGACCATAATAATTGATATTGATTTATCTCGCTACTTTGATACAATCCGACACAACATACTATTGGAGAAAATTGCGAAACGTGTCCAAGACCCACAGGTTATGCATCTTGTAAAACAGGTAATTAAGGCAACAGGAAAGATCGGTGTGCCGCAAGGGGGACCATTTTCTCCACTAGCCGCGAACATTTACCTCAATGAAGTGGATTGGACATTTGATGCCATTCGACGCAAGACAGCAGAGGGCAATTACGAAGCTGTAAACTATCATCGTTTTGCCGATGATATGGTTATCGCTGTAAGTGGACACTCCAGTAAACGAGGATGGGCTAAATTGGCATTACGACGACTACGGGAACAGTTAAAGCCTTTGGGAGTTGAACTGAACCTGGAGAAAACTCGGATGGTCAATCTCCTAAAAGGAGAATCCTTCGGCTTTCTAGGATTTGATCTGAGACGAATACCGAACCGAAATAAGAATGGATCTTTCGTTTTCATGACCCCGAAGAAGAAAGCTCGCACGACAGTGAAGGCGCGAATCCGTAAACTCATTCAAAACGCAGGAGCGAAGCCAGCACAAGACTTAATAAAACAAATCAATGCCGTATTGACTGGATGGGTAAACTACTTCCGGGTTGGGAATTCTAGCCGAGCTTTCAGTGAAGTACGTAATTATACGGAGATGAAAATTCGCACGCTATTAACGAGAAGGAAACGACGACGAAAGCGTAGCATCGGATGGCAGAGATGGAGTAACGAATATCTCTATGGTGTACTGGGGCTTTACTGGGACTGGAA
>NZ_JBCGHT010000053.1:0-2170 GCF_039549175.1 Paenibacillus sp. 102 | reverse complement strand
TTCAAAGAACTCGTTTGTCGCTCATTTGCGACTCCCTTATGTTAACACTTTAATGTTTCAATGTCAACTAAGTTTTTTATTTCGTTTGTCGCTTTTTGCGTTGTTGCTATCGGCGACTCGTATAATAATACACCTCTATATAGTAATAGTCAATAGTTTTTAAAAAAGTTTTTTCCATAAAAATATGGTTTATTCTTTGCATTACTATAGTATGCGAGACACACTATTGAAACTTCACTAAATCGAGGCAATATTCCTACCTCAAATAGTAGTAATGAACAGAAACTCATTATCTCCTCTTTTTTAATCTATTTCTCTAATGTACTTTCAATTTAATGGGCCCTAGCCCCTGCATGTAATAGATCAGCCAATAATCTTACTTTAATCTATACTATATAACGAGCTAATTATTGTACTTTTCTTTGCCACTCCTAAACAAGTATGTACAAAAATACAACTCTCTCGCAATGTTTCGAACAGTAATTATAAAAAAATAACAATATCATACTTTCAAAAGCCTCCTAAACACAGCTGGATTCAGAGTACTCCCAATGATTTAATCGGCAAGGAAAATGTTTTGCTTTTGTGGAAAATTAGAAGCATTCTCCTTCTAATATCACTTAGATACCGCTGGAGTAGAAAAGATCAGTTTGATGGTTACTTACTAATAACAAGGATTCCGTCACGCGATCTTTCTTGAGGGATTATTGTAACGAGTTATAAAGATGATATAAGAAAACTAGAAGAGCTCGGTATTGCCACAGAACCTACTATTCATAATATACCAGAAAAGTAATACAAGCGATTTACATGAACTATATTTTGAAATAGTTGGCACCCTTCAAAAAGTAGATTCAGAGAAAGGAGCATGCATTATCATCTTTATTGCACCAATGTTTTTACCAAGTAACTAAAATAGCTACTTAAAATAAAGTGAAACTTCCATGAGTGGGGACTTCATCCCCCACCTATCTTCCTCGTTTCTCCCTGAATTTTGAGGTGAAAGGTCTTACTGCACGCACAAAACCCACAGAAGTTTCATGAGTTTCTGTGGGTTAAGAATTAAATCAAAAAATTATTAATACTTCTGCATGTGACATTTAAAGCTTGTTCCTCAATTACATCATATGAGGCATAATAGATGAAAACTGTTATTCTTTTGACGGTACCGAACAGCTGCCATCTGCACAAAAGGCATCGTTTGTACCATCTGATGAAAGATCTTGGAATTTAGGCTTAGGGTTCTCCTCTTCCCACACCTTTTGAAGCGCACCAACAAATGTTTCAAGTGGTTGTGCACCTGAAATAGCATATTTTTGATTAATAATAAAGTACGGTACTCCCGTGATCCTATACTGTTGGGCAATTCCTTCGTCAATTCGAACATCATTTGCATAAGCATCTTTATTATTTAGAACGTTTAAAGCTTCTTGCCTGTCTAACCCTGAAGCTTCAGCAATATCAGCAAGTGTTTCCACATCACTTAAATTTTTAGATTCAGCAAAATATGAAAAAAGCAGATTTTCTATGATATCCTTTTCTTTTTCATGATTCTTTGCAAACTTTGCCAAACGATGAGCATCAAAAGTGTTCGTTGGTTTCATTTCTTCGAAATTAAAAGTTAAACCTACACTAGCTGCCTGATGGCCTATTTGGATACTATTGCGCTTAGCTTCTTCAATACTAATCCCATACTTTGATGCAATTGCTTCATGAATACTTATTCCAGAATAAATTGGAGTATTCGGGTCTAATTCAAAGCTTTTAAACTCCACATCAACATCATTTTTATGCGAAAATTGGTCTAAAGCCTTTTCTAACCTACGCTTCCCAATATAACAAAACGGACATACAAAATCAGACCAAACTTCAATTTTCATACTAACACCTCATTAAATTTAAGTTTCAACCATTGTAGCATGAGCATTGAAGTATTCAAAAATTTATGCTTCAAGAGATCCAGACTTATAGCATCAGTATGTCTTTATATAATATGCATTATGTTGTTAAACACAAAAAAACCTAAGTCGAAACGACTTAGGTTTTTTGCTTGGCGACGTCCTACTCTCACAGGGACAAGGTCCCAACTACCATCGGCGCTAGAGAGCTTAACTTCCGTGTTCGGTATGGGAACGGGTGTGACCTCTCTGCCATCATCACCAAACTGATG
>NZ_JBCGHT010000052.1:0-2983 GCF_039549175.1 Paenibacillus sp. 102 | reverse complement strand
CATATTATATGGTTAAGTCCTCGATCTATTAGTATTCGTCAGCTCCACATGTCACCATGCTTCCACCTCGAACCTATCAACCTGATCATCTTTCAGGGATCTTACTAGCTTACGCTATGGGAAATCTCATCTTGAGGGGGGCTTCATGCTTAGATGCTTTCAGCACTTATCCCTTCCGCACATAGCTACCCAGCTATGCCCTTGGCAGAACAACTGGTACACCAGCGGTGCGTCCATCCCGGTCCTCTCGTACTAAGGACAGCTCCTCTCAAATTTCCTACGCCCACGACGGATAGGGACCGAACTGTCTCACGACGTTCTGAACCCAGCTCGCGTACCGCTTTAATGGGCGAACAGCCCAACCCTTGGGACCGACTACAGCCCCAGGATGCGATGAGCCGACATCGAGGTGCCAAACCTCCCCGTCGATGTGGACTCTTGGGGGAGATAAGCCTGTTATCCCCGGGGTAGCTTTTATCCGTTGAGCGATGGCCCTTCCATGCGGAACCACCGGATCACTAAGCCCGACTTTCGTCCCTGCTCGACTTGTAGGTCTCGCAGTCAAGCTCCCTTATGCCTTTGCACTCTACGAATGATTTCCAACCATTCTGAGGGAACCTTTGGGCGCCTCCGTTACACTTTAGGAGGCGACCGCCCCAGTCAAACTGCCCACCTGACACTGTCTCCCGGGTCGATAAGACCCGTAGGTTAGAATTTCAATACAGTCAGGGCGGTATCCCACCAGCGCCTCCACCGAAGCTAGCGCTCCGGTTTCAAAGGCTCCCGCCTATCCTGTACAAACTGTACCAAAATTCAATATCAGGCTACAGTAAAGCTCCACGGGGTCTTTCCGTCCTGTCGCGGGTAACCTGCATCTTCACAGGTACTATAATTTCACCGAGTCTCTGGTTGAGACAGTGCCCAAATCGTTACACCTTTCGTGCGGGTCGGAACTTACCCGACAAGGAATTTCGCTACCTTAGGACCGTTATAGTTACGGCCGCCGTTTACTGGGGCTTCAGTTCAGAGCTTCGCTTGCGCTAACCCCTCTCCTTAACCTTCCAGCACCGGGCAGGTGTCAGCCCCTATACTTCGCCTTACGGCTTCGCAGAGACCTGTGTTTTTGCTAAACAGTCGCTTGGGCCTATTCACTGCGGCTTTCCGTTAAGAAAGCACCCCTTCTCCCGAAGTTACGGGGTCATTTTGCCGAGTTCCTTAACCAGAGTTCTCTCGCACACCTTAGGATTCTCTCCTCGCCTACCTGTGTCGGTTTGCGGTACAGGCACCTTTTATCTCGCTAGAAGCTTTTCTTGGCAGCGGGGAATCAAAGACTTCGCTCCATAAGGAGCTTCCCCATCACAGCTCAGCCTTCACGATAAGCGGATTTGCCTACTTATCAGCCTAACTGCTTGGACGTGCACAACCAATCGCACGCTTCTTCTATCCTTCTGCGTCCCTCCATTGCTCAAACGATAAAGAGGTGGTACAGGAATATCAACCTGTTGTCCATCGCCTACGCCTGTCGGCCTCGGCTTAGGTCCTGACTAACCCTGAGCGGACGAGCCTTCCTCAGGAAACCTTAGGCATTCGGTGGACGGGATTCTCACCCGTCTTTCGCTACTCATACCGGCATTCTCACTTCTAAGCACTCCACCAGTCCTTCCGGTCTGACTTCACTGTCCTTAGAACGCTCCCCTACCACTGATACCATAGGTATCAATCCGCAGCTTCGGTGGTGTATTTAGCCCCGGTACATTTTCGGCGCAGAGTCACTCGACTAGTGAGCTATTACGCACTCTTTAAATGGTGGCTGCTTCTAAGCCAACATCCTAGTTGTCTAAGCAACTCCACATCCTTTTCCACTTAATACACACTTTGGGACCTTAGCTGGCGGTCTGGGCTGTTTCCCTCTTGACTACGGATCTTATCACTCGCAGTCTGACTCCTAAGGATAAGTCATTGGCATTCGGAGTTTGACTGAATTCGGTAATCCGATGAGGACCCCTAGTTCAATCAGTGCTCTACCTCCAAGACTCTTACACTTAAGGCTAGCCCTAAAGCTATTTCGGGGAGAACCAGCTATCTCCAGGTTCGATTGGAATTTCTCCGCTACCCACACCTCATCCCCGCACTTTTCAACGTGCGTGGGTTCGGGCCTCCATTCAGTGTTACCTGAACTTCACCCTGGACATGGGTAGATCACCTGGTTTCGGGTCTACGACCACGTACTAAACGCCCTATTCAGACTCGCTTTCGCTACGGCTCCGCCTCTTCAGCTTAACCTCGCACGGGATCGTAACTCGCCGGTTCATTCTACAAAAGGCACGCCATCACCCATTAACGGGCTCTGACTATTTGTAGGCACACGGTTTCAGGATCTCTTTCACTCCCCTTCCGGGGTGCTTTTCACCTTTCCCTCACGGTACTGGTTCACTATCGATCACTAGGGAGTATTTAGCCTTGGGAGATGGTCCTCCCGGATTCCGACGGAATTTCACGTGTTCCGCCGTACTCAGGATACATTCAAGAGAGAACGAAGTTTCGACTACGGGGTTGTTACCCTCTGTGACGAGCCTTTCCAGGCTGCTTCGTCTACCTCGTTCCTTTGTAACTCCGTATAGAATGTCCTACAACCCCAAGAGGCAAGCCTCTTGGTTTGGGCTAGATTCCGTTTCGCTCGCCGCTACTCAGGAAATCGCATTTGCTTTCTCTTCCTCCAGGTACTTAGATGTTTCAGTTCCCTGGGTCTGTCTTCCATACCCTATGTATTCAGGTAAGGATACCATACCATTACGTATAGTGGGTTTCCCCATTCGGAAATCTTCGGATCAAAGCTTACTTACAGCTCCCCGAAGCATATCGGCGTTAGTCCCGTCCTTCATCGACTCCTAGTGTCAAGGCATCCACCGTGCGCCCTTTCTAACTTAACCAAACTAAAATTAAAAAATATGAGCTACACTGTTATCTAGTTTTCAAAGAACAT
>NZ_JBCGHT010000051.1:0-3212 GCF_039549175.1 Paenibacillus sp. 102 | reverse complement strand
CTTCATCAGTTTGGTGATGATGGCAGAGAGGTCACACCCGTTCCCATACCGAACACGGAAGTTAAGCTCTCTAGCGCCGATGGTAGTTGGGACCTTGTCCCTGTGAGAGTAGGACGTCGCCAAGCAACTTTTAGACGAGTCAGAATGACTCGTCTTTTTTGTGTTTTTATATACTGCTGTTAAAGTCGGAAACTTAATTGACTTCTGTTGCTTCTTTCGGCAGGATGTCACGTTCAATTCGATTTTTTACTAAATTATTAAATGAATTAAGGTTCGCTAAAGAATTCCCAGGACTAATTTTAGGAACAATGATACCTTTATAATTTGGATTATTCTTAATGATTTCGGTCAACGAATCTTTCATGATCTTTCGTTTGCTTTCTTCAACTGTTGCTACTATATTACTACTGGAGCTCTCAAAACTTTTCGGTATTGTAAATGACACGTTTTCTTTCAATATCTTCATGAAAACCTCTATACTTATAGTAGACTTTAAAGTATTCGGCATCTGTGTAAAATGATTTTGCTTGGAGTTGGGGAAATGTCTTATCAGTTCAGAAAATAATACTTATTGAACTACCACCACCTACCTCTAAACGAGCTTGAGGTGGGAGATTCTCCTGCTTCTGCTAGGGCAAAAACAGTTCCTCTTGTTCAACAAAGAGGATACAACGATATAGAAGTTCGGTAGTGTCCTTAAGACGACCTATCCTATCTCCTGAGGAAAAAATAAAACAGGTATAGCTACCTTTTTCTTATATCGAGGCGTAAAACACTTTGTCATGCATCTAGTTCCTAGACTTGTTATCTGCTCTGGTAATAAGCGTAAGAGACTGGGACAAGGCGTTCTTTTTTATGATGCAAGTAGTTTTGCTAGTTTTTTCTTTTCACTTTCAAATAAGTCTAATCGCTCGATTTGTAAGGCTTCTTTCGGTCGATCTACATTATATAACTGATAGAAATGATGTACGCGAATATCCAATCGATTATTCAGTTGATGCCAATGGCTCCAGTGATGTGCGTCTTTCTTTGAAATATACGGCTACAGAGCCCGAGGTGTTTTTTTCTTTATACCCTAACCCATGGTATCCAATCGTAAAAGCTGCGGATTGATGAATAGAGATACCGAATTTCCGCATATATTTCATCTTTCCGGAAATCGAAGTGTAAGCAGGATTCACTTGAAAGATAGCCACACCCCTTTTATCTGCACGGCTGAGAATCGCACTTGTCATCTTCTCATAAGCGAACATACTCTTCATTCGATTTACTTACTTACTTACTTACTTACTTACTTACTTACTTACTTACTTACTTACTTCCATAACGATCCCCTGTTTTCGATTGAGTCGTACCTAACTTCTCTATGACAATCGGCTTATTACACGGCTCCGCTAAGTCGACTAAGCGAATGGCTTCCACTTCGATGATTTTTGTGATTTGTCCTGTAGATTTACCCATGATAGAAAATTGAAGGGAAAATATACTTTAATGAAACAATATGTATGAAAAGAGTTTAGTGGTTTTCCTTGCTGATTATTACTAATTGAAATTACAAGCATATTCAACAAGGAAAATCACTAAAAAGATATAATACATAATATATCTTTTTGAATGGGTGTGGAGATTTATGAAAGAGATAAGTATGTTACTAGTAGCGATTATACTATGGGGAATAGCGATTGCTCCGACAAAATGGGCATTAGAGTCAATTCAACCATTCACCTTGTTATTTCTTCGTCTTTGCTTTGCTGGCGGGATATGCCTATTGTTTTCTTTTCCGCAGTTACGAAAAAGTATTGTTAATAGGGATATTCCGTGGAAACGGATAAGCTTATTATCTTTTACTGGCGTGGCGGGATACTTTATGTTTACCTCGTATGGGATTTCTTTAACAAGTGGACTACATGTTAGCATCATTGATGCTGCTTTACCTTTAGTTACAATTATTTTCTCGGCACTGTTTTTAAAAGAAAAGATTCAGTTAAACTATTGGATTGGAATTATATTAGGTTTTATAGGAGTAATATGTATTACCATTCCATCTGGTAATGATAATCAAAGTGCTTCTCTAGTTGGGGATATATTTATTTTATTAAGTACCTTTTTATTTGCGCTCTATACTGTATTATTAAAAAGACCAAAACAAGAAAAGAATCTATCAAATGAAGTATTTACAACATTAACATTAATCATTGGAGCCACCATCCTCTTTCCCTTTGCTACTATTGAAACGGTTTACTATGGTTTACCTCAAATAGATACATGGAAAATTGCTCTTAGTTTTATGTACCTCGTTGTTTGTGCAACAATTCTTGCTTATTGGCTTTGGAATAAAGCGCTAGAAAAGGTTTCGGCATCAGTAAGTGGGGTGTATCTAAATGCTTTACCACTCATAAGTATTATTGCTTCGGTTATTCTATTAAATGAATCTTTAACGTGGAAGATTTTAACAGGTGGCTGTCTAGTTTTATTTGGGGTGGTTTGGGCAGATAAAGATAAATTATGTGTTCTAATAAAATCTGTAGATCGAAAGATGAAAGAAGATAGAAAATATGAAACATATTAATACAGGAATGTAAAAAGAGGGTGTGTGATTCATGGAATACGACACCCTCTTTTTAGTTGGTTTATAGGAAAATACAGTGAGATTAGAGAACATGCATAATGACATTTTTATGTATTGTATTCATAGTAGTGAATAAAAGGATGGTACTCTAAAGTTGTTTCTGTTGTGCTTAAAGGAACAACATGCTACTGAATTAAGTCTTTAATCTATAGTTGTAAGATAAAGAATATACGAGGTTATTTATAGATCGAACTTAATGTAGTTGAATAATAGGAAGGGGTAATAATCAGGGGGATGAAGAAACTCCCACTGATTAAAGCTTCACTTTATGGGAGTTTATATAGTGACTGACGAATAAAAAACTTTAAATTTATTTAATAAAAATTATTGACTATTACTATATAGAGGTGTAATATAGGACAAGTCGCCGATAGCAACAACGCAGAACGCGACAAACGAAATAAAAAACTTAGTTGACATTGAAACAACGAAGTGTTAACATAAGGGAGTCGCAAATGAGCGGCAAACGAGTTCTTTGAAAACTGAACGAAACAAACAATGTGCAACGTCAATTTTTATTTTTATGATGCTAGACAAACTAACTTTATTGGAGAGTTTGATCCTGGCTCAGGATGAACGCTGG
>NZ_JBCGHT010000050.1:0-3401 GCF_039549175.1 Paenibacillus sp. 102 | reverse complement strand
AGCAATTCGTCTCTTAACCGTAGGAACTACGGGGATAGCCTAATCCATTAGAGTTCGATAGAACTCTGTACTTAGGAATCTCCCACTTCAAACAGTCCGTAAGGATGTTAAGTGGTGAGTAGTTCAAGATTTAAGTTTTATCCATTGCGCGTTTCTTCCTTTTGAAATTAGTTTAATATATCCTTGTATCTGTAAGGAATGTAATGTTCTATTGATGGTACTTTCACCTATGTCTGGATAAGCATTACGAATATTTTCTTTAGTAAAAGGATATTTTTGGTCAGTTATATACTTTTTAATTCTTTTACTTTTCGACTGAGTAATTATATGGCTTTTCACTAGAGTATGTAATTCTTGATATGCTGCTAATACAATTGTTAAAAATACTTTTAACCAAAAACCTATACAATGTTCGCCATAGTACCAGTTAGCTGCAGATTTATAAAGTGCAGTATAATAATCTAACTCATTCTTTTTTATATATTTATCTATGCATATGTATTTTACAAATGAATACCCACATTTAATTAATAATAATTGAATTAAGACTTGCGCTAACCTTCCATTTCCTTTTTTAAAAGGATAAATACATAGGAAATTTAGTATAAATCGAGGGATTAGTAAGAGTGCATGAATATTACCATTAGACCTTAATGTATTATATTGTTCGCATAGTTGATGCAAAGCTTGCGGAATTGTTTCATGTGAAATAGCTTTGTACTGGTTAGAATTAATCTTAAATTCTGGGATATCAGGTAAAATAGGTCTTTCTCTTCGCCAATTACCACTTTCGGAAGTGAAGTAATTCAACAATTGGAAATGCAGTTCTTGAATCGTCTCTGGTTTAATAGGAAATGTATGATATTTTTTTTGTATAAGTTCTAAAGTTGTGTAATAACAAACTAAGGCATCCTCTTCTATTGTTTGAGGAATTATATCATTAAGAATAAGATTTTGTAACTGTTTATTTGAGACTGTAATATTTTCATACATAATAGTATGGTTTTTCATATATTGTAAAGGAATAGTCTTTTCTAAAAGGCTAAATATATCTGGTCTTTGATGTTGATAAGCTTCTATCTTTCCTTTGTATTCACTGATTTCGCTTATTAAGTTTATAAGTTCCCTCTTAATTTCTAAACTTACATACTTCTCTTCGAAAAAGTTTCTCATTTTGTTCCCTCCTTTACCCTATAATGTGTTGAGACATACGTACGTTTCATTCTAAAGATACATAATACAACAGAATTAAAAAATAAAGTTTATAATTTATAAAAATATCTCTAATTATTTTTGAACTTTTTATAGTATTTATAGTCGGGATTTCGCGTTAATTAATGCATTTTTATAACAAAATACTCTAATTTGTTGTGTAATATAAGCGCAAATAAAATCAAACATAGCTATGTTGTTAAGTTATTGTTATATTCATGCATCATTTGTTTAATCGTATGTATGACGTTAATATTCAGCTATATACAACTTAAAAAGTTTGAAAATTAAGATTAATTAAAAGCAGTGGATAAAATAATTTTTGCATGAGAACTATTTTATCCACTGCTTTTTCGTAAATCTAAACGAGAGGGAAAACTAAGACAACAAAAGAATAATTCACGTATGTTTTTATAGTTAAAAACTATTAAAATCAGTATTCTAGATATATTATCAAAATTTAAAAGGATCAAATCGAAGAAAGGCACTTGCAGGGGTGTTTTTTTATGAAAAAACCTACACAATGTATGGAAATTACTAACATTCTTAATGTTTCAAAATAAAAACATCTTAAAATTGTAATTTAACAGTATGGAAATATTAATTGCATTTATATATAATAATGTAATTGTGTTTGTAGAAATGCAAATTAAAATGATTCATTATTTGGGGGATATGGAAAGTGAAGAAAATTATTTTACCAATTTTAATGTCTGCAATTTTTGTAGTGCCTGCAGTAACTTATGCGGAAGAAAATGTAACTGTTCCAAAAAATACGTATGCAGTTCAGCAAGTTAAAAAACAGAGTGGTTGGATTCAAGATAAAGGAAAATGGTGTTACTTTATTGAAGATGGAACTATGGCTAAAGATTGGAAACAAATTGAGGGAAAATGGTATTACTTTTAT
Source organism: Paenibacillus sp. 102 (assembly GCF_039549175.1). Classification (NCBI taxonomy): domain Bacteria; kingdom Bacillati; phylum Bacillota; class Bacilli; order Caryophanales; family Paenibacillaceae; genus Paenibacillus; species Paenibacillus sp. 102. The sequence continues at coordinate 1,282 of NZ_JBCGHT010000050.1, read as the reverse complement.
GAAAATGGAACTATGGCTAAAGGTTTTCACTCTATAAATGAAAATACGTATTACCTAAATGAAAATGGAACTATGGCTACAGAATGGTTATACCTTAGTAACTCCTATGGAGGAGGATGGCGTTACTTTAATGGGGATGGATCCATGGTTAGAGGTTGGAAAAATATCAATGGTACTTTGTATCACTTTGATGATTTCGGATACATGGCTATTGGATGGAAGAATTTTAATGGGAAATGGTATTATTTTAATGAAGATGGTTTCATGATTAAGGGTTTTAAAAACATAGTAAATCATGATTATTACTTTAATGAAGACGGATCTATGGTTAAAGGTTGGAAAAAAATCGAAGAAAAATGGTATTATTTTGATGAAGATGGATCTATGGCTATAAAATTTAAAACTATTAATGAAAAAACATATTATTTTGGTTATGAAGGGATTATGTCTACAGGATGGGGAAAATTTGGTAGATACGATGTAGTATGGCGTTATTTTAATGAAGATGGATCTATGGCTAAAGACTGGAAAAAAATCGAAGAAAAATGGTATTACTTTGATAAAGACGGATACATGACGACTGGATGGGAGACTATTAATAGTAAGTGGTATTATTTTAATAAAGATGGATCTATGGCTAAAGACTGGAAAAAAATCGAAGAAAAATGGTATTACTTTGATGAAGACGGATCTATGACGACTGGATGGAAAACTATTAATAGTAAATGGTATTATTTTAACAAAGATGGTTCCATGATTAAGGGTTTTAAAAGTATAGTAAATCATGATTATTATTTTAATGAAGATGGAACAATGGCTAAAGGTTGGAAAGAAATCGAAGGAAAATGGTATTACTTTGATGAAGACGGATCTATGGTCATAAAACTTAAAACTATTAATGAAAAGACATATTATTTTGGTTATGATGGTACTATGTCTATAGGATGGGAAGAATTTGGTAGATCCGATATAGTATGGCGTTATTTTAATGAAGATGGATCTATGGCTATAGGATGGAAAAAAATCGAAGGTAAGTGGTATTACTTTGATAAAAACGGATATATGACTACTGGATGAAAGAATATCAAAGGTAACTGGTATCGATTTGCCGATAATGGTGTCAGGATTTAATTAAAGTTCTAAAAAAACGTAAGAATGATATTATCCCCTTAAGGTAGACAGTGTAAAAAGACCATGAATAAACATGGATGTTACACTTTTACTTGGAGGGGATTTTATTATGGTTAAAAAAGGGGATAAATTTCAAACTTATTCAGATGAA
>NZ_JBCGHT010000049.1:0-3443 GCF_039549175.1 Paenibacillus sp. 102 | reverse complement strand
ACAAAGGATTAGTAGATGAATTCTTTATGGATGCTAAAGCATATGGATATGACATGGATAATTTCACCTCTTTTGCTGGTGAAATTGCGCCTGCCTTTGATGCAGTAGGTGGAGGAATACAATGGAAGTTACCAATGTCCATTGAATATTTGGAGGAATTTGGATTTATCAAAGAAATTAAATAAGTAGGAGGTTTAAAATGAATATTAGTGAGTTAAAAACTAGATTGAATGAATTAGGAATAGAAGAACATGAATACAACTTAGGTGATAAATCTATTGGTGAATTGGAATTAGGTATATTAAAAGAAGAAAAAGTATGGAAAGTATATCAATCGTTAGAGAGAGGTGGAATGAATATTATAGATACTTTTGAAAATGAAAATGATGCTTGTGAATTGATATTAAAATATTTGATAATGCGAAAGAATCGAAGAGAGAGAAGAAAATAAATTTTTCTCCTAAAAAATACTCAGTATACCATAAAGCGATAAAATCAATTTATGGTTAATACTGGGTATTTTTTGTTCTGAAATAAAAGATTCAATTTAAAGGTATGATGTTGATTGAGTTGTTTATCTTCGACATATAAGTCGGAAAAGTAAGTCTCAGGATTTATATGAAGATTCAAACGTTGCTAAATTAGATAATTATCAATTAAGTATGGATGAAATTGATGATATAAAAGACGCTATTAGAGAGATAAGTAATACAGGAGGCGAGATTAACTAATGAGTAACTTAATAGATGGTGTTTTAACAATAGGAGGCATAGAGATTAATCCAAATACTACATTGAATGATATAGAAGATGCATTTGGTAAAGCAAATGCTGAAGTAGGAAGACGAACAAATGAGAGAGCAACATTAAGGTTTTCACAACCAGTTAAGTTAGGAAGTAAAAATTTTAGAATTAGCATAGCCTTTAAAAATGAACATATATGGGGCATAGAGTTAATTGTAGATGATCCAGAGATAGACGAACCAATTATGAATGACCATGATTTTTGGCGATATGTAGCTGAACAAAGAGAATGGCTTATTGAGGAATTAGGAAAAAGTGATGGGATACGTGATGATGTTACGTTTAAGTGGGGAAAAATAGGTCCTTGGTTTGATCCGAGATCATTTGGAGCAGGTATAAGTATAATATATTTTCAAAAGTAACAGTATGATGATTGAATAGAGATGACCTCGGTATTGAAGTATTATTCCCTCATAGTATACAGTTGAAAGAAAGTTACTGTTTATTATGGAGGGGATTTTTGATAGGGAAAATTAGAAGAACTTTTTCGATTGATTTTAAAATGAGAGTGATCGAAATGTACTTACATAGAGGAATGGGCAACAGCTTTAAAAGAAACACCTCCCAAAGAAGTAACAGTTGATGTTGAAATAATTTATTCTGGAAATGATAAGCGCCCAAAGAAATTTATAGTTAATTACTCTATTGATGGTGAGCCGGGCTTTGAAGTTATTACAAATTAATCTAAGGAGTGAGAAAGTAGTATGAAAGAATTTGAAGATAAGTTTAGTGAATTACAAGCGGAGATGATCTCCATATGTATGGAATATGTTGAAAATAGGGCTGATAAAGTATATGTTTATGCTTCACGTGAAGAAGGAGTTACTGCAAGCGAATTTTTTTATTTGATTAATGATAAGTACGTAGAGCCTCATAAATTGAATGATGCGTTGGAAGATGGAGATGAAGGATATGATACATCAGCAGAACGAAATTTTATGGTATTAGATATCCTGAGTGAGGATATCGGAAAAATTAAAGCATTGTGCCAAGAATATAAAAGAGATATGCCTACTGAGATGAAATTAATATTTGATGTTAAGAGTGGAAACTTCAAAGCTGAATACAAATATGACTTAGTTTATACGCATGATGATATTAAAACGGCTACTCATATTTTTAATGAGTGGTTTGAGGAAGTAAAAAATAATAACCTTTAAAAGGTTCACAGTAATAGTTATATCTAAGTTGAATGAATAACTCATGATGATTATACCATCATGGAGTACTATGTGTAATGATAGAATAGAAAACGAGGTACGAGATTAGGTGAGATGACGAATTACTAGGCGATGAATATTAATACATGGAATCTATATGAAACTAACCAACTCGTACAAGCTCGTAAGTTTTAACGTATTACTTGTCACGATTTATAAAAGGTGTCATACTGTTACTACAAGACTTACAAAATTAACGATACTTAAAAACAAATGAACTTAAAGCACTTGATTGTCTATGATAGGCAACAAGTGCTTTTTTTATTGATTGGTACGCTTTAACTTCATAAATAGTTGGTAAGTTGGAAGAAGTAGCGGCATTCATGAATAAGTTGCCGGGTAGTATGAAGAATGTCGTGGAGAAGATTAAAAACATTGAGATCCCGAAATTATCCCTTAAACCTTCGTTAGCTGACGTTGGGAATGTAGAAGAAAGAAACACACTTGGTGGAGAGTTATTTTCTGCCGTTAAGAGTGGAACTAAGGGTAAGGGTAATACCGTAAGTGATTATCTTGATGATATAATTATGAACGGGAATGTCGATGCCGCTAAGATGAATAAGCTAAAAAATACTATTTAAAATAATACTTTTAGTGTAGATGAGTTGTCTGATATTAGTAAAAAGATGTCTGATTTAGGCATTACTAAAGAATATAATGAAGCATTAATTAAAATTGATTTTGGTAAGTATCTTAGAGTACTAATAGGTGACCCACCTGTTGCCATGAAAAATCCACATGCACATCATATTTTATTTAAAAAAGGTCTTGATCAGAAGCAACAGGAACTGGTTCGAGAAGGTCAAGGAATATTAAGAAGGTATGGGATAGACCCAATAATTGGTGAAGAAACCCTTGTTTGGGCACCAAATGCTGTAATAGGACAACATAGTTTTGATGCTTTGGAGGAAGTAGTGAATCGGTTAAGAGTTGTTGAAGCAATAGACTGTGACTTTGATAATATTGTTGAAACTCTTAAAGATTTAGGCGACATAGCTAGTACAAGATAGTAGAGATACAGGAGGTAATGTTATGGATGAAAAAAGTTTAAATAAAGCAATAACAAATGCAATTAAAGTTGGTGATATTAATGAAGTAAAACGTTTAATAGGAGATAATCCAGAACCTTTACATTCAATGACACCATTTGGTACGTGGTTACATGTTGCAGCAAAGAAAGGACATTTTGGAATAGTGGAATATTTAATCCATAAAGGAATCGATGTTAATACAAAAGGTGATATATTTGATGCTTCACCTTTAAGATTGGCAGCAGGAGCGGGGCATTTGGAGATGGTAAAGTATTTAATTGAGGCTGGCGCAGAATTAGATGTGAGCTTAGCAAAAAGAAATCCATTATTTGGTGCGATTTATGGTGGACATAAAGAAGTAGCTGAGTTTCTAGTTGAAAAAGGAATAG
>NZ_JBCGHT010000048.1:0-4682 GCF_039549175.1 Paenibacillus sp. 102 | reverse complement strand
AACGATTAAATACAAAGCGACTGCAACCAATGGTTTTAGCAATTATTATTTCCTGTTCCTTATTTGGATAGATACGAAATTTATATGCCTTATTTACTAACATGGGTTGCACCTCACTTTTTAGTATAATGACTACAGTATACTAAAAAACGTAGGCTTTCGCCTACCGACATTCATCTCCCACCTAAAATTGGTGTTTCACACCTTCACATTTTTGAAGAAGGAGTCTTCTGTCAGAAGATGATATAAGCAGAAATTGTAACAGTATATTATTTTTACTCGTAATAAACCCTGGAACAATTGTTAAATAAAGCAAAATAGCTTTAGGGTTAAGAACATTTAAGAAATAAGCATCTTTTATGTACACTTCTTTATCCGAAGCATTCATTTTATCATTCTCCGACAGAAGACTCCCTCCTCAATTTGCGTGAAGGTGCGATAGCACCAACAAATAGGTGGGAAATGAATGTCGGCTGGCGTAAGCCAACATGTTTGCTACTATATACTTGCACAGATTGCTCTTTGAAAATTGAAGATATGAGGTTGATTGCAGAAAAATCATTGCAATCGTAAAATCTTCAACGTCCTATCGCCCACGCTTGCCGAAGTTGCGAAAACCAAGCTAAAGTAGGAAGCATGGTGAGTCAACGTACAAGATACTTAAGTTCTCACCGTAGGAACTACGGGCAGAGCCTTCTAAGATAACTGGTGAATACATCGGTGTTCGCAGGAATCTCCCACTTCAAACAGACCGCAAGGTCGTTCAGTGGGGGTAGTTCAATTTGTTTAATTGCCTTGATGATTAAAGTAATAGAAAGATAAGTTAAAAATAATGAACCAATAACTGTTGCTATTTTTAATAAAATTGGATAACTTAATATGATTAATGAGACTCCTACCCCTGCAAATATTGAATGGGTCAATATGCCTAAGGAAGTTCTACAATGATTCTTTTTAATCCTTTAATCCCCGAACAGGCTACACTAGATACAGCTAGAGTAAAACCTGTGCCTGGCGAAAGAGCTATAGGTAAAATCATAAAGATAAACTCTAAAAGTTTCATATGTATTCAATCCTTTATTTTCATCAGACTTTTTTAAAATGTTGTTTCTTCATATTTTTCTATTAACTTTCATAATTCATCAAATAAAAAACAACTTCCTTTTTTATCAAGTGTTGAGCTTTTTATAAATAAGGAAAATTTTCCAAACAGTACAACTTTATATTAAACAGTCAAACTTGATTCTACATCTACAGTATACTAAAAACCGTAGAAATTCATTATTTCTACGGTTTTATAATATGAATTCTTATGCTATTTAATAATATTTTTCACATAACCAATGCGTATTTCACCTTCAGGTTAGTATAAATAACGTATCTGCATTTAGATAAACATATCATATATCAAAACTTGAAACTGTAACATCTCTATTAGAATACAAATCAAAACAGTCATACAAACAAAATTTTTTTCGACTTACATCATATGTCACCATGCTTTTGAATACAGGAACAGTCGATTATTATTTCTTTCCTTTTTCTAATACAATCTAATTATTAGCTTTTCCCTATATTTTTTTGATAATCCTATTAAGTTTTTTGTAAAATTCACCTTTTGTTTTTACATGTTTAAACTGATTTGGATTAATATGAACTTTTTGAGAGAGTGCTACAATCTCTTCTTTTGTAATTGAATCTTCAGTATTTATAGATGCTATATTTGTATATTTTCCATCTTCTGTTTTTGGAATTTCTAAAATTCCTTTATTTACGAGATTCACTACAGCCTTATGCTCTGAAGAATGTGTGTCTACACCGGTTATTTTCCAACTATGCATAATTTTTGGCGTGTATACACCATTCTTTACCTCTTTTAAATATGTAATTGCAAGGTTACGAATGGTTCCACCTGTTTCGCCAAATGCATTCTCTTGTTTAGATGACCAAATTTGTTCAAACTTACGTCCCTCTAAAGCCCCACCTTTTGCTTGAAGAGCCTCCATTCTATATGCATTCATTCCTAGAGTAATAACATCGCTCATCTTGATTGGTTTATTTGTACGAATAGATCGTAAATTTGTAATTCTACTTCCATATGGCTTTGTTAAGTCAATTTCGTATTTCACGCCTCCAAAGAAATCATTCGTACTGTACTTAGAGGCACGGCGTGTTTTATCAAAGCTAACTGTTACATCTCCGACACGAGATGAGTTAAAATACCCCGCCGCCCATTCCATGTAGTCTTTCAAATCTTTTCCAGTTATCTTATATACTGTAATTTCTCCCAAAGCATATTGATAATTATACGCAATATCTTTTTTCTTAATTGGACCTACATCCAAACGGGCATAATCGTTATCAATTTGATGTGCTACTACATCTGCTTTGCTGTAATAAAGCATGACTTCATGAAAAAAATCTGATAAAGGTGTCTCTTGAATTTGCACACTTGGAATACCTTTTATTTCATTTTCAGGAACAAGATTTCTATCCTTTAATTGAGCGACTACAACATTTGCATCCTCTCTCGCATACTCGTGAAAAGGTGTTAGTGTTTCTTCAAGTTCAGGATCGGATAATATCGTTGTTCCATCAGTATTTTTTACAGGTAAAGCGGTAGCTGTTTTGTCTTTTAATACCATCTTCCCATCTTGTTTTGTAAAAGTAAGGTCAATACGTGAGATATGCGTGCCATATTTATCTGGTTCTGTAATAATAACACCATTTACAACTTCTTTTTTAACAAGTTTATGCATATGAGCTGCAAAAATAGCGCTTAGTTCCGGACAAGCATTTGCAATATCTTGAACCCCAGTACCAGGGATGCCATTCTCATTTTCTAGTCCCATATGCATAACCCCTACCATTACATCTACTTTACCTTCTAATTCTTTAATTACCTTTTTTGTCTCTTCTACTGGATTTTTCACCACTAAACCTGCCAAATGATCTGTTCCTTTTTCAAAATCACTAATCATTGGTGTGTTCATGCCAATAACTCCAACTTTGATACCACCTTTTTCAACTATCGTATATGCAGGAAGAAAACGCTCTCCATTTTCCTTGTAAATATTTCCTGCTAATGTCTTTCCTTTATATTGTTCACTAACTTTTTTCAATGTATCTAATCCAAAATTGAATTCATGATTTCCAAATGCCCAAGCATCATATCCCATTTCGTTCATTGCTACCATCATTGGAGACTGTGGCTTATCATTAAATAATTCTACGGAGTTTCCTTGAATTGTATCTCCAGCATCTAATAATATGGTATTTGGATTTTCTTGACGTACCTTCTTTATAACCGTATAAAGCTGCGTTAAACTTCCACTCATATTAGCACCATCAAGCGCATAATCCCAAGGCATAAACCTACCATGAATATCTGCAGTACCTAATAATGTAATATTAACATCAGATTCCTCTGCTTTAGAGATAATTGGTTTGACGGTTACTGCTGCTCCAAGCAGTATAAAAATAACAAAATAACATACATAATTCTTCCATCTCATTTTTGACATAATAACAATGTTTCTCCCCTTTTTGTATTGTCATAAAGTTTCTTGAACTTTAAAAATGTAACTTATTATTCGGAAAACTTCAACTAAAATAAGATAATTTCAAGTATTTCTAACCCTATACATTATTGATCCTCTGAATTATAGAAAATTGGGGCTAGATAGTGAGTGAAGACAAAGAAACACCTGAAAGAAGAAGAGAAAAACTAAGACAAAAAGTACTAAAAAGATGTGTACCGATAATAAAATCGTTTAATTTTACTCCCGAAAATGCAATAGCCTACGGTCAATGAACTGACCATAGGCTATTAAAATTCTTTAATAATTAAACACACTTACAATAACTGGTTATTTTAACGAATAATAAATTTTCTTAATTCAGGTTTAAAACGTCTATTTTAGATATTCATTTCTTGCTAAACTAATTACATTTTGAATAAATGCATGTTTAAGATTTTGTGTAAGTAATTCTCTCATATTTATTTGCTAACTTTTTTAATTCAATTAATACAAAAGGAATTTGTTCATTATTAACGAAAGTGTATGCTAACTAAATGAACTCATTGATACACACTCTACAAACAGACATAGGTACAATCTTATATCATGATATCTAATTATGCTTCGTTTAAAGGATTTGGAATACCTTTCATGCCACTCTTCTTCCCACGTGTATCTGTAATTTCACCGCATTCTTTATATTTTTTCACCCAATTTTTCAGTTGTGTAGAGCTCTTAATCTGATATTTTTCCGTTATTATATCGTAGCTTCCTTCTCCATTTAAATAACTTTGAACAGCTGATAACTTTAATTCTTCCAAGTATGCATTGAATGTTGAACCTTTTTTAGCCATGAAAAATCCCCTCCAAGTAATAGTGTAACCACTCATGTATGTACAGGGTCTTTTTACACTGTCTACCTAAAGGGGATAATATCATATCCAGTCTTTTTTATTATTTTGTAAGGCTTTAGAATTTAACGAATTATCCGAAAAAATCATCCTTCCTCAAGCGTGTGCAGGGCGATAGCCCAACGATAGGTGGGAGATGAATTTCGGTTTGGCGTAGCTAAAAAGCACTTAACTTTGCTTTTTATTTTTTTGTTCTGATATAATCAGTCTTATAAAATAGAAAGGTTGGTATTACAGTGAAATTAGATAG
>NZ_JBCGHT010000047.1:0-5542 GCF_039549175.1 Paenibacillus sp. 102 | reverse complement strand
AAAGATAACTCTTGTTTTTGATGCATATTCATAAAAAGCACGTCACCCTTTCTCATTAACATAAGAGAATAGTAACGTGCTTTTAACTTCAAAAATAGTCTAAATCCTTAAGTTGATGGATGTGTGGCGATACCCCATCGCTATCAAGCTAACAAAACGCGAATTTCGTACGCTAAGAAGGTTCCATAAACGACCGTTTTCATTACTTTTTACAGAAATTAAATTAGATATATGTGTTAAAATTGAAAAGAAATTGTGAAGAAATATACTTAAGCTAACAGGGCTGTTTTCTTTAAGAAAAATAATATTAAAGGTGCACTTCTTTGAATCAAATGATGTCACATTTATAGTGAAAATAAGGATAGATAGAGTGTAGTATTTGACTCATCTATCCTTATTTTTTTCTCTTATATAACTGAAGGTTTTAAGAGTTGATTGTAGTAATGGATTCTTGCTCTTTGATTTTAGTTTCCATATATTTTTTACCCCATTCTCCCATAATATCAAGAACGGGGATAAAGTCTTTCCCGTGTTGTGTTAATGAGTATTCTACTCTAGTTCAAAAATAAATTAGGTTAGGGTATTTCTTTACTTTTCAAAATTATGTGGATGTCTTTTCTTTATATACGTACAATATTTAATTTTTTAATCATGTACTTGCATTAAAAGTAAAGGCATAATCTTCATAACTATAAGCGTAAAAATCTTCTGTATCTAATTTAATCCAATAAACAGCATCGATTTCTTCTTCAAACGTATTCATTAACTGTTCAATTATATTTTCTTTTATCATTTTATAGCAAGGTTCTACATGCTTCTCTATGGATATGTTTTATATTTAGGGAATCTTGGCGAAGTCTTTGTATCTTTGTAAGAAAAAACAGTAATAAACAGGGATTTGATTCATTTTGATTGTGTAAAAATTACATAACTAAAAAACGATAATACTGAAGTCCGATAAGACTGATTTATAAGGGAGATAAAATTAAAATTCATCCTCCGTTATCAAATTCCCTGCATCATTATCTTTCGTTAATCGTTGTTTCAAATAATTTTCTTTCGTGGTCCGATCATTTTTATGACCAACTGCAGCTGCTATGACATGAGGTGCTAGCCCCTTGTAATCATATAAGTACTGTACATAAAAATGTCTAAAGAAGTGAGGAGTAATTCGTATATTCTCTGTAAAGGGTAACTTGGTATCCTTAATGATTTTAGAAATATATTGTGACAAGTAATTCTCTCTATAAGCAGTATGGTTCTTTGTTTGAAATATAGCCCCACCATCTTTATTCCCAATGTCTACAGGTAACCTTCTCCGGATTCGAAATGCAACAATACGATTAAAAATCTCCTTATTAATAGAAACAATCCGTTCATTATCCCCCTTTGTATTTACTGTTAAATAATAACGTCCACGTATAGCGTCATACTCAAGATCTTCCCACATTGCATGCGCAACTTCTGCAACACGTAAGCCAGTGGTAGCCAAAACTGATAATAAAGCATAATTGATTTCATTATCCTTATAATAATGAAGCAACTGCTTCACTTCTTCATATGATAACTCGCGTTTTGGTTTATGGTGCTTATTAACGGTCGTACTTAGAATCTCCACATAAAGAGGTTCCTGGATATATTGAATTTCATATAGCCATTTCAAATAAGAACGGATCACACCAAGTTTCCTACTAATCGTAGATGCTTTGTATTTTTCTTTTGATTGATAGGAGATTGCCTCTTGGGACAACCATTTTTGATAATTACGGATATGGCGTTTCCTTAGATTCCTCCAGACTTGGCCAACTTTATAATCTTTTACATCTTGCTGCAGAAATTCTGTACTTTGTTTGATAAAGAAGTAAAACTGGCTTAGATCACGAGCATATAAAGTCCTAGATGCATCTTTGATACGTTTTTCTTGGTCAAAATGTGTTTGTCGGTTCAAGTAGTAGTACAGTATCTCTTCATCTGAAAATCCCTCGTATGTATATATATCTTCTCTTTCGTTATTTTCCTTTTTAAATTCAGCCTCATCTATATAATCACAATTCCATACTGCAATTATGTTTGTGAAATTTTGTTTTTGTTTCTCTATAGTTTCTAAAGAAGTTTCATTATGAATCGTATTTAATTCAAATCTCATTATCCTACAACTCCTTATTAATTCCCTTTATATCTATTATTATAACTGAAGTTCATTCAAAATTATTTACATAGTAAGATTAAATTTTATAAAAATGAAAATAAAAAGCAACCATAGAAAATGTTCTATTTTCTATGGTTGTAGGTTTCTTGATAAAATTAATAACACTTCATTCGATTTATAACATTATAAAAATGAATTTAATTAGAAATTACATTTTGTTATTAGATATATATTTAAATGGTTTATTTTTAATTTATGTTATAATAAGTTAAAATTGTTTATTTTATAAATTATAATTTACATAATAATATTATTTATTTTCTATAAAAATGTAATATTAGGGGGAACATGAATGCTGAATTCATACGAAATAAATATGACCACAAACGAAGTAAAAGAGTATTTAGATATTAGTCACTTCACATTTAATAATTTGATAAAACAGGGACAATTACATCCAATTAATAAGGATACATGGCGTTTAGATGGAAGCTTTTTATTTAAAAAAGAAGAAATAGAGAAATTAAAAGAAGAACTTGGGGTAGAAGGAATTACTTTATATCAAGCAAGTAAAGAGTACCATATCAGTATGTATCAACTCGAAAAATGGATAGAAGAGGGCGAGATAACTTGTACTATACAGGAGCATCGTAATCGCAAAACAAAATTTGTGAAAGAAGATGATGTCCGTGAATTTGTACAACAAATAGAGCGGAAAAATACAATCTATACATACTCACAAAAGCATAATGTAGTACTATTACAAAGATTTATGAAAGGGAATACGTTAGCACGTATTATCTCCATTCCAAAACGTGGGGATATCATACTACGTGATGAATTTGGAAATGACATGACGTTAGAGAATGCAATCAAAGTTGGATATAAGCCTGCCTATATTTTATCTAATCAACCGAGAAGTCACCATCAACGATTTGTGAAATTCCGCTTTCCTAAATCTTATCAATATCGAAATGATATTTTTCGATTTATAGATCTCATATTACAGTATGTATCACCGAGAAATTTAAAAATATCAGTAGAAGATGAATTTTGGTATTTTGATATTCGTCAATCTCTAGTATCATTACCACCTGGGATGCAAGCCGATTGGATGGATAATTTAACAACCTATATAATAGAAGGAAAAATGATACCACGTGTTAACAATAGTGTATATTTAGATAGCAATACTGTAACAAAGCCCGTAACTCTTACAAATAACGAGTATAAATCCATAAAAAAAATTGTGGAAGAAACAAATAGTTCCATCGAAGAATTTATTAAAGATGCTATTCAAGATAAAATTAATCAGCACTCACTTAATCAAGTATAAAAATTTTCTCAACCATAATATAGTAAATTTACTAAAAAATTCATATAAATTTACATTTAATTGTTCTATACTACAACTTATAGAGTTATTCTCCAAATCTCTATGTGCGTAGGACTATGCCTTCAACAAAAAGGAATCACTTTTTAGTGGTTCTTTTTTGTTAAAAATCTTTGAGTTAGGATTTAATCATATAAGTTTGGATCATGTGGATACTTCAAAACACCTACATAAATGCTTGAGCTTCCGTAACCTGGTGGAAATGATGGAGGAAAGAGGGGTATCCATTGCTCACACAACGATTATGCGCTGGGCTCATCAATATGGACCTCAATTAGAAGAAAAATTACGACATCATCTTAAATCAACAAATGATTCGTGGAGAATCGATGAAACCTATATTAAAGTAAAAGGTCAATGGATATATTTATATCAAGCTGTAGATTCCGAAAGGAACACCATTGATTTTTATCTTAGTAAATCAATAAATGAACAGCCAAGCGCTTTTCCAAGAAAGCCTTGGCTTTTTTGTATGTTTCTAAACTTCTTGTGTTAGTTGTGTGTACATTTCTAATCATTATTTGGGGGAGAACTCAATCCAACAAGTGATAATTTTATTATCGGCTACACTTTCAAAAGGATTGGCAATAGGGTGTGTAGGAAAACAATTTTCGTACGACTATAAGCACAAAAAATTTACGTTCCAAAGAAAATAACTTATCAGATTCGCTTGTAATGGGTTTTACAGAACGACCTAATACATCTGGTGTCCATTAAGAAATAGTTTCTTATTCAGTTTGTTAGGAGATTCATATGGATTTTTGAAGAAATAAGAAAATAACGGACAATTTTTCAGAAGATATTTCATATATTTGGTTATGTATTGGTATTTATCTTTCGTTCGAGTGGACAAAGCGATTTCAAAAGAAAGGAAGTGGGGGAACCATGATACATCGGTATGAAATTGATTTTTCAGTGATGTATGGTAGCAAAGAAAGAAGTTTACAATCAGCAATTATTTCAGCACGTTCTTTAGAGGAAGCAACCGAAAAATTGAAATCAGAAGTCAAGCGACGATTTGGGAAATGTCATGTAAAAATTATTACGACCAATTTATGTGTTTCAGAGGATAGCAGATATATGATTGTGTAACAAAGTCTTGTTTATACAACAAGGCTTTGTCTGGTTATGGTGCAAATGATAGTGTTTCAACTTGAATAAGTTTTGCTTTTCCATACTAATCACGTCCATTTTTAAAGTGCAAGTATTAGTATTTCCAAGTTTAGGAGATTACTTGCAAGAGTCTTGGAATTTTTACACCAAAACCTAAAACCGAGATACCCCCAAACTGAAAAAATGGGAGTATCTCGGTTTTATATATCCAACTCAATTTCTTTGTTCATAGTATTACTGCGTACATAGGGGTACCACCCCACATCCATCAACTTAAGGTATATTTTCATACAAAATGCGGTCTTTTCATATAGTTTATTATTATCTTTTATAGATTTTATAAAAGTGGGCATATCAAATAAACCCTGACGGGTTTCAATTTTTTTACTATGCTACCTGATGAGTAGAAGTGGTATACTCATAAACAACACCCAAAATATCAAAGACTGTCTTTTTCTCATAACGATGAGATTTTCGTCCGTTACGCTGTAGGAGGTTAAACAGACGAAGGAGAACCTTTGATAATTCTTGGGTGTTTTTGTGTAATGCTTGGTAAAAAAGTAAAAAATAATCCTTAATTATGTACATCGCTTTATATTCACTTAGCTCTTTCTGTTTCTTACGTAACAGGAGTTCTCGCATTTTAAACATAGTAGAAGAACATAATAGAATACTAATGAGTTGCCCATAAAGGTGACATTCTAATCGTTCTTGTTTAATAGATTTACAACGATGAATTTGAAACCAAGATTTCCATATCTTAAATAACAGCTGTCGGGTAAAAGACTGGCGCGGTATCAGTTGCGGCCCGTCTCCAGCCTCTCCCCATAAGAACTGCTCGTGAGGTTTTCCCTCAAGCAGCTCACCCCATAAACTTCGTCAAAAGG
>NZ_JBCGHT010000046.1:0-7834 GCF_039549175.1 Paenibacillus sp. 102 | reverse complement strand
AGGAGTAGGACAAGAAACAGCACGAGGTCTACCAATTTTTCTATTAAGTGGATACAAAAAATTCACCTCACTTATCTATACTATTATATTTAATGTAAAAAGAATGATTTCGTTTCTTATACTTGTCCCATTTATAGAATATCTTAGATAGTTTATTTACTTTTGATCTTAAATTTGCTTTTTGGCTAGAATGCTGGCTCGTCGTGTGGGGGGCGAAACCCCACGTATTAAACGTATTGATATACAGTATAAGAACTATTTTTAAGCGATTGATCTAAGCGGTTCGGCTCGTATACTTGCTAGTCCAAGTCGAGAACGATTGCTTTGCTTTTTGTCTGTCGGCTTGGCGAGAAAAGCACACGAGCCGAAAAAAGTTTTGCAAGGACAGAATCAAAAAGAAAAGGCGGTAGCCTTTAGGTGAGGATGAACGAACCGACTTTTTGATTCTGAGGGTGGAGATTTTTGAGTGTTTTTCTCAAAAATACGACCCGTTCCTTGCGGAACTTTTAGCTATATATATAAGAGTGAGAAGAGCAAAGTGAAGAAAGTCAGTAATAGCAAGGGTTTAAAAGGTTTGAGGTGTTAAAAAAAATTAACACCTGTGTTAAAAAAAATTAACACCTATTTTTTGTAAAGAACAAACAAAAAAAAAAGTGCAATAGCTAATTGCACTTTTTTAAAATAAATATATAGGCAACTTATGTTTTTTCTTACTTCCTTCAAGTTGAATATCTCGTAATGCTCTTGCAAAAATTTGCTGTGTGGCCCTATCAACATCATCCTTTGGTGCATTACATAAAACATTTGGATTAACAAACCAAGTACGAGATGAACAAGTTCGTCCATCTTCAGTTGTTACTCCTGTTTCTGCAACTCCTAAAACTCCTTTAGCAAGTAAATCATTCATCATTTTAGAAATAGATGTTCTTGTTTTCCCTATTTTTTTTGCCAAATAACTTGGAGAAGCAGCATTTGGTTTGACTTCATCATCATTTTTTTCAACAATAACATTAGATTTAAATTCTAGAAATCTCGAAATATCAAATAAAAATGCCTTTTCTGGTTGAGTTAAATACCCAATTTCACACAAATAATCAATGTTCTCTGTAATCATTTGCACGAACTTCACCCCATCAGTTCGTTTTTTCTTTTTACCAATAAAATAATCTTCACCAGTTGTACTATGTAAAACTTGTAATAATAATTGTTGTTGTTCAGCAGACAAACCAAGTTGAGCTTGTCCAATTAAATCTTCTACCTTATTTTCTCTAACTTTAGCCTTTTTTTCTGCATCTTCAAAATTAACAACTTTACTCATATTTCTCCTCCTATTTTTCATAGGAAACTAGAAACCTAGTAAAAACATATATACTATGTAATTCAATTACATCAATTATTGTTTTATATATATTTGTTATGTTAAAATGTACATAGAATATTGAGTTTAGTAGGTTTCCTTGGTCGGTTCCTACTGTTTCCTAATTAATAATTTTTAAAGAACCTTGTTGGAGCAAGGTTCTTTTTCATTTTACCACAAATTTCTACATAAAACTTTAAACATCATCATGTAAAACCATGTTATAAACAGCTAGATTCGGATTTCTCTCTTGAAACACCTCAGTATACCGTTTTAACGCTTCCTTTTTCGCTCCCCTATACTTTGGGTCATCTTTGCCCTCTTCAACCGCTACAACCAATTCTCGTTGCTCATGTGACTTTATATCTTTTTTTATCTTGTCATAGTAATTCTTAATTTTGCTGTCATTCCGTTTTTGTTTCTCATTGTATTTATCTACCGCTTCTTGAAAGACATCCTCGTATACAACTCGAATGTCCTTTTTTACAAAGTAGATATTCTCGTCTAACTTGAATGGATCGATGCCAGGATTCCCATAAATGTTTTCTCTATTATTATGGCTTAATGAACTTTGATGAGATTGATTAAATGAGATAGAACCCAACATAAAGTGCCACCACTTCCCCTAGATTAATTGATACAATAAGTCTAGCAAGACGACGAAATTGTGTCAATTAACGTAACCCTATACGTATTTTGACGCTTCCGCATCAAAATCTATAGGGGTCTGCGACGCTTTTCGGCTTCGCCGAGCCATGCCTAGCATGACCAAAAGACCTCGGACTTTGTCCGAACCTACAAGGGGAAATCTTCCCCTTGACCCCATCAATCGAACTCCCCAACCCCTCAATCCTTGAGGGGCTTCCTCGCCGGTTGGCATCCCCAAAACGGTTCGTTTTGAGGAACTGCCAAGAGGATGAAAAATCAGCTGCACGTGTCAATTCCTTAATGCTCCTTTCATGCATCAGCACAAACCGCTGAACCATTCCAGTCCGCTTACCATTGACTCTTACCAATAGTTTTAGCTATAATTTCCATCACTTTTTCTAATATTTCTTTTAGTCTGTCAAAAATCTACAACTTTTGTCATAGAATAATTCTTTCAAAAAAAAAAAACGCCTCGCTGACCAAAGCTAGAGCGTTTTTTAAAATTATTTATTAATCTTTTCTTTCCATTCCACTAAATCTAATATTATTTCCCCAAAATCTTTATTAAATGGGTACCCTTCTGCAAGTTTATCTGAATGTGTTAATTCAATCTTTTCCCATTCATCACTTAATTTAATCCATGCAGAAATTGCTTCATCTAACGCTTTATTAAACTTATCCATTTTAAACCCTCACCAACCTTATTATAAAAAAATATCAAACTAACCCCTATTTATTGAGACAAGAGTTTCTGACTCCTTAACAATTGTCGCCATTTCTTGACCTATACGTTCAACTATACCAGTTACCAAAGCATTTCCCATAAAAAACATACGCATGCGGTCAGAAACTTCTGCTTTGCCGTTTGCAGTCATTTTATATTTCGTCCAATTTGGTGGGAAATCTTGGAGTAACTCAGCTTCCATTGGTGTAATTAAACGGTAGTTGTCATCTTCTTTCAAAAAGTGCGTTGAACGGTTCACTGAACCTTCGCTCGTCAACATCGTGCGTGCTGGCATATTCAAGCTGTCGTATGGGGACATTCCACCTTCTGAATAAATCCATTTGTGACCGTCCGCAGTTGTGCGTTCAATCTTCTTTGGTCCACGTAAATAGTGAAATTTTTCAAGTTTTGCTTCATCACGAATAATGTAGTTATCGATGTATTCAGCGTAAGCTTTTTCACCTTCTGCTTTGTCTGCGTATTCAGCAACAAATTCGTCTTTTGCTTGAGAAACTACGTCACCTAGCGTCATTGGCTTTTCTTCCATAGTTGGCTCAGTATCAATTGTGAAATATTGACCATAACGCATAATACCTGTATTCCAAATTGCACCGGTGAAATTGTCTGATACATCTAGAATGTAATTTTCTTCATCATCTGAACGAAACTCAGATAATTTTTGCATCCACTGACGAGACTTATACGGCTTTTGAACGATTGGAAATTGGCGTGCAAACAAACCATCTTGGAAAATATAATCATCATACATTGTATCGTCACAAATCTGCCCTGGAACACCATATTTTTCATCAATGCGTTTCGCCCAGTCTGTATCGTTTCGATATACAAAGAAAAATACACGACGACGACGTTGAGCACGTCCATAATCAGCTGCATTAATTACACGCCATTCAACCGAATAACCAAGTTGATCGAACGCTGCAAGCATAATAGCAAAGTCACGACCGCGTTGATTTGACGGAGATTTCAATAAACGGTCTACATTTTCCAAAACTAAATATTCAGGACGAATGTGGTTCGTTGCACGAATAATTTCCCAGAACAGGACACCTTTCTTCCCTTGAATACCCATTTCATGTTTCTTTGAACGAGCTACTGAATAATCCTGACAGGGGAAACCTCCGACAATCATATTCACACCATTTTCCTTCATTTCATCGAAGTAGCTGTTTGGCACTTCCATAATGTCTTGATTGCTGTGATTCATTTCTGGGAAACGATAAACACCAACTTCAAACGCGTCCTGCGCTTTACGGCTTGGCTCAAATTGATTTGAATAAGTTGTCTTATAAAATTCTTCCCCAAATTTTTTATTGGCGTTATCTAGTCCGACGATAAATCCACCAACACCGTCAAACATTGAAAATATATTAAATTGATTAGACATACATTTTTTCCTCGACTTTCTCAAACATTTCGTTGTAATCAGTTATATCCAAACAATCCATAACCTTCTCTAATGAATCTAAGTTGACTGAAGTTCGAATACCTCGAACCATATCGCTCACCGTGCTTTCGCGAAGTCCACTTAATTCAGCTAATTCTTTTTGTTTCATATCACGTTCTCTGAGAATATCACTAAGACGTAGCTTGATCAAGTTTTTTCAACTCACTTTCTAAATACGGAATCTCGTATTATCGAATTATAACTTAACAAGCAGAAAAGATCAAGTAAAAGTATAATTTAAGAGAACAAACTTTTAAAAATTTCTTAAAAGGGGTTGAAGATATGGCTGACCATATTTTTACGCGTGAAGAACTAGATAATATTCTTCGCCCTGTTGTTGGAAAAACACTTGGCGAAGTTGATATAAATCATGTATTCAACAAAACCAAAACCAATCCGAAAATCACAGGAATTGCAGGCGACGTAGTTGAGCAATCCATTCTCGGTTATCCACCCGATACAAAACAAAAAGCAGATTTGCTTGTAGACGGAATTGATACCGAATTAAAAACGACCGGATTGAAACGTACAAAGCGTGGTAAACACGCACTCGAAGCTAAAGAACCAATGAGTATAACTGCTGTTTCGCCCAAAAAGATTGTTAATGAACAATTTTTCCACTCAACCTTTTGGAATAAAATTGAGCATTCACTATTGGTTTATTATCTATATGACTCAGATAAAACAGTTCCTGCTTCTGAGTATGCTAACTTCACAATTCAAGGCTATCAATTTCATACCTTTAGTGAAACTGACGTAAAAATCTTGAAGAATGACTGGACTATAGTTCGCGATTTTATCAAAAAACTTCAAGAAACCTTGGAAAATCCAGAAACTGAATATCCAAAAATTTCGAAGCTACGCGACAAAATGATGTACATAGACACTGCACCAAAATGGCCTAACCCTCCACGGTTCCGTTTAAAACGTTCTGTGGTTAATACAATAGTACAAGGATACTTAGGAGAGAAATTTGAACCTCTCCAACCATCTAATAAATTTTCAAGCTATACAGAACTCGACAGGAAACTTCATGACTTTACAACTGAATTTAAAGGACAAACAGTTGAATATATCGCAAATACACTCAACATTCCTTTGAAACGAAACACACAGGGTAAAGTTAATAAAGCAATCACTGAACAAATTATTACTCATATGTTTGGGTCAAGTCGTGAAAAACTCCGAAAGATTGATACTTTTGCAAAACTTGGTATGATACCTAAAACAATGATACAAACCATGACAGGCGGACGCACCGAAGATATGAAATTCGATACTATCAACTTTGATGAATGGACTAATCAAGAAATTAATTTTGAAGAATCATATATCTATGATTTCTTCTCAAACCAATCTATGTTGTTCATTATCTTCAAGGAAACTGATAAAAATACACCACTTGAACAAACCGTCTTCGAAGGCTTCAAGCGCATTCAGTACGATGACGATTTCTTATATAACAAAGTCAAACCCGTATGGAATAGAGTACGTGAATTAGTTTGGAATAACGAACTGAAAGTATCTATTATGAAAGACAAAAACGGAAATACTCGTATTACACCTAAAACAGGTTTACCCATGGAGGAAACTAATTTCCCTAAGTCAAAAGACTCTGATATTTTCTTACGTGGTACTGGAAACAACGCAACCACCAAAACTCTTGTATTAAATGGTCAACGTATGTATCAACAACAAGTTTGGCTGAAGGGATCTACCTTAGTAAATATACTTAAAGACATTCCATATCTCTAAAGATAAAACAGAGGAAATCTCTGTTTTACATGCTTATTTTTAAACTATATACCTTTAAAAAAATAAAAAACGGTAAATAAATACTTATTTACATAACTCTACTTATCGGTAATAAACAAAAAAGACTCACTCCATATAACAAAGAGTGAGTCTTTTTGTTTATTTATTAAATAAACGATTCCACAAAGATTTTTTTTGTTTTGTAATTGCAAGCTGTTGAATACTTCGTATATTTTCCATCAATATTTTATCTCTTTCATTTGCTCGATTTTCTTGTCGAGTAAGTTGATGTTCCATACGTTCTAAAATTTCTCTATCACTTTTTCGTTCCTTCTCCATCTCTTCAATTTTTTCTAATAGGTGTCTATTAAGTTTGTCTTGTTCTTTTATATAATCTATTAAACTTTGTATAGATTCATTTGTCACAGGAGCTAGAGAACGGCTAGAAGAGTGGGTTTCACTTTTAAATTCTTGTTGTATTTCTTCGAGAGCGTCCCCCGTTCTTAATGAAGAGCGGTTTCCTTCACGCTTAGATATAATAACTTTCGCTGCTTGTTCTAAGTTGAATTTTTGCTCTTGTACTAAACTTTTAAACAGTATAAGTGTATCTTGATCATAGTGAGTATAATAGCGAGTACCATCATCATTTTTCTCCCAATAATAGCCGTTCTTTTCTAGCGCGGCAGCCCACTTTCTTAAAGTACTTACCCCGATATTTAATCGTTCACTCATTTCTTTGTTTAACAAGACATATTCATGTTCCTTCAAGCTATCACCTCACTCTTTAGAATATCATAAATTTTCTTGTAAGTGCTCGTTCACCCGCTCTTCAATAATTATTCAAGAATTTAAGGGAATTCCCTTTGATTTTAAAATTGATTAGGGTAGAACATAATAAATCAACTACCTTTTTTATACAAGATTTTATACAGATTTTTGTACTAATACAGAAGATTCATAAACCGGAAAAACCTTAATGTATCTACAATGTATAAATTTATGCATATCATGATGAATAAAGAAAAAGCGAAATCCTAGTTATATCAATGGATTTCGCTTTTTTCTTGCTACCGATAATTGTGTGTTATGTTAACTATACATAAATATAATATACATACATTGATCTAACAAAAAAACAAATAAGACATACATATAAAAAAATGCATGTCTTACATTAAAAATGTCACAACCAAAAAGGATTATTCCATATCCTTCTTTATTGTAATAAACTCGTTTATTACAATAATCTAAAAATCACGATTTTTTAAGAACAAAAAGTAGTAGTAATATTTAGTGTCCATCCCAGAATAGAACCTTCAAATATAAAAAAGTCATCAAATACGAAAAGGTTCCATACACCATTTGGATCTATTCCATTAAAAACGCTTAAAGTTGATCCATATGGAGGTGGTGGCGCTGGAGAAGGAAAAAAATCTACGGGTATAGGCTCAATACCACCGGAATAATTAGTTGGTTGAAATGTACCAGAAACGATTTGAGTTTCGTCAGGAAGTAAAGATTGCGCAAAGTCGTTAAAGGTTAATATAACGTTATTAACAGTAAACCCATTTCCCGCATCTGACATAAGCATAACATTTTGCCCTTGTGGTCCTACAAGCAAGATATCGACATCATCAGGAAATGTATGAGTCAAGCCAATTATTGTCACTGTAACTTGAGTAACCCCACCAGATAAACCTGTAACATTAATACTAGATGGATAAGGTGTTGCTATACCTGAGTCTGGTATAACAATTGGAGACAAATTACTAAATGTCGCTGTGGAAACGATGCAAGGAGTAGATATAGGACCAGGAGTAGGACAAGAAACAGCACGAGGTCTACCAATTTTTCTATTAAGTGGATACAAAAAATTCACCTC
>NZ_JBCGHT010000045.1:0-7887 GCF_039549175.1 Paenibacillus sp. 102 | reverse complement strand
GTCACACCCGTTCCCATACCGAACACGGAAGTTAAGCTCTCTAGCGCCGATGGTAGTTGGGACCTTGTCCCTGTGAGAGTAGGACGTCGCCAAGCAAAAACCTAAGTCGTTTCGACTTAGGTTTTTTTGTGGTTCATAAAATAAATACTTTATGAACTTGAGTATTTTTATATTTTTCTTTCTTTCTCATTATAGATAATAAGATAAGCTCATCACCTATGCGTTTCTTGAATCGTAGGTGATGAGCTTGTATGTGAAAAGTAGCTATGTTTACTTTTTTACATCAATGAGCTTAAAACGCTCACAAACGAGTAACATTTCTTCGGAAAACTCATGTCCAAGTGTATTCAATTCTTTAGTAAAGAATTTTGTGTGGACGTCTTTCCAATAGTCATAGGTACGATCGCCTTCTCCTTCTGCAATGGCGAATTCTTCGGGTACTTCATTCATCGGTGTTACAGTTACTTCTATTGTTTTAATAATGGCTACAGGCTCATCGTGGCTATTTAATATAATGCTATAATCATTTATTGCTGGAAGTGGTTCATTGTCTAGCTCATAAAAAATATGACCAGAGCATGTTGCTGTTTTCACACCATCAATTACTAACTGAGCAAGATAATCAGGAGAGGCACCAAACTGCCATGCACTGACAGATTGAGGTTTTTCACTTTCTTTCCAATACTCATTCCAGTACTTTTGTGCTAATTGATTCATTGGTATAATCAACTCATTTCTTTAGTGTCTAGTTAAATGAATAATCCCTTAACATAAGATTCCGTTTGTGAATGATGGACTGTTTGACAAAAAAATTCTTTATAGTCATTTGAAAATTTTTTTCGCTGTTTTTCAGGTAAGTAAAGGTAACATGCTAAATGAATATGGTTTATATACATGTTTGCTTCATATATGTCTGCCTTTCAAACTTCTATATTAATATTAAAGAATATTCAGAATGTTAAAGTCAAGCTCTTTTAAACTATTCGTATATTGAAAGGAAATTAAAAGACGAGAATAAGTTTATCTTGTTGGCTTGTTATTACATATAAATCTTTTATTTTATTAGGAGTTATAATCACAATCAACCGATATTCTTATGGGAATATCGGTTGGTTAGCGGCCTTTTTACATATAGGGAATCTCGTTATGGTTAGAGCAATACAAAGATAGTGAACACAATGGCTAACAAAATACGGTAATAGGCAAATGGCTTTAAACCGATTTTTGCTAGTAACTTTAAAAAAGTTACTACTGCTAACATCGCCACGACAAAAGAAGTAATAAATCCTACTGCAAACATGGGAAGATCATTTATACTTAAATGTTCCCAACTTTTTAATAAATCTAGACCTGTTGCGCCAACCATGACAGGAAGAGCAATAAGAAAAGAAAATTCTGATGCAGCTTTATAATTCACTTTTGCTAACAATCCTCCAGATATTGTGGATCCAGCTCTTGAAAAGCCAGGATATACCGCTAAACATTGAAATAATCCAATTGTTAATGCTTGACGATATGTTAAATCGTCTAATGAATAGGAGGTAGCTTCAGGTTTTTTGACTTCTGCGAAAATCATAAGGATGGCTCCTGCTACAAGTCCGATCACAACAGTATATGGCTGAAATAAGTATGTTTTGATGATATCGTGTAATAATAATCCAACAATTACAGCGGGAAATACACCTAAGAATACATGCAATGCATTGAATTTCTTTTCTTTTTGTAGAAGTGGCTTTATGTTAAATAAAGAAACGAGACGCTTGCGATATAAGACTGAAATTGCAAGAATAGCCCCTAGCTGTATTACAATCTCAAATGTTTTTGCTTTTTCTCCCTCAAAGCCTAATAAGTGTCCGACTAATATAAGATGCCCAGTAGAAGAAATAGGTAAAAATTCAGCCAGTCCCTCTACAATACCGAGTATGAAGGCAATAATTGTATCGCTCATAATTTCACTCCTATACAAAATATTAATGAAAAACTACCTATGAAATACAATGTTAAGAAAGAAACGTATTCATTTCTTTTTTAGTAAAAAACATTAAAGTTGTATAGATGGAATATAGAATTATAACTGTTATAAAGCTATACATTGTTAGTGTAACTGTAACTGGAGCCCATACTGTAATAAACGACCAAGGTACTCCAAGTAGTATTTGGGGAAGTTTTAAAACGAATAGTAGTCCCCCTGCAACGGCACATATATTTATGAGAAGTAATATGAATTTCTTTTTGTTTAATAAGGTCCAATTTCGACGTTTTTGTAATAGCCTTCTTATAAATCTTATGGTTAAAATGATAAGCAATATATTTAAGCACCCTGCCACAATAAATATTACGGTTGCTACTTTATCTATTTTTTGAAAGCTATCTATTTGTTTTGTATCAGAAATGTTTTTTCCATTCCAGAGATCTATAACTCCTTGACCAATTGATTTTGTAACTGTACTTTTCATATTAGATAACACCGTTACACCTGTTTGTGTAGCTGGTTGCATTATAATAAAAGACGAAAAGTTTGGATTTTCTCCATCATGGTATACAATTTTTTGGTCTTTTTGTAAAACAACCCATCCGCTGGCGTAGTAGCTATTATCATTAACGGGTTTTACTGTCTTATCAGGGATGTGTGAATCGGAAATTAGTTGAGGATTAATAGAATTATTTGTTTCAGTTCCTAATTGAAGATTCATCCATTTTGCTAAATCATTTGTATTACTAATAATATAACCTGCAGGTGTATTACCGCGATAGATAGGTTGTTCATATGGATATGGTCTCATAAATCTTAATTTATATCCGGTAGCCATCTCATTAGAGTGCCCTTGTAAGTAACCTACTAATGAATTTTTCATTCCAATTTGATCGAGGATGTTCTGCTTTATATAAAGTTCATATGGCTTCTTTGTCACTTTTTCGATTACGAGTCCTAAAATATCATAATTAATAGTTGCATATTCAAAAGAGCTTCCTGGTTTATGGTTCAATTTTGTGTGTTGTAATGTTTGGACGGTTGCTTCTAGTGCATCATCCTCTGTACTGATAGGAATAGAGCTAATAGTAGTAGAAGGTATTCCGCTAGTTTGATACAACAAATGATTTAAAGTAATATTTACTGGCTTATCGTTATAAGTTAATTTTAGCCATGGTAAAAATTTTGTGATATTGTCAGTCCGTTTTAGTAGGCCCGCCTGTTCCAATTGTAAAATAGCTAAGCCTGTAAAAGCCTTGCTTGTTGAAGCTAGCTCAAATAAAGTATCTTCATTTACAGCCTTTTTTGTTTTTAAGTCTGCGTACCCAAATCCTTTTTGATAAACAGTTTTGCCTTTTTCTACAATGACTATTGATATCCCTGGTATTCGACTAATTTCCTTTTGTTCTTTAACAAATTTATCAATTTGTTGTATTTTTTGTTCAGTAGAGTGTTTATTCTCAGCAAAGCTAATATGTGAGAATAGAGTAAGAAAGATTAGTATTAAGAAATTGATAGAAAAGTAATGGTAAAGTTTTTTCTTTGTATTCATTTTTAATAGCTCCTGTCTGCAGATGATAATGGATGACAGAGTTGTTGAAATCTTTTATAGGGAGTGTTTTTTATCCACATAACTGGAAAGTAGCCCCGCACCTCAAAATTACGAAGTGGAACAGAAGAGAGGTGTGGGAACAACTTTTAATAAAAGCTTGATTTTAAGTGGTACATAACGCATCTACTAATAAAATTTTTAATTTATCTACTTAGATTAGTGAATATCAACCTTTTTAAAATAGAATATTGTTACGATAAAGCCAATAATAGCTGTAGCTGCAATGATGATATAAGAATATTCTGGAGGATATGTTGGTTGCATTTCGTTATTTACTATATCGATTGTAGCTGCCCAAGGAAATAAATCTCTATGCTCTGAGTTTGCAGTCATAACATTTATCATCGTTATAATGATTGTTAATATAATAGGCGGAACATAAGTTTTCATTACGAGAGTTAGCAGTACAATAGGGGGCGATAAAATAAAAAGAAATCCACCACATGCCAAAAATTTCATAAGAGATTCTAAAAGTAATGAGCTACTGAATCCGGAAAAATTTCCTAATAGCCCTAATAATAAAGTTAGTCCCCAGGCAACTAGAGTCAACATCATAATCCAAAAAAATAGGAGGATGAATTTACTTATAATAAAGCTAATACGTGATACAGGAATGGTTAATAGATTTTTTAATGTATCTTCCGTGTATTCCCGATTAAAGAGATAAGCAGTCACTACACCGTATAGGGGGATTCCAATTATTAAAACAGTATATAGGTTGACATCAGAGAACAGTTTCTCAAATAGGATAGTTGGATTAGGATTTTTTGTTTTTATGTGTATATATGATGCTACTACTACCATAAAAGGTGCTACCGCCGCTCCAATAATACTAATCAAGAACATGTTAGAGCGTTTCAGTTTTAATAGTTCTGTATATAGTAGATTAACCAATTGTTCCACCCCCAACCAATTTGGTGAAATAATCTTCTAATCTATCTTCGCTCATCATAATTTTTAATACTTCAATATCGTTTTGGACAAATGTTTTATTAATTTGCCCTTGTTGTCCGAAGTGGGAATAAACGCGAATGTTTCCTTCGTCATGAATCTCATAATCCGAAATGTGAAATTGTTTTTCTAAAAGCACCGCAGCTTTATTATCGTTATTTACTTGGAATTCTAAGTATTTACGATTTGTTTTTTGAAGTGTATCAAGAGAAATTTCTTCTAATAATCTTCCTTCATGAATGATTCCCATACGATCGACTAGTTGTTCGACTTCAGCTAAAATGTGGCTGGAAATTAATATGGTGATATTTCTTTCTTGTGCTAAAGATTTAATAAGCTTTCGCATTTCTTTAATACCAATTGGATCTAATCCGTTAGTCGGTTCATCTAGTATCAATAGTTCTGGGCAATGAAGTAGGGCTCGTGCGATTCCTAATCGCTGTTTCATCCCTAAAGAATATTTACCTACTAGTTTTTTTGTTTCATGTTGCAATCCTACAATTTCTAGTGCCTCCTCGATTGCATTCTTTTTGTGGACCCCAATGATTTTCGCGTTAACTAATAAATTTTCCTTTGCGGTAAGATTTTCATAAAAACCTGGGACTTCAACGATAGAACCAATGCGTCTTAAAGTTTCTTTTTGATTTTGAAATAAATCCTCTCCGAATATTTCGATTTTTCCATTTGTAGGTTTAATTAATCCTAGTAGCATTCGAATCGTAGTCGTTTTACCAGCACCATTTCGCCCGATAAATCCGTAAATCTCTCCTTGGTTTACAGTTATATCTAGATTATCTACTGATTTTTGATTGCCATAAATCTTAGTGAGATTTGTTGTTTTTATAATTGCATTCATTTTGAAACACCTGCTTTCCATAAGCTCTTAATTACATGATAAAAAGGAAGATTTAACTGCTACTTAATCATTTCTTAACTATTTCTTAAAAACGGTTTGTTTTGGGATGGAAAAGCCAAAGGTAGTTCTTTCCCACGGAATACTTTCTACCCATATTTGTCCGCCATTTTTTTCTACTAGGGCTTTAGCGATAGCGAGCCCTAGACCACTCCCACCATGCGAAGGATTCCTTGATTGTTCGCTGCGGTACATTCTCTCAAATACGTTTTCTAAATCATGTTTTGAAATGCCAGGTCCTTTATCCCAAATGAGCAGCTGATAGTCATTGGTGGTTTCTAGGAGTTCTATTCCCAATATCTTTCCGGGTTTTCCGTAATATAGAGCATTCTTTATAAGGTTACCTATAACTCGTATAAGACTAAGGGAATCTGCCATAATAGGACACGGGTCTTCGGGAATGTTAACCTGTAACTTGATATCATGTTTGGATATCTCAGGTAAAAATTCAATTAAAGATTCCCTAGTAATCTCTGAAAAATCAAGTTGTTCTTCCTTTAATGGAAACTCATCAGCATCAAGCTTTGCCATATTAAATATTTCATCAACTAATTGTTTTAAGCCATTTGACTTCTTGGAGAGTATTTCAAGATATTCTAGTTTTTCTTCCTCTGAAGCAGCTATATCATCTTTTAATGCGTCAATATATCCAATAATAGAAGTAAGAGGTGTTCGAATATCATGTGAGATACTAGAAAGGAGCTGCTTCCTAGCATCTTGAGATTTTTTAGCTTCAACTTGTACTTTTTCTAGTTCAGTTATTAATTCATTTATAGAAAAAACTACTTCATCTAATGAATGATCGTTATTTGTATATAGCCTTGTATGTAAATTCCCTTTAATTGCACGCCTTAATTTGACAACCATAGTCTCCTGATTTTTCATGAAATGGAGTCTTGAAAAGAAAAGGTTTATTGTTATAACAATAAGTACAATGAATAAAGTTAATCTTAATGTGTGACCCCGATCTACAAATAGAAGCATGGAAATAATTATAAGTTGCGATAAAATAAGATAGAGAATTTTATCATTCTTCATCCTTTTCACCTACAAACTTATAACCGATTCCCCATACAGTTTGAATGAATTTAGGATTGGAGGGATCAATTTCTATTTTCTTTCTAATCTTTCTAATGTGTACCATAACCGTATTATCATCTTCTATATAATTACTGTCCCAAACATTTCGAAAGAGCTGTGTTTTCGTAAAAACTTGTTCAGGGTTTGAAGCAAAGAACTTTAATAGCTCTAGTTCTTTTCCAGTTAAAGAGATTTCTTTCCCATCTACGTTAACTGTGTACTTTTTCACATCAATTGTTAGTCCTTTAAATGTTAGGAGTGTTTTTTCTTGCGTGCACGCGTTACTTCCTAATACTAAAAAACGCCTCATAAGAGCTTTTACTCTAGCAACCACTTCATTAATACTGAAAGGCTTCGTAATATAATCATCTGCCCCTATGCTTAGTCCTAAAATTTTATCCACTTCATGATCTTTGGCGGTGAGCATTAATATTGGGATATTTGTTTCATTCCTAAGCCTTCTGCATACTTCGATACCATCAACTTTAGGCATCATAAGATCTAATATGATGAGGTTATATTTGTTTTGTTCAAATAAGCGAAGAGCCTCTTCGCCATTTATAGCAATATCTACTGTATATAGTTCTCGTTCTAGATATCTTTTTAATAAATCTCGTATTTCTTTTTCGTCGTCTGCTATAAGTACACGGATATCTTCCATATCGTCACCTGCTTCTAATAGAGTTTTATTGATATCATAATTTGTATAAACAAAGGTTGTAGTATGGTTCGGTAATAAAAAATATAATAGCTATCTAATTATATACTATTAATTGTTAAAATAAGGTTGTTAGTTCCAATGAAAAGAATAAGGTATATAGAATCTAGAAGAGGGAAGTTACAAGTAATTGAATATAAACGGGACTCTTTGAAGATAGTGTTTATAAGAGTATGGTAGTATTTTAGATGTCTTCTAAGAATAGAGAAGTGAGTAAGGGAATGAAAAGTTATCTGGAGAAGTAGATTAATAGATGAAAGGTGGAGCTGGTTTCTATGCAGTTCAATTTCAATGTATTTTCCTCGTAGTACAGTAATACAAAAAAACTTTATAAAAAGGTATTGACGATTGGTATCTAGAGGTGTAGTATTATACGAGTCGCCGATAGCAACAACGCAGAACGCGACAAACGAAATAAAAAACTTAGTTGACATTGAAACATTAAAGTGTTAACATAAGGAAGTCGCAAGTGAGCGGCAAACGAGTTCTTTGAAAACTGAACGAAACAAACAATGTGCAACGTCAATTTTTATTTTTATGATGCTAGACAAACTAACTTTATTGGAGAGTTTGATCCTGGCTCAGGATGAACGCTGGCGGCGTGCCTAATACATGCAAGTCGAGCGAATGGATTAAGAGCT
>NZ_JBCGHT010000044.1:0-8122 GCF_039549175.1 Paenibacillus sp. 102 | reverse complement strand
GAACAAAGTAGATATTCTCGTCTAATCTGGATGGATCAATGCCAGGATTCCCATGAATGTTTTCTCTGTTATTATGGCTCAATGAACTTTGATGAGATTGATTAAATGAGATAGAGAACAACATAAAGCGCCACCACTTTCCCTAGATTAATTGATACAATAAGTCTAGCAAAGCGACGAAATTGTGTCAATTAACGTAACCCTATACGTATTTTGACGCTAACGCATCAAAATTGATAGGGGTCTTCGACGCTTTTCGGCTTTGCCGAGCCATGCCTGGCATGGCAAAAAACAATATATTGGGCCTTGCCCAAACCCACTGGGGAACTCTTCCCCAGACCCCTTCAATTCAACTCCCCAACCCCTCAATCCTTGAGGGGCTCCCTCGCCGGTTGGCGTCCTCAAAACGGTTCGTTTTGAGGAACTGCCAAGAGGTTGGAGAATCCGCTGCACGTGTCAATTCCTTAATGCTCCTTTCATGGATCAGCACAAACCGCTGATCCATTCCAGTCCGCTTACCATTGACACTTACCTATTACTGTTGAAAGATACTATATATCTTTTTTAATCCATCATAAAATATTTGCAGTAACGATTTTAATATGTTCAGGAGCAATAATATCTTGAACACTCTCTCTTAAATCCTCAATTATCATTTCTTCTAGATGTTTCAAAGGAACTTCAAACGGCATGCATTCCAAGTTTTCAATGTTAACCAAAGTGTAATTATCATTTTTTTTTACAACTAAATATTGCTGGTTCTCTGTTAATAATACAGAACCTAATTGGATTCCTAATATACGTTTATCTTCAAATTTCATGAGATAATATCTCCCTTTTTTATCTTTTTTTGACATAACGAAGCTATCATATAACAGTCATATTAATTCAAACAATATCAATTTTTATATTCGGTGTTCTTAATATTATAATTGTAATATATAAATTAAAAATATCTATGAAAACAATTTTAAATTAACCTTAAATAATTAGACTGTTGTTATCATTTATGAAAGTAAACTTTTAGATATTAGTTTACTTTCATTTCCCCTTAAACATTGAATTCAAACCAATCCCCCTGTTATCGTCAAAAACAACAACAAAAGTATACATTCAAAACATGACAAACAAAGAAATTAGAACATCTATTAACAAAAAAGAAAAAGCTATATCCATACTAGCTTTTTTACATAATTTCCGTTATCTGAAGTTTACTTAGGATATACTACAGTCTCTTCCTTAAAAATGTTTCCATGATATCTCTCTTAAAACTTTCGTAATTGAACTGAAAAGCGACATTATGTGTTTTATAACCCGGATTTGTCACAAAACGAAAATCTGCAATACTTTGACCGAATCCTTCTCCTTGATCAGGAATTACTTTGATAGGTACTTTTGAAAGGAGAACTGCATCTGGGTTCAACAAATACCACATTGTTACAAAATCATGCATAGGACTTCCCCCTATACCAGGATTCGATTTAGAGTAGAAATTATAGTAGTAGTCTAACATGGGCTTGATGATAAGCCCTGCAAGGTCCTGTGTATTACGGTGAAACGCGTCGATTTGTTGGACCATTTCGGGTGTAACAATTGCGTGTTGAGTGACGTTTAACGGAATAATTGTCAAATTCTTTGCATGCTGCAGAATTAAGTTTGCTGCATAAGGATCTGCATAAAAGTTAGCTTCAGCCACAGCAGTCACGTTTCCAGGATAAAAAAAAGCTCCTCCCATACAAATGTATTCATTCACGTTCCGCATTGTTTCTAAATTTAGGACAAATGCCGTCGCCAACGAAGAGAGCCTTCCCAAATTGATAATTATGAGATCATCTAAATTAGAATCTATAATCCCATAAATATCATTGATAGGGTAAATCGGATAAGAAATCTCAGGCGGAATGATAGGTCCTAAACCCACTTTCCCATGCACTTCAGGAAAATACTGGACCAATATGCCCGTTAAAGGTACAGAAGCACCCAGAAATACAGGTATCTCTTCTTTTCCCCCAATATACTTTAAATAGTTAATATTTCTTATAACATTCTCTCTTGATACATTTCCATAATCAGCTACAATCCCTACAAGTTGGATATCTTTACGAAAAAAGGTATACAGAACAGCAAAGGCATCATCAATCCCTAAATCTGTAAACAGAAGAACTTTTTTTGGCATATATCCTCCCCCAAAAGCAATAGAATCGTAATTTCATTGAGCCTGTACTATATATATTTCATGTGTTCCTGAATAGTACGTTCTGATTATCAGTCACTGCATACATCCTATATGTTTTTACACCTAAAAAATATTTTTTTTGTATATCCTCTACATGTGAACTTAACATAACGCCACTTATCAGAACTCAATACATCTAGAAACCTAGAAAAGTCCCTTCAGAAGATCTGAAGGGACTTTTCATTCACATAATCACAGTTATAGGAAGGAAATATCAATCACTGAGCATTAATAATCTTTAACTGAGTAACAGTTCCAAAACTGATTTTTAATAGAAAAAAAGGGTTACAAATTCGATTGTAACCCTTTTTCCAAGTGTTTTTTGTTTTATACGATTCCTATAATGATTACAGGACTGAAGTATGGTTCGAAATAGCGTTGATTATATGATCCCAATCGTCGCAGTGAATTTCGTGACCCGATCCTTCTAGGGTTAGTAACAAAGCATGCGGAATTTCATTAACGAGAGCAAGAGCATGATCGTATGGAAGCACTATATCTTCTGTACCATGGATAACCAAAGTAGGTATATTGATTCCTTTTAACTTCCCCTCATAAAAATCATCGCCTTTAAGAAGGGAATGATATAAACTATTAAATTCTCAAGAAAAATTGGATTCTTTAGCTAAGTAAAGGTATCAGATTTTAAAGTATTTAGCATCAAGAAGTATGTATCCTATGAAAGTTAAGAGAAGAACAAGAGTAAAAAAAATTGTTTTTTGCTTTTTACTTCTATTTTTAAACCATCCCCATCTTTTGCTCTCGTCTTCTAACCAAAAGTAATCAACCACAAGAAATAACAGAATAATTAAGAAATAAAAAAAGATTTTCAGTTATAATCATCTCCTTTATTACCCATAGATACACACACTTCTTTTTACTTCCATTTTATAAAAAATTATCTCTTATAAAAAAGATAAACTTTTTTGTTTTTCTACTATTCAAAACAACTTGTTAAAAAGAGTAAAATACAACAAATATTAAACCCTGTGTCTTACCATCTCTTCCACCAAGGTTTTTTAGCTTCTTGATAAATTTCTTCAATCTTTTTATCAAAAGCTATATCTCTTTTTGAAATATATTCAATCATTTTTTGCATATCTTCAATTTGTTGATCTTTTTCTTTTTCCCTTTTTTGAGATTCCAATAACTGTTTTTTTATTTCAACTTCAGTTTCTTCAAATGCTTGCAACTTAGAAATTATCATTTGATTTTGTTCTTCAATTTGTTCTATTTGCTTTTGAAATGAATTTGCTAATTTCTGAATCTCATATCGCATTTTGTGCGAAATCAAATCATCTTTTGATTCCTTATTTATCAACGGTTGCACGCTTTGTATCGGTGATTTTTGCTTCTGTCTTCGTATCACTGCTACGGAAGCCGCCATATCAAGGTTTACTCCACCTTCTTTTCTAGCTTGAATCAAATCTCTAAACGTTAACTCATCTATATCAGTAAAAATCCTTGTGTTATTTTCATTTTTTCGAAAAACATACCCTGCTTTCTCAAGAGATTGGGCGTATTTCCTAACTGTACTTTCAGCAATTCCAAATGTTTTAGCAATATCATGACTTTTTAATTCCTTAGGGATTCCCTCTAACAATTCAATTTCTGTATCACCCGTATCGGCCATCGCTACCACCTCTTTCTATTTTTATAAGCGATATATCGGCGATATAATATAAATAAACAACACTTAAAATAAACATAACAAAAAACAAACAAGAATACACAAAAAATTTTAGACAAATTAAGCATATACTCGTCTTTTTTAAACATCAGCATATACTATGATTTTAAAAAATTATAATCAAATTTATACAAGATTTTATACAAAAAAACAGAAAAATAAAATAGCAAAGACCCCCTAGAATCCTTGCTATATCAACAATGTATAAAATCCTACATATCAATTTTACATAGAAAAGAAGAGAAAACTTAATAAAAACAAGGATTCCAGCTTGTCCTTGCTACCGATAATTGTACGTTATGTTAACCTTATATGTATACAATATACAGTCGTTAAACAAAAAAACATCCCGAAGGATGAAAAGAAAATCTATGTCTATTTTCTAGTAATAACCACTTGCTATAGAAATTTGTGTAGCAAGAGAACAACTGGCTTTTTTCTATTTAATAACTACCTGTCCGACGAATAGCTATTCCTGTAGCTGACCATCCACCATTCCATATTTTATCTACTCTTGAAATTGTACCTTGAGCATAAGAAGTTACCTTATTATCATTTACTTGTAGAGTATAGCAAGATTTACTACCTACAGGAACAGTACATCCATAGCTTAAACCATCACTATTACGAACAATATGGGCATCCCCATATTTCCCCCCTACTACATTATAATTCGAAGGAAAATTTAATATAATTTTTCCCCAAGCCGTTTTACAAGAAGGACTATAGCGTAGTTCAATTACTCCATATGAATTAATACTTGAACTTCTAACAGTAATCGCATCTCTTGCACATCCTGTAGCGATTGGATCAGTTCTGTCATAAGTCGCAGCCAATGTAGAATCTGCTCCATATGAAAAAATCCACATCATTGCCATTACTAATAATCCCATTATTGAAAATGCCTTTTTCATGATAATTTCTCCTTCCACTCACTCAATTCAAAGTATTAAATTTTAAAGAGTAAAAACGGTTGGATATTAAAAGAAACTGGCAACAGACACATAATTTTCACCACTTACAGAGTATGATCCATATGGATCGTAAATATCAACATAGTAGGTACCAGGAATCATGTTAGTGAATGTTGTAAAAGGATTCACTGAACTTTCATAACCATGGTATAATTTTTGATAACCGGTACATCTCCCGGTTGAAGTACTACATAGTTTAGCAGATAGTACAGTTGAGGCAATTGGCTTGTTTCCTGGTACCATTACTGAATTACGCACATAAATTCTTACAGCATTGTCATAACTTGTAGTTTTAATAGTACGATCCCATTTACCATCATTTGTATTAAACCGTGCCCAATTATAATCAGTTGCTGCACTTGCTAATCCACTAAATCCTAACAATACAAACATTGACAACATCAACAAACTCATAACAGATAGTACTTTCTTCAATGAGAATACCTCCTTTCTGAGTATTGACATACGTAAATATCTTACAAATAAACAGATGAAATTATAATATCATTCCGATTATTGGAATAATCGGAATATGAAAATAAATTACTCTCCAGTAAAGCAAGTTGAAAAGTAGTTTTGTAGGTTCCTAAATAATATCTTGTTGACTCCGAATCAAACGACAATGTAACAGTAGGTGGATTTCTTATCTATGTAGATATAGAGATAAAAAAGATTATAGGCTACGGCTATAGAGACTAAATTAGAGACTTATTAACTTCCGTTAACGAGAATTATGTGAACATGAAAGTCCCCCAGTTAAACAATCTGGAGGACTTTTTTTATGGTTTGTTCTTGTCTTTTGGTCTTACATTTGCTTTTTGGCTAGAGTGCTGGCTCGTCGTGTGGGGGCGAAACCCCACGTATTACGTATCAAAATATTGTATAAGAACTATTTTTGAACGATTGATATAAGCGGTTCGGCTCGTATACTTGCTTGTCCAAGTCGAGAACCATTATTTTGCTTTTTGTCTGTCGGCTTGGCGATAAAAATGAATCGAGCCGAAAAAAGTTTCGCAAGGACAACATCAAAAAGAACGGCGGTAGCCTTTAGGTGAGGATTAACGAACCGACTTTTTGATGTTGAGGGTGGAGATTTTTGAGTGGTTTTCTCAAAAATACAACCCGTTCCTTGCGGAACTTTTAGCCCTATATATAAGAGTGAGATAGGGAAAGTAAAAAAAGTCAGTATTATCAATGGTTTATAGAAGGTAGGGTGTCAAAAAAAAGTGACACCTGTGTCAAAAAAAAGTGACACCTAAAAAAAGGTAAATAACAACAAAAAAAAGAACACAAGAAAATTTTTGCGTTCTTTTAAAATAAATAAATGGGTAATTTATGTTTTTTCTTTCCTTGATCTTCAACTTTAAAATTTCTTAATGAATCCCTAAAAATATGTTGAGTTGCTTTATCTATTCCATCTTTAGGAGAACAACACATAATATTTGGATTTACAAACCATGTACGACTAGTACAAACCCGTCCATCTTCAGTTGTAACACCTGATTGTGCAACTGCTAATACTCCCTTTTTTAATAAACCATTCATAACACTAGAAATACTTTGGCGAGTCATTTTAAACTTTTCAGCTAGATATGTAGGTGATGCTGGGTTATTTGTCTCACGTTCTACAAGAACATTAGTTTTAAACTCTACAGATGAAGTTAATTTG
Source organism: Paenibacillus sp. 102 (assembly GCF_039549175.1). Taxonomy (NCBI): domain Bacteria; kingdom Bacillati; phylum Bacillota; class Bacilli; order Caryophanales; family Paenibacillaceae; genus Paenibacillus; species Paenibacillus sp. 102. The sequence goes on along the minus strand of NZ_JBCGHT010000044.1, from coordinate 1,553 downwards.
AATAAAAAAGCTTCTTCCTTACTACTTAAATAACCTATTTCAATCAAATAGTCTATATTATCCATTATAATTTGCACAAATCTCACCCGATCTGTAGGCTTTTTCTTTTTACCTATGAAATATTCTTCCCCACCAGACATTTTACTTAACATCTGTAAAAGCATAGCTCTTTCTTCTTCTGAATATCCACCAGTTTGCAACTGATCATAAATACTATCAATCTTACTATCTCTTATTTTCGCTTTTTTTTCAGCTTGTCCAAAATCTACAACTTTTGTCATAAAATAATTCTCTCCCTTAGTGGAAGGAATCAACTTTTATATGTTAGAATGTATATAGAATATATAGTGGTTGATTCCAACCTTATTATTAATGAAAAACCGCCTCGCCGACCAAAGCTTGGGCGGTTTTTCTCGTTTATACGTCTTTCTTTATAATAACATGAAATGCGTTGCTAAAGGTTTCCATCTATTAAAAATCAATTCTCTTTTTCAAACATTATCACGTCTACCTTTCCATATCAGAATCTTGATATCTGCTCATTTCTCTCTTATGTTCACGTTCAAAATGATTATCTACGCTTTTATTACCCAATTCACTTTTGATAAGCCCTCTAAACGACTGAAATTGGTCTTTAAAGACTTTTTTCGTCTGTTCATATAAAACCTTTATATTCGTCTGCAGACCCTTTATATGAGCTTTTAATGAGCTAATTTCCCCCTTTAACACACCGACTTCTTTTTGTAACTGACTTCTTTCTTGTTTCAACGTTCGATTTTCTTCCATCCACCCCTCTGCATGCGCTTTTAAACTTTCATTCTCTTTCACAAAATCCGTTTTTCTCAAACGCTCATAATCTTTTTTGATAGTAACAGCTGCATTCACTTGTCTTATTAATTTTTGATATTGTTCTGGTGATAACACATAATTTCTTGTCTGTTTCTTCGTAATTTCAGCTTTTCCAAACATTTTATCCTGTACTTCTGTTATTACTTCTTTACGCAAAAATGGAATTTTAATAGGTTCATCTGGTACTTGATTCGTGACACTATCCAATTCTTTTTGCTGCTGTTTCACCTTTTTTTCTAACTCTATATATTGCTGACCAATCAGCTGTAACTTTTCCCTTTCACTTTTTACTTGTTGTTCCACTGCTTCTAACTCTTTATATTTATCAGCTACATGTGTTTTCACCATCTGTAATTCATTGACTTTTTCTTCAGCATGCTTCATATGATGGTCAAAAACTTCTAACTGCATTTCTTTTTCATATATTTGATTCTCAACGGTTGATTTCATTTCAGCATATTCCTTGTATTGACGGACTTTCATGTACTTATGTGAACCTACATTCGCTCGTTCAAATTCTGGCATTTGTTCTTTAGACAAAGATTCAATATAAGCCGTTTCTGATTGTCTCCAATTTGCAATTAACTCCGTCCCTTTTCCTTTTACGCCTTGTTGTTGCAAGGCTCTATCCATTCCGACACGCTTCGTTAATCCTCGACTACTTTCAAAATTCGGTACATAGTTAATATGTAGATGCGGATTGG
>NZ_JBCGHT010000043.1:0-9578 GCF_039549175.1 Paenibacillus sp. 102 | reverse complement strand
TAAAAAAATTGAAACCCGTCAGGGTTTATTTGATATGCTCACTTTTATAAAATCTATAAAAGATAATAATAAACTATATGAAAAGACCGCATTTTGTATGAAAATATACCTTAAGTTGATGGATGTGTGGTGCTACTCCATACCCATCAAGCTAATATTTTGAGAACCCCCCATAACGAAAATTTTATCTTTTTATAGTTATTTATGAGAGTTCGACCCATTTTTTCGTTTTGAGGAACAATGAACTTCTTAAGTTGATGGACATGTAAGGTGACCCCACTAACGAGAATTATGTAAAAAGTAAAGCTGTTCTGATGGACGGTTTTTTGTATTTTTTGGTGAGCGTGGTTTTTTCCAAAATGCTGGCGATACTCCTTATAGTCTTGCGAAATATAATTTTAAATAATGCGTCTTTTGCTTCATTATGATTATATAAATGTATATAAATTGTAAGTCATATGTCCAATTATTACTGGGATTATTGAGTTAGTTTTCTTATAAAGCAAACCATAAATTATACCCATTAGAGTTGCAAAAATAATGAATGCAAAGTCATAGTTATGAGCTAAACCAAATAATAAACTGGATATAATTAACCCAGTAAAAAAAGAATATTTGATTTCTAAAAATCTAAGAATAATTCCACGATATAGAATTTCCTCTAAAACAGGTCCGATTAACACATGTGTTGATATAGCAATTATGTATATGATAAAAGATTGTTCGGACAATGTGTCTATGCCCAGATATATTGCTTGTATATTTGCTGAATCATTCGAGATGAGATCTGTTGTTTTACCCGATAAAACAACAAATATATTTGCAATCAATATATATACATATGTCTTACCTCGATTTAGTGATTTAATATTAAGCGTAGATAATATTAGACTATAAAAAGATTTACGTGTGAAAATGTAATAAATGGAAAATGAAAGTATAGAAAGGGTTAATAAAAAAATTTTTGTTATTTCTAAACTGTCATTATTATCAAATAATTGTTCGGTAAAATGTAATGAGAATACTATTTTTAATAATAGCCCAAAAAGAAATGGTGCAAACATCAATATTAGTAGTGCTCCTAAAATAAATTGTTTCAATGAAGTCAGATTTTGATTTTGTAAATTAGTCATAGATGTTAGGTCCTTTATATTTTATTTTAAAGTTTTGTGAAATTAGATGAATAATTAAAAATTATGTTATGAATGTTCATTTTGAATTTTTAATTGCAGTTTTAGAATAACCTAAGATATATATAAGTTAAATATTTTAATATTCAACATAATAGGTGTTGCTATATCACCTTACAAAATAAACTATCCCAAAACGAAAAAGCTAACTTCCTATCTGAAAAAAGATAAAAAGTTAGCTTTTTCGGGTACTACCACTAAGTTGTATTATGGTAACTCAATTATAGAAAAACGCCATTCTTCCCTATCATTTTTAAGAAAGAATGACGTTTTTTCATTTTGAAGTGTATTTCTTTTACTAGCTTAATAGCGATGTAACGCTATTTCTACTTAGAAAAGTATTTTCTGACTCCCTCATACACAGATTGTGCAAGTTGATCTTGATATTTGTCTGATGTCAATTTTAATCTTTCACTAGAATTTGTTAAAAATCCAGTTTCTACCAATATAGGTGGTGCAATATTATCCGATTTTAACACGCGAAGGTCTGGTCTCGGTTTTAAACCTCTATTTCTGGCACCAGTATTTTTAATTAGAGCCTCCTGTACATCACTTGCCAAAGAAATTACTTGTTGACTTTTTGGATGTTCAGGATTGTATAATGTTTCAATTCCATCTGCTGCAGTCGAATCAGCTGAATTAACATGCACACTAACAAAAATATCTGCTTTTTTTTCATTTGAAATACCAACACGATCCCCTAATGGAATAAAGATATCAGTTGCTCGTGTCATCACAACATTTGCACCACTCTGAGCTAATAATCTCTTTAACTTCATGCTTACTTGTAGGGCAATTGTTTTTTCATATATAGTTCCATATAATGTTCCTGAATCATGTCCACCATGTCCTGGATCAACAAGAATTGTTTTACCAAATATGAGTGGATTTTCAATCCAAACACCATTTGCATCAAAATAGTATACTTTACCATTCTCGTTTAACCAACCTATTTTCATTGCCCCATTTTGTTGTAAGTAGTACCAGTTACTTCCGTCTTGTAACCAATTTGTTTTCATTGCGCCGTTACTTTGCAGATAGTACCACGTATTTCCTTCCTGCAACCAACCTGTTTTTAGCATTCCATCGCTTTGCAAATAATACCAGGCATATCCTTCTTCTAACCAGCCTGTTTTCATCTTTCCATCTTGTTGCAGGTAATACCATGCATCGCCGTCTTTTAGCCAACCTGTTTTTTGCATCTCACCAGTACCTTGGAAGTAGTACCACGTATTTCCTTCCTGTAACCAACCTGTTTTCATTGCGCCATTTTGTTGTAGATAATATTTGTTATCCCCAAGCTGCAGCCAACCTGTTTTTAGCGATCCATTGCTTTGCAGATAGTACCACGTATTTCCTTCCTGCAGCCAACCTGTTTTTAACGTTCCATTGCTTTGCAGATAGTACCAGGCATATCCTTCTTCTAACCAACCTGTTTTCATTTTTCCGTCTTGTTGTATGTAATACCAGGCATTGCCGTCTTTCAGCCAACCTGTTTTCTGCATCTCACCACTACTTTGGAAGTAGTACCACGTATTTCCTTCCTGCAACCAACCTGTTTTCATCTTTCCATCTTGTTGCAGATAATATTTGTTATCTCCAAGTTGCAACCAGCCTACTTTCATTACTCCGTCACTTTGTAGATAATACCAAGTAGTACCTTTTTGCAACCAACCTGTTTTCATTGCGCCGTTACTTTCCAGATAGTATCGGTTAGTACCTTCTTGCAACCAGCCTATTTTCATTTTCCCATCTTGTTGCAAGTAAAATTTGTTATCTCCATACTGCAGCCAACCTGTTTTCATTACTCCACTTTCAATGAAGTAGTGCCATGCACCGTTTATTGATTGCCAGCCCGTTTGCATTACACCGCTTTTGTTGAAGTAATACCATGCACCGTTTATTAATTGCCAATCTTTTTGCATTACGCCGCTTCCGTTGAAGTAATACCATACGCCGTTTATTGACTGCCAATTTGTTTGCATTACTCCATTACTTTGCAGATAGTACTGGTTAGTACCTTCTTGCAGCCAGCCTGTTTTCATCTTTCCATCTTGTTGCAGATAATACCAAGCATTTCCTTCTTGTAACCAGCCTGTCTTCGGTTTTCCATCTGGCTGAATATAGTACCAGCCATTGTCTTTCTGCACCCAACCTCCTTGCTGTTTAGGTGCAGCTTGCACTGTATTACTACCTGATATTTTATTAGTTCCTAGTGATTCCTCACGTTTTACATCTACTTTGTCTTCTGGTTGCTTTGTTATATCTTCTGGTTGCTTTGTTGTATCTTGCTGTTCTACTTTTTGGTCTTGCTCTTTTTGCTCAGGTACTAGCATATCTCCCTGTTTAGACTGTTCTTGTTGTTCAGTTTTAATTTCTTGCTCTTGTTTTTCTCCCTCAGGAATTAACTGATTTTCCTGTCTAGAAAGTTCTTGTTGCAGGGGTGGCTGTTCATTATCTGTCTCAGCAAAAGTTTGCATCGGGCTAAGCACATAGCCTAATGTCAAAACAGTCACCACAGTCTTTTTCAACATTTGCATTTCTCCTTGTCTATTTTGTTTTAAAACATGAAGATTTCAATTCTAGTAAGATCATTAAAAACCTAACATTTTAATATATAATAATACAAAACAAAAAGAAGCAGCCTCTAAACATTTAAAGAATCTATGTCACGCGATATCGCTACATAAATCCTTCAGTTTGGAGGTTGCCTTAAGTCAAGTTTTAAAAAATTCACTTACTAATTAGGCATTAATATATAACTGATGTTCATGTTTCAATCTAATTATATTATAATATTGATATTTGAATCGCAATTATTTTCAATTGTAGTTATATTAATAATACATATTAAATTACAGTATTTTTTGTAAGATTAATATTTTATCTTACACATTAAATGTGAAAAATAGTAGTACAAAACTATAAATGTGAAGAAAATCACTTGTATATTATAACTATATTGAGAAATTATTCTATTATGTATATAATGTTTTAGGATTTAAAAGATACACACTGCAGTGTAAAAAAAGTCTAGATGTGTACATGATAGCCTTTAACATACTAAACAACAAATGTTAAAGCATTTTTTAAATGGAATATAATAGGCTATTAGAGGAAGGTATCATGAATCAAAATAATGTATATCCATTTAACGAACAGGTTCGTCATCAACAACTCATACAAAGTAGAAATATAAAAGCAGCTAGAAGAAAAAAAGCATTAATGATATGTTCGTTAATAGTTTTTAGTTTGTTATTATTTTTATATCACTTTGGAAAAATTTCAACTATATCTGTAACTGGAAATAAAATAATCTCAAAAGCTGAAATTATAGGTTTATCCAATTTAAGCCACAAAGATAATTATTGGAATTTACATGAAGAATATATAAAAAAAAGAATACAGAAAAATAATCTGATTAAAGAAGTCAATATTACAAAGAGATTTCCAAGTCAAGTTACTATTAATGTTAAAGAAAACAGTACTGTTGCATATATGATTAAAGATACTGAGTGTTATCTTCTACTTGAAAATGGTGCCATATTGGATAAAGTAGCAAATAATGAAATCTCCAAAAGTGTACCTGTAATAAAACAATTTACTAGAAATGATGGAAAACAACTTAGAAAACTGATTTCCGAGTTAAATAAATTACCAAGCGAAATTCAAAATATAATATCTGAGATTAATTTTTTGCCAACTAAGAATGATAAATTCCATATATATTTATATGCAAAAGATGGGTTTATAGTGAGTACTTCTATCACTGATTTATCTGAAAAAATGAAACTATATCCAGTCATTACTAAAGATTTAGATTCTAAACAATACCCTGTAATTCACTTAGAAGATTCTCTATTTGCAAATGATAAATTATAAGACTTGAGATTATATTCACTTTCATATGAGAAATAAAAAGAACTTGTAGTATTTTGAAGTGAACCCTGAAAATGGGATACACATCAAAACACCTAAACCACCTGTCCCTTATATTCTTTAGGGGATAGGTAGTTTAATTTCTCCTGAATTCGCACACAATTGTAGTAATGAATGTATTCTAACACAGTCTTTCGCACAGTTGTGTTGGATACTTTTGTTAGATTTTGTGAGTAAAAAGCTTCGCTTTTCAAATGTCCGAAGAAGCTTTCCATCACGGCATTATCATGGCAGTTTCCTTTCCGAGACATGCTTGTGATAATGCCTTTTTCTTTGGCATACATCTGAAATTGCTTTGCTGTATAGATGCTTCCTTGATTCGAATGAAGAATGACACCTTCTACATTTCGTCCTCTTAATGCTTGTCTTAATGTCTCTATAGATAATTGAAGGCTAGGTGATTCACTTATCACCTAGCTAATAATTTCACGATTAAAGGCATCCATGATTGTGGAAAGATACAAGGTACGTTCTCCGAATGTCAAATATGTTACATCAGTAAACCATTTTTCATTAGGAGCTGATGCTTCAAATTGTCGATTTAAAAGGTGTGGTGCTACCACAGGTTCAGCACCAGTGATATACCTTTTTTTCTTACAACGTACACGCGATAGTAAATCGTAATGTTTCATAATACGTAATACCTTTTTATGATTGATACAAATCCCCATTTTTCTAAGGGTAGCTGTAATTCGTCGGTATCCATAACGGAGTTTATGACGCAAACAAACCGTTTGAACAGTCTTCTCTATTTCACTTGTAGAAGCTTGTACTGTGTTTACCCAACGATAGAACGTTGAGTGTGGTAAGCCTAATATTTTACACAGTTCTTTGACAGTCATGTTATCTTTCACTTCATTCCATAGCTGAGCTACAACAACTGGGTTCAACTCCTTTCTATTTCCAGATACTTTCCCCATACAAGTAATTGAGCTTTTAAATGTTTGTTTTCCAAACGTAACTGTTCTATTTCACTTAACTCTTGAGGCCCTTTTCCGTAAGAATACTGCTTACCTACAGGTTGTTGGAAACGATGAGTTTGATTTGTATGATACCAGTTCATCCATCTTTTAATTTGACTTACATTTTTAACCCCTAATGTTTCCATAATTGTTCGGTTAGAATAACCTTCCTTTTTCATTTCAACGACTTTCCATTTTATTTCTTCTGGATAATGAACTCTTTTCTTCAAATGAAAAACACCTCCACTTAATTCGCATTTAGTATGCGAATTAAGGAGGTTTTTTTTCATGTCCCCTTAATGGGGTTCACTTTAGTTTTCTACAAGTTCTTTTTTAGATGAAATAAAGAAGCTCCTATTCCTGTTCTACCTAAACAATAGGCACATCTTTTAACCAGGTTCAGGTTAAAAGTCCCCCCTCTCAATTTGCGTGAAGGTGCATAGTACCCACAAATAAGTGCGAGATACAAGATTACTTTCATCATGGAATTGAGAAGCTCCCACCTCTAAGTACTAACGTATATGACAAGTAGCTCAAAGCTGTCTTCTTGTTGATCCAATTTGCACAGAGATAGTTTTGAATTTTGATGTTACTTGCTCTAAAAAATGTGACACAGACGAGGCTTGAAAAATCCGAAAAGTTGAACTAGAGATTTGATACTGAAAATCTGTAAAAATCAGAAGGGAAGGAAATACAGCTGCATGTTGAGGTTGCCAGGATTCTTTCCGCCATTCTGTACTATGAAAATATAATTCATATCGCTTTATTTTTGTCTGCATAACGGATTTGCTGTAAATAGAGTTTTGCACTTCAATAAAAAATGGACTTTTTCGCCATATTGTAAAAACATCAGGTTCCATATATTCTTTTCCATACTTTGGTTCTACATTAAATATTTTAGGTTGTTCATAATGAATAAGCTGTTTATATACATCAACGATACCGAGAAAATGGGGTACCTTTTGACTTGTTTTTCGCATTGTACTTGGTTGAGGGAAATATATATACGGCTGCTTCAATACATTCGCATCTACGTGACCATCTCTTCGTAATCGCTTCATAACTGTGTTGCAACATGTCACAGCATTTTTTAATCCACTAAAGTGTAGATCAATAATATCATCACGGGACATACATCTAAACCTCTGTAAATCACTCAAAATCGCTTTATCTCTATTCCTCATCTTCTAACACTCCAAATACAGATTGTTGTTCTTCTAGAGGATTTTGTAACGATATATCTTCTTTTGGTAAACGATAAGGTTCTACGATTTCTTTTGCTTTACTTAATTCTAAATAAGGAGCTTGCACTTTCTTGAATCCATTCAATTTCAAAATCATTTGCCCAGACTGTTCTAGTTCCTCTGCTCCTGGTGTCCCCATAATGTTACTGTTTATTACGCTATCACATTTAAAGCCCATTCTTACGGTCATATTAAGCTTTAATTTTCCATCTAATATTCTTGCATCGGGCCGTTGCATAGAAAGCATTATGAAAACTCCTAGCGCCCTTCCTACTGCTGATATCTTTTCAACTTTGTTCATACACTCTTTTTCATCTTGAAGCATTGCGACCTCATCAATACATACAAGAATGTAAGGTTTTGGTTCATCTGTTTTTAGTTTGTTGTATTTATCAATATGATCTACTTCATATTCCTCCAGAAGTTTTCTGCGTTCTTTGATTTCCTGCCAAACTTTATTAAGCATAATCTTCACTTCTATTTCTTCCATACACACTTCTTTTACATGTCGTACTCTTCGTAAGAAATGAAATTCCGAGTTCTTCAAATCTTCCAGATATAAATGTAACTTATCAGAAGACATACACTGAATCAGGGTAGATAAAATAACACGTACCATACTACTTTTTCCGCTTCCTGTTTCACCCGCTACAAGTAAGTGTGGTGTGTTAGCATTAACCATGTCGTATACAATCCTCTTACCAAATAGATCACGCCCTACAACAATGGGTAACCGGTACTTCTCTAACAATGATTGCCACTTCTTATAACAGTAATTATACTGTTTTAGACCAGTATCAGATTGAAATACATTGAGTACGAATCGTTTGATGTCGCCTTCTATAGCGATGTCCTTTCCTAATATCTGTTGGAAGCAAAACCACTTTTTTTCTATTTTCTGTGGATCTAATCCATTAGGAATAGTAAATATATACCTCACGCATTCTTTTGAAGATGTAATGTCATGTATCTTTGGAAAGATTGGAATTTTCCCTCCACGTGTCTGATGTTCAAAATATAATTCTGCTTTTCGGAATACCTCTGTAAGTCGATGTTTTAAAGTACGTTTTTGTATCCATTCTTTTATAGCCATCAAGCACCTCCTAGAACATCATTACAATTCGAATAAAGACATAACCAATGAATCCAACCCCACTAATTCGAATTCCATGATATAGTCCATTAGATAACCACCGCGCTGCAGATATATAATCATTTTGTATCAAGTATTTCTCTAATATAACTCCACCAATTACAATTGAGCCCATTATTCCTAATGCTATATATGTGTCTAATACCGGTTTTGTCATATGAAGAAAAGCCACCGGATTTAATGAATGATAACTACGTTCTTTCTTTTCTTGAATTCTATATAAGCCACTTATGAATGAACGAAATGAAATTACTTCTTTTCTAACCCCCACAAACACCCTCCCCTTTATAAACAGAATTAAAAATGCAGACATCATATACTTCAACACGTGTAAAACTATGGTATCGTTACTTTGGTAATAACCTTGATAGCTAGTTTTGTAACATGTTAAAGATTACTTTGATAGATAATTTTGTAAACTGTCACTTATCTACCTTAATTAAAGCTCATTTCATTACTTTGGCAGCTGCTTTGGTAAATCATATGGCGCACAGCTTGTACATTATTAACACTTTTGTTTAAAAAAATCATGCATTGGTAAAAATGATAGGAACCAAGCATTTAAGAATAGGAGTGTAAATAGTGTTCGGATTAGGAAAACCATTATCTAAGTTTGGAAAGTTTTTAAAGAGAAATCAGATTGCTCAAACAAAATTAAAGAAATGGAGTGGTGTAAATCAAAATACCATCAGTAGAATTTCACGATCAAACGATTTCAAGCCATCATTAGGTAATGGACAGAAAATAATTAAAGCTTTGAAGAAAAAAGGGTATAATGTAGATTTCGATGACTTTTGGATGTGAAAATCGGCTCTATAAACGGGAGCTGATTTTTTGTGGAGAAATCCTCATTTTTTTGCTTTATCACTGAGTAATCTTACAGAAAGGGTATGATTGTAGCAAAAGGTTTTGGAGAGAGTATTATGAAACCATCGGTATCCAAGATTTTAAGCAAAAGCTTAATTTATCATCTTCTGACAGAAGACTCCTTCCTCAAAAATGTGAAGGTGTGAAACACCAATTTTAGGTGGGAGATGAATGTCGGTAGGCGAAAGCCTACGTTTTTTAGTATACTGTAGTCATCATACTA
>NZ_JBCGHT010000042.1:0-10466 GCF_039549175.1 Paenibacillus sp. 102 | reverse complement strand
TCAAAGAACAATCTGTATGTAATGAGTTTACTACAATCTTTTGGCTAGTGCCAAACCGAAATTCATCTCCCACCTATCGCCCTGCACACACTTGAGGAAGGAGACTTCTTTCGGAAAACGTTAAACATTACAATAGTTAATCATTATATATATTCATGATAATATTTAAACTAAGATTATCAATACAATGGAGGATTACAACATGAAAAAAATAAAGGGATTACTAAACAATCCATTTATTAAATACCCATTAGCTATAATTTCATCTGTAATTATAATAAAAACAGGCTATGATTTAGGTTCTTTTATGATAAAATTAAAATACATTTAAATCATAAAAGTAGAAAGGGAATGCATGTATACTAATCTATACTGCATTCCCTTATTGTAATTGTATGTCCACTATATTTTTATTCTTCCTTTTCCAAAATTAAAAAACTAAAATCCAAATTTCTTAGTTTTCACCTCTTTCTGAATCCACCCATTGTAATGTAAACTTCTCACTAAATGTCCAATCTATTAACTGTCTTCCCCCCATAAATCATAATAACTTCTAAATAGTGATCCCAACTGTTATAAAAACAACAAATAAAATTTTTATAAAAGAAAACAACTTGGATAAAAACAGGTTGTTTTCTTTTATAGGGTACAACAAAGAAAGAGTGGAAAAGTAATACACAAACATGTCAAACAAAAAGAATAAGCTGTGGAATAAAACTAAAAATTCTGACAATTAAATCGATAAGGGTTTTATTTACTCTTTCTTTGTTGTTATGAGTTTAGCATTAAAAATAAAATAAATCAACAAAAAAATACAAAATTCTGATAAGTTCGACATTTTTTTAAAAAAATCAATAACATCAAATTTAACACTGCAAAATAAAAAAGGACTGGCTCATTATTTTATGAGTCAGTTCCTTTTTATAATGTATGTAGAATTTCATAATAGTAAAAAACAATATTTTATCTATTCTATCCATAGTATCGGCCCCACCTACGCCAAATACCCTGATAGCCACTCGTGCCATCCAACCCATTTATTATCTTAACAGAAAGCGCTTTCAATGTAAAGAATTTTCTGATTATTTTAAGTGCATTACCATATTGTAAACACCTGATTGTAACCTAAATAAAAAAAATCCTTTAAAAATAAAAGATTTCTTTTTCTAATAAAACCCATACAAATGATCCATATATTGAGTATACTTCCAATACATGAATCATTTGTATAAGTTTTATTAAATCTTAAAAAATTATATTACATAAATGCTTTTAATAAAGTTGTTACTAATGGAAGAACTCCACCTAAAAATGTTAATACTGCTGTTGCAATTGCCATAATAATCACTCCTTATATTTTTCTGAATATTTAATTATTTATATTGTATTTTGAAATAACAAAATTAGCAACTCTTTTTGATATGCAATATTGCATTAAAACAACACATAAATTTTTAATAATATATTATGTTTTTTACTTTTGATTTTCCTTATTCATCTATTTAGGGGTACCGCCAGCATTTTGGAAAAAAAACACGCTAAGAAAAAAACAATAAGCTGCCCCTATGGACAGCTCATTTACATAATTATCGTTAGCGGAAGTTAATATATGTAATTTACTTACAAAAATTATCCCTGTCAGACTGGAATTATGCCTTCCAACTCAGTAATTTCCTCACTAATTAATTGTTCTATTTTTTTTATAAAATCATCAATTTGATTAAGTTCCGTAAGAATAAACAGATTTGAACGCATCCAATAAGGCTTTGATTGCTTATTGTCAGTTACTACCTCTATACCTACAATGCCTCTTTTATCATGTAAGAAGAATCTCATGGATAAGAAATGAGTTACATTGTCTATATCCTCACCTGAAACCCATTGAAACTCATGTAGTTTAAAAGTGGAAAACTTGATTATTCCCTCTTTTAAATCTTCGAGTTCTTCATTGGTGGTATATAGGTTAATGCTCGCAGTGCCATAAAATCCAGTAAAGTCAAAATTCAATTTAAAAAAATCGGTATCTTCCCATATCTTTTTTATTTTTATATTCGGTTCAGGCATTGTGGTCTATCCTCCCATAAATTGCACTTTCCACTTGAGAATATTGAGAGAGGCACGATCTGTTCTCAATATTCTTTCTTTTTAAGTCGGTAAAGTCCTGTAAGACTGGCTCCTGCTGCAATGATAATCATAACAATAGAAACACTTAGGGAAACAATCTGATTTGGAATTAAATTAGCAAGGTTTGCCCAAAGTAATGCAATGCTTGCCAGCCATGTTAAACCGATGAGATAAGACCAACCTGTTTTTTTCGTCATAATTTATTCACCTCTTTTCTTCATTGTACCATTCAAAAGAAACGATGTATTGTCCAAATTTGGATGTATATTCCATACATGTAAGCTTAACATAACGCACAATTATCGGTAGCAAGGGCAAGCTGGATCCCTACTCTTACAAGGAATACGCCTTTTTCTTTTTCTATGACTCTATTCATTTTTTATACATCCCTATCTTGACGTGGGTTTTAGGGTTCTTGTTTGTTACTGGATTAGCCGAAAAACTGTATAAAATTTTGCATGCTCTTAGCGTGGTTTTTTTCCAAAATGCTGGTGGTATCCCTAATTAATCAAAAATATCATAATTATGATAATATATTGTTTAACAGATATTAAAGAGATTGATTGATTTGTTTTAAAAGCTTTTATTAAGGGGGAATGACTGCAACCCTGTTACTACCACTAGAAAGAGAGACGAATTAAATGGGATTTCATGTAGATTTAAAGGAATTCAATGAAGTACTGGCCAAACTCCAAAAAGACACCAGTAAAACAAATAATCAACTTGAACAAGCTCAAAGAGCATTGAATAGTATTATCCAGGCCGATGCCATGCAGGGTGCAACAGGAAATGCGATTGTCAACGACATCAATAATAACCAAAGTGCAGTTGTGACTGGATTGAAAGTTACCAATGAATTTCTCATTGCGGAAATGTTGACAACTTTAAAGGATTTTCAGTCAACAACGGGAGAAAGTGATGAGAATGCAGTTATTCTGGAAGATGCATTACTACAAACACAAAACAAACTTTCCAATCTCCAACCCAAGAAACATGAAATGGATAGTCGCATCTCTAATATTTACAACAGCGTGAACGATTTGATTTCATTGAGTATGCCGAGAAGCCAGTTTGATGAAAAACTGGTTGCAGCCAGTAAAGAACTAGAGGATACGATTCAAAAAGTACAGCAATTTGAAAGCAAAAAAGCAGAAAGCAACGCGGAAAAAATTCTCGATAACCTAAACAAACAAGTTCAAATTGCAAGGGGAATGAGTAGTTTATCCTATACTGATCCGCAACTGCAAGCTTTCTTTGCCCAAGATGCGTTAGCAAAAGGCATTCATGAAATAGATACACAAATCACGAAGGCGGAAAAAAAGGCGCAACTGCAAGCTGAAAAAGAAATGAAGAAAAAGCAAGAGGAATGGGCGAAAAATCATCCATTGGAGGCTTGGCTTCAAAACTTTTCCGATAGTGCCGGTAAGAAATGGGATGTATTGAGAAAAGGCACAAAATGGGTAGGGGAGAACATTCCTTTCCTGAAAGGACTTTCTAATGATCTCTTGGTGTTGGAAGGCTTTATAGGAAAGGCAGGTTCCGCGATTAGTGGGGCTGCAATAGGTGCAATAAAATTAGGTTTCCTAATCGCAGAGATTGGTGAGTGGGGTTATAACTCGATGCGCGGCGTAGAAACAGAACAATGGAAACTGGACGATCTCGATGCGACTTGGCAAGGGGTGAAAAAACTCGCCGAATATGGGATTGTGGGCTCTATCACAACTACGGCTCCTTATCTTAGTGATTTCTTAAATAATCCCGCACTCACGGACAAAATTCCCGTGCTGGATAACCTTGCTAGAACCTTTAGAAGAGACCAAAAAGAAATGTTCAACGCAGTAAAAGATTATGTAGAAAAAGCCATGACCGACCCTTATGCTTTTGGTGGCATGGGATTTGATATTATTAGTTGTTTAGTCGGCGTTGGTGAAGTAAACGCCGCAGTGAAAGGATCAGCTACAGCCGGAAAAATCGCAGAGGGTGAAAATGTCTTTCGAGCAGCAGGGAAACGCGATAAAATAATTGGTAAGTCGGAAGAAGTAGAAGCATTCATGAATAAGTTGCCGGATAGTATGAAGAATGTCGAGGAGAAGATTAAAAATATTGAGATCCCGAATGTATTCCCTGAACCTTCGCTAGCAGGTGGAGGGAAAGTCGGAGGATCAAACTCTCTGAAAGATGCTTATCAGTTTATGAAGGAGACTGGGGAGAAGGTTTTTGGTAAGGGTACGGATAACCTTATTGGAGAAGTTTTAGAAGATAGGTCTAGAGTCGTAAGAACAAAACTATCTGATTCAATGACAGCATTCAAAAATTCAGATGAATATATAAATTTATCTAACACACAGAGGAAAAAAATAGATAGAAAAATAAAATCACTTACTAAAGGTAATGTTGCAACAGCAGATGTTAATATACCAGGTATAAAAAAAGAATTTAGTGCTCATAGCCAAATTCATTCTGTGGACAGTTTAGGAACTGATGTTATGGATTTTTCATATGTACCCGCAGATAGTGAGCGTATCTTCAAAAATTATGTAGTAGATGAGTTTCCAAGGTATAATGATACGGAAGCGAAGATTCTTGAGGATATAGCTTCTAAAATAAAAGACCCAAATATTAAAGGTGAAGTTAATCTTTTCTCAGAGTTAGATACTTGTCAAAGTTGTACAAATATTATATTAGAATTTAGAGAAAAGTATCCTAATATAAAGTTAAATATCTTTACAAATAATACAGTAACTCCATAGGGAAATAGATTTAAGGAGGTTTGTGCTATGAATAATAGTGTTGATTATGAAAGTATCAAAGATTCTGTTGTATATAGTTTTGAAGAATATGTAGAAGATGATGGATTTACAGCACCTCAATCTGCAGCAAAAGTATTTGAAGAAGATTGGAGAGAGCTAAACTATAATGATTTTACAAAGACTGCATACTATATTTGTGTTGCAATTGAGTGTTTTAAACTAAAAGAAATACCAGATTTTATATATGAAAAATTAGATTTTCATATCAATAGTATTGAATTTAAAGGTGATACTAATAAAGAAGATATAGAACAATTATTGCAAGATATAAATAAATGCAGACGATTAATGGAAAGTAAAGATTATAAGGTTATTGAATCAAGCTTTGGCGCAAAATCAAGAATTGAATATATTCTTAGTTTGAAGTCATAATTAAGACAAAACAAAAAATATCAAAATATTATAAATCACTACTTCTGACCTTGATTCGCTCATGCCTTTCAAGGTTTTTTTAGAAAAGAGGATTTTAATGGTAAAAAATTATTAACATCTTTATAGCAAGGGAATGCTTGTATGCTGATCTGTACTGCATTCCCTTATTGTATGTATGCTATATTCTTATTCGCCTTTTTCTAACAGTAGAACCACGAATCTTGGCGAAGACATTGGTTTTTGCCCTATCCTGGGGTCCGTCCTTGCTTTTTATTCCACGATTCCCTTGACCACGAGCCTCCGAACCCTCAAACTCCCAAAGCTAACCCCAGCGGGCAAAAACCGCCCTTCTGGGGCCACCTCTGGCGAGTTTGCATGAGGGTTCCCCTCATCGTCAAGGAACTTTCGCGGCATAAACGCCAGGACTCAGCGATTCCGCATGCGCGGCAACCACGATTCCTTTTAAATGCATTTTTTATTTAATTCAATAATTATTGCTAACAATAAATAAAATTATACCTATAATTTCACTTACCATATTTTAAAACTTTTTAATAAAAAAACAGAACACTAAAGTGTATTATATTTTTTCACTTGTAACGGGATAGTTACAACATATAAATCTACAGCATAATAAGTAATCGAAATCCCTTTACCTTCAACATCAAGTTTTGATTGGAAAAACTGTTCTGAAATTTTTCTTTTCCCCCATCTTTTAGGGAACCATTTGAATACTTTAGGAACATTATATTTTTTATTAGACCATACCTTTAATCTCCACAGAACTAAAATAACTGTAATCAGGACAATAAAATTAATAAACTCAGAATATGAAGATTTTAAAAACATATATCCTCTACCTTTTCATTAGAAATGCAACCACTTATCCTCTTAAAATAGCCTTTTTCACAATAAAATACATTATAGAAAATAGTAAACAGGTACCTACTATCCCAAAAGTCGCAATTGAAATTTTACCTGCCATCGTTTCATGTGGATCTAAGACATTAGGTAAAATTGTACCAAAAATTGCAATACACGCTAATATAATCATAAGATATTTAAAATTTTTCACTTTTTTTTCATACTAATTATCTCCTTAAATCTTTAATAATAAATTCTTTACCCAATCACAAAAAATCATTTTCCAAATAATTTCGCAAAAAAACCTTTTGGTTTTGTAGCTGCCGTTAATAATTTTGTTTCTTGTACTTCTCTAATTGTTTCAAGTAACTTCTGATCACGTTTCTCTAACTTATTGTCAATATAATCTTGTTGTTTTTGAAGTTGTTCAATTAACAATTTATTAAATTCCTCTTGTTTCTCACTATATTCTCTAAGTCTACTAACTTCATTTTTTAATGATTTTAATTCTTCAGCTAAAATTTCTCCAACTTCTTTACTAGGTACAGGCTTTATACTTTCTCCACCTGTAGCAAAGTAATGTTCAATTTGTTTTATTGAGTAATTCTGTTCTCGATGTAATTGTTTAACTATCTTCATTTGCTCAAGAGCTTTTTTATTAAAAACATTGTAACCTGACTCATTCTTCTCTAAAGGAATATAAGTCCTTAATTCTTTCATCCAGTTTCTTATAACATTTGGCGATTCATCTAAACACAATGCAACTTCTTTAACAGTCATGGCTATGTAACCTGGTTTTTCTTCACCTAGGTATTTACTTTTATCCATCTTTTTACCCACCTTTAAAACCTAAATAAAAACCTGAGTTTTTTAAATATCAAGGGTTATTTTCAAAAAAATCAACCTTGAAACCTAGGTATAAAACCTAGGTTTTTACTAATTCATTTTACTAAGCTTTATATCCTTCTGTCATATAAAAATAACGGGATTTTCCCTATTTCAGTTCATATTTCATTTCCTTCTTAACATATGATTATTTAATCCACACAGCAAAGACCATAGCCGCGCCACAAAAAAATTTCTAATAACCTTGCAACAAACCACAATTAAGATCATATTTTTGTTTTTTTAACATAATAAAACTCTATCAAAAGGCAAGTCATTTTATAAAATTGGAAATTCTAAATAAAAAAAGAGAGAAGAGCATAAGGGGTTTTTGGGCCCAACTAGGGGTTGGGGCTAGGCAGAGCCTAGCTTAAACGTGGGTACACGAAAATTTCCAGGATGTGCACTCACGGTCGACTCAAAATTTTCCAATTACACGTATTTTTTCGTTAAAAGTAGAGTCGAGGTTTACACAAGGTACCCTTCATAGGATTAAATGTGCACCTGCTGTAGACAACATATTTCTCATAACTTGCAATCAAACATTACTTTAAAATACTAAAAGAGATTCATTTAAATTAAGTAAATACAAAATTATAATTTAGAAACAAACAACAATAAAACACTAGATATCATTCAGACGCCTCAAAATCCGTTTTAGAGAATACAAATCTAAAATAATACTATTTGCCGTAAAAACAAAAACAAACGCTTAAAAAGCAAAATAAATGGTTTAAAATGAAGGTTTTCGTTTGCTTTTGGGGTTGAGGTTGGTTCGTCGTGTGGGGGCGAAACCCCACATATAACGTATTCTATTAATTTGGTAAGTGAAATTTTAAATCGAATTACTAGCGGTTCGGCTCGTATGATAGCAAATTCAAGCCGATAATCTCTGATAGTTGCTTTTGGATGTATCGGCTTGGTGCCGCCAAAATTCGAGCCGAAAAAAGTTTTGCAAGGATGTAGCAAAGCGAAAAGGGTGGAGATTTTCTGAAGTGAAACGAAAGAAAATACGACCCGTTCCTTGCGGAACTTTTAGCCTTAATAATATATAGAGTGAGAAGGACAAGCATTTTAAAGTTTAAAAAACAAAGTAATATCAAGGGTTTCAAGATTTTTCGTACGTATCAAATCTGATACACTTTCGTATCAGATTTGATACGTACGAAAAATAAAAAATCAAAAAAAAAAGAACTAGTCAATAGTTCTTTTTAAAATAATCTATTAGGTAAATTTTTAAGTGTTTTGTTATTCATAGCTTTTCTAAACATGGTTACTAAAGCTCCTTGAACATCATCACGATTTCCAGCATAAATAATATTGGGATTAACATAAATAGCATAAGCTTTTACATTATTACCTTCAACACCAGATTCAGCTTTAGCTAATATACCTTTTTTAACAAGGCTATTAATAACTCTACTAACTTTTGTTCTACTTGTCCCTAATACTTCTCCTATTTGAGTAATATTTAATGGAGAAGCATATTTCTTAGTAATATCATCTACGATCGCATTTGAATGAAGCCCTATGTAAGCCTGTATATCAAGCAAAAAGATCTTTTCTTCGCCAGTCATATAATCTTTTTGTCTTAAATATTCCCAATTCAACTGTAATAACTGAACAAATTTAGCTTTATTTTTTACTTTCTTTTCAGGAACTAATTTCATTCCTCTTGAACCAGCCTTTGCTTGAAGTTCATTTGCTAAATACATCTCTTCTTCTGACAAAATCTTCGAATCCTCGATATCTCTCAATCTTGCATTTTTTTCAGCTTGTTTTAAATTGATAGTATTTGTCATAACTTTTCTCCTCATTCCTAGTATTTACAACTAGTACAGAGGCTCTTTTTATGCTATTATGTAATTAGAATTTTATAAGAATAAAAAAGCCTCTCATTATAGTTGTTTCTCGACAATTCAATTATATCATGATTGGCTTTTTTTGTTGTAACTAAAAAAAAAGAGTCCTATATACAGGACTCTTTTTTATGTTTCTGAAAGTAAACTTTTAAATAAAAGCTAGTTTAACATCAACCATCTTTCATGGCTCAATACCAGCGTTCTTGTAACCAAGAGCAAAATAACAATTAAGTGTAGCATTCTAAAAGAAAAAGAGATGGCAAGCTACGGATTTGGCATGCCAAATCCCAAAAACGTTGTTTTTGACTTGGTAAAAGATTCCTACAACCTTTACCGTTTTTTGGTCTCAAAATTTCATTTTTTCGTCCTAAAACGGTTGTCGCTTCGCTCGATTTTCTATCTTTATGAAAAAGAAGACTGAACTAGATTAACTCTCTAGTTCAGTCTTCTTTTTCTTGTATAAACGATTTATTAAATCAATAATCCAAGAATTAATAATAACTACTGTGAAAATAACTAAAATAGCAACAATATTTTGATTTGAAGATATGTATGGTATCAATGGGCCACGTACCACCCAAAAAAATATAAGAGCAAAAACTAAAGACCAAATAAATTTCAGCATTAATTCGTCCCCTTTTCTAATAAATATAGCACAAATAAATTAGAAAATACTGTAAAATAAACGAATTAAACTTTTAAAAAACGAATGTAAACTTTTAAATATTAGTTTACTTTCATTCGCCCTTAAATATTGACTTCATCCCAATTACCCTGATATCCTCAAAATACATAACAAAAGTATACATTCAAAACAATATAAATAAAGAGGTCAAAAACACATGATTAAAAAACCACATCTCATTGATGTCCAACCTATCCGAAGCAAAGAACAGATCGAAGATATGAAATGGGCTCTTAAACGTCATTGTTCAGAACGTGACTATATTTTATTCATAATTGGAATCAATACAGGTCTACGTGTCAGCGATCTACTCCAAATCGAAATGCAAACCATATTAAAACTAAAGCGAAAAAAAAGAAAAGAATTCAAAATCAAAGAAGGAAAAACAAAGAAAGAACGCATGATTAATCTCACTTCTATTTTTGATGAAGTCTATTCCTATGCCCAAACATTAGAAAGTACCTGGTTATTTCCTTCTCGAAAAGGAGATCAATCCATTAGTAAAGTTCAGGCTTATCGACAATTGCAAAAAGCCGGAGATTTTGCCAGTATAGAATCCATCGGTACTCACACCATGCGCAAAACATTCGGCTATTGGTTTTATAAACAAACAAAAGATGTAGCCATGTTGCAAGAGATACTCAATCATAGCACACCACAAATCACTCTAAAATATATTGGAATTAACAAAGAGGAAAAAGATAATATACTAGATACATTTTATATTTAACAAAACAGTGAACTACACACCACTTAGCGAAGCTTGAAGTGGGTGCTTCTTGGGAAGTAGATACTTTTATTAGCTATCTATATTTACCAAGCTATCCCCGTCGCACCGACGGTTCGTATTTGTAGCGCAAAAAA
>NZ_JBCGHT010000041.1:0-10730 GCF_039549175.1 Paenibacillus sp. 102 | reverse complement strand
AAACATTCGTTCTTTTTTTGGATACATTTAATAAACGAATAGTCCTGTAACTGACAAAAAGAAACAATATGTTATGAATATTATATTCACTTAAAGTTAACATAACGTCCTATTATCGGTAGCAAGGACAAGCTGGAATCCTTGTTTTTATTAAGTTTCCTCTTCTTTTCTATGTAAAATTGATATGCAGGATTTTATACATTGTTGATATAGCAAGGATTCTAGGGGGTCTTTGCTATTTTATTTTTCTGTTTTTTTGTATAAAATCTTGTATAAATTACTAAATTGGTAGATGTAAAAGAAAACATTATGTAGCAACTATAGAACGGCTAATAGCAGCCATGAACAAGAAGAACATAACACTAGAACAGGCTGTAAACTTAGTGATATCAAGTGTTGAAGAAAATAAGGTAGCAACTGTTGCTATAGATAGCGTAGCAGACATAGAACAGAAGAAATCATTTTGAAGTTGTTCTGTTTTAGTAAATAAATTTTAAAATTTACTAGAAAAAAAAGAAGAATTTTTTAGAATTCTTCTTTTTTTTAATGCATGAACATTTTTAATTAGCAGTTAAATCCAGTTGTTCCGAGTTGTACTTGTTGAGTTTGTAATACTTTCAAAGTCAAATCAAGAACGATTTTCTCACGTAATTTGTCAAATGCTTTTTCGTCATGTTTTTTATCACATGAATCTCCATGATGTTTATCATGCTCAATAAAACATGGTGAATAGTCAAGCTCATAAAATTCTGCACTAATTAATTCGCAATATGGTTGTTCATTATAGAAAACATTATTTTCGAAGAAGTATTTGTCTAGACGAGGAATATCATTCTTTTTTGGATTAATGAAACGAGCTTTACTTTCTGAAGAAAAAGCTATAACTGCTGGAGAAAGAAAGTCATCTTCAGTTAAATCAGCAAAACCAGAGAAGTGAACCTTTGCAATTTTATCATAAATTACGCCATTGCAGTCTTTACCCGCATATTCAATATTTTTACGAATAAAACCTTCTACAAATAATTTTGCTCTTGTTACTTGTAAATATCCTGTTGTATTAATTGCTTCATATTCAACAGGTACTAGTTTACATTGTGTTAAAAATACATCTTTTAACACTCTTTTAATTTCTACTGCTGGTGGACAAAGTGGAATATCTGCTTCTACTACAATTTGAAGCGTTCTTTCTGCTAATACAACTGGAATTTTAACTCTTGGATTGTTTGCAAGAACAGGTGTTACGTCAGTATCGCTGAGTGGAGTTCGTGTTTCTGATTTAACCTTACAATCATCTTTTTTAATATGATCATTGTAATATTTGTTTTCTTGATCACCCAATTTAAAAAACCTCCGTTTATTTTATATTTAAAGTGTTTTTACATCTACTTTAATATGATATTTAATATATCTATTTGTGTGAGGGCTTGTATAATAGTTATTTTTCTTATTTTGAAATATTAGGCTAGATTAGATTAATAAAATCAATGTTTTTTTATATTAGATTTTGCTTAGCATATATCTTAAAAGAGATAGATAATACAAAAATTTATTGCACTATTTTGAATAAGAAAACATACATTATATTGTGGAACGAGTATTCGAACGCTTGTTTTACACTTATATTTAAAATCTCCTTAATAAAAAAGGAAACCTATTAATAGGTTTCCTTTTTTTAATAAAATGGATATTGTTTTAGGTGATTTGAAAGTAAACTAATATTTAAAGGTTTTACTTTTTGAAAAGATAAATAGACAAATTATTATTAATTGATAGATGTAAAAGGTAATAAAAACTTCTCTTTAAATTTAAAAAAGAAGGTGTTACCTTTTTTAAGAAGGAAAAAGACTATGTAACAACTAAAAAACAGCTTAGAGCAGAGGGAGGACAAAGTATGGCTCAAACTTATTGGGGATCAGAGGTAGCCAAGAACTTAGGGATTGGCTCAAGTACTTTACGTAAATATTGCCTTGCCCTGGAAGAAGCTGGGTATCCTTTCGAGCGGGGTAATAATAATTCGAGAGTTTTTTTTCATAAAGATGTAGCAACTATAGAACGGCTAATAGCAGCTATGAACAAGAAGAACATAACGCTAGAACAAGCTGTAAATTTAGTAATATCAAGTGTTGAAGAAAATAAGATAGCAACTGTTGCTACAGATAGCGTAGCAGATACAGAACACATAAAAGCATTAACAGAACGTATAGAACGATTAGAACGACTGAATTTAGAGTTAATTCAAAGATTGGATCAGCAAAGTAAAATTTTACAGGAAACTGATGCTCAAAGGATAATAAGAGAAGAGCAAAGAGATACTCAATTAATGCAAGTATTAAGAGAAATACAAGATAGCAAGCGTCTAGTAGTAGCTTCAGAACAGAAAAAATCATTTTGGAGTCGTTTATTTGGTAAATAAATTAGAATTTAGTGATAGAAAGAAACGAGCTTTTTTAGCTTTAAAACATTTGAGCATTAAGTAAGAAAAAAATCTCAAAAATTATAGGGGATTAATTTTACATGCATGAGTGCGAATGATTAATTGTAAGACTATGTACATTACTTTTTCATTTTAATATAAATGCCTTTTAAGGGAGAGATAAAGTAATGAAACTCAGTAAATTACAAAAAGGTGATTTAATTGGAATTTATTCCCCCTCATTACCAGCAACTTATACAGTACCTAAAAGATTTAATCGAGCAAAAAAATTTCTGATGAGAAAAGGATTTAATATAATAGAAGGAAATTTGACTGGTAAACATGATAACTACCGATCTGGAAGCATTAAAGAACGGGCAGAAGAACTCAATGAGTTAATACGAAATCCGAATATCAAATGTATCATGTCAACCATTGGAGGAATGAATTCTAATTCAATATTGCCTTATATTGATTATACAGCATTTATAAAAAGTCCCAAAATTATGATAGGTCATTCTGATGTTACTGCAATATTACTTGGGATATACGCAAAAACTGGAATACATACATTTTATGGACCTGCATTAATCCCTTCATTTGGTGAATTTGAGCCATTTGTTAACTTTACATACGAATATTTTAGTGACATGTTAGAAGAGAAACAAACATTACCTTATAATATTAAAAAGCCACCTTATTGGACGGATGAATTTGTCAATTGGAAAGAAAAAACTAAGAAAAAACAACTTAGAAAAAATGATTGGGTCTGTGTAAATAGAGGAAAAGCAACAGGTAGATTAATTGGGGGAAATTTAAACACATTAAGTGGTATTTGGGGTAGCGAATACATGCCAGAAATAAAGGAAGGAGATATCCTTTTTATCGAAGATACAACAAAAGATGCTGCTACTATTGAAAGAAGTTTTTCATTACTCAAAGTCAATGGAATATTTGATAAAATATCGGGTTTAATTCTTGGAAAACATAAACAATTCAATGATAATGGTACAAACAAAAAACCATATGAGATTCTATTAGAGGTTTTAAATAATATTAACATACCTTTTATTGCAGAATTTGATTGCTGCCATACTCACCCGATGTTAACTGTTCCAATTGGTATTAAAATAGAGATGGATGCAGAAAATAAAACATTAACAATTCTTGAAGAGTGGATAAATTAAATTTATTAAATACTCAAAGACTGAGTAATCTAAACAGGGGTTAGATACACTATTTTGATAAATGGGAACCAAACTGAAATTCCTGAATAATATGCAATTAGGAAGAACAGTTTTGGAAACAAAACGCCACTTCTATCGGGGCAACCCGAAAGGGAAGATTCATATCTTCCCGCTTTACATAAGAAAACCACCTTAGGGTGGTTTTTTATTTTCGCTCCCATAATTTAAGAGAGCTTCATATCTGTTTTTTAGGTTTTTTCTTGTTCAACTAAGGATATAGTCATAAAAGCACATAGAAAGCAATTTATAGTGTTTGTCAACGGTACCGGACCGAAGGGAGGATAAGGAGTTGACAGAATCACTGCACCAAGACCCTTTTGGTTGTTTCAAAAGTTTACCTTTTGACCTGCCTACCGGCGAGGGAGTCCCTCAAGGATTGAGGGGTTGGGGAGTTCGATTGAGGGGGTCAAGGGGAAGAGTTCCCCTTGTAGGTTCGGACAAAGTCCGAGGTTTTTGCCATGCTAGGCATGGTTTGGCGAAGCCAAAAAGTGTCGGAGACCCCTATCGATTTTGATGCGTCAGCGTCAAAATACGTATAGGGTTACGTTAATTGACACAATTTCGTCACTTTGCTAGACTTATTGTATCAATTAATCTAGGGAAAGTGGTGGCGTTTTATGTTGTTCTCTATCTCATTTAATCAATCTCATCAAAGTTCATTGAGCCATAATAACAGAGAAAACATTCATGGGAATCCTGGCATTGATCCATCCAGATTAGACGAGAATATCTACTTTGTTCAAAAGGACATCCGTAGTGTATACAAGGATGTCTTTCAAGAAGCCGTGGACAAGTACAATGAAAAGCAAAAACGAAATGACCGCAAAACTAAGGATTATTATGACAAGATAAGAAAAGATACAAAGACGCATGAGCAACGAGAACTGGTTGTAGCGATTGGGGAAGGTAAAGACGACCCAAAGTATAGGGAATCCAAAAAGGAAGCGTTAAAACAGTATGCTGAGGCGTTTCAAGAGCGAAATCCGAATCTTGCTGTCTATAATATGGTTTTACATGATGATGAAGCCAATCCGCATCTACATATTAACTATGTACCGAATTTTGAAAGTAGTCGAGGATTAACGAAGCGTGTCGGAATGGATAGAGCCTTGCAACAACAAGGCGTAAAAGGAAAAGGGACGGAGTTAATTGCGAATTGGAGACAATCAGAAACGGCTTATATTGAATCTTTGGCCAAAGAACAAATTCCAGAATTCGAACGAGCGAATGTAGGTTCACATAAGTACATGAAAGTCCGTCAATACAAGGAATACGCTGAAATGAAATCAACCGTTGAGAATCAAATATATGAAAAAGAAATGCAGTTAGAAGTTTTTGACCATCATATGAAGCATGCTGAAGAAAAAGTAAATGAATTACAGATGGTGAAAACACATGTAGCGGATAAATACAAAGAGTTAGAAGCAGTGGAACAACAAGTAAAAAGTGAAAGTGAAAAGTTACAGCTGATTGGTCAGCGATATATAGAGTTAGAAAAAAAGGTGAAACAACAGCAAAAAGAATTGGATAGTGTTACGAATCAAGTACCAGATGAACCTATTAAAATTCCATTTTTGCGTAAAGAAGTAATAACAGAAGTACAGGATACAATGTTTGGAAAAGCTGAAATTACGAAGAAACAGACAAGAAATTATGTGTTATCACCAGAACAATATCAAAAATTAACAAGACAAGTGAATGCAGCTGTTACTATCAAAAAAGATTATGAGCGTTTGAGAAAAACAGATTTTGTGAAAGAGAATGAAAGTTTAAAAGCGCATGCAGAGAGTTGGATGAAAGAAAATCGAACGTTGAAACAAGAAAGAAGTCAGTTACAAAAAGAAGTCGGTGTGTTAAAGGGGGAAATTAGCTTATTAAAAGCTCATATAAAGGGTTTGCAGACGAACATAAAGTTTTATATGAACAAACGAAAAGAGTCCTTAAAGACCAATTTCAGTCCTTTAGAGGGATTATTAAAAATGAATTGGGTAATAAAAGCGTAGATAATCATTTTGAACGTGAACATAAGAGAGAAATAAGCAGATATCAAGATTCTGATATGGAAAGGTAGACGTAATAATGTTGAAAAAGAGAATTGATTTTTAATAGATGGAAACCTTTAGCAAAGCATTTCATGTTATTATAAAGAAAGACGTATAAATGAGAAAAACCGCCCCAGCTTTGGACGGCAAGGCGGTTTTTCATAATAAGGTTGGAATCAACCACTATATAATATTCTATATACATTCTAACATATAAAAGTTGATTCCTTCCACTAAGGGAGAGAATTATTTTATGACAAAAGTTGTAGATTTTGGACAAGCTGAAAAGAAAGCTAGATCAAGAGAAAATCAGATTGAAAGCTTTTTAGAACAAGCAAATGTAGGTTTATCTTCTGAACAACAGCAATTGTTGCTGCAAATTTTACATAGTACAACTGGTGAAGATTATTTTATAGGTAAAAAGAAAAAACGAACTGATGGGGTGAAGTTCGTGCAATTAATTATGGATAACATAAATTATTTAAATAAAATTGGTTACTTACAACCTAAAGAAGAAGCGTTTTTATTTAAGCTTACTCCTTACATTGAATTTAAGACAAATGTAATAATAGAAAGAGTAGATAATGAATTAGAGGTTGAAACAAATGCAGCAACCCCTAGTTATTTAGCTGAACAATTTGGAAATACTAGAGAATATATTTCTAGGATTATGAATTCCTTATTAAAGAAAGGTATACTTGGTGTTGCTGAATCTGGAATGACTACTGATGATGGAAGAATTTGTTCTTCTAGAACATGGTTTGTGAATCCTAATGTTATGTGTTGTTCTCCTAAAGATGGTGTAGATAAGGCAACTCAACATATTTTTAAAAGATCTCTTCGTAATTTTAAAATTAAAGATAGCAGTAAAAAACATAAATTACCAGTTTATTTATTTTAAAAAAAGCCTGACTTTTAGTCTTGCTTTTTTTTATTTTATCTTATTTCCCATTTTTTAGGTGTGATTATTCAGTCACACAGGTGTGATCAAATAATCACACCCTATCCCCTTTAAACCCTTGATATTATTGAGTTTTTGTATTTTTCCTTTCTCACTCTATATATATAGCTAAAAGTTCCGCAAGGAACGGGTCGTATTTTTGAGAAAACCACTCAAAAATCTCCACCCTCAAAATAAAAAAGCAGGTTCGTTTATCCTCACCTAAAGGCTACCGCCTTTTCTTTTTTATTTTGTCCTGGCAAAACTTTTTTCGGCTCGATTTGCTTGTATCGCCAAGCCGACAGACCAAAAGCAAGATAATGGTTATCGACTTGGATAAGCAATTATACGAGCCGAACCGCCAGATTATTCGCTTATTGTATTATTCTTACTCTATAAATCTACACGTTTATGTGGTGGGCTCTGCCTCCACCCCCCCCGGCCAGCCTCTGCCCAAAAGCAAGGGAAAAACTTAAGATCACAACCACATGGTTTTTACGGAAAACTGTTGTTATAAATCTTTATCTTCTTTTTACTCTGATTTGATTTTGCTTATGTATACTACTTAACAAGGATAATAGGAGATACCTTTGTCCTAAATAACCGATAAGTGATGAAATCGATCACTTATCTAAGGAGGCAATTCTCTCATGAAAAATAAACTATCTGAGGTATTAGCCACTACATTGGCGCTAACGATGATTTTACCAACAGGGGCGATAGCGTCTTCTAGCAGTAAGACTCCGGTTGTAGCTAGCCAAGAACTGGAGAAGATTGCGACAGAGAAGGCTGCACTACTAACGAAGTCCCATGGGACGACTAGCGTGCAGTATGCACTAATTGATAATGGCAAACTTATTTTGTCGGGTCAGACAGGCAAGAACGATATGGAAGGGAAACAACAGCTGACCAAAGATACTATATATGGGATTGGTTCAGTTAGTAAAGTGTATACAGCAGCGGCTGTAATGAAATTGGTCGACGTAGGAAAAGTCGATTTGGATGCTCCTGTTGTTCACTATGTTTCTGATTTCAAGATGAAAGACGAGCGGTATAAACGTATTACGCCGCGTATGCTGTTGAACCACTCTTCGGGTTTGCAAGGTACCACGTTCAATAATTCAGTTTTATTTAAAGATAATGATACCTATGTCCATGATATCTTGTTACGGGAATTGTCTAACCAAAGCTTGAAGGCAGACCCTGGCGCGTTTTCGGTATACTGCAACGACGGCTTTACGCTGGCCGAGATTTTGGTAGAAAAAGTCAGCGGTATGAGCTTTACCGAATTTCTACATCAACAGTTTACAGAACCCTTAAAGTTAAATCATACGAAAACGCCGCAAGACAAATGGGAAGATGAAAAGCGGGCTGGACTTTATTTTCCGACATATCAAGGACAGCTTCCTATTGAAACGGTGAATGTGATTGGTTCTGGAGGGATCTCTTCTACGGCAGAAGATGTAGTGCGATTCTCACAATTATTTATGGGACAGAGAAAAGGGATCCTTTCTAATAAGGCAGTCAAGGCGATGGAGCAAGAAGAATATAAAAAAGGAATGTGGCCGGGGGATGGAGATAATGTGTTCAACTATGGTCTTGGCTGGGATAGTGTGAAACTATATCCATTCAATAGATATGGGATAAAGGCCTTGGCTAAGGGCGGCGACACGGCACTGCAACATGCTACACTGATTGTACTTCCAGAACAGAAGATGGCAGCGGCTGTATTGTCATCTGGTGGCGGCAGCCCTACAAATCAATTGCTGGCAACTGAATTGCTGCTCGCTGCACTTAAAGAGAAGGGCACAATTAAGAACATCAAGCCGAACAAATCTTTTGGCAAGCCGATCAAGGCTAAGATGCCTCAAGACGTGGCGAAAAAAGCGGGTTTTTACAACAATACCTTCAGTCATTTCAAAATAAAAATTACGAAGAAGGGAGAACTGTTCTTATCATCTAATCGAGAAGAAAAATATGTATATACTGTGGATGGAAGCTTTATTAATGAGAAGGGTACCTCCAAGCTCAACTTCGTCACGGAGAAGAATGGAAGAACTTATTTGAGGGAAAGCACATATAAATCGACGCCAGGCTTAGGGCAAGATGTGCTGACCCACTATTTAGCCGAGAAATTAGAAGACAACGTGTTATCGAAAAAAATCGCTGCCGCATGGGCGAAGCGAGAAGGCAGCAAGTTCTATCTTGTGAACGAGAAATTTAGTTCTATGAACTATCTCGTACAACTGATATCTCTTACCACACAAATTACTCGTAAGGAAGACCTGGCGGGCTATTGGAATGGCAGAAAAATTACAGGTCCGAACAAGGCGGCCCATCAATTCCAGATTCCCGTGGTGGAAGGACGTGATACGACGGAAGCCCGTTTCTATACAGAGAGCGGTAATGAATATATGGAGATAGCCGGATTGTTATATGTAAGTGAATCCAAAGTAAAATCGCTTAATGCAGGACAATCATCGAAAGTTAAACTGCAAGCAAATGGGCATGCGAAATGGTTTACGATTCCGCAAGCGGCAGCAGGGAAAACGATGACCGTGGTGTTGCCATCTGAGAGTTCGTTCGCAGTATATGATGAGAAGGGAGTATGCGTCAATTTTACCGTTGTGAGCAGCAATAACAAAGTAAAACTGCCGAAGAACGGAACGGTTGTATTTGTTGGCGCGCCGAAATCGGAATTTGCAATCACGTTGAACTAGTTACTTGTTTGTTCTTTACAATTTATCTATTTTAGATGTCATTTTTTATATTGACATCTTCTTTTTTTCCATTTTTTAGGTGTATCTTTTTTTCGAACACCCCCCCCTCTCAAAACCTTGCTATTACTGACTTTCTTCACTTTGTTCTTTTCACTCTTATATATAGGGCTAAAAGTTCCGCAAGGAACGGGTTGTATTTTTGAGAAAACCACTCAAAAATCTCCACCCTCAATATCAAAAAGTCGGTTCGTTCATCCTCACCTAAAGGCTATCGCCTTTTCTTTTTGATATTGTCCTTGCAAAACTTTTTTCGGCGGGTTTTTAGCTTTCGCCAAGCCGAACAGACCAAAAACAGGGTTAAGTTGCTCGACTTGGATCAGCAATTATACCCGCCGAATCGCTAGTTCTATCGATTTAAATAATGAGCTTATTTCATATTCAGTTACGTTAAGTTCCTGGGGGATAGCCCCCAGACCCCCAGCCAGCCCCCAACCCAAAAACAAGGGAAAATAGCATGATAAAACATTTTTACACCTTAGAATCATGTTATTATAAAGAAATTTGGTAGTCTTTAATTAGCCTTTAACTTAACCTCAAACTTAAGGGAGATGTATAGATGAACATTGGTAGACAAATACAATATTTTCGTAAACGGGATAATATGTCCCAAGAGAAGTTAGCAGAAAAAATTCATGTTTCCAGACAATCTATTTCTAACTGGGAAAATGAAAGGAACTATCCAGATATTCATAATTTACTAATGATGAGTATTCTCTTTAATGTCTCCCTGGATGATTTAGTTAAAGGAGATGTAAAAATCATGAAAGAAGAACTTCAAAAATCAACTTTTTTTAAGTGGAGTTACATCATGTTAGCATCAATGATTATAGTTCCTATTTCTATTGCACCTGTATTTTACTTTTTTGGTTATTATGGTCTTATAATACCTTTACTACTTATGATTTTGCTTATGTTTTCATCACAGCAAGTTGAAAACATAAAAAAAGAGCATAATTTAAAAACTTATCGTCAAATAGTTGATTTTATAGAGGGAAAACCTGTAAGTGAAGTAAGGCCTAATATAAAAGACAAATTATTAAAAATAGGTTTGATGCTTGCAAGTGCTTTAATTAGTTATAGTTTGATTTATTTAGGATTGAGTGTATTTGGAAGATAACTTAGAAAACTATTAAAAGTCCTCCGGATTGTTTAACTGGAGGACTTTTGTGTTTACATAATTCTCGTTATTGGTAGTGAAATTATTAATCCCATATATTTGGGCGTTCAATTTTCATTGTTCTCATATAATCTAACATTTGTCCTGTATGAACACCCTCATGATATGCTATACGCATTAACATATCCCCT
>NZ_JBCGHT010000040.1:0-10879 GCF_039549175.1 Paenibacillus sp. 102 | reverse complement strand
AATTGAAACCCGTCAGGGTTTATTTGATATGCCCACTTTTATAAAATCTATAAAAGATAATAATAAACTATATGAAAAGACCGCATTTTGTATGAAAATATACCTTAAGTTGATGGATGTGTGGTGCCACCCCAAAAAGAAACAGATTCACCAAAGGATGACGTCTGCTCAAAATCAAAAAGAATTCATCCATCAACTGTTTGGAGTAGCTTCATAAACTAGCAACTTAAAGAAAACAGACTCTCTAGGTTTCTAGCGAATGCTTTTGCACCAGAACCAACTGTTGTATAGTATCTTGGGATTTTTTTGTTGACATAACTTTATCATCCTAATTTTTCTTTTAGTATATCAAATTTTACACATATGTTACCTATCCATTCATCCTCTAAGAAAATATGCAAAGAAAAAAAGATAATACCAAACTCGGTCTTATCTATGGCATAAGGAGAAACAAATAGGGTGATAACCATCACTTTTTCATCATATTAAAATAACTGTTGAATTTGAATATTACAACTAAAAATGGTGCTAATATCCATATTGAGAAATTTATGACTAACTCTTATAATTCCGAAAATTTCTTCTTTTCATGGGTATCCATGGGAATTTAGTTTGTTTTTTTCGCTTTGGAGAACAATTAATTTCTTAAGTTGATGGATGTGGTGGTACTCCCCCAAGAAGGGACAAACTCTCCAAGGGGAGAAGTCTGTCCAAAATCAGATACAACTTATCAATAATCTCTTCGGTCTCACTGTATAACAGTGGATTCCTAACGGAATCTGGCGTTCTTTTTTAAAAATTGATTATCTTTGCAACAGAACCCCGAAAAAACTCATTATATTACAAAATTGAAGGTTGTATCTTCATATATAAGTTTCTCAACAATTATCTTTTGGATGAATAGCTCATCTCATATAAAATTGCCAATTACGTTTATGTCGATTCACGAATAATTAGATTCGTAGGATATTGAATAATTTTACGGCTAATACTCTCTTTTGAATCTATATATATCAGTATTTCACTAACAACGCGTTTACTTAATTCAACTATTGGAATATCAATAGTACTTATTGTTGGACTGGTAACTTTACAAATTAACTGATTGTCATAGCCACAAACGGCAAGATCAGTTGGAAGATTATACCCTTTTAAAGTAGCATTTTTAATAACTCCAGCTGCTACTTGATCATTACCAGTAAATAGTGCCGTAGGTTTGTCTTTTAAATTATTTAACTGCTCAAAAATTTTAAACCCATCTTCAACAGTAATTGCATTTCCAAATAGCCATTCTTTTTTATATGATAACTGTTTTTCTTCTAGAGCATGAAGATATCCTTGTTTACGTTTTAATTGAGCTTGACTATTAAACGAATCGTAGCAAAAACCTATCTTCTCATGTCCTTTACTAATTAAATGTTTAACTGCTTTATAGCCCGCTTCATATTCATCATAGCAAATTATTGGAATAGGAGCAGTTTCCTCATACTCATTACACAGTAGTATTGGACCATGTGCTAAGTAACACTCCACATCTTTCCATTTGTTTTCTAAGGATGCGAGAATTACACCATCCACAGCTTTATTTTCTAACAATGTTAGTAATTCAAGTTCTATTTTTTTTTCATAAAAAGTCTGATAAATCAATAATTTGTAATTGTGTTTCAATAATTCCTTAGATATCTCTTTAGCAAGTTGACCAAAAAAAGGATGAGCAATATTAGGAATAGATAGGGCTATGGTTTGTGTTTTATTTACCCTAAGATTCCTAGCAATAGAACTAGGAGTATAGTTTAACTCTTTCATTACTCTCAATATTTTTTCACGTTTTTCTGAATTTACATAAGGATGATTATTTAACACTCTTGAAATTGTGGCATTTGATACATTACATAGTTTGGCTATTTCTTTAATTGTTACCATAGAATCACTCCATAAAAAAAATTGTTGACATGTAATCGATAACATAAAATATATTCTATTCATGATTTTTAAAATAATTTCTTAGAGGTGATTTTAACGTGAAAACTCTTACTACAGTTTCTGGTCATAGCAAAGATCATTTAGCCTTATTGAAATACTTACAGGGCGAAACAAAAGGTATTGAATTCGAAATTAGCAATATTTTACCGAATCACAAAATGAAAGAGAAATTATTTAAAGATAACAAATTGGATAATAATGTCGATATCAATAAAGATATTTTCAATTATAGCAGAAAAAATATACAGAAAATAGAATTCATGCCTGTCAACCGTTTAATTTCTACAGAAGAAATCGACGGAATAATGAGAACTTTAAAAGAGGTATTACCGACAGGACAATTTACAAGTGGACCATTTTCAAAAAAGTTAGAGGAAGTAATCGGGGAGTATTTAAACAACCAATTTATAATTGCAACAAGTAGTGGTACAGATGCTCTAATGATTTCATTATTATCTATTGAAATCCAGCCAGACGATGAGGTGATTATGCCTGCTAATAGTTTTGCTGCTACAGAGAATGCTGTGTTAGCAATTGGAGCAAAACCTGTTTTTGTAGATATAGATCCTCAAAATTACTGTATAGATCCAACTAAAATAGAAGAAGCTATTACGCCAAAAACAAAATGCATTTTACCAGTTCATCTGTATGGTAAACAATGTGATATGAAAAAAATCCGTCAAATTGCAGATGCTTATCAATTGAGAATTGTTGAGGATGCTTGTCAGGCTATAGGTTCTTCGGATCTTGGGAAATACGGCGATATTACAGTTCTTAGTTTTAATCCATATAAAAATTTCGGTGTTTGTGGTAAAGCTGGTGCAATCGTTACTAATGATGAAGATCTTGCAATTCAGTGTAATCAATATAGCTATCACGGTTTTGAAGTTGATAAGAAAAATAAAAAAGTATTAGATTTTGGCTTCAATTCTAAAATTGATAATTTACAAGCAGCAATTGGTTTGGAGAGAATTAAACATTTATCGTATAACAATTTTAAAAGAGTACATTTAGCTCAGCGATATATAAATAATCTAAAAGCATTAATGGATAAAGAATTAATACAACTACCTGAGATGACGGAAGACAATGTATGGCACCTGTTCCCTATTAGAATTAAAAATGGAAAGAGGGATGAGCTGAAAAAGAAATTGAAACAGCTGTATAACATTGAAACCGACATTTATTACCCTGTATTAGCTCATAAACAGAACACTAACTTGGTTAAGGATAAATATATAAATGCTAATTTATTAAATACAGAGTTAATTCATAAAGAGATATTACACTTACCATTATATCCGAATATAGCATTAGAAGAACAAGACTATGTGATGGAGGGACTGATTAATGTCACTAAATAATAAAACTTTAAATTCTTTAACATTCAAAAGATTACCAGAAGTTGAAAATCCTAAATTTGTAGTTTTTTGTGATTTTGATGAAACATATTACCCTCATGATATGGATGAATCCAAAAGAAATAACATGAAATTGTTAGAAGAGTACTTATATGAACAAGGAAGTAATGGTCATCTAGTAATTGGTTGGGTAACAGGGAGTAGTTTAGAATCTATCATTGAAAAAATGAAAAAAGGACCCGTCCAGTATTTCCCTCATTTTATAGCAAGTGGATTGGGGACAGAAATAGCATACTTTAATAGTAATGGTATTACATTAACTGATCAAAGATGGGAAGAAAAGCTTGATAATAGTGGGCTTGTACCTGGTAAAATTGATGAAATCATTGATTTATTAGAAAGAGATTATGGTGTATTTTTACAACCACAGACACAATTAGGAACATCTAAATACAAATTTAATTTTTATTATGAAGAACAAAATGAAATTGTAGATACTAAAAATTTCAAAAATATAAAAGAAATTGCAGAGCAATATCTAGTAGGGGTTAATATTAACCGGTGTAATCCATTAGCAGGTGATCCAGAAGATTGCTATGATGTAGATTTTATTCCGATTGGAACTGGGAAAGATGAAATTGTTAAGTTTATTTTAGATAAATACGATTTAAGAAGAGAAAATGCAATTGCGTTTGGAGATAGTGGGAATGACTTGAAAATGCTTAAAGCTGTTCAACACGGTTACTTAATACAAAACGCGACAGAAGAAGCAAAAAAAGCGCACTCTATGTTAGCTCAAGGTGAATATTCTATTGGAATTTTAAATACTCTAAAGCACATTATTAATTAAAGGGGATGTTCTTATAATGAATATTGGAATTGTAGGTGCTGGTGGAATTGCAAAAGCTCACTGTAGAGCATTATCTACTATAAGTAATTGTAAACTAGTAGGAGCATATGATATCAACCAGGAGAATGCCCAAAAATTAATAGAAGAGTATGATGGGCATGCCTTTAATAGCTA
Organism: Paenibacillus sp. 102; assembly: GCF_039549175.1. Lineage (NCBI taxonomy): Bacteria > Bacillati > Bacillota > Bacilli > Caryophanales > Paenibacillaceae > Paenibacillus > Paenibacillus sp. 102. The sequence continues at coordinate 6,511 of NZ_JBCGHT010000040.1, read as the reverse complement.
TGAAGAGTTAATTGAAAAAGTAGATGGCGTTATTATTGCTTCACCAAACTTCTGTCATAAAGCGCATGTCCTTCAAGCTTTATTAAAAAATAAGCATGTTTTATGTGAAAAACCAATGGCTATTTCTTTAGAAGAAGCCGAATATATGATGAAAGTAGCCAAAGAAACAAATAAAGTTGCAGCAATGGGTTTCAACTATCGTTACTTGTCTTATGTCACTGCTTTAAAGGAACTGATTCAAACTAAAGAATTAGGGGAGATAGTAGTTATTAGACTCCATTTCAAAAAAAATAGTGCATTAAGAAGAAAAACATTTACTTGGCGAGATGACTTACAAAGTAATAAAACTAGTGGGGCATTAGGGGATTTAGGAATTCATTTAATTGATTTATTGTGGTTTTTATTCGAAAGTGATTTTAGAGAAGATACTGTTAGAACCAAAATTAATACGAATGTAACAGAAAAAGATGGTCAAAAAGTATTTGTGGACGATTATGCTGAGGTTTACGGTCAATTAGCAAATAAAGTATTTGTTAATATTACCACATCTAAAAGTTCCTTACCTGAAGATTGTGGTTTTAGTATCGAGGTAGTAGGTACTAAGAAAGAATATAAGTATCACTCTAGAGATCCATATAAATATGTTATTTTTGATGGATTGAATAAGAAAGAAACCCTTTTACCTTTATCTTTATTAGCGGATCCAGAAAATGAGATTTTTGAATGGGCTGATTCTTTTAGAAATGAAATTATAAACTGGTCAAATGCTGCAGCAGGTTTTACTAATAAAAATGTTGCAACATTTGAAGATGGTTATCGCTCACAATCAATATTAGACTTATTCTTTAACAAAAATAATACAAATCATGGTTTATCTGTATCAACTATTTAGACCTGCTTTTAAAACAGGGATTTTAATTTGTGGTTTAGATCCCTGTTTTTATTGCGTATTGGAGCTGGTAATAAATGCGGTTAATATTTTATTATGGTTGTTTATTCTATTTTATCGTGGGAGTAATACATGTTTGTATTGGAAGCTTAATACCTTCTTTTTTACAGTATTACGAAAAATCTCCTGATCAATTAGGAGTTTTAATATTTTTTCAATTTACTGGTTTTCTAGTTGGTGTTCTTAGTTCACCAATATTAGTAAAAAAGTATCAATACTTTAAGACCTTAACATTAGGTGTGTTGGCAATGATTGCGGTACTAGGAGGATTTTTGTTTGTTAAAGAGTGGATATATCTAGTCGTAATAGCTTTCGTATTAGGATATGGAGCAGGCTTACTAGAAACGACAATGGGATCTTTTATAATTCTTGTAGAACGCAATAGTGCGGCTAGATTTAGCATACTTGAAGTATGGTTTGGGATTGGAGCACTTGGATTCCCCTTATTTGTTAATTATTTTATAAAATATTATGAATGGTATTTTATCCTGTATGGAGTGCTAATATTTCTACTTCTTACACTAAGCATTTGGTACCTAATTGGAAATTCTAAATTTAGGCATATTACACTTCCGAAAAGGCAAAAACAAAAATCGCTCTTTATTCTAATCACTAAATTTAAAGGTGACAAAGTAAAGATTTTATTGCTCATTGGGCTTTTCGCATTCTTATATGCAGGTATTGAAACAAACCTTGCTAACTTTTTATCTACCATTATGATCCTTACAAATAATGAAGTAATTAGCGCATTTAGTATATCATGCTTTTGGTTAGCCATAGTTATAGGAAGAATTCTTGTAGGTCAGTTTATTCATAAATTTAACTATTGGAAGTATATTACATGTAGTTGTTTCGCATTAGTAGTATTCTTACTTTTATTTCCTCTTGTTCATGGTACAGTCCTATATTTATCTTTAATTTTCATTATTGGCTTAGTTATAGCTGGGATTTTTCCAATAACACTAATTTTAGCTACACGAATTATGGAAAATAATACAGAAGAAGTAACAAGTATATTTATTGCATCTGCAAGTTTAGGAGGGGCACTTGTATCTTTTCTTATTAGTTGGAGCTTATCCTTGAATACTATAAATACCACCTTTGGAATATTTTCACTTTCAGCCTTAATGCTTAGTCTTATTATTTTAAAGATAAGAAAAAAATCTCAAGAGATGGATAAAAGTGTTAAGCAAAACAGAATAGGTAGTTAGGGTTACTTATTAAGAGGTATTTTTATTTGTCATTTTGCATCAATTTAGCATAAGAGAAATTTATGAGGAAAATTAATAAAAATTCTAAAAAACAATTCAATAATCATAAATATCTAAATTTTTATATGCGCTTTTCTGTAAGTACTGTGTAATATGTTTAGTAGAGAATTGTTATATAAAAATAATTATAGATGGTTATGAAGATATTTTTAGCTAAGGATGTATGAGTAAGTTGTCCTTTGCTTAACTTGTTCAGAACTTGTATTAACTGAGTATCACCAGGCATAAAAGAAACACTAATTTTATAACGATTATGAGAATAATTCGGGATTTGATAGAGTTACAGGCATTATTTTCGGTCTCTATATCATATCTGTGTAAATAAAGGATTATTTTATCATTAATATACAGAAAATTCCTGCGTTTTTTTATAAATAACAAAATTAGTAATTTTCTGTATATTTTTTCAAAAGATATATGTAAGATAGTTAATAAATATTATTACAGAAAAATAAGAACTAGGGACCATAAAACATAATTTAAGCTACGATTTATTTTGGGTATTATTTACAAGATAAAAAATGAAAGAAGGAACTAAAAATGAAGAAGCGTATTCGTAGCATTGAAAATCTGAGAGATGTTATCAAACCTGGGTCTCGAGTTCTTACTCTATTTAGTGGAGGTTTGGACAGTGCGTATTTGTTACATTTGCTCTCAAAGCAGCGTTGTAAGGAAGTTATCGCACTTACTGTTGATCTAGGAGACGATGTGAATTATGTCGATATTCAAAACCTTGCTAAGCAGTTCGGTGCTCATTCCGTTATTTTGGACAAACGTCAAGAATTTGTGGAGCAATTTGTAGCACCAGCAATTGCAGCACATGCATCTTATCTCGGTGTCCACCCAATCAGTTCATCCTTGAGCCGCCCGTGTATTGTCAATCAGGCAGTCCGCTTAGCAAAGGAGTTGAGCTGCGATGTCATTTTACACACTGCAAATCAATCCCAGAACAGTCTTCGTCGTCTAAATGGTGCACTTGATCAACTGGGATTTAAGGGATATTACGGTACTCCTTATGAATTCAGTGCTTTGACTCGAGAAGAGAAGATAAATGAGCTCCGTAATCAAGGGGTTAACGTGTTTCAAACGCGTAACTACAGTGGAGACTCTAATCTTTGGTGTCGTGAGTTTGAATCCGGAATGCTCGACGATCCAGAAGATTTTTCTACGCCTGAAGATTTGTATCGCTGGAGTGCTTCCAAACCAACAGCTGATGCAACTAAAATGTCCATCTCTTTCAAGGAAGGTATACCATTGTCCGTGAACGGTCAGAAGATGCAATTGCTGGAATTGATTGAACATCTTAATGTTGAAGCGGGGATTTATGGTATTGGCCGATTCTCTGGATTAGAACATTTGGCTGGTGGGGAAAAAGTATTGGAAGTTCGAGAAATGCCAGCTGCTCATATTCTACTGCATGCGTATCGCCAACTAGAAACTGCTTGTGTTGAGGCTGAATCAATTCGTGAGAAGATAAGTTTGGAGCAAATCTGGATACGCGAGGCAGTTGAGGGGCGCTGGTATGGTACGTTGCGTGAGGCAGCACAGCAGTTTATTGGTAGTATCGCACGAAATGTTACGGGGACAGTTACCTATCATTTGGATTGGCGGACACTCGAAGTTAATTCAATCTGTGCATCTCGACCACTCTATATTCGTGATCGAGATGGTTGGGAAAAACAAAAATCGAATGAAAATCGAGTATCCACTACAACCTTAATATAAAAGGAGGAAAATAAAATGGCTACAACAATTTTACAAAGCTTTTATGGTACAGATGAGACTCCTATTGTTGATGCAATATCTAAACAAATTACTGAGAACAGGATGTGCTATATAAAAGGAGATTTTCTGAAGGAGAAAGTGGAATTTTTTAAAGAAACACACTGGAATGAATTTACTAATAGTTGGAATAATTTGCTCCAAGATAACTTCATGAAAGATAATGGAAAGTATCGATTGCGCCGATTCTCGGAGTGGGAATACCTTGCACAAAATGGCCAATTAGAGCTACTTCCAGCGCGTCCCTATGTTCAACCACTATATATTAACCCTTTGAATGGAGGTACTGAAAGAATTTTTGAACCATTTGAAGAACATATAATACAGAATTCCTTTTTAAACGGTTTGTTAAAATGGTGTCTGAACATCTTTGAAAAAATCGAAGGTAAGAGTAATTGGGAAGTACAAGTGTTCCAAAATAGAATTTTTGCAGCAAATGAGGATGCAGGAATGCCAACGCCGGAGGGTGCTCACCGTGATGGTGTTACCTACATTTTAATGATGCTAGTGGATCGTGTAAATGTGGTCGGTGGTGAAACGACTATGTATGATGAGGAACAAAATGCGCTAGGCACTCTTACAATGCTAAATCCATTAGATTGTGTAATAGCTAACGACGAGAGAACTATGCATGGGGTAACGCCAATCAAGTCTCAGCATGCAGACAGTCAGGGGCACAGAGACATGCTTATCGCTATGTTTACAAAAAAGTAGGAGAATTTTAAGAGACTATAAGACGAAAGTGTGAGAATACCACTTCAAGTTCTAGATTTTCTTGAAGTGGTTTCTTTTGTTCTACGTAAGTAGCAAGGGGTAGTTAACTCCAAAATAAGGGTGGTACATGTCTGATGGCATTATTAGAAAAATCAAGTAAACTGAACGCCTTAAGGAGTCAGCATTTCAAAAAAGCAAACTGGACTGCGGATCTGTTATTACTACTAGTAGCCATTATTTGGGGTTCCACTTATATTACAGCAAAAACCGTTGTCTCTGTGTATCCGGTTTTTCTGTTCTTGTTTCTTCGGTTTTCCCTAACTGTACTAATGATGGCTCCGTTTACAATGCGTGAATATCGTCGATTATCGAAGGACACTTGGTTTGTTGGTTTCATTTTAGGGCTACTTTTGTTCTCAATCTATAGTTTTGAAACAATAGGAATCTTTTATACGTCAGCTTCGAACTCTAGTTTCTTAATCAGCCTATGTGTAGTATTGACACCAATTGTGGGAGGTGTCGTGTATAAGAAATATCCAGGAAATGCTGTTATCGGAGTAGTATTGTTGTCTGTTATTGGTACTGGGATGCTCACGATCAAGGGGGAATTCCATTTAAATTATGGCGATCTAATGATTTTAGCAGCAGCCTTGATGCGTGCAATTCAAATGGTATACACTAAAAAGCTAACAACAGGAAAGGAATTAGATTCAGCTGCACTGACAACTATTCAGATGGTAGTAGTGACTGTTTTGACTGGATTTGCTTCCTTAATAATGGAACGACACACATATGTTACGCTACACAGCACCTGGCAGTTTTGGGGGATTACTCTGTATCTAGCCATTTTTGGTACGTTGTTTGCCTTTTATGTGCAAATGACTATGATTCGTCTTACCTCGCCCGTACGAGTGGGTCTTCTACTTGGTACCGAACCACTTTTCGGAGCTATGTTCGCGGTTTTAATCGGAGGTGAGTCAATGACAGGGATTGCAATAATAGGCGGTGTAATTATCGTAACTGCAACCTATTGGGGACGCCAGATTGAATTAAGGCGTCAAAAGGTTTGAATCCCTAGCATCGATCTGGCTTTAAAATAAAGTTACGATGTTCATAAAAATATTGCGACTTTTTGAAGAATGGTTTGATAAGATATCCGGTTCTGTTGCAAAGTTTGAAAAAAGCATAAACAGATTGATAAATGAGAAGAACTATTTAGGCAGTGATTAATAATTTTTGTAATTCACTGTATGCTGAAAAGACGGAGTCTGATCGAAGACTTCGTCTCTGTTTATATATCGCTTGAATTGTTTCAACTTCTTTTATTGTTCGTGAAGCATGACGAAGATATTGAAACCCAGCCGATTTTGTAAACCGGCGTTTCAGGCGCCGATGGTCTTGTTCAATGAGATTATTAAGATGTTTGAGGGTACAGTGTTTTGTATGAGTGTAAACACCATTTTCCCTTGACTTTGATATAGGTTTCATCTAAATACCATGATGGTTGGGAAGTTTTGTTTTTCTTTTTCCAGATCTGATAGATAAGATTTCCATATTCATGAACCCAACGCATGATCGTTGTAGGATGAACCGAAACCCCACGTTCCTTGAGGATCTCAGATACATCTCGATAACTTAAGGAAAAACGACAATAGTAGCCAACAGCTAGTGAACTACCCGCCACTTAACGTCCTTACGGACTGTTTGAAGTGGGGGCTTCTTGGGAAGTAGATACTTTTATTAGCTATCTATATTTATCAAGCTATAAGGGCAGTCCCTGCCCCTAAAGAAAATA
>NZ_JBCGHT010000039.1:0-11052 GCF_039549175.1 Paenibacillus sp. 102 | reverse complement strand
AGTAGCCAACAGCTACCAATATAATATCTTTTTTAAATTGTTTTCCTTTAAAATAGTTCATGCATCATGCTCCTGGGATCATTTTTCTTATATGGTAACTTCACTTAAAAAACTTTGCAACAGAACCCACTACCTCAACTTTGGATTATGCCCTGTAAAATCGTCCGTATTATGAGTAATCTATTACATAATGCCATTCGATATTCTCCAGTGTCTGGAAAAATCGAGTTAACTGTAGAAGAAAATAAGCAGAATCAACAAGTAGAATTTATAATACGTGATGAGGGGGAAGGTATTTGCCCAAATGACCAATTACGTATATTTGATCGTTTCTATAGAACAGATCAATCCAGAAGTTCACAGTCGGGAGGATCGGGACTTGGACTAGCTATTGCGAAATCATTGATTGAAATGCACAAAGGAGAAATTGGCGTGCGAAATCGCTTAGACGGTAAACAAGGAAGTGAATTTTGGTTTACTCTTCCCATAACATTAGAAAAAAATAAAACTACTGAAAAATTTCTATAATATCTAAGGTATTTTATCAAATTCGAAGGTCTTGAAAATAAAGAGAGAGAAGAAGTACACAACTTCTTCTCTCTCTTGGGATTAGGGTTGGGAATATCAATAGATATACCCCAAAGTAAATTTTTTGGATGCGTAATTTACTTTTTTATTATTATAACAAAAGTTTCATACAAAATAATATGCAATTATACATAATGGAAAATGAGTATTATATTCATTACACAACATATGTTAAGGGCACTCGCCCTCTGAAATTGATCTTGAAAGGCTTTATCACGTAATTCTCCTTGTTTTCCAAAGAATATATAATGTGCTAGTGCGTGCATTGTCTCTCCTTTATTTAATCCCCTCTGGATTCGTCAACGCATGGTTTTATCAGATAGATAATCTAAAATAAAAATGTCTTTTCAACCCTCCCCATTTCCCCTAATGCTTTAGCTATTTTATTTTGACTATAGGAACTTAAATAGTAGGTAGTTCCATATATTGTTACTTGTTGGATGGGTCAAGCCCTTTTTAGACAGCCTCTTGCTACATTAATCAAGAATTTGCGTTTAGGCTTAGAATTTTTTTTGTAATTTCATTTCTTCCAGTACCTGTAAAAGTCATTAGTCTTGGAGCTGAAGGGAGGTTGAAATTTACATGAGAATGAGATAATTCAAAAAGGAAAGTGCCAATTAATTGTTTATTTTGGTTTTCAATGACAATCCAAAAGATACGCTTTTCATGATCAGGCGTTCCCCATTTTGCTTTTTCAATAGAATTTCTAAAATTTAAGCACCCTGCAATAATAAAGTCATCTTCTTTTGTTTTTTCAGCAGACTGAAAACCTGCTTTCTCAAGCTCTTTCCATGCTGGAGGAAGTAGGTTATCTAAGTACATACCATACGTGGCATCTTCATACTCCGGAAATAATTTTTGGAGTATGAAGATGGTATTTGCAAGAACTTCTTCCCAATGGTCCTTTAGATAACCAGATACTTTTTGTCCTAACTCTTCAATTGACATTTCGGGTTGAATGTTTAATTTTGACACATAAATCCCTCCATCATTTTCTATTACTTACTCCTTAATCTTATAACATTAAAGCCAATTATAAAGTTTTCAATTGTATATACTTATTTTAGAGGGGATTAAATGATAAACTTTATAATAAATTTAATGTTGATAGGGATGAAAAAGAATGAAGAGTAATATAAGGCCTATTGATATTGCGAAAAGGTTAAAGTAATTACTTGTTGATTGGAGTGTTTTATATGTCATTAAAAGAATTAGGTACCTTTGAAATGACAAGCAATACAATTTTTGTAAGTGATCCTTGTTATCCAATAGAGACTTCAGTTACTGATAGTGGATATACAGAAGATGAAGATTTATCTTTAGTCCTAACTCCTGCAAAACAGGGTAATTGGAAAGCTACTGTATATTACTCTGAAGACGAAGTTGTTACAAAACTTGTTGCTACTCATATCGAAGCAAATGAAGATCCTGAGTGAATAAAGATAGATAAAGGTATTGAGGCTGATTCTGGACAAGCTGGAATTTTTGATTCAGCAATTTATAGAAAAGATGAAGTCATTACGTATGAAGTGAAAAACATTTTTAATATAAATATGGATGAAGAAGGACTTAAATTTTATCGTTTTCCGACAGAAAACTCCTTCCTCAAAAATGTGAGGGTGTGAAACACCAATTTTAGGTGGGAGATGAATGTCGGTAGGCGTGAGCCTACGTTTTTTGTATACTGTAGATATCTTATGAAAAAGTGGGGTGTAACCTATGTTAGTAAATAAGGCATATAAATTTCGTATCTATCCAAATAAGGAACAACAAATATTAATTGCTAAAACAATCGGTTGCAGTCGCTTTGTATTTAACCATTTTCTTGCTCTTTGGAATGACACTTATAAAGAAACAGGAAAAGGCTTAACCTATTCTTCTTGCTCTGCCGAGCTTACTCAATTAAAGAAGCAACAGGATACGATTTGGTTAAAGGAAGTAGATAGTATTGCTCTTCAATCCACATTAAAAAACCTCGCAGATGCTTTTTCACGTTTTTTCAAGAGACAGAATGATATTCCACGATTCAAATCTAAAAAGAATAAGATTCAATCCTACACAACTAAAGAAACGAACGGAAATATTGCAATTGTAGGTAATAAAATAAAATTACCGAAACTTGGCCTTGTTCGATTTGCCAAAAGTCGTGAAGTAGAAGGTCGTATTCTAAATACAACGATTCGACGTAACCCAAGTGGGAAATACTTTGTATCTATCCTCGTCGAAACAGACGTACAAGAAATGCCTAAAACTGAATTCACCTGTGGAATTGACGTTGGATTAAAAGATTTTGCCATTCTTTCTGATGGTACAGCATACAAGAACCCTAAATTCTTCCGTATATTAGAAGAAAAGTTAGCGAAAGCACAGCGTATCCTTTCTAGAAGAACGAAAGGTTCTTCGAACTGGATTAAACAACGTATGAAAGTTGCTCGTATTCATGAAAGAATTTCCAATGCAAGAGCTAATTACTTACATAAACTTTCTACTGAAATCATCAAAAACCACGATGTCATCGGTATGGAAGACTTACAAGTCAGTAACATGCTTAAAAATAGTAAACTTGCAAAAGCAATTAGCGACGTATCTTGGTCACAATTTCGAACGATTTTGGAATATAAAGCGAAATGGTATGGTAAACAAGTTGTTGTTGTATCTAAAACATTTGCTTCTAGTCAGTTATGTTCAAATTGTGGATACAAAAACAAAGATGTTAAAAATCTAACAATTCGTGAGTGGGATTGCCCTTCTTGTGGCACACATCACGATAGAGATCGAAATGCAGCGCTCAATCTTAGAAACGAAGCAATTCGTCTCTTAACCGTAGGAACTACGGGGATAGCCTAACCCATTAGAGTTCGATAGAACTCTGTACTTAGGAATCTCCCACTTCAAATAGTCCGTAAGGATGTTAAGTGGTGAGTAGTTCAATGGGTAAAATTAGATATAGGAGCCTATTATGCTTGTAGTTATGAAGAATATGTCTTCGTAACCAATAAGGGAATTTATTATCTTTCTATGCAAGTACATGATTAAAAAAATTGTGTACAGTTAGATATAATTTAGGATATCTTTTACCCGGTTCTTTGTATGATAAGGAACCGGGTGTTTTTTATCAGCAGATGTTTGGACATTTGGGTCTGCAGTATACGGGGTAGGACACACATTTTAACGTTTTTATACGCTAAGGGATTCTCAAAACTCCATAACACGAGTTGAATTGAGAATTTGATTTAAAGGGGTACGGAAATGATTCAGGGAATGAGGTGCCTATCTGATATTTATTTACAGAATAATTTAAGGAATGCTCTGACATATCAATATCTTCCCCATTTAAATTTACAAAGGAAGAGTTCATTCTGGACTCTTCTTTTTATGCGCTCCAAAAGGTACACCTTTAGATACATTTTTAACTTTCATGTATTTAGTGTTAAGTGGATTCCTTGGCATGTCTATAAAAGTATACTTTTATAGACATGCCAAGGCCTCACTAGATATTTGAATACATAGTAATGAAAAGTGAATCAAAAGGTGTACTTTGTGATATAGCTAAAAATGTAGAGTTTTTCATTTCAAAAATACAACTTATCTATATTTGAAATATGTCAATACAATTGTAGAAGAATTGACATGCATATTTTAAAATTTAATCTAGCACTAATTTGGAATATTTTGTCTTAATACCCCTTTTCGGGGGATGGGCAAAAACATCCAAATTATAAATTAATATGTCAAAATTATGAGCCGAATTTTTATTAAAGAAAGAACTTTGACTTATTTTATGTCGAAATTGCTTAGCGTATAGTTTCGTTAAATTTTAGGCGATACCTTATTAGTAAATAAGAAGGGGTTTTTTCATTTCTGATAGCACGGATTATGTTCGTGGAAAATTTACCCTCATTTACAAAAAGGTCGGTAATTCCGTTGTTAAGTAAGGAATTACCGACCTTTTTGTAAACTAATATTTTCTTTTTAACCTTTATCGTAAATCTATCCAATCAAGATTTTCTCTTCTGCATAACGTACCTTACTGTTCTTATTTCCAGACATAGCAAGAGCAAATGCCATTGTTAAAGGACCTAATCGACCTATAAACATCATCACTGTAATCAAAATACGTCCTATAGGGGTTAAATCGCCTGTAAATCCTGCACTCAGTCCTACTGTACCAAACGCAGAAACAGTTTCAAACAGAATTTTTGAGAGTTCAGCCTCTTTTTCCGTAATTGTCAGTAAAAAGAATATGATGAAGATAAAAAGAATGGCTGCAGTAGCGATTGACAATGCCCTATTAACTTGGCCTTGAGGAATTCTTTTCTTAAATACGTTAATGTCGTTTTTATTTTTTATTACTGCCCAAAGTGAAAGTAGAAGAAGTATAGCTGTAGTAACTTTAATCCCTCCACCAGTTGAGCCTGGAGATGCTCCTATGAACATTAAACCTATGATATAGACTTGAGAACTTATCGTCATTTGACCAATGTCAATTGTATTAAACCCAGCGGTTCTAGGTACGGTTCCTTGAAAATAAGCTGCCCATAGCTTATCCCCAAATGGTAAAGAACCTAGTGTAGAAGGGTTATGATATTCTAAACCTAAAATCACGAATAGACTAATCGTATTAAGAAAAAGTGTACCACCTAAAACGAGCTTGGTATGTAGTGAAAGCTTCCTCAAGTTTTTTTTCTCAAGTATATCTAGAATAACCGTAAACCCTATACCACCTGTCATGAATAAAACCGTAATCATAATGTTGACGATAGGATCACCTACCCACTTACTGAGGTTATCAGGCTCTAACCCAAACCCGGCATTATTAAATGCGGAAATAGAGTGAAATATACCATAATATATCGCTTTTTGCCAAGGCATCTCATATGACCAGCGAATGGCTAAAACTAGAGCTCCTAGCAACTCAGTAGCAAGTGTAATGACAATGATTCTCTGAACTAATTTTATAATTCCTTGCAAAGACAAGGAATTAATGGATTCTTGAAGCAAAAGTCTCTTCCTCAATCCAATTTTTTTCCCTAATATAAGAAACATCAAAATTCCACTGGTCATAAACCCCCAACCACCAAGTTGGATAAGAATAAGTAAAACAACTTGTCCAAATAAAGTAAATGTGGTCCCAGTGTCAACTACTGCGAGCCCTGTTACACATACAGCAGATGTAGATTCAAAAAGGGCATCTATAAATGATAAATGATGACGATCTTGGGTTGATACAGGTAACATGAGTAAAAAGGTTCCAATTAAAATTAAGCCTAAAAAACCTAATACTAAAATATGTGCTGGATTTAGTTTGAAGAATAGGTTTTGTCTTTTGAAAATTTTATGAACCAAAATAATAACTCCCCTCAAATGGTAAATGTATATGGATGATTAGTTTTCCCATAAAAACAATATCATATAAAGAACAACAGTATGATATAAATTAAAAAAGTCCTCTTTTCGCTTGCCAGCTAAAAAGAGGACTTTTCACAGATAGGACTTGATAAAATAAATTGCAGAAAGGTTGGATTTAGATGGCAAATGGCTATCTAAAAACACCTAACAGCCAGCACATTTTAACACATACATCTAAAAAAAGAAAGAAAGTTACGAAAAAGCGATATTACAACGTTTGGAGATTCAGCTGAGACACGTGTATATCTCGGTTGAACCCTCTAAAGGTTTTTATGCTATAAAAAGACAATAAATAATCTAGAGTATTTCTATATCAATAGACATTTACACGTTTCTACAAATATATGTTTAAAAACATGCTAACGTTAAACTGGCTATTCTTCATTTTTAGATCAAATACCAATGTAGCTTCGCTTAGGAGATGATTATCTGTGGATTTTCTTAATGATTTTTTTACTTGGGCGTTTGAGAGACATCAAAATATCCTGAGTTGGTATATTCGTCCACTATTTTTATTGCCGTTTTGTTATTTTTCTTATAAAAGAAGTACCAAGGGGATAATAATCACTTTAGTTGCATTAGCTACAAGTATGTTTTGGTTTCCAAAACCTACAACAGTGAATCCCAAAGTGGAAACTTTTTTGGAAATGGAAATGGATTATTTGTTTGGCAAGTGGAACTTTATTAAGATTGCATTGTCTTCACTGGTTCCGGTGACAATGTTTGCTTTAGCATATGCGTTTTGGAAACACTCTTGGAAGTATGGAATACTTGTCATTAACTTAATTGCTATATTGAAAGTTCTATGGAGTTTATATGCAGGTGATGGTTCAGGAATATCAATCGTTTTACCAGCTTTTATCGGACTGATAATTTGTAATTTATTTATTTGGATCGCTTACGAAGTTGTAAAAAAAATAGATAATGATAAATCAACAAATAATAAATTTTAATCATTTAAGACCATTACGAGATAAAAACTTTATAAAAAAAGCAGTAAAATAAATAACCGGTTCCTTAACGTACAGGGAATCGGTTATTTTGTGTCCAAAATGTGTCTAAACGTACAATTTTCTTTTTTCGATATGGTGACCCCTTGATGGGCATGGGGTACTAAAATTTCTTAGCTTGATGGGCATGTATGGTGACCCCTAATAGTGCCATTTGTATCTTTAAATTCTAAAACAGTCGTAATAAGAATAAAAATTTACTTTTCTGCTGAGATTATTAAGAACATAGGTCTACGAAGTTCTTCTTTCATTTTGGAAATACTCTTTAACATTTCTTCGAAAGGAAGCTGTATCCAATGAGAATAGCTGGTTTTAAAAATTTTTAGAAAATCCAGTTGACGGTCTATCTACTACGTGTTACGATATACTCGTAGTGAGTCATACTGTATACTCACACCACTGAATAGTGAGGTTGCAAAAATATTTTTAAGAAAAATAGTTGGCACCTTCTACTCGTTGATACAATATACATGTAATAAGTAATACTGAATAGTATAATTTCCTAAAAGCTATTCGGTAAAAATTTCCCTTAGTACTCTGTTATACTGAATATAAGTCAGACAAAATAGAGGAGGTAAAGGAGGATCTGGACATGGAAAATTTAACTGAAATGCTGAAGGGTTCGCTGGAAGGCTGCGTGCTGGAAATCATCAGCCGCCATGAAACCTATGGCTACGAGATTACCCGCCGCCTGAACGAGCTTGGGTTTACCGAAGTCGTGGAAGGGACGGTATATACCATCCTCGTGCGATTAGAAAAGAAAAAACTTGTGAATATAGAAAAGAAACCGTCAGATATGGGGCCGCCCCGCAAGTTTTATTCACTTAATGAGGCTGGCCGCCAGGAACTTGAATTGTTTTGGGAAAAATGGGATTTTGTATCATCAAAAATCAACGTCTTGAAGTCAATCTAGCTTCATAAGATATTCCGTCCGATATTTTTGGAGTGTCTTGTTCAGATTTATAAAAAAGGAGGAAAAATAACATGTTAGAAATGTTCAAAAAAATGATTGGTGATAAAAAAGAGTACAAAATGATGATGGCACGGGTTGAAGCCCTTCCAGAGGACTACCAGTTTGTATTTAAGAAAATTCAAAACTACATGTGGAATTTCACAGCGGGCAACGGGATGGATATGCTGCACATGCAGTATGAATTAATCGAGTTGTTCGAAGCTGGTGCAGCGGAAGGTAGACAAGTGCTGGAAATCACTGGGGACGACGTGGCGTCCTTTGCCGACGAACTAGTAGCAAACGCTAATACCTATGTCGCCAAGTATCGTGAAGATTTGAATCAGAGTATCATGAAGCGATTGGGAAAAAAGTAAATTCAGTAGATAATACCGACTGAATAGCTGGTTACAAATGTGAATTGCCACCTTCGCTATTCAGTTATATTTTTAACCTGGTAGTAAGTTATACAGATTATCAGTAAGACTAAATAGAAGAGTATAGGCAATCTAGCTCCGCAAGGCGCTTTTTATAAGGAGGAAAAAGTATGAGCAATGCAGCGATTTCTGTAAAAGGGTTAAAAAAATCCTTTAAAGACAAGGAAGTCTTAAAGGGGGTGGATTTTGAGGTGCGGCGTGGCGAAATTTTCGCACTGCTGGGCTCAAATGGAGCGGGCAAGACAACGGTTGTAGAATAAACGTCTGATGAACACATGGCTCTATGCTAAGTGCAGGACATATCTCGATTCTGATAACCCAGAAAAGGAAGTGAGTCAGATTTTGATTGCCAATATTCATTTTCTTTGATGCATCAAATCCACCTTTTTTACAAAGGGCTTTCAAGCATGAATAACAAAAGAGAATTTGTAGTTTTAAAACAATAGGGCTGATAAAAATGTAAAAAGAGGGAAACAAAATGAAAAAGATTACAACAGAAGATTTTCGTTCATCAAAAAATGGAAAAAAAAGGAGAGATTCATGATGGGACAAAGTAACAAAGGCTTTTCCGAAACAGGGTTGCGCAAAATGCGCAATGTACTGGCGCAGCATGTCGATTCTGGGAAGATTCCTGGGCTTGTCGCCCTAGTCAGCCGAAACGGTGAGACGCACGTCGAAGCGCTCGGTACAATGCGGCATGATGGTGGTGCACCGATGCGACGTGACACGATCTTCCGGCTTGCGTCCACTACCAAGCCGATCACGGTTTCTCCGGTAATGATCCTGCTCGACGAATGCAAACTGCATTTGGACGAGCCAGTAGACAAATGGTTGCCCGAACTCGCCAACCGGCAGGTGCTGAAACGACCCGACGGTCCGCTGGACGACACCGTTCCGGCACGGCGTCCGATCACTGTACGAGACCTGTTGACCTCCACATTCGGACTTGGAGTGGATCTGACTTTGATGGGCTCCCCGATCCAAAATGCGATCTTCGAAAATGGATTATTCGACGCGCCAGGGATGGAGTTGCCAGAGCCCGATGAGTGGATGCGACGCTTGGGCACACTCCCGCTGAGCTACCAGCCTGGAGAGCGGTGGCAGTACCATGTCAGCCTCGAAGTGCTTGGCGTGCTCATTGCTAGGGTCACAGGTCAGACATTCGAGTCGTTCCTGCGTGAACGCATCCTCGATCCGCTGGGGATGAAGGACACCGGTTTCTACGTGCCCGAGAGTAAGATTGACCGTCTGCCACCCGCCTGTAACCCTGATCCGCAGACGGGAGAGTTCATCGTGTGGGACGAGGCCGCAGGCGGACGTTACAGCAAACCTCCAGCATTCCAAGCAGGCGGCGGTGGGCTGCTCTCGACCGTCGATGACTATCACGCGTATTTACAGATGCTGTTGAACCAAGGGATGCACGGGAACAAACGAATCCTGTCCCGACCCGCAGTCCAGCTGATGACCACCAACCGACTCACGCCAGAACAACAAGCATTCCGAGAGGACTTGGCTAAAAACAACGTCCATTTGTCGTTTGGCCAAGGGATACAAGGCGGCTGGGGCTTTGGGATGGCGGTGCGTACCTATCTTGGAGACTACGCGTCTATCGGTCAGTTCGGCTGGGATGGCGGAACCGGCACTGCAGCTTACGCTGATCCAGACAAACGGTTTACTGGAATCCTGTTCACCCAGGTTGGGATGTCCACTCCGGACTCGTCGCATCTTATTCAAGACTTCTGGACCACGGTCTACCAAGCAATCGAAGACTGAAACCGAGCCCGCGGTTCTTCGTTCTTTTAAAAAAGGTTGGTGAATTTCATCGACCTTTTTGGGGCAGAATCAGGACATGATGCGGAGTTGGTTGGACGGAGTGGAAGCGGACAGGGGCATGGCCGCAAGTCCTTGGAAGTCTATTCAAAACTTGCAATCACCGATGCCCAGCAGGGATATAACGAGGTCATCAATAATTTAACTACATCTACATTACGGGTGGTGTCAGCTTCGCTGGTACTACCCCATTGCTATCAAGCTAAGCTTATGCAAAGTCAATTTTAGGTGAGATTGTTTCTTTTTTTCTAAAGGACAAGTGTAGGTAATTGAAAGAATTGCATACGAAATAAACCCTATCGGGTTTCATTTTTGAATTAAGCCGCTTGATTATTAGACATGGTACAATTGTAAACGACACCTAATATATCAAAGACTGTTTTCTTCTTGTATCGATGAGATTTCCGTCCGTTTCGCTGTAGGAGGTTAAACAGACGAAGAAGAATCTTTGATAATCCTTGGGTGTCTTTTTGCATTGCTCGAAACAGAAGAAAAAAATAGTCTTTAATCATATATATGGCTTTATATTCACTCAGCTCTTGTTTCTTTTTTATGAGAAGTAACTTGCGCATTTGAAACATAATAGAGGAACAGAGTAGAATGGCAATCAGTTGCCCATACAAATGGCATTCCAATCGTTCTCGTTTTATCTTTTTACAATGATGAATGTGAAAGAATGATTTCCACGTTTTAAATAAAATTTGTCGGGTAAAAGACTGGCGCGGTATCAGTTGCGGCCCGTCTCCAGCCTCTCCCCATAAGAACTGCTCGTGAGGTTTTCCCTCAAGCAGCTCACCCCATAAACTTCATCAAAAGGGTTATGAGACCT
>NZ_JBCGHT010000038.1:0-11149 GCF_039549175.1 Paenibacillus sp. 102 | reverse complement strand
AATAAAGATAACTCTTGTTTTTGATGCATATTCATAAAAAGCACGTCACCCTTTCTCATTAACATAAGAGAATAGTAACGTGCTTTTAACTTCAAAAATAGTCTAAATCCTTAAGTTGATGGATGTGTGGTACTACCCCATGCCCATCAACTTAAGAAGTTAATTGTTCCCCAAAACGAAAAAAATGAGCCGAACTCTTATAAATAACTGTGAAAAGGTAAAATTTTTGTTATGTGAGGTTTCTCAAAATATTAGCTTGATAGCGATGAGATACCGCCAGCATTTCGGAAAAAACCACGCTAAGCAAATTTGGATAAGAAAAGATCGGTTTTGGTGCAAAAATAAAAGAGAATAAAACGCATATATTCCTAACGGAATCGTATCTAATGCTGCAAGTCCAAACAATTGATGGATAAATTCTTTCTGATTTTGGACAGACTGGTCCTGTAAATCAATCTGTTCCTTTTTAATCATATGCATGGCTTCTACTCCAGAAAGAATGAATAGTAGCTGTATCAAAAGATTTGAGTTCTAGCATAGAACGGATTCACTTCTTTATAAAGCGATGATCTTGTTCTACTATGTTATTCAAGTACTTTTGTTGTCTAAGTTGTATACCATTAGGTATGCTTTTTTCTTTTTTCAAATGTTTAATTGCTCTGGGATAAGCCGGATTTTTATTGACTGTTATAACACGAAGCTTTGAAACATAAAAAGACCGCAAAGCTTTCTTGAAAAGTGCTTTGCAGCCTTCTGGTTTCTTGTTTTGCTTAGAAAAACATCGATTGTGTTTCCTTTCGAATCAACAGCACGATACAGGTACACCCATTGACCTTTTACTTTGATATATGTTTCATCGGCTCTCCAAGAGTCATTAGTTTGTTTAAGGTGACGTCGAATCCATTTATCCAATTCAGGACCATACTGATGAACTCAACGCATAATCGTTGTATGAGAAATAGATAAGCCCCGTTCCTCCATCATTTCCATACCAATCCCGCACCCTTTCTAGAGTAATAGTATGTATGTCCGAGATTTATAGATTCATTGTAATTATCCTGAAGTCTTTGCAACAGAACCAATTTTCTAGACTTAAAATGTTGTTCAACCACATTCAACTAATTTTTTAAAGGCGATAAATGAAACCTTCGGAAAGCTCCTTTTATGTTGTTCGTCGATAATAGGCAAAAAAAATCATCGTGGCACCCAAGATAGCACAAATCATATACATAAATGAGTATGAAGAAAAATCCGCTATTGGTCCCATAATAACACTACCTAGCGAAACACCAAAATCAGCCATGGCAATAAATAAACCAATTAACACATTACGATTCTTTTGTGGCAAGACAAAAGTCAAATACGTTGTTAATGCCGGATAGAGAAGTGCCTGAGGTATTCCCATTAAAATTGCACCCATATAGAGAAAAACTGCACCACCCGTTATAGAAAAGCTTACACACTGTGCAGCTATTGCTAAAAGAAGCATAGTCCCCATAACAAAAGACGCATGCCATTTACCGTCTGAAGGAATCTTTTTTCTTAAAGCAAAACGAACAAAGACAACAGTACCCGCCTGAAGCATGAGATAAATTCCAGCATTACCACTTTTTAATTGTGTAGCGTATAGTGGTATAAAGGTTGTAATAGCTCCAAATACAATTGAAGCAACTAACATCAACACACTGCATTTGAATAAAATTGGATTTTTTATTAACTGCGTAAAAGATTTAAGGATACTTACTTCTTGCTCAGTACTTTCTGAAACAGGTTGATTCTTTCTTTTTTCCATTTTAGCACTATAGCCAAACATCGCTGTAGAGATAGCAATCGTTATTAGTACCACTGTAAAATAATCCATTCCTCCAGCCTCCCAAATGCTGTATGCTACTACGGGCCCAATAATACCTGGCATATTAGCAAATAAAGAGTAAAGTGAAATTCCCTGAGAACGATCCTTCTCTGGCAGCGCATCAATTATACCCATCTGTAATGCCATTGAGAAGAAAGCTGTCGAAACTCCTTGTAATATACGAGCAATTAAAAATCCCTCTATTCCAGTAATCGTATACAGTATTAAAGCAAAACCATTGAGAATGAGAATAATACGTAATATTTTTATCGGGCCTTGCTGTTGAATAATATGGCCTGCCCACGGGCGAAAGAACATAGTTGTAAATAAATACCCTCCCATAATCAAACCAATTGTTGTATTGTTCGCCCCTAATATCTTCCCTTGTAAAGGAATAATAACGTTTAATATGGCATTAGCACTAAAATAAAGAAAAACTAATATATATAAACGCAGAAAAGGCCAAGACATAGCTCCATTCACAATTTCTCCTCCTAATTCTATAACTCTGAATACTGCAGCGTACTCTTTTCATACCTACGAATAATGAGGCATACTTTTCGTGGATAATATCAAAACGTTACTACCATCCCCAGTAATTTCCTTGCATATTCTGAACGAACATCCTTTAATTGTTCAATCTGGGTTATTTCTTCAATCTGACCATCTTTAAAGATTATAATTCTATCGCAGATATAGGCAGCAGCCTGAACATCATGTGTTATAAAAATATAACTCATATCATAAATCTTTCTGAGTTTCTTTAATAATTCAAGCACTTGTTTTTGAACAGATACATCTAAAGAGCTGATTGCTTCATCTAATAAAATGCATTTGGGTTCTGTTGAGATGGCTCTTGCGATACATACTCTCTGAATCTCCCCTCCTGATAACTCATGAGGGTATTTCTTTCTATAGGACGGATTTAACCCAACTTCATTTAATAGATTATCAATCTTGCTATTGTATTCTTTTCGATCCTTTTTTTGAGTTTTTAATGGCTCCATAATTGCTTCTTCAACAGTAAAAAATGGATTAATTGAAGAAGTATAGTCTTGAAAGACAGCACTAATATTACCTAGCCTCACTGTTCTGTCCTCTACACGCTTTCCCTCAAATAAAACTGTTCCACAATCAGGTTTTTCAATTCCTAATATCAAACGTCCTAATGTTGATTTACCACTGCCACTTTCTCCGATGATACCGAGACATTCGCCATTTCTGCACTCAAAACTAACTTTTTTCAAGATTTTCTGCTTTTCTCTAGAAAAGAATCCACCTTTATTATAGGATTTCTCAACTCGATCAACTTTCAACAATTAGAACCCCTCCCCACTATTTTCTTAAAATTATTACTCAGTGCTAATCTAGTGGATACTAAATATCTTGTATATTCATGTTGTGCCTCTGAAAAGATGGTTTGGATATCTCCTCTTTCAATAACTCTCCCATCCTTCATCACCAAAACGTTATCGGCAATTTTTTTTACAACACCTAAATCGTGGGAAACAAAAATCATCGAACAACCCATTCTTTCCCTTAATGTCATAAATTGTTCAACGACCTCAAATTGTGAAATTGTATCTAGTGCTGTGGTCGGCTCATCAGCAATGATAATGTCGGGCTCTAATACTAATGCCAACGCAATCATAATTCGTTGCAGCATTCCACCCGATAGCTGGTATGGATACTTATTCATAATCTCTATCGGATCTTTCAACATGACACTTTCCATGGCATATTTCATTTTCCACTCTATTTTGCTGTTATCCCAACCAAAATGTTGAGCAAGTGTTTCTCTTACATGGACACCAATCACACAGGAAGGATTAAATGCACTCATGCCATTTTGTAGAATCATACAAAGGTTTTTTCCCCTTTTCTTTCTCATCTCTTTCTCAGAAAGACTATTTAAGTTTTCTCCTTTAAATAGAATATCTCCCGATTGATGAATCCAAGATTTATTCAATCTCATAATTGACCTACAAGTTACAGATTTACCACTGCCACTTTCTCCCACGATCGCCAGGCAACTTCCATATTTTAAATGAAATGAGCTATTATCAATGATCACTCTACCAGTGTTGTTATCCCAGATTCTCAAGTTTTTGACTTCTAACAGATTCATAGATTTATTTTGCCACCTCTTTTTCTTTGAACTTATCTTTAAAGGGGATCCCGTTTTCTCGAACATGATTATTAGAAGCTCTTAATTTAGGATCTAAAGCAATCTGAAGTGCATCCGATAAAAAATTAAAAGCCGATACCAAAGTAATAATAGCTAACCCAGGCGCTAACATTAGCTCAGGCTTTGAGAACATAATCTTTCTCGCCTCATTTAGCATCATTCCCCATTCGGCATTTGGAGCTTGAACTCCTAAACCTAGAAATGAAAAACCAGATATTTGTAAAATCATTGAACCAATAGAGCTACTTGAGATAACCGCTATATCAGGCAATGCAACAGGAACAATATGCTTACATATAATTTGTATATCACTAATACCAGATGCTTTAGAAAATTTCACATAGTTTAACTCCGAATATTGCATAACAGATGTTCTGATTACTCGAGCAAACCATGCCCATTTGATTAAAATAAACGCAATTAGTATATTCTTAAAACCCACGCCTAGAATCCCCACAACTGCCAATGCCATAACATACCCTGGAAAAGAAAGCATAATATCACAAAACCTCATAATAAAAGCATCTACTCGTCCTCTAAAGTAACCGGCTATGAGGCCTAAAATAGTTCCAATTAAAACAATTATCAATAACGCAACTAAAACCCATAGAATGCTAGGACGAATTCCATAAATTAGTCTAGATAAGACACATCTCCCTAATTGATCATTACCGAATAGGTATTCCCACGATGGGGTTGCATACCGAAGTCCCATATTTACTTCCTCGGGATCATGTGGCGCAAGTAAAGGGGCAAATATACCAGCAACAATTGTCACAACAATGACTACCAAAGATATAATGGCCAACATATCTTCACTTAAAGATTTTAGTATTTTCACTTATAGATCATTCCTTAATTTAGGATTCATTACAGCATTTATAATGTCGGAAATCATATTAAACAACACAAATGCTACCGCAAGTATGAGTACATACGCTTGGATGACCGGTAAATCTCTACTTAGAATAGATTTAACACTCAGACTTCCTAATCCCGGCCATGCAAACATATTTTCTATCACTACTGTGCTTCCCAATATAATAGGGATAGACATACAAAATATTGAAACGGCAACTTGCAGTGAATTTCTTAAAACATGTATAATAATTTTCCTCTCTGTTAAGCCGCACGCTCTTCCATACAGTACATAATCTTCATTTAGATTATTTAACATCGAACTTCTAACAGTTCGAAAATAAATGCCTGTATAACTTACCGTGATGACAATAACCGGAAGAATATAACTTTTATACGAATCCATCCCGCTTGTTGGTAGTAGGTCTAATTTTACAGAAAAATACCAAATCATAATAGCGGCAAGCAAGTATGGCGGCATTGCTGTTAGAAAGAATAAAATCCCTCTTACTGATTTATCAATTACCCTTCCTTCTTTCATTGCACAGATCACACCTAATAATATTGACAAAATAATAATGGAAACAGATGACACTAAGGTTAGTTTTAATGTATTTAGAAAGGCTGGCCCTATTAATGACCAAACTGGTTTTCCTGTGACGTATGAATTCCCAAAATCTAATTGCAAACAAGCAATGGTCCAATGTAAATATTGTTCTATAAATGGTTTATCCAGCCCTAACTTCTCTTTCGTTTGCGCAATTAATTCATCTGTTATTTCTGGAATATCTTGTGCACGTAGTACCATTTCGGCTGGATCTAAAGGGGAAAGATTAATTAAAACAAACGTTGCCAATGAAATAACTAAAAGTAAAGGAATGGATATTAATAGCCTTTTAATAATATAGCTTCCCATAGAAAACCTCCTTTGAATAAAAAATATCAATAAATAAAAGGGGGAAATCCCCCTTTATATCCCTATTTAAAGTTCATTCTCTCAAATGGTAACTCATATTGTGTTTGCTTAAATGAGATGCCTTTTAAGTTTTTAGGAGCGACTACAGTGACACGACCATATGAAATTGGAATAAAGACTGCTTCCTCATGAACAATTTTTAAAATTTCAGCATACAATGATTTTCGTGCTTCCTCATTAGTTGATACCATAACCTCAGCAATTTTACTGTAAAGCTCGTCTGCCTTTGCAATACCACTTGTAGTATGCAAATAAGAAGCATTGGAGGTAAAACCAGCTATTGTACTTTGTGGATCATATGCTAGTCCCCATGTTTGATTGAATAATAAGTCATAGTCCCCAGTTGATCTTCTATTAGCGATTGAAGTTGATTGTTCACCAATAATTTTTAATTGAATACCTATACTTTTTAACGAACTTTGAATAAATTCAGCCTCTGCTTTTTGAGAAGGAGAATTACTATCATAATAAAGATTCATTGCTAGTTTATTGCCATCTTTAGTTCTAACAACAGCATCACCTTGCAATACCCATCCTGCTTCTTTTAAAATATCTTTTGCTTTTTCTAAATCATAGCCTCGTTTCTTCAATGGAACGTCCGCATAATTAACATTAGAAGAAAACAGTGTATTAGCTACTGCTTCGGTATCGTTTAAAATATCCTTAGTAATTGTTTCTCTATCAATAGCGTACCAAATGGCCTCGCGAACGGCTTTTTCACTTACTGGATTATCAGTTTTACTACTATTAGCCACAATCATTTTCGTATTCATCGCTTCACTTCTAGCAATTTGATAGTTACCTGAATCAATCAATTGATTCATTGCCTCAACATCAATACTGTCTGCACCTCTATCATCTGTGAAAGCAAAATTAACTTCTCCTTTTTGTAATGCTAAAAATGTTGTTTCCCCTGCTGGCAGAACTTTAGAAGTAATCTTCTTGATTTTAGGTGAGCCACCCCAATAGTTTTCATTTGCTTTAAAAGTTGCGGATTCATCAATTTTATGTTCATCGAGAATATATGGACCTGTACCGTTGTAGCCATTTACCCCACCTTTTGTTCCTCCATTAACAAAATTTTTAGGTGATATAAATACATAAGGTCTAGTCATAGATAATTCAACTAGAGTTGGATAATATGCTTCTGATAGCACCAATTCAACTGTATATTCATCTACCACATTACAAGCTACTATTTTTGTTGATAGTTTAATCCAGGAATGCTTTTGTGCATTATTTTGTACAGCATCAATATTTTTTTTCACTGCTTCTGCGTTAAATAGTTCACCATCATGAAATTTCACATCTTGCCTTAGATGGAAAGTATATATTTTTCCATCTTTTGATATCTCCCATGATTTAGCAAGTAAAGGCTTAATCCCTTCTTTTGTATTTTCAACTAATGATTCATATACCATTCCTTGAGCGGACATTGAACCTGTATACAAATGCGGATTCATATCATTAATATCTTTAGATACTGCATAAGTTAATGTTTTTTTATTACTCGTTGAAGGATCACTCTCCTTCTTCTTGCTATCTGAGCTTTTCAAAATTACAAAGCAGGCAGCTAGAACGCATACGGCCAAAAAAACTAGAGTCGCTAACTTAAACCTTTTCATCAACAAAGTATTCCTCTCCCTTTAGTCTTCTTAATTTAGATGTAATTTATTGTTGCTGTTTAACTATGATTAACGTTCCAAACCTATTGATTAGAATAATAGATAAATCGAAATCATTACGATTTATATGGTATATTAGTCTATTTTATTTAAGATAAAGATTATTCCACCATCTTCTCTCCAATACTTTTTTCTATTTCACTACAAATCATATTCAAATCTTCATCGAAACTTTGAATAAAATATGCGTTAGATAATAATTCTCCTTTATAGGATTGGGCAACTTTTTCAATTTTACTCTCGTATGTTTTAATGAATTTATCTATTGTTGGACAATTTAAACCTAAATATTTTGCAATTCCTTGTATTATTTTGATACGATAATAGTCTTCCTTAGGCATTCTCGGGATATCCCAATATCCTTCTCTGTTGACAAACATTTTTCTAATTGGAACAGCTGAAAAATCGAAATGTTTTCCATCCTTATCTGGTTCTGAAAAAGGATCAATTAATAGTGAGGTATAACGAATATACAATAAATATTCTTGATGGATACTTTCTAAATGATTAAAGTTTTCTATATCTTGTCGAGATAGACTTTCCAATCTTACTGGATAATTGTCATCTGTCATAAATTTCAACAAATTAAGTCTTTTAATCTTCATTTTTTCTACAATACTCATAATTTCTTTCCATTGGGCTAGCATATCATGTATTAAATATTGTGTAATTGGACCTTCAGGATAAATTTTATACACAAATTTTTTGGTATCTATATCCTCAAATATTGCACTTAGCGAAAAATCATTCATAAATAATGGTGGGTGGACATACAAAGAAATATTTCTTGTTTCTGCCTCAATTGGAGATTTCATGATTTCTAGAGTAATTCCTAATTGTTCATATGCTTTACAGAGTATATCGACATTTTTTGATAGATAATCCGTCGACCCTATATAGATTTTTTTCTTAACCGCTGTTGTCAAAACATGATTAGAAGGGCTGTCGTGCATCCATCGTGTATCCCCATAATATGTAGAAAAACTAATAATTTCCGCTTCTGGATTAATACTATACATATAATTACTTATTAAGCTGTTTGAACCAAAAGTCGGAGAAATTAAAACAATACACCTTACTTGTTTCAAAAGCTCTATATCAATCTGCTTTATTACTTCAATATATGCATCCGTTGTTACAGAGAGAATAATGGTATCCCAATTACCTTTAATTGTTTCATACCCTTTAAAAACTTGATCAACGAAGTATTCACCTTCCATATTTCGATGTTTTTCATTTTGAATACTTACACGAACTAGATGATTACTTTGCTTAAAAGTTGAAAAAAAGTTCTCTGAACGAGCAGATTCTCTTCCAGCAATTCCCACATCACTATTCAATTGTTTTTTTAAATTTACAGCAAGTTGGATAGATGTAGGGCCAGTTCCTAATACTAAGACACGCTTAAAAGTACTCATAAAATCCTCCCTTTCTCATAAGTAAACAGGTTATACTTTTTGATACAACTCAATATCAAACACATCATCTGGACGCAATATGTCATCAACTTTATTCCATTTTTGTTTATCAACTTCCCTCGAAGGATAATTAAATAGAGACTTTAACTGATCACCATATCTTATAGCTACGACTACATTTTCATTTGTTAATGTATGTAATTGTTCTAGTATGTTATATTTATCTTTAACGGTCGAACTAAAAATGATATGAGTCGCGTCTTTTGTAAAATCAAGATTTTCTACTGGTACTCTCTCTAATCTAATATTTAATCCTGCACCTAGTCTTTCTACAACGTTTAATCCAAGTTCGATAGCTTCATCATCAATATCTATGCCAACAACCTCTGCTCCAGTTCGCTTAGCAATTAATATTGGTGTCATTGGAAATGAACCTGACCCTACTAGTAATACTTTTGAATCAGAAGTAATTTGAAAACTCCCAAATTCTTTTTCAATACATGATTCGATATTCTTAAAGTAATCTGTTATTTCAGCAACTCCAGTTAGAAGCTTCAATGCACGATATTTTTCCATAATAGCTACACAAAACGCTGACTTTTCTCTTAAAGAAACCGCAAGTTGCTTCAAATCATAGTGTTCTTGTTGCTGCAATTTTCCCCATATTTCTTTGTTCCTCGTGTTTATAATGAAGTGTGAGTATTCATCTATTAATGTCTCTAACTCCAAACAATTATTTATAGTGTGTTCATGGCTTCCTATCAAAGCATTAAATTTCTCTCGATAATTACTCAAACATTTCAAAAAATTTTCTAAGTCATTCATTCATTTTCTCTCCAATACAATGTAATAATTAAACAGTTATAAAAGCTTTTCCTTGTGCTACTATCTCAACACCTCCTTCAATTTTAAGACTTGTTAACTCTTCTTCATGACATTTGGCAAAAACAGTAATAGTTCCACCAGGTTGTCTTACATGTGCAACAACCCCCTTTTGATTTTTCCAAGCCAAATAAGCTCCTAAAGAGGCAGTACCTGAACCGCATCCCCGTTCCCATACCATACTATCAAGATGTGGAACATAGATAAGTGGAACCAATTCATTAGAATTTGATTTATACAATAGGATACCTATCAATTTAGTGTCTAGGGTTAATGCCAATGATTTTGCTAATGTTTGGGCTTTTTTTCTCACGGCTTCATTAATAGCCTCTACTTCTATCACAATATGAATAGACTCATGATAATTCACTATAACAATGTCCAAATCATTTCCTTCATACTTTATAGTTTTCTGTTCTATCTCTTTAGGGATGGGCATAGTAACTTGGCAATAATATTCTTCTAGCTCTCTCCTCACTTGACACACTATGAGTTCGTCTGTTCCCGAAACTTCTAATAATATTTCTGTTAAATCATTATGTTGAAGTCCTTTTTTATTAGCAATAAAAGTTGCTAGTGCCATACAAGCGTTACCACAAAACTCACCTCCAGCCATTTGAAGATGTGCGTCGGCTTCATACTTTGTAGATTCTTCTATAAATCCTACTTGTTCTGCATACACGCTGTCATACGACATAATTTTTGTTGCAATCGTCTTATGCTCATTAACTGGATGATTAGTCTTAACGAGAATCGTCATATTTTGAGTTGGATTAAATTTTATAAACTCTATTTCCTGTATCATCACAACTATCCTTTACACTGTTTTTTATTTACATTTTATTTTTTTCACAAAAACCTAAATAGTAATGATTACGATTTTCATTCCGTGGAATAGATTATATCATAATCTTTGATGGCGTCAATACACTTTCTAGTCTTTTTAACTTGCTTCTTTTTCACTTAGAAGCTGTACTTTATACCCACCAACATAAAAATCGATATACTATAAGGGGTATCGATACATCGCTATAAAGCTAAGTTTTTGCACTATCTATAAAGCAAAAAAACGTTATTCTTTCTAAACAAGCTAGATTAGAAAGGATGACGTTTTTTGTACTTAAGAGTATTAAAATCTCTTATCTTTTGGGATGGTTCTGGTGCAAAAACTTTAATATACGTGTAAGTAATCTCTAAAACTTGGATATACTGATTCTATTACTCTAGAAAAGGTGTGATTGGTATGGAAAAGGAACATGTATTCAAGTGGAAGCATTATCAGCCTGATGT
>NZ_JBCGHT010000037.1:0-12147 GCF_039549175.1 Paenibacillus sp. 102 | reverse complement strand
TATATTCATTACTATAATCATGATCGTATTAAAATAAAACTAAAAGGAATGAGTCCTGTACAATACAGAACTCATTTCTCGCAAGCTGCTTAAAAATATGTGTCTAACTTTTTGGGTTCACTTCAATTGTCGATTAAAGACAACAAGTGCTTTTTTATTAATAGGGGACCTATAGCTTCATTAAAGTATTTTTTATAAATTAAGGAAAATACAAATTGCTAGTATAATTGAAATTAAAATAGTAAAAGCAGCAGACAGACAACGTATTCGCCACCTTTAAAGGTGTAGAAATATTACCAGACGGGGCAGAACGAACTTCAGCGGAAAAGTAAAAAAGCCATGATATATAGTTGGTAAGTTGTAAGAAGTAACGGCATTCATGAATAAGTTGCCGAATAGTATGAAGAATGTCGGAGAGAAGATTAAAAATATTCATATCCCGAATGTATTCCCTGAACCTTTGGCAGCTGGTGTTGGGAATGTAGGAGAAAGAAAAACACTTGGCGCGTTATTTTCTGCTGTTAAGAGTGGAACTAAGGGTACGGGTAATATAAAGAAGGTTTTCCTCTATTCAACTCTAAGGAAGAAATGCTTTTAGATAAATCGTTTTATTTAGAACCAGATAAAGTACAATTTCGAGAGTTATCGTTAAGGCTATATGAAAAGATACAAAGAGATCAAGATTTGGCATTGAAATTTACTCCAAGTGAAATAGAGTATTTAAAAAGAGGGAAAGTACCCAAAACATTGACCTGGCATCACCATCAAGATCCAGGAAGAATGCAAATTGTTAATTTCTTTGAACATGATGCAGCACCACATACAGGTGGGAGAGCAATCTGGGGTGGTGGCGTTCCAGGAAGGAAAGGTCATTTAGTAAAACAGATTTTGGAGGGAATTATGACATGGAAAAAGTAAATTGGCTATTTACAGAAGAATTTATTGAAGAAAAAATAATATCTAAGGTAGAGAAATCTTTTGGAGTAATCTTTCCACAAGATTATAAGGAATGTGTAATGAAGTATAATGGTGGATGTCCGGAACCAGATAACTTTAATTTTGAAAATGGAGGGGAAGGTGTAATAAATAATCTATTAAGTTTCACAAGTCAAGATATGAATATAGAGATGTTTTACGATCCAATACAGCCTGAGATAGAGGGGATTGTTCCTTTTGCAAGAGATCCTTTTGGAAATCTAATATGTCTTGACTATCGTGCGGATAAACTATCACCGACAATTGTATTTTGGGATCATGAGGAACAAGGAGAAGCAGCTATAGAGATAATTTGTAATACATTTTCAGAGCTATTAGATGGATTATATGATGAGTGAAAACCTATTTATAAAAAGTGAAGGAGAAATAAATATGAACTTTGAATATACGTTTCCTCCAACGGACCAGAGAGAAATTGAAAACTTAGAGGAGAAATATAATATTAAGTTGCCAGATGAGTATAGACAATTTTTATTATTGAATAATGGGGGGAAAGCGGAGAAAAGAAGATTTGTTACAAATGATGACGGAAAAGAAGGTACTGTCGAGTCTTCTATTGTACTATTTTTTCCTTTAACTACTGAAACGAATCTTAATTTAGAAGAAATGTTTAACAAATATAACTTAGGGAAAGTAGTTCCTTCTCATTTTTTCCCAATTGGTTATAGCATAGGTGAAAGTTTAGTTTGTTTATTGCTCGAAGGAGAGGGGAAAGGTAATCTTTACTATTGCGATATGGATTATTTTGAACAAGATAATGAATTATTAGATGAAGATATAAAATTTATTGCAAAAGATTTTACAACATTTATAAAAGAACTTAAAGCACCACCGAAAAATTAATGTGTTATATGATGGGAATTTTGTATTAAAAAAGGATAAAAAACATTGTGAAAATGAGCGGGAAATGTATAATTATATTTGAAAATATATCTATAAAAATAATATAAAAGAGTACATCAACAAATAAAACTGTTGATGTACTCTTTTTATGGATTTGAGAACCAAATCGATAGCTTATAAGACAATATATTTCCAATGATTAAGGAAAATCATATTTGAATTTATAGCTCATCTTAGTAAGTAGACACATGATATTGGATACAGTGGCTTTATAAGAGGGATAACCACACTTATTTAATACTTGATTTATATTCGTTTACCAGAATGACAAAGCTCATGATGCTAAAGTTAAAGATGCACAGGCATCTAAAACAAGTGAACGAAACAGAAAGGATTTTTGACGGGGAAGTAAGAGCACTTATTTGGTGTCCTATTATTAATCTATTAATACAAAAAATGTCTTTAACTATTAAAAAAAGACATCCATAATTTTTCTACGTGATTGAAATGTATTATAAAATTCAAGTGAGGGCAATTAAATGGAGTGTTGATTGTAATCATGAATGTGAAGAATAATGATAGAATAAGAGTGATGGAAATATTAAGTAGATCTCAATACAATGATAAGATTATAGATGAGTTAGACCTTACTTTTTCAGGCCTGTCAGAGGTAATGGGAAAGCGTATTATGGCAAACCGAGTTATATTAAGGGCTTCCTCATTAATGGGAGCAGCGTTTCGTGATTGTGATTTTGAGCTGGCTGACTTTAGAAGTTGTAATTTAGGGGAAATCAACATTGCAGATTGTAGGTTTGGCGAAGCGGATTTCTCTAAAGCAAATATGAAATATGCAAAGATAAATATAAGTAGTTGCTTCGAGACTTGTTTTGATGAAGTTGATTTTTCATATGGAGAATTAGTTGGAACAATTTTAAATCATGCTACTTTTTGCCATGCGAATTTATCTGGAATTGATGCTACACAGGCGTATTGCACTGGAACGGATTTTAGCAGTGCTAATCTTACAAATGGTAAATTTGAAAAAGCGTATTTGGAAAATGCAAATTTATCAGAAATAGATGCTAGAAATGCAGATTTTACAAATGCAGATTTAACAGGAGCAAATGTAGAAGGAGCTAAGTTTGACGAAAATGTGAAGTACAAAAAAAAGAAGGATATACCTATGAAACCAACAACTTTGGTCGGATTGATAGTGTCGAAGCGGAAATACAACTCGGCAAAGGAAAGAGAAATCAATATACTCAAAGTAATGTAGGTGGAACAGACAGAATTAGAGGTAATTATCCAGGGAGAGATGATGGTGGTCATTTAATTGGTAGTCAATTTAAAGGATCTGGAGATATTGATAACTTAGTTCCAATTAATTCCTAAATAAATGAAGCTGGTGGGAAATGGCATCATCATCAAATACTAGGAAAAATGCAATTAGTAATAAAAGAAGTTCATAGTGTGAATCATTTAGGTGGAAATAGATTATAGGGAGGCGGAATTAGATGAAGAATTTAGAATGGAAGTATGCGGATGATTTGGTTACGGAAGAATTTGTGGAAAAAATAGGTCAATCACTGGGAATCAAGTTTCCAAAAGATTATATCGAGTGTGCAAAGGTAAATCATGGGGCTAATGTAATACCATATTGTTTTGATGTTGAAGGAATAGAAAGAGTCTTTGGTTCATTACTTTCTTTTGATGAGGAGAGTAGTGATTATATTGTAAGAGATTATAATAACTATCGTGCTACCTTACCTAAAGATGTAGTTCCCTTTGGAATCAATCCAGCAGGAAATTTAATCTGTTTTGATTATAAAAATCATGAAGAGAATCCAATTGTTGTCTTTTGGGAACATGAAGATGCATGGGAAAAGGAAGCGCTGATGGAGAGCGAAGGGATTACGGCAGGAGAAGCAGAGAAAGTCGCAAGAGAAAATGTATTTTTTGTTGCTAATACTTTCACAGAGTTCTTAAGTAAATTACACGATTAATAGAGAGTTAAAATTAAAGGGCTATCTCATAAGTGGTGGGTTTCACTTGCTCATGAGGTAACCTTTTTATTTTAGAATAGAAAGGTTATTTAACAGAGCGGTTCAACAAACTACTACCTATACTATTGCAAATTTTCATGTTTAAGTATGGAGAAATCCAGAATTTATAAGGGTATAAGCTTGGTGAAAAGATAGCCAAAAGCATAGATGATATGACAGCCAAATCGAAAAGCTTTGAAGTTGACGACTTTGGCCAAATAACATCTAAACAAGGCAGTACAGATTTCCATAGCTGGGTAAATAAAGCATCATACAGCAAGTAATAAGATTATAGATGATGAGATAAAGGGTGTAGAGGCTTCTCTTGATAGTAAGGGTACGGTTAAAGGTAGTAATACAAACTCAAACAAAATTAAACTAACTTCAGAACGAGAAAAATACTATCGAAAGAAAATAGATGAAGCTGAAGCGCGAGGAGAGTATAAAGTAGCAGATGATGCTAGATATGAACGCTACTGTGAATCTTATGATGGAGATGGTAAACCTTTAGATCGTAAAAATGGGATGTTAAGAATGAAAATTTAAAAGAGATCACAAAGCGTGGAAGGGAAGAAGAGATAAAAGGAAGAAAAGCTTTAGGAGAACATCTTGATCGAGAGTTAGAGAACAATAACGTTGGTAAGGTTGTTACGTATACATCTAGTGAAGGGCATCTTACGCGTCCAGATAGCATTGGGCGTAATGATTTTTGGTGTTAATTCATCCAACGAATAGCGATTATTTCGTATAATTCTAAAAAGTTTGACCATTCCTTAATATTCCCTTAACATTACCTTATACATATATACGATATAATAAGTAATCCTCTTTATCTTGGCTCTATATATTTATTGTTTCCTGTTGCAAAATCCTTATGATAAGGGTTCTTTTTTGTTCCATTTGGTTTGGGATCTATTCAGAAATCTGTGGCCTTTTTCTTATTTCATTTTGGACGGATATTTCCAATCATGTTTTTTCTTAGAAACAGTTGAAGAAACTACCCGGGGATCAGTTGGAATACGTGTCATTTAGAGTCAGCCATTATTTTATCAGAACTATGTGGGATATATTTTTTTAAAAGTATTGATGAAATAGTTAAGAATTCGCTGTTTTTTTTCGCATAAAAAAAGAACCCACTATAAGATGAGTTCTTTAGGGGATTGTTTCGTTTAAAGAGTGATATGTCTAATAAACATATAAAAGAAGATATAGGTTACTACATATATGTACATTAAGAATTTCAATAATGGATTTAGGGCGATGTTGCCGTGCCCCAGAAAGAGAGGCGGATTAAATGGGCTTTCATGTAGATTTAAAGGAATTCCATGAAGTACTGGAAAAACTTCAAAAAGACACCAGTAAAACAAATAATCAACTTGAACAAGCCAAACAAGCATTGAATGGCATTATCCAGGCCGATGCCATGCAGGGTGCAACAGGGAAAGCGATTGTCAACGACATCAATAATAACCAAAATACAGTTGTGATTGGATTGAAAGATACCAATGAATTACTTAGTATCGAAATGGCGCAAACCTTACAGGATTTTCAGTCAACAACTGGAGAAACTGATGAGAATGCGATTATTCTGGAAGATGCGTTACTGCAAGCACAAAACAAACTTTCCAATCTCCAACCCAAGAAACATGAAATGGATAGCCGCATCTCTAATATTTACAACAGCGTAAGTGATTTGATTTCACTGAGTATGCCGAACAGCCAGTTTGATGAAAAACTGGTTGCAGCCAGCAAAGAACTAGAGGATACGATTCAAAAAGTACAGCAATTTGAAAGCAAAAAAGAAAAAAGTAATGCGGAAAACATTCTCGATGCCCTAAAAAACCAAGTTCAAATTGCAGGGAAGATGGGTAGTTTATCTTATACTGATCCGCAACTGCAAGCTTTCTTTGCGCTAGATGATTTGGCAAAAGGCATTCATGAAATGGATACACAAATCACGAAGGCGAAAAAAGAAGCGCAACTGCAAGCTGAAAGAGAAATGAAGAAAAAGCAAGAGGAATGGGCGGACAATCATCCAGTGGAGGCTTGGCTTCAAAACTTTTCCAAGAGTGCTGGTGAGAAATGGGATGTATTGAGAAAAGGTACAAAATGGGTAGGGGAGAACATTCCTTTCCTGAAAGGACTTGCTGATGATGTCTTGGTGTTGGAAGGTTTTTTAGGGGCGGCAGGTTCCGCTATTAGTGGGATAGCGATAGGTGCGACGAAGCTAGGGAGCCTAGTCTTAGAGCTTGGTGAGTGGGGCTTTAACTCGATACGCGGCGTAGAAACAGAACAATGGAAACTGGACGATATTTACGGAGCAGGTAATACGATAAAAAATCTTGGACAAGCCATCATCAGCTGGCAGGATTATCCTAAGTATGGTAAGGCACTAGTTAACTCCGTAAAAGGTTATGTGGAAAAAGCATTGACTGATCCTTATGCTCTTGGTGGCGCGATATTTGATATTGGCAGTTGTTTTGTCGGCGTTGGTGAAGTAAACGCCGCAGTGAAAGGAACAGCTGCATTCGGAAAACTCGTAGAGGGTAGAAAAGTCTTTCAAGTAGCCGAGAAAAGCGGTAAAATAGGTGGTAAGTTGGAAGAAATAACGGCATTAATGAATAAGTTGCCGAGTAGTATGAAGAATGTCGCGGAGAAGATTAAAAATATTGAGATCCCGAATTTCTTCCCTGAAACTTCGCTAGCTGGTATTGGGAATGTAGGAGAAAGAAAAACACTTGGAGAATTATTTTCTGTTGCTAAGAGTGAAACTAAGGGTACGGGTAATGTTGGTAAGGGAGCTAGTGAGGCTGGGAAACATGTAGATGATGTGAAAATCCCTGAAAATATAAAGAAATGGAATTATCCACCTAGTGAAGAATTATATAAGAAATATGAGGATGTATATAAGAATCCAAAATACTATGACCAAGAAACAGGGGAAATTCATTGGCCGCCTAATGATGGATTTGTTTCGGGAACTCAAAAAGTGGAAACATTACATCCTGGAACGAAGTTGGATAGATATGGTAATCCGGCAGGTTCTTTTTTAGCTCCTGAAAGTGATTCGTTCCCAAGTAGAGCTTTGGCCCCGCATAGTGAACAAGCGCCTTATTATGTTTATGAGGTTATTGCTGATTTTGAAGTAACTTCAGGGAAAATTGCTCCTTGGTTTGATCAGCCAGGTGGAGGAACGCAAATTATTAAATATAAACCTAATGGTCGAACTTACTCTATAGAAGAATTAATAGAGCTTGAAATTATTAAACAAATAAAGCCATAAAGGAGTATAAAATATGGACTTAAGTGGTATATATAATTTAATTGAAACAGAATTTAAAGTGATTAAAAGGGAAAAAGATATTATTTGTGTTGTACCATTAGGTGGGGAAGATTATCCTGAAACTATTGTTAAGTTAACTTTTAATAAAGTAAATAATCATTATGAGATTTTTGAAGTTGTTAGAGGAAAAGAATACAAAGTAGATACATTTTCAGATAAATATAAATCAGCATTGGCTTTATATATTTTTTCGAAAAGTAAGTTAGAAGTAAGAAAGTATGATACAAATGTTCGAAATGAGATTAGGAGTACAACATCATTAAATAATATTCAAAAGATATTCAAAACGTTTTCAGATGAACAGTATTATTCTTTTTTCGAACTTAAGCCAGATAGAATAATTTTAGAAAAAAGCACAAATGATAGATATAATGTTTTATTTTTAGGGAAAAGTAACTCTAAGATTTATATAAATAAATCTAGAGAATTGAATAGTGCCGCGGTTGTTCTATACAATTTTTCTTTTAAACTAAGCCAATTTTATGATCTTATTAATATGATTGAAGCAAAGACGGATTCTGATTTTATAGAAACTTTAAAAGAATTATATCTTTTGGGTTGAAGAATGCAAATATGTATCTTTGAAGGCTCTGTTGCAAAGTTTTACAAGAGATAGATATAGGTCAGCGTGTATAATTAAATATTATGTGGCTACTAGTAATGGTTGTAATTCATTGTACGTTGAAAGACGAAGTCTGTTTGAAGACTTCGTCTTTGCTTATATAAGGCATGAATGGTTTCGATTCCTTTTATCGTACGTGAAAGCCTGCAGATTTGGATTTAGCTCAGATGCCAATTACTTATAAAAAT
Organism: Paenibacillus sp. 102; assembly: GCF_039549175.1. Classification (NCBI taxonomy): domain Bacteria; kingdom Bacillati; phylum Bacillota; class Bacilli; order Caryophanales; family Paenibacillaceae; genus Paenibacillus; species Paenibacillus sp. 102. The sequence goes on along the minus strand of NZ_JBCGHT010000037.1, from coordinate 4,113 downwards.
ATGATAGGTTCAGGATATCAGCGAGGCACTTTAAATTATGGACAATCATATACTGATCAAGTATTTTTTAGAAATAATCAACCAATTACAGCATTTCCAATATGGGGGAGATAGATATGGCAAAAGTAAATATTAATATGTTAAGTAGTATATTAAAGTACATTGATATTAACTATATGATTGATGAGGAGAGTAACAGTGTTTATGCACTAGATATTAATGATGAGAAGAACCAAAAATATATTATTCGTAGATTAATAGTTCCAGGTGTAAAATCTGATTATTCTGAATGGTACTTTAAGAGGGCTAAAGAAGTTATAGTAATGGGAATCGAAAACATTGAGACTACTACTAAGATATTTCATCAGATGTCATTTCCTTTTGAAAGTGATATAGTAGATAAAAAAACTTTTCTTGAGATTATATACCAAGAATTATTTGAAGGAAGAGATGATTATTAGAAGATAAGTATAGTGGACCTGGTATATAGCATTTGAGGTATTTCACAACATATAATGGTTGAAGCCTCAGAGTTAAATAAAGACAAAGCAATTTTATTAAGCTAAGTATTAATAGAGAAAAAAGGTTATGATATTAAAGAGTTTTTAAGTAACCTAGTTTTTTAAGCATTCTTTTCAAGGATGCTTTTTAATTTGATTTTTAAAACGAAATGTAATTTCGTATTTTACTAACGTAAATAATATAATTCCACAAAAAAGTGTACCTTCATTTGTTCATAAAGTATGTTATGATCTATGCAAGATTTTTCTTATTTATTTTCTTAAAGCATCTCGACTTCCCACGAGATGCTGTTCCCTTTTTAATGATTTTTGGTGTTAATTCATCCAACGAATAGCAATTGTTTCGTATAATTCTAACAAGTTTGACCATTCCTTAATATTCCCTTAACATTACCTTATACATATATACGATATAACAAGTAATTCTCTTTATCTTGATTCTATATATTTATTGTTCCCTTTTGCAAAATCCTTATGATAAGGGTTCTTTTTTGTTCCATTTGGTTTGGGATCTATTCAGAAATCTGTGTTCTTTTTCTTATTTCATTTTGGACGGATATTTCCAATCATGTTTTTTCTTAGAAACAGTTGAAGAAACTACCCGGAGATCAGTCGAGATACGTGTCATTTAGAGTCAACCATTGTTTTATCAGAACTATGTGGGATATATTTTTTAAAAAGTATTGATGAAATAGTTAAGAATTCGCTGTTTTTTTTCGCATAAAAAAAGAACCCACTATAAGATGGGCTCTTTAGGGGATTGTTTCGTTTAAAGAATGATATGTCTAATAAACATATAAAAGAAGATATAGGTTACTACATATATGTACATTAAGAATTTCAATAATGGATTTAGGGCGATGTTGCCGTGCCCCAGAAAGAGAGGCGGATTAAATGGGTTTTCATGTAGATTTAAAGGAATTCCATGAAGTACTGGAAAAACTTCAAAAAGACACCAGTAAAACAAATGATCAACTTGAACAAGCCAAACAAGCATTGAATGGCATTATCCAGGCCGATGCCATGCAGGGTGCAACAGGGAAAGCGATTGTCAACGACATCAATAATAACCAAAATACAGTTGTGATTGGATTGAAAGATACCAATGAATTACTTAGTATAGAAATGGCGCAAACCTTACAGGATTTTCAGTCAACAACGGGAGAAACTGATGAGAATGCGATTATTCTGGAAGATGCATTACTGCAAGCACAAAACAAACTTTCCAATCTCCACCCCAAGAAACATGAAATGGATAGTCGCATCTCTAATATTTACAACAGCGTAAGTGATTTGATTTCACTGAGTATGCCGAAAAGCCAGTTTGATGAAAAACTGGTTGCAGCTAGTAAAGAACTAGAGGATACGATTCAAAAAGTACAGCAATTTGAAAGCAAAAAAGAAAAAAGCAATGCGGAAGAAATTCTCGATGCCCTAAACAAACAAGTTCAAATTGCAGGGAAGATGGGTAGTTTATCTTATACTGATTCGCAACTGCAAGCTTTCTTTGCGCTAGATGATTTGGCAAAAGGCATTCATGAAATGGATACACAAATCACGAAGGCGAAAAAAGAAGCGCAACTGCAAGCTGAAAGAGAAATGAAGAAAAAGCAAGAGGAATGGGCGGAACATCATCCAGTGGAGGCTTGGCTTCAAAACTTTTCCAATAGTGCCGGTGAGAAATGGGATGTATTGAGAAAAGGCACAAAATGGGTAGGAGAGAACATCCCTTTCCTAAAAGGACTTGCTGATGATGCCTTGGTGTTGGAAGGTTTTTTAGGCGCGGCAGGATCCGCTATTAGTGGGATTGCGATAGGTGCGACGAAGCTAGGGAGCCTAGTCTTAGAGCTTGGTGAGTGGGGCTTTAACTCGATACGCGGCGTAGAAACAGAACAGTGGAAACTGGACGATATTTATGGAGCTGGTAATACGCTAAAAAATCTTGGGCAAGCCATCATCAGTTGGCAGGATTATCCTAAGTATGGTAAGACACTAGTTAACTCCGTAAAAGGTTATGTAGAAAAAGCATTGACTGATCCTTATGCTCTTGGTGGCGCGATATTTGATATTGGTAGTTGTTTTGTCGGCGTCGGTGAAGTAACCGCCGCAGTGAAAGGATCAGCTGTATTAGGAAAACTCGCAGAGGGTGCAAAAGTCTTTCAAGTAGCAGAGAAAAGCGGTAAAATAGGTGGTAAGTTGGAAGAAGTAGCGGCATTCATGAATAAGCTGCCGGGTAGTATGAAGAATGTCGGGGAGAAGATTAAAAATATTGAAATCCCGAATTTATTCCCTGAACCTTTGGCAACTGGCATTGGGAATGTAGGAGAAAGAAAAACACTTGGAGAATTATTTTCTGTTGCTAAGAGTGAAACTAAGGGGCAAGCGCAAAATGCGAACCGGTTATCTGGGGAGAAATTCGATAATCCTTCTCTTAATATAGAGGAGAAAACACCTGTGGAAAATGCGCCAGTGATTGAGAAGAAATCGGCGACGTTTTTTGATGGGTTGAATTTGAAGAATGGTGCGAAGGTAGCGGAAGAGAGGGGAGGCAAAGCTTGGGATGAAATATTTAAAAATACAGATTTTCCAAACATAGATAATGAGGGTTTGAAAAATCTTATTGAGGATATTAATAAATCAAGTTTGTCTCCGAATGAAAAAATCCTAGCTAATATTGAAGCTTATAATAAGGCAGTAGAGGCAGGGGTAAAAACCGATATTCAAGTTATCTCTAGTACTAATTGTATTGATAGTATTACTGGAAAAGTTAAATGGCCTGAGGCGGAGGGATATGTAGTTGATCGGATGGGAAATGCCATAAAAGAAGAAATATCCCCTAAAGTTGGTGACGTTATGGATCGTTATGGTAGTGTATATGGAACATACACATCACCATTTAATGATACGAATGGATATTCATTTTCTGAACGTGCTCTACCATATATTGAGAATCCGAATGTTTATCATAAGTATGAAGTAATACGAGATTTCAGGGAATTAAAAGAAGTGATTGAAACATGGCCAGACAAAGGATTAGTAGATGAATTCTTTATGGATGCTAAAGCATATGGATATGACATGGATAATTTCACCTCTTTTGCTGGTGAAATTGCGCCTGCCTTTGATGCAGTAGGTGGAGGAATACAATGGAAATTACCAATGTCCATTGAATATCTGGAGGAATTTGGATTTATAAAAGAAATTAAGGTTTCGGAAGAGGTCGGAGGCAAAGCTTGGGATGGAATATTTAAAAATACAGATTTTCCAAACATAGATAATGCTGGTTTGAAAAATCTTATTGAGGATATTAATAAATCAAGTTTGTCTCCGAATGAAAAAATCCTAGCTAATATTGAAGCTTATAATAAGGCAGTAGAGGCAGGGGTAAAAACCGATATTCAAGTTATTTCTAGTACTAATTGTATTGATAGTATTACTGGAAAAGTTAAATGGCCAGAGGCGGAAGGATATGTAGTTGATCGGATGGGAAATGCCATAAAAGAAGAAATATCCCCTAAAGTTGGTGACGTTATGGATCGTTATGGTAGTGTATATGGAACATACACATCACCATTTAATGATACGAATGGAT
>NZ_JBCGHT010000036.1:0-15179 GCF_039549175.1 Paenibacillus sp. 102 | reverse complement strand
CCGTTCCCATACCGAACACGGAAGTTAAGCTCTCTAGCGCCGATGGTAGTTGGGACCTTGTCCCTGTGAGAGTAGGACGTCGCCAAGCAATTAAAGCACGAGTCAATTGACTCGTGCTTTTTTATTTCCTAAGAAATAGGGGATTGTTGACCTAGTAAAAATAATAAAACATAGTAAGGAATTTTCCTTGCAGAAACCCCTAAAAATTGATAAATAAATGGGTAATCTTCAGAGGCGTAGCTTCCTAATAAGTCGTACCACCAGTCAGTCTCATAGCGAGAAATCATACTTAAATTGTATAGTAATAAATAATGAATGAGTGGTTCTGGTAAGAATAATTTACAATTTCTCACATCTTTAGTTATTGGCAAATAGTAAGTGCTAGTATTGTAATCATAAGAAAAAGGTGTGCTGTATAAAGGGTTCCATGTTTTAGTGGAAGCTGAAAATAACAGGTTAGATTCAACATCTTTACTCGGTACGTATTGTATAAAGAGATGTTTACAAGAGGTTTCTATGTAACGAGAGAAACGTTCTTGCGTCATGTGTAAGCGATCGAGTATGCCAGAAGAAAATGAAATATGCTGTTCGTCTACCGTATTAACTTTATATAACATTTTCTCTTTTTGACTATGCTGAAATAAGGTTTTTAATTCAGGAATTTTCCCCATTAGTTCTATCATAATAAATTTTTCAGCCTCTAAGTGTTTTATGTGAAACATCCGTTCTGCAACATGGGTGAATAATCCATTCTTCTGTACTTTAACCTCATCCTCTAAAAACTGATATCCTTGTTTTTTTCGTTTACGCGTTGTTACTCCATGTGCCAAAACTGTTGTTGTTTCTGGATAGTTTGGATCAACAGTTAATAAACATGCTTTTAAAAGTTGACTCATTCCATAAAATAACAACATAGGTTGAATAGAAAAAGGTGCAGTTTTACATAATTCATAATAACTTTTTCCATGCTCTAAGTAATAAATAAAAGGATAACAATTTTCGAAGCTTTTTTTTTCGGCATTTTCAATAGGTAATTTTTCATAACAGCGGGCAAGATAACGCTGTACATGTTGGGATGAAAAAAAGAAACTTAATTGCTGCCAAGTATAAGATGTATGATGCATATATTACGCTCCTCTTATTATCTAAAAATTCTAACATATATGTACTTTCTTGACAGTATTTTAACCAATTGTTAAGCTACTAATAATAATTTCTGGTATCATGGGGGGAACAATTATGTGGGAATCTAAATTTGTTAAAGAAGGTTTGACATTCGATGATGTATTACTTGTACCAGCGAAGTCAGATGTATTGCCAAGAGAAGTAAGTGTTAAAACGGTTCTATCTGAAAGTTTGCAGTTAAACATTCCTTTAATTAGCGCAGGGATGGATACAGTAACAGAAGCTGATATGGCTATTGCAATGGCGCGTCAAGGCGGTTTAGGGATTATTCATAAGAATATGTCTATTGAGCAACAAGCTGAGCATGTTGATAAAGTAAAACGCTCTGAAAGTGGCGTTATCTCAGATCCTTTCTTTTTAACTCCGGAACATCAAGTATATGATGCAGAACATCTTATGGGAAAATATCGTATCTCAGGTGTACCAATTGTAAATAATTTAGATGAGAAAAAATTAGTTGGTATTATTACAAACCGTGATATGCGTTTTATTCAAGACTACTCTATTAAAATTTCCGATGTAATGACAAAGGAACAATTAATTACAGCTTCAGTTGGTACAACGCTAGAAGAAGCTGAAAAAATCCTACAGAAATATAAAATTGAAAAGCTCCCTCTTGTTGATAATGACGGTGTATTACAAGGGCTCATCACAATTAAAGATATTGAGAAAGTAATTGAGTTCCCAAACTCTGCAAAAGATAAGCAAGGTCGTTTATTAGTTGGAGCAGCTGTTGGGGTAACTGCAGACGCTATGATACGCATTGATGCATTAGTAAAAGCAAACGTAGACGTAATTGTACTTGATACAGCTCATGGACATTCTCAAGGTGTTATTGAAAAAGTAAAAGAAGTTCGTGCAAAATATCCAGCATTAAACATCATTGCAGGTAACGTTGCCACAGCAGAAGCGACACGCGCATTAATTGAAGCAGGTGCAAATGTTATCAAAGTTGGTATTGGACCAGGTTCTATTTGTACAACACGTGTTGTAGCTGGCGTTGGTGTACCGCAATTAACAGCAGTATATGATTGTGCAACAGAAGCTCGTAAACATGGTATCCCAGTTATTGCTGATGGTGGTATTAAATACTCAGGCGATATGGTAAAAGCCTTAGCAGCAGGAGCACACGTTGTAATGCTTGGTAGTATGTTTGCAGGCGTAGCAGAAAGCCCAGGAGAAACTGAAATTTACCAAGGACGTCAGTTTAAAGTATACCGCGGTATGGGTTCAGTCGGAGCGATGGAAAAAGGAAGTAAAGATCGTTACTTCCAAGAAGGAAACAAAAAACTTGTTCCAGAAGGCATCGAGGGACGTGTACCATATAAAGGACCTTTAGCTGATACAGTTCATCAATTAGTTGGTGGATTACGTGCTGGTATGGGATATTGTGGAGCTAACGACTTAGAATTCTTACGTGAGAATGCACAATTTATTCGTATGTCAGGTGCTGGTTTACGTGAAAGTCATCCACATCACGTACAAATTACAAAAGAGGCTCCAAATTACTCTTTATAATGCCTTATATGTAAATAGATGGAGATTTGATATCTCTGTCTATTTTTTTTTGATTATGTTAGAATAACGGTTATGTGAGTACAAAGATATTGGGGGTAACAAAAGTGAAAGGTATGTTTTGCAAGCGATTTGTTGCAATGGTAACAGTGCTTACACTATTTTGCAGCATGTTCGTTACATATGGCAGTGCATCGGCAGAAACAGGTGCTGCTTTAAATGTGGAAGCAGGAGCGGCAATTTTAGTAGAAGCAGATTCTGGGAAAATTTTATATCAAAAAAATGCAGATGAATTATTAGCAATTGCTAGTATGACAAAAATGATGAGTGAATACTTAGTTCATAAAGCGGTGGATACAGGGAAACTTAAGTGGGATCAAAAAGTAAAAGTTTCTGAATATGCATATAAGATTTCACAAGACCGCTCATTATCAAATGTTCCATTAGAAAATGGAGGCTCTTATACGGTAAAAGAGTTGTACGAGGCAATGGCAATTTATTCTGCGAATGGTGCAACAATTGCTTTAGCTGAAGCAGTTGCAGGTAAAGAAGCAGATTTTGTAAAAATGATGAATGCTCAGGCAAAAGAGTTTGGATTGAAAAATTATAAATTTGTAAACTCTACAGGCTTAACAAACAAAGATTTAAAAGGACAACATCCTGAAGGTACAACACCGGATGAAGAAAATAAAATGTCTGCAAGAGATGTTGCTATTTTAGCACAACATCTTATTCAAGATTTTCCGAAGGTATTAGATACAGCGAAAATTTCAAAAAAAATATTTCGCGAAAACAAAGAGAAAATTGAAATGCCTAACTGGAACTGGATGTTAAAAGGATTAATTAAGGAATATGAAGGGGTAGATGGTTTGAAAACAGGATCTACTCCAGAAGCTGGCCATTGTTTTACAGGTACTGCGGAAAGAAATGGCATGCGTTTAATTTCTGTAGTTATTAACACAAGTTCTCATACGGCACGCTTTGATGAAACAAAGAAACTTTTTGATTACGGATTTACAAATTTTGATGTAAAAAAAGTGTATCCAAAGGGTTCGGCAGTAAAAGGGCATGAAACTGTACGAGTGGAAAACGCAAAAGATAAAGATGTTGCAGTACAAACAAAACAGGCTGTTACACTTCCAATACCAAAAGGAAGTAAAGATGTATATAAAACAGCATTTAAAGATACAGGTAAAGAAGCAGAAGCACCAATTAAAAAAGACACAGCATTAGGACAAATGGTTATATCACCTAAAGATAATAATGACCCTGGATTTTTATCAGGTAAATCATTACAAGTAGATCTCGTTACAAAATCAGAAGTAGAAAAGGCAAACTGGTTTGTACGCTCTATGCGTGGTGTAGGTTCTTTCTTTAGCGGTATTTGGAACAGTGCTGTTGATACAGTAAAAGGTTGGTTTTAAGAGCTCCTCATTGTAGGAGCTTTTTTTTATTCCTATTTTTCATACCGACTTTATGAAAAAGTAGTGGACAAGCCTCTAATAGTTAGTGGTAGAATGTAAGAGTATTCTCAATTTTCGCCGTTAATGGGGAAAAGCAATTCACCTAGGGGGGTTTTTGTACATGACAAATGTAACAGGGACAGAACGTGTAAAACGTGGAATGGCAGAAATGCAAAAAGGCGGCGTTATTATGGATGTAGTTAACGCTGAGCAAGCAAAAATTGCAGAAGAAGCAGGCGCAGTTGCTGTTATGGCACTAGAACGTGTTCCTGCAGATATTCGTGCAGCAGGTGGCGTTGCACGTATGGCAGATCCAACAATCGTTGAAGAGGTTATGGGTGCTGTATCAATTCCAGTTATGGCAAAATGCCGTATTGGTCACCTTGTGGAAGCACGTGTACTAGAATCATTAGGAGTAGACTACATTGATGAGAGTGAAGTATTAACTCCAGCTGATGAAGTATACCATTTAAATAAACGTGATTACACTGTTCCATTTGTATGTGGATGCCGTGATATTGGAGAAGCAGCGCGTCGTATTGCAGAAGGTGCATCTATGCTTCGTACAAAGGGAGAGCCTGGAACAGGAAACATTGTAGAAGCAGTACGTCATATGCGTCAAGTAAACGCAGAAATCCGTCAAGTTGCGAGCCTACGCGAAGACGAATTAATGACATATGCAAAAAATACGGGTGCTCCTTATGAAGTATTACTTGAAATCAAACGTCTTGGTCGTCTGCCAGTTGTAAACTTTGCAGCGGGTGGTGTAGCAACGCCAGCAGATGCTGCATTAATGATGCAACTTGGTGCAGATGGTGTGTTCGTAGGATCTGGTATCTTCAAATCAGAAAACCCAGAAAAATTTGCACGTGCAATTGTTGAAGCAACGACACACTACGAAGATTACGAGTTAATTGCAAGCCTTTCTAAAGGATTAGGTACTGCAATGAAAGGTGTCGAAATTTCAACATTATTACCAGAACAACGCATGCAAGAGCGTGGTTGGTAATTAAAGGAGATTTTGAAATGGTTAAAGTCGGTGTATTAGGTCTTCAAGGAGCTGTTCGTGAGCATGTAAAGTCAGTTGAAGCAAGTGGTGCAGAAGCTGTCATTGTAAAACGTATAGAACAACTTGAAGAAATTGATGGTCTTATTTTACCAGGCGGTGAAAGTACAACAATGCGCCGTCTTATCGATAAGTACGATTTTATGGAACCACTTCGCGAATTTGCGAAATCTGGTAAGCCAATGTTTGGTACATGTGCAGGTATGATTTTACTCGCAAACAACCTTATTGGTTATGAAGAATCTCATATTGGTGCTATGGATATTACAGTTGAACGTAATGCATTTGGACGCCAAAAGGATAGCTTTGAAGCCGCTCTTTCGATAAAAGGCGTAGGGGAAGACTTCATTGGTGTATTTATTCGTGCGCCATACGTTGTCAGTGTAGGAGATAACGTGGAAGTTCTTTCCATGCACAACGATCGAATGGTAGCAGTAAGACAAGGACCGTTTTTAGCAGCTTCTTTCCATCCGGAGTTAACGGATGATCATCGTGTTACAGCATATTTTGTGCAAATGGTGAAAGAGGCAAAAATGAAAAAAGTTGTATAAGTAACTTGCAACTTGTGTAAGATTATAGTAAATTGATGGTAACAATTTTATAAAATAAACGTGTTGATAGGAAGTAGTAACAAGTGGTGTTTCTTATAGAGAGTCGGTGGCTGGTGGAAACCGATAGAAACAGTTTGTGAATCCATCCTAGAATGAAATGTGGAATATCTTTATGATTAGTAAGCATTTCCGGTGAAGAGTCGTTATTTCTACTTGAGAGGAAAGCTATATTGCTTTCAACTAGGGTGGCAACGCGGGTTAACTCCCGTCCCTTTTTTACAGGGACGGGAGTTTTTTGTGTTTTATAAAATAAAAGGAGGAGTATATAATGCTTGATATTAAATTTTTACGTGCGAATTTTGAAGAAGTAAAAGCAAAATTGCAGCATAGAGGCGAAGACTTAACTGATTTCGGCCGTTTCGAAGAACTGGATACAAGAAGAAGAGAATTGCTTGTCCAAACGGAAGAGTTAAAAAGCAAGCGTAATGAAGTGTCTCAGCAGATTTCTGTATTAAAACGCGAAAAGAAAGATGCAGAAGCTTTAATTTTAGAAATGCGTGAGGTAGGGGAAAGAGTAAAGAATTTTGATGATGAACTTCGCTCAGTTGAAGCGGATCTAGAACGATTAATGCTTTCTATTCCAAATATCCCTCACGAATCTGCACCAATTGGTGACACAGAAGATGATAACGTAGTGGCACGTACTTGGGGAGAGGTAAAAGAATTTAATTTTGAACCAAAACCTCACTGGGATCTTGCAACTGATTTAGGGATTTTAGATTTTGAGCGTGCTGCTAAAGTAACGGGAAGCCGTTTTGTATTTTCTAAAGGTACAGGTGCAAAGTTAGAACGTGCTTTAATTAGCTTTATGCTTGATCTTCATACAGAAGAACATGGATATGAAGAAGTGTTACCTCCATATATGGTAAACCGTGCAAGTATGACAGGGACGGGACAGCTTCCAAAGTTTGAAGAAGATGCATTCCGTATTGAAAGTGAAGATTACTTCTTGATTCCTACAGCTGAAGTACCTGTAACAAATATGCATCGTGATGAGATTTTAAATGCAGACCAATTGCCAATCCGTTATGCAGCATTTAGTGCGTGCTTCCGTTCTGAAGCAGGTTCAGCTGGTCGGGATACACGTGGTTTAATTCGTCAGCATCAATTTAATAAAGTAGAGCTTGTGAAGTTTGTAAAACCAGAAGATTCTTATGAAGAATTAGAAAAGTTAACAAATGATGCAGAGCGCGTGTTACAATTATTAGGTCTACCGTATCGTGTTATGAGCATGTGTACAGGAGATTTAGGGTTTACAGCAGCGAAGAAATACGATATTGAAGTATGGATTCCAAGCTATGGCACGTATCGTGAGATTTCTTCTTGTAGTAACTTCGAAGCATTCCAAGCAAGACGTGCAAATATTCGTTTCCGTCGTGAGCCAAATGCAAAACCAGAACATGTTCATACAATAAATGGATCTGGACTTGCAATTGGACGTACAATTGCAGCTATTCTAGAAAATTACCAACAAGAAGATGGTACAATTATAATTCCAGAAGTTCTACGCCCTTATATGGGAGGAAAAACAGTTATTAAATAAATTAAAACTTTCATCGGTATGAGTGTTGTCAGTAAAATAACTGTAGGAAAAGGAGGGGGATTTTTCCTTTTCCTATAATTTATTATAGTGTACTTGACTAACTGTTTTTCTTTTGATATTATATTTGATGTCAATATGGAGGTATACCCAAGTCTGGCTGAAGGGATCGGTCTTGAAAACCGACAGGCGGCGAGAGTCGCGCGGGGGTTCGAATCCCTCTACCTCCTCCAGATATAATTGACAACAGCGCATATAAGTGGAGATTGGAGAACTCGTTACCAACACGTAACGAGTTTTTATTTTAAAACCAATCAGAAAGTATGATGTAAGGTAGCACACTGCCTTATAAAACACTCATATTCCGATGATTATCTTCATAGATATGAAAGGAGTCAACATGGATCTTATTATACAAACATTTCCTTTAGATGGAAAAACTCTATACTACGTACAATGTCCAGTCTGTAAGAACAATAGAATTTTAAATAGTGGTGCAAACGTATCACGTATTATAAGCGATGATACATTCCGCAAACTTTGTGGTTGTACTTGTAATGTTAAAAAAGAAGCAAAAAAAGTAGAAGTATCTAAAAAAGCTGAGAAAGAGGCTGTGAAAAAAGAAACAGCTCCAAAACGTACTGGTAAAGTATTAACAGCGATTATTAATGGGAAAGAAATGACTGTTAAAGAAATTGCTGAAGTATATGATATTAGTACAAGTACAGTTCGTCAGCGTATTAATGCTGGGAAGTCAGAAAGCGAAATTATTGCTCCAACGAAAAAGAAAAATTGAGCTAGTAGGAAAACCCGTGCATATGCACGGGTTTTTTATTTTACAAGTTTACGTGTTTGTTTTAAAAAATGTCCAATTTTCTTGATGATTGGTTCAATCGAGTTTTCATCTTTTAAAATATCATATTCATTAATATTTAAACGTAGGACAGGGCATGAATTAAAGTTATTAATCCAATTTTCATAACGTCCGTGCATTTCTTGCCAATACTCAATTGGTGTTTGTTGTTCCATCGGGCGACCGCGTTCTTGAATACGACTGACAATATCATCAAAAGAACCTTCTAAATAGATTAATAAGTCTGGGTGAGGAAAATAAGGTGTCATAACCATTGCATCGAACAACCCTTTGTATGTTTCATAGTCCGTTTCCGTCATTGTTCCTTTTTCATGATGCATCTTTGCGAAAATACCAGTATCTTCATAGATGGAGCGATCCTGTACAAAGCCACCGCCATATTCAAAAATTCTTTTCTGTTCTTTAAATCTTTCTGCTAAAAAATAAACTTGTAAGTGAAAGCTCCAGCGCGTGAAATCAGCATAGAACTTATCTAAATATGGATTTGAATCCACTTTTTCAAATGATGTACGGTAACCTAAAGTGTTGGCAAGTGCAGTTGTCATAGTTGATTTACCAACGCCAACTGTACCAGCAATTGTGATTACTGCATCGTTTGGAATATCATACTTTTGCCTTAAATTCATTGCTATTTCGTCCCCTTTAAGAGTGTATTTTGGAGAGTGGATAAAATCACATTCAAGTCGTCACTATTTTTCACGAAATCCATGTTATCTCCATTGAATTTTAACACTGGAATATCAGGATGGTCCTTTTTGAAAGTATCCATTGCCGTTTCGTAATCCTTGGTGAGTTGTAGTAAGTAATTTGGATCCATGTTTTTCTCAAATTCACGTCCGCGCATCGCGATTCGCTTTTGTAATGTTTCTAGACTTGCTGTTAAATATACAATGACATTTGGTACAGGCATATCTTGCGTAAGAATACGATAAATTTGCATGTACTTGTCATATTGAGCATCTTTTAACGAGCGAGATGCAAAAATTAAATTTTTAAATATATGATAATCTGCTACCACTGGCTTACGCTGATTCAAGTATTTTATATTAATGTCTTCCAATTGCTTATAGCGATTACAAAGAAAGAACATTTCTGTTTGAAAACTCCATTCTTCAATGTTTTCATAAAATTTCCCCAAGAAAGGATTTTCATCAACAATCTCTTTTAATAAGTGGAGTTGCAAGTGAGTTGAAATTTCCTTCGCTAGTGAAGTTTTTCCAACACCGATTGGTCCTTCAACCGTAATAAATGGTACTCCGGTCACGCTGTTTCCTCCTTTCAATTCATAATTTCCTGTAAATAAAAAGCACAAAACAGAATAATTGTAGCATAAGAGGGAAGCGAGCGGACTAATTTGTCATAAAAAGTTGGAAAATCGACGCATGCTATTCAAACTTTAATTGAAGAGAGGGTGTAATATTTGCCTTCAATGTTGTTTCCATTATTTTTAAAGCGTGTTTATTATCTTGGTCAGAATTAGAAGCAGTGCAATCTTGTGGTACATATAGAGTATAGTTTCTCATATGAGCGTCATTAGCTGTAAAGAGGATGCATATGTTTCCTGCAATCCCTGTTATGATAAGTTTTTCAACTTTTAAATGTCCTAATAAAGAATTTAAAGGGGTTTCATAAAATGCCGAATAGTGTGGTTTAATAAACACATAATCATCTGCGCTAGGTGCAATTGCTTGTATAATGTTTTTGCTATAATCATTTGTACAATGAGTAATAAGTTGATCGATATCAGCTCTCCATAGTTGATAATGATCGTTAATATAAATAACAGGATAACCATTCGTTTTCAGTGTTCGTTTTAAGTGTAAAATGGGCTCTATAATCATTTGACATTTTTTCGCAAGAATTGGCCCGTGTGAGAATTGGAAATCATTAATCATGTCAATAATGAGCAATGCAGTATTTTTCATATGTAATCACCCTTCCTTTTTCTTTAGGTTGGATTGAATGTGTGGAAGTTATCCTGCATCTATAAGGTGAGGTGTAATTGAATATAAATTGAAAAACCGACATAAAACCTTTCTTTTGAGCGGGAAAGAGGATCTGGCCATGCATAGAAGTGTTCAGAGTCTTTTCCTGCTCCGAGCCAAGTGAACACAAAAGGATAAAATGGGCGGAGATCACTTTTGTTCTGCGTAGCAGGGGATTATATATCCAAAATGGGTTGATATGATAGTGAAGGGTTATAATACTTTATTTGTAATGAGAGGACGGTATTATGGAACAAGATATTTATTTTATGCAGCTTGCAATAGAAGAAGCGAAGAAAGCCCGGGAAATCCAAGAAGTTCCAATTGGAGCTGTTATTGTACTGGATGGAGAAGTGATCAGCGTTGCTCATAATTTAAGGGAGACAGAGCAACGATCGATTGCTCACGCAGAGTTATTAGCCATAGATGAAGCTTGTAAAAAGTTAGGTACGTGGCGTTTAGAAAATGCAACGTTGTATGTTACATTGGAGCCATGCCCAATGTGCGCAGGTGGAATTGTTTTATCACGTGTAAAACGTGTTGTGTATGGTGCAAGTGATCCGAAAGGTGGATGTGCAGGTACTTTAATGAACCTTTTAACAGACGAGCGCTTTAATCATCAATGTGAAGTGGTAAGTGGTCTGATGGAAGAGGAATGTGGCACCTTGTTAACAAACTTTTTTAAGGAACTGCGTAAAAAGAGAAAAGAGCAAAAGAAAAAAATGGATGAGAATATTGCTCGTTAACAGGTTTGCATTTTATGAAGAAACAAGTTATACTGATAATGCCTTCGTTAAGGCAACCGAATATTGGTTTTAACTTTGCCGTGCTAAGCGGGGAGGTAGCGGTGCCCTGTACTCGCAATCCGCTCTAGCGAGGCCGAATCCCTTCTCGAGGTTATGTTGCTGTAAGGCCTGCCTTAAGTAAGTGGTGTTGACGTTTGGGTCCTGCGCAACGGGACCCCGTGAACCTTGTCAGGTCCGGAAGGAAGCAGCAATAAGCGGGTTTTCTCGTGTGCCGCAGGAGTGCCTGAACCGAGCTAACTGCTTAAGTAACGCTTATGGTACGTAATCGACAGAAGGTGCACGGCAGTTATATATGTATACAAAACTCACCTTATATAAAAAGGTGGGTTTTTTGTATAGAAAATAACTTTTGGAATCTATAAACAGAATGGGTTATAATATACAAGATAATAACCTTTGAGGGAGGCCGTATTTTCGTGTCATACCAAGCGTTATACCGAACATGGAGACCGCAAAAGTTTGAAGATGTAGTCGGTCAAAAGCACGTAACAAAAACGTTGCAAAATGCCCTTCTTCAAGAGAAAGCTTCGCATGCTTATTTGTTTTCTGGCCCGAGAGGAACAGGTAAAACGACAATTGCAAAAGTATTTGCAAAGGCAATTAACTGTGAGCATGCCCCAGTAGCTGAACCTTGTAACGAATGTCCTGCGTGTTTAGGCATTACACAAGGGTCTATTTCGGATGTATTAGAGATTGATGCGGCTTCAAATAACGGTGTAGATGAAATTCGAGATATAAGAGATAAAGTAAAGTATGCCCCAAGTGCAGTGGGATATAAAGTATACATTATTGATGAGGTCCACATGCTTTCGATGGGAGCTTTTAATGCACTTTTAAAGACATTAGAAGAGCCGCCACAACATGTTATCTTTATTTTGGCAACAACAGAGCCTCATAAAATCCCACCTACAATCATTTCACGCTGTCAACGCTTTGAATTTCGAAAAATATCAGTACATGATATTGTAGAGAGATTAGCAACAGTTGTTACAAATGAAGGTACAAAGGTAGAAGATGAAGCGTTGCAAATTGTTGCTCGTGCCGCGGAAGGTGGTATGCGTGATGCGCTCAGTCTGATTGATCAAGCTATTTCTTATAGTGATGAAATAGTTACGACCGAGGATGTCTTAGCAGTAACAGGTTCTGTTTCTCAACAATATTTAGGTGATCTTGTAGAATGTATACGGGAGAATGATGTATCAAGAGCATTGCGTATTATTGATGATATGATGAGCAAGGGGAAAGACCCAGTTCGTTTTATGGAAGATTTCATTTATTATTATCGTGATATGCTCTTATATCAAACTTCGCCACAATTAGAACATATGCTAGAACGAGTAATTGTAGATGACCAGTTCCGTATGCTAAGTGAAGCGATGCAACCTGAGATGATTTATGAAATTATTCATACGCTCAGTAAGGGGCAACAGGAGATGAAGTGGACAAATCATCCACGAATTTTCCTAGAAGTTGTTATGGTGCAACTTTGCCAGCAATTTATGATGCAGGCGAATGGAACAGACCGTTTGCAAGCAATTATGAACAGAATGCAACAAATAGAAAAAGAATTAGAACATGTGAAGAAAAATGGTGTACCAGCTGGTGTGGGGCAGGAAGTGAGAGAGACGCGTACAGCACCAAAACCGGTGCGAACAGGAGGTATGAAAATTCCTGTTGGACGCGTTCATGAAGTGTTAAAGCAAGCGAAACGCCAGGATTTAGAGCAACTAAAAGGCGTATGGGGTGAGTTGTTAGGAAGACTTAAATCCTATAATAAAGTAGCATTTGCTGTATTATTAGAGAATAGTGAACCAGTTGCAGCTTCTGCAGATTCTTATGTTTTAGCTTTCCAATATGAGATACATTGTAAAATGGCAAGTGAAAACCGTGACGCGATGGATACCGTAGAACAAGTTCTTTTCGAATTGCTCAGCAAAAAGTTGAATATGATTGCAATTCCGAAGAGTGAGTGGGGGAGAATACGCGAAGAATTTTTACAACGTGAAGGTGGAAATTCAGAAGAAGCTGCAGAACAAAAAGCAGATCCGCTTGTAGAAGAGGCGGTAAAATTAGTAGGGCAACAACTTATTGAAATAAAAGAATAACAACAATTAGGAGGAGTTTATTATGATGCGTGGCGGAATGGGAAATATGAATAACATGATGAAACAAATGCAAAAAATGCAAAAGCAAATGGCGAAAGCACAAGAGGAACTTGGTGACAAAACAGTTGAAGGTACAGCCGGTGGCGGAATGGTTACTGTTGTTGTAAATGGTCATAAGCAAATTCTTGAAGTGAAAATTAAAGAAGAAGTTGTAGATCCAGAAGATATTGAAATGTTACAAGATCTTGTGTTAGCTGCAACAAATGATGCGCTTAAGCAAGCTGAGGAACTTTCAAACTCTACAATGGGACAATTCACAAAAGGCTTAAACTTACCAGGTGGAATGTTCTAGTAGGAGGATATTGACATATGCATTATCCAGAACCAATCTCAAAGCTGATCGATAGCTTTATGAAATTGCCAGGGATCGGTCCAAAAACGGCCGTTCGATTAGCGTTCTTCGTGCTAGATATGAAAGAAGATGACGTATTAGATTTTGCTAAATCGCTTGTAAATGCGAAGAGAAATTTAACATATTGTTCTGTTTGTGGACATATTACAGATCGTGACCCTTGTTATATTTGCGATGATTCGCATCGCGACCAATCAGTTGTTTGTGTTGTACAAGAAGCGAAAGATGTAATCGCGATGGAAAAAATGAAAGAATATCAAGGTGTCTATCATGTGCTTCGAGGTGCAATTTCACCAATGGAAGGAATTGGCCCAGAGGACATTAATATTCCGCAGTTATTAAAAAGATTACAAGATGAAACGGTACAAGAAGTCATTTTAGCAACGAACCCAAATATTGAAGGGGAAGCTACAGCGATGTATATTTCCCGCCTCTTAAAACCGACAGGTATTAAAGTGACTCGTATTGCGCATGGTCTTCCCGTTGGTGGAGATTTAGAATATGCGGATGAAGTAACATTATCGAAGGCTTTAGAAGGCCGTAGAGAAGTATAAGAGGGGAAATCAAAATGTTTTTTCAAAAAAAGGGAAAGTTGCGAAAAGAATATGATGATAAGTTAATTGCCGTATTAGAAGAAGTGAAGAATGAGTGGCTGCGTCAAAAAAGGATGGTAGAACAAAGTGTTGAACCATCTCAGGGTGTGCTGTGTTCTTTGAAATTAGCAGAAGCAAAATACTTTTTCTTATTAAAAGAAGCAAAAAGACGTCCAGTAAAAATGGAGCAATGGTAAAGGATCCTGGTTTTGTAACCAGGGTCTTTTTTAATTCTACTATTAGTAGGCGACGTGCTCTCATCTAAAGGCTAGTAAAGGTAAAGAAGTGAGGTAGAGGTTCGACCGCTTAGTAAGGTCCAATGGGTGAGGCCTAACAAGTGGTGAGGGTGAAGAAAAAACACTAATTAAAGTTTCACTTTATATAATCGAACGGTATTTTTTGTTTCCTTGTCCCATACATATAGAGTGTATAAGCTATATAAGGAGGGGGAGCATGAATTCTACATTAGTTATTGGCGGAATGCTTACTTTGGTATTTGTTTTGCTGGTTTTTGGTGCTTCAATGAAACCATTGCAATTCATAGGGAAGATGTTTGTTAAAGTAATAATAGGTGTAGTATTATTGTTTGCAGTTAATGTGATTGGAACGTATTTTGGTTTCCATATTCCGATTAATCTTGGTACGGCTTCTATTTCTAGTATTTTGGGGATACCGGGTATTTGCGCTTTGGTTATCATTAAATTGTATATAATGCCAGGATGAAAATCATTTTGGCATTTATTTTAAAAAAATGAAAAATAGTATTGACTTATTAATTGTTAATGTGGTAAATTAATAAGCGTCGTCAACAACGAAAGAAAAAAGAGGTTGACGAAGTGGTTGAGAAATGTTATATTATAAAAGTCGCTGAAACGCGATGTTGAACTTTGAAAACTAAACGAAACAAACAACGTGAAACGTCAATTTTTATTTTTATGATGCTAGACAAACTAACTTTATTGGAGAGTTTGATCCTGGCTCAGGATGAACGCTGGCGGCGTGCCTAATACATGCAAGTCGAGCG
>NZ_JBCGHT010000035.1:0-15909 GCF_039549175.1 Paenibacillus sp. 102 | reverse complement strand
TGCATGTATTAGGCACGCCGCCAGCGTTCATCCTGAGCCAGGATCAAACTCTCCAATAAAGTTAGTTTGTCTAGCATCATAAAAATAAAAATTGACGTTGCACGTTGTTTGTTTCGTTCAGTTTTCAAAGAACTCGTTTGTCGCTCATTTGCGACTCCCTTATGTTAACACTTTAATGTTTCAATGTCAACTAAGTTTTTTATTTCGTTTGTCGCTTTTTGCGTTGTTGCTATCGGCGACTCGTATAATACTACACTTCATTTATATAACCGTCAATATGTTTTTCTAAAAAAATATAAAAAAGACTTACTTTCTATTAAGTAAGTCTTTTTCCCATAAAACCCTCTTTATTTACTTTCCCTCTACAACTGGTAATGAAACAATAAACTGAATCACTCCGTCTCTATATTCAGCTCGAATTTCTCCGTCTTGAAGCTCTACAATACTTTTCGCGATCGCAAGTCCAAGACCTGATCCTTCTGTGACTCTACTTCTAGATTGGTCTTTCTTATAAAAACGTTCAAATAAGTTCCCTAGTTCCTCTCTCGTAAACTCTTCGCTATAATTCGCAACAGAGATTTGAATAGTACGGCGTTGTCTTTCAAGAGAAACTTTAATCTCTCCATTATCCGCACTATATTTAATAGCATTCATTAATAAATTTTCAAACACGCGAACAATCTTCTCCGAATCAACAGCAGCATATACACGTTCTTCAGGAAACTTTTTAATAAATACAAGGCTATGCTCTTCTGCTTGTGGCACTAATTCTTCTATTAATTGATCAAGGAGTTCATTCATACATACCTCTTGTTTTTCTAATACAATGTTTTCATTCGTTAGTTTTGTATACTCGAATAAATCCTCTATTAAATTCTTCAACTGCTCCGATTTTGAAAATGCGATTCTCATATACTCATCATGTTGTTCTTTATTTTCATACTTTGAATCACGTAGCAAACGCAAATATCCCATAATAGAAGTAAGTGGTGTCCGTAAATCATGCGATACATTTGTAATGAGTTCATTTTTTTGTTTCTCTAATTTACGCTCTTTTTCAATATTATACATAAGCTCTTCTGCCATATTGTTAATATTCTCAGTCAAAGCAGCAATCTCATCCTCACCTTTTTTCTCAATACGATAAGCTAAATTTCCTTTTTCTATTTCTTTTACCCCTTGCGCCATCGCTTCGATTTGTTTCATCTTTCTCTTTGTTATATAGAAGAAAGAGAAAATAAATACGAGTACTCCAATCAAAAATGGAAATGGCCCTTCTACTTTATAATACACTACCTCTCCTTGAGGAATTCCACTCACAAACATATATAAGTTCGTATTTTCAATTGTAATAGGTGAAAAAGCGATAAATTCTTTTCTTGATCTTTCAATGTCATCATTATTATTTGAATAATGGATAGCAAATGACGTTACGTTCCGAATCATATTATGCAAATTAATTTGTTCTTCTTGTGCCTGCTTCGTTTTATACAGAACCTTACCACTTTCATCAGTAATTAATATTTTAAAGGCTTCATGCCCTTGTTCTAAGTTTTGATTTTCTTCCTCTATCATTTTTTGCAAAGCATCTAACCTATTATCAGTAACCATCATTTCTGCTGTACTTTGAGCTTTACGATTAATTTGCTCCATACCATCCCTATAATTAATTTCAGCATTTCGACTTGCATCCTCAAAAATAGGCGCCACTATCTTCGTCGATACAAAAAGCCCTAACAACGCACAAGCAGTAAAAGCAGTAATAAGCTGAATTCGTATACTACGCCGAACACTCTTTACTGCCTTTTCACCTAACCTTCTAGTTTTCTTAAGCACATAAGTAAACGGATTAAATATCTTTTTCAATCTTATACCCCACTCCCCACACTGTTTTTATATAACGCGGTTTTCTCGGATTCTCTTCAACCTTCTCACGGATTTTCCGAATATGCACCATTACAGTATTATCAGACTGAAAAGACCTTTCATTCCAAACCTTTTCATAAATTTGCTCAGCACTAAAGACTATCCCTGCATTACGAGCTAACAACTCTAAAATAGAAAACTCTCGTGGTGTTAATTTCACTTCTTCCTCTAGAACAGTCACTTCATGCGTCGCTACATTTATCTTCATATCTCCTATTTCAATCTCACCTTCATTTTGAACAATAAACCCATTCATTTTCATATAGCGACGAAGCTGGGATTTAATTCTCGCTAGAAGTTCCAAAGGATTAAAAGGTTTCGTTACATAATCATCCGCACCAGTTGTTAACCCTAAAATTTTATCCATATCTTGCGTTTTCGCAGAAAGCATAATAATTGGCATCTCTTTCGCTTCCCTTACTTTCATACACATATGGATACCGTCTACTTTCGGCATCATAATATCCAATACAACTAAATGTACTTCATTTTCTTCTAATATACGTAAACCCTCTTCTCCGTCCCCCGCCTGTAAAACTTTATATCCTTCGTTCTTTAAGTAAATTGCGATTAAATCTCGAATTTCCTTTTCATCATCTACAACAAGTATTGTTTCTTGCCCCACAACATCGTCCTCCCACAACTTTTAAAGTCCCTATTTCTTATTATAAGAAAACTTCTGAAGAAAAACGGCATGAAATCCTTAAGATTTTCTGAAGACGCAAAAAAGGTCTAGACTCCCCTTAAGTCTAGACCTTTCAAAAAACCCCTTTTATTTACGAACGTAGATGAAATATAGTACGAATAAAACTCCCATAACATACATAATTGGATGAATCTCTTTACGACGGCCACTCACAACCATTGTAATTGGATAGAAGATAAATCCAATCGCAATCCCTGTTGCAATACTATACGTAAGTGGCATAGAAATAATTGTAAAGAACGCTGGTACTGCAATCTCGAATTTCTTCCAATCAATTTCTCCTAAAGACGAAACCATCAAGATCCCTACAATAATTAAAGCTGGTGCCGTTACAGCCGCTGTTACGACACTTAATAATGGTGAGAAGAAAAGTGCTAGCAAGAAAAATCCTGCTGTTACAACCGCTGTAAATCCTGAACGTCCTCCTGCTGCTACCCCTGCAGACGATTCGATGTAAGACGTTGTCGTAGATGTACCAAGAATGGCACCAATTACAGTTGCAATTGCATCCGCAAATAACGCTTTTCCCGCACGTGGTAATTTGTTGTTCTTCATTAGCCCTGCTTGATTGGCAACAGCTACTAATGTACCCGCTGTATCAAAGAAATCGATAAAGAAGAACGTTATAATAACAATCGCCATTTGAACAGTGAAAATGTCTCCAAAGTGAGTTAGCGCCATACCGAACGTAGGTTCTAGACTCGGGATTGCACCAACTACAGCTTTCGGTGTATCAATTAATCCTGTTACTACTCCTAAGATTGCTGTAAGAATCATTCCGTAGAAAACTGCACCATTTATCTTCTTAATCATGAAGATAATCGTAATAACTACCCCGAAAATTGCAAGCAATGTTGTGCCCTTTGTTAAATCCCCCAACCCAACAAGAACAGCATCATTCTTTACTATAATCCCGGCATTTTGAAAACCAAGAAAGGCGATAAATAATCCAATACCAGCTGCTACCGCAAACTTTAACTCTGCTGGAATGGCATTAATAATTTTTTCACGAATACCAGAAGCTGTAAGAATAATAAAGATAATACCTGACATTAATGTTCCGGCAATCGCTGTTTGCCATGGAATCCCCATCGTTAGCACTGCTGTATAAGCAAAGAATGCGTTAATCCCCATCCCTGGTGCTAAAGCAATTGGATACTTTGCAAAGATCCCCATAATCAGTGACCCAATTGCCGCTGCTAAAGCTGTTGCAACAAATACAGCACCCGGGTCCATTCCTGTTCCAGCTGGTAATCCTTTAATGTTTCCCAGCGACAGTGTAGCAGGATTGACAAATAGTACATAAGCCATAGATAAAAATGTCGTTAACCCTGCAATGAACTCTGTTTTATAATTCGTACCGAGCTCATCAAACTGAAAATAACGTTTCATTCTACGTTTCCCCCGTTATATGATTACTCGCCGTATTTCTCCCTAGCCCTTTTTTATCTATAGAAATAAAAAAGGCTTCCATTGCATATACATGGAAGCGTTCTGTAAACAAAGGCAGATTTCCCCTGACCTTTATGAAAACGCCTCGTAGTCAAGCCATTTACGGTAGCTAGGTAGAAACTTTCGGGCCATATTCCCGATATTATACGACGGCTGTAATATTCATTTTTCGTATCAATTACATACTCATATTACCTCACACATAGGTATATGTCAATTTAAAAAACGAACGTTTTTTCACATTTGTTATTTTTCGTTCGTATAAACACAAAAAAAGATCCATCTATGCATAAAAGCATGGATGGATCTTCCTTTAAAACGAATAAACCAATTCTATTCCCACTCAATCGTTGCTGGTGGCTTACTCGTTACATCATACACGATACGGTTAACGTGCTTCACTTCATTTACGATACGTACAGAGATTTTCTCTAACACGTCCCAAGGGATACGCGCCCAGTCAGCTGTCATACCATCGATAGATGTTACCGCACGAATACCTACTGTGTAATCGTAAGTACGCTCGTCACCCATAACACCTACACTACGCATACCAGGAAGCGCAGTGAAGTATTGCCAAATTTCACGATCTAAGCCAGCTTTTTGGATTTCTTCACGTAAAATTGCATCAGATTCACGAACGATTTCTAATTTTTCTTCTGTGATTTCGCCTAATACACGGATACCAAGTCCTGGACCTGGGAACGGTTGACGCCATACGATTTCATCAGGAATTCCTAGTTCTGATCCTAATACACGTACTTCATCTTTAAATAACGTATTTAACGGTTCAATTAATTTGAACTGCATATCTTCTGGAAGTCCACCAACGTTATGGTGAGACTTAATCGTTTGTGCAGTTGCTGTACCACTTTCAACAATGTCAGTGTACAGTGTACCTTGTGCTAAGAAGTCCATTCCTTGTAGGTTTGATGCTTCATCGTCAAATACATAGATAAATTCGTTACCAATAATTTTACGTTTTTGCTCTGGATCTTCTACACCTTTTAACTTGCTCATAAAGCGTTCTTTTGCGTCCACCTTAATAACGTTCATGTGGAAGCCTTCGCTAAATGTTTTCATAACACCTTCAGCTTCTCCTTTACGAAGTAAACCGTGGTCAACGAAAATACATGTTAATTGATCACCAATCGCTTTATGAATTAATACTGCTACAACAGAAGAGTCTACACCGCCACTAAGTGCACATAGTACTTTTTTGTCGCCAACTGTTTCACGGATTTTTTCTAATTCTACTTCAATAAAGTTTTCCATGTTCCAGCCTTCAGAACATCCACATGCGCCGAATACGAAGTTTTTGATTAAATCATTTCCATGCTCAGAATGACGTACTTCTGGGTGGAACTGTACACCGTATAAGTTTTGCGCTTCATTGCTCATACCGGCAATTGGACAAGACTCACTTGTTGCGTCTACTACGAAACCTTCTGGTAAACCTGTTACTAAGTCACCATGACTCATCCATACAACTTGCTCTTCTGGAAGGTTTGCATATAATTTTGATTCGTTCTCTACTTTAAGAACTGCTTTTCCGTACTCACGATGGTTTGCACGTTCTACTTTTCCACCAAAGTGTTTTGTCATCAGCTGCATACCGTAACAAATACCAAAGATCGGTAAGCCTAATTCAAAAATCTTTTCATCACAGTGGAATGCATTTTCACCATATACACTATTTGGTCCACCCGAGAAAATAATCCCTTTTGGATTCATTGCTTTAATTTCTTCTGCAGTAATTGTATGTGGATGAAGTTCACTGTATACACCGAACTCACGAATTCGACGTGCAATTAACTGATTGTACTGACTCCCAAAATCTAAAACGATAATCGTATCGTGCTGTTTTTTCAAAATAATCACCCCAACGTTAGTTCTGTATATAAATATTTTCACCAATTTGGCAAAAAGCATTACCAATATAATAAAAAAAGCCAGTCCTCCGCCCTCAGTCTCATAACAAAGAAAAGGCAGGAGTCTGACTTTATAAAGATAGTATTCCGCTCTTTATAAATATAAGACGCACTGCCTTCATAGTCAGGTTGTTTACGGTAACCCGGTAGAGACTCTCAAACCATATCATTGAGGATATATGAAGGATTGTTTTATATTATCTTCCTAGATTCTAACAATGAAGTATCAATATGGTCAAGAGAGAAAGCGACAAAATTCTACAGAAATTATTTCCCTTGCACAATAAAACTTTTCTTCACTATAAATATAGAGGTTTCATATACATCCACTTCTATATAAATACAGATTGAAAAACTAACACAAAACCATTCCTTTTAGATGGAAGAGAGGATCCGCTCGCGGGTAGACGCGGTCAGTACCTGTTTTAGCGCCATGCCATGTAAAAACAGAAAGAAAAAACGAGTGGAGACCTTCTTTTGTTTTCATAACCACGACTTACTTATAGATTGAAAAATTCAAATGGATATATAAATGAAAAAACATAAAAAAACATCCACCTCTATATAGAGATGGATGTTCCGCCAGCGGATGAAATTACATCATGCCGCCCATACCGCCCATGCCCATTCCAGACATATCAGGCATAGCATTTCCGCCTTCTTCTGGCTTGTCAGCAACTACAGCTTCAGTTGTTAAGAACATTGCTGCAACAGATGCTGCGTTTTGAAGTGCAGAACGAGTTACTTTAGTTGGATCTACGATACCAGACTCAAGCATGTTTACCCATGCTCCAGTTGCTGCGTTGAAACCAACGCCTACTTTTTCGCCTTTTAAGCGTTCTACAACAACAGATCCTTCTAGACCAGCGTTAATTGCGATTTGGCGAACTGGCTCTTCTAATGCACGAAGTACAATGTTAATACCTGTTGCTTCGTCGCCTTCAGCTGCAAGACCAGCTACTTTTGTATATACGTTCATAAGTGAAGTACCACCACCTGCAACAATACCTTCTTCTACTGCTGCACGAGTTGAGTTAAGTGCATCTTCAATGCGAAGTTTGCGCTCTTTTAACTCAGTTTCAGTTGCCGCACCTACTTTAATTACCGCTACGCCACCTGCAAGTTTAGCAAGACGCTCTTGTAATTTTTCACGATCGAATTCAGAAGTAGTTTCTTCTAATTGCGCACGGATTTGACCAATGCGAGCTCCGATTTGTTCAGTGTTACCTACACCTTCAACTACAGTTGTGTTCTCTTTCGTTACAACCACTTTACCAGCGCGTCCTAAAGATGCAACTGTAGCAGATTTTAAGTCGCGTCCTAATTCTTCAGTGATTACTTCACCGCCAGTTAAAATCGCGATATCTTCTAGCATTGCTTTACGACGGTCACCAAATCCAGGAGCTTTAACAGCTACTACATTGAATGTACCACGAAGTTTGTTTACTACTAATGTAGCCAATGCTTCGCCTTCTACATCTTCTGCAATGATAAGAAGTGGCTTACCTTGTTGTACCACTTGCTCTAATACTGGTAAAATTTCTTGGATGTTAGAAATCTTTTTGTCAGTGATTAAGATGTATGGGTTATCAAGAACTGCTTCCATTTTGTCAGAATCAGTAATCATGTAAGGAGATGCATATCCACGATCAAATTGCATACCTTCTACTACATCTAATTCTGTTGTGAATCCTTTAGATTCTTCTAATGTAATAACGCCGTCGTTACCAACACGTTCCATTGCTTCAGCAATTAATTGACCTACTTCTTCGTCAGCTGATGAAATAGCAGCTACTTGTGCGATAGAAGATTTACCTTCGATTGGTTTAGAAATCGTTTTTAATTCTTCAATTGCTGCAACAACAGCTTTTTCGATACCTTTACGAAGACCCATTGGGTTCGCACCAGCTGTTACGTTTTTTAAACCTTCACGAATCATAGCTTGTGCTAATACAGTTGCAGTTGTTGTTCCGTCACCAGCTACGTCATTTGTTTTGCTAGCAACTTCTGCTACTAATTTTGCACCCATGTTTTCGAAAGCATCTTCTAATTCGATTTCTTTTGCAATTGTTACACCATCATTTGTAATAAGTGGTGAACCGAATTTTTTCTCAAGTACAACGTTACGACCTTTTGGTCCTAGCGTTACTTTTACTGCGTTTGCAAGAGTGTCGACACCGCGAAGCATCGAACGACGTGCTTCTTCACTAAATTTAATATCTTTTGCCATAATATTTGACCCCCTTGGATTTTTAAAATGTATATAATTAACCGATAACTGCTAAAATGTCACTTTCACGTAAAATCAAGTAGTCTGTACCTTCATATTTCACTTCAGTACCTGCATATTTTGAGAAGATGATAAGATCACCTGCTGCTACCTCTAAAGCAACACGCTCACCATTTTCAAGCACTCGACCAGTACCTACTGCAATAACTTTACCCTCTTGTGGTTTTTCTTTTGCAGTGTCTGGTAATACAATACCACTTGCTGTTTTTTCTTCTGCTTGAACAAGCTCAATTACAACGCGATCACCTAATGGCTTTAGCATGAACAATAACCTCCTCATTTTTCTATGTAAATTTTCTTTATTAGCACTCGAAGACCATGAGTGCTAACACACTTATAATAATAAATAATCTAATTTTCTTTTGCAAGTAAAAAAATCATAATTTTTTCGCAAATTACTATATAAACTTTTTCTATACGACTTTCTAAAAAATAATTCTGCTACCCTGATTAGGAATGCTCATGATATATGAATCGGCTTTTCCACTTATCGTATGTTACAATATGAAAGATGCCATAAGTTATTTTCTCTATAGGTACAGCTTTTTCCTGTCATCTATTTCATTTTCAAATAAAGATTTACAAAAAAATAATAATACAAACGGTTATTATGTATCCCAAGGCGGGGTGTTTACATGTTATCTCGCCTTATCTCATAAACTAAAGTTAGAAAGGATGGTTAGCCCATTTGAAAAAACACTATTGGTGGATTATAGTTACATATATTCTGATGCAACTATCGGGAATTGTTGGAGTGTGGCTCCTTTTTAAAACTGGACTATACGATAATATGGCGGTTTCACGAGAGCAAAAAATTCAAATCCTGGCTGGGCATTGGTCAATCATCAGCTTTTTTATTGCATTATGTATTATACTTTGGCTACTTAAAACCGATATTCGTGAAAGACATTTAGATACGAAGCGAGCTAGCATTTCTGCTACAATCGGTTGGATTTTTATCGGTTTCTTTTTAGCTATGTTTGCTCAAATACTTGCAGCTAATATTGAAATGCGATTATTAGGGATTAATCCGGGTTCTCAAAATACCCAAGACTTGATGGAAATAGCAAGAGCTACTCCATGGTTTCTTATTGTTATATCTATCATCGGACCTATTTTAGAAGAGATTGTCTTTAGAAAAATTTTATTTGGAACACTCTATAAAAGATTTAATTTCTTTATCGCGGCAATTATTAGTTCACTTGTTTTCGCGGCAATTCACTTTGATTTTACACACTTGTTAGTATACACTTCCATGGGACTTGTTTTCGCTTTTCTATATGTGAAAACGAAACGAATCATCGTTCCTATTATGGCTCACGTTGCGATGAATACATTAGTTGCAATAACCCAAGTACTAGTAAGTAACGAACAAATACAAGAAATGATTAAACAAGCAGAAAAAATGCAAGGATTTATCGGAGGATTTTAAATATGAGGAACTCACCATTGTTTATGGCAGCACTATATTTCCTTCTTGGATGTGTCTTTACACGTTTCGCAATTACGAACGTTACAGATACAATTTGGAACTTTTGGACACTACTGTTTGCTGCTATGGCAACAATTGATTTTAATTTGGCACTTCGACTTATCTTAGTCAAATTTACAAAGAAAAAGCAATAATAAAACGCAGAGGGATTTCCTCTGCGTTTTATTGTGGATAATTTTTCAAAAAATAAACGAGTGTTTGTAATTCTACAGCTAAATCAATATGATGAATTCTTATATTTTCTGACACATTTAACCGTGCCGGTGTAAAATTTAAAATTCCGTGTACATTTGTTTCGGCCAATCGATCTGCTACAGCTTGTGCAACGGTAGCAGGTACTGTTAATATTGCCACTTGTATATCATTTGTTAAACGCTCTTCTAATTCATCCAAATGATATACAGGAATTCCTCCGATTTCTTTTCCAACTTTCTCTTCATTGACATCAAACGCCATTTCAATCTTTGTATTATTATTTTTCGTGAAATTGTAATGTAAGAAAGCGGTCCCTAAATTACCCACTCCAATAAGTGCTACACGTGTTATATCATCTTGATCGAGCGTTTCTCGGAAGAATGATAGTAAATAATTCACATTATATCCATATCCCTTTTTCCCTAACGCTCCAAAATATGAAAAATCTCTTCGAATTGTTGCTGAATCTACTTTTACAGCTTCACTCAATTCTGCCGATGAAACACGCTGCTTACCAGAAAGAGATAAGTTTTGGATAAATCGATAGTATAGAGGCAATCGTTTGGCTGTAGCCTGCGGAATCTTTTGCTGATCCATATAACCTCTCCTCTCTTCCTATCTTTGTTCACAGATTTAAAACAAATACAGAAGTTTAGCACTTATGACTTTCCTTGTATAATAGAGAGAAGACTTCTCTCTTTATTTTAAACTATACACTATTTTTAGTATGATTGAGAAATATAAACATGGCAAAGTTAAGAAATTATTTGAGGTGAAAACATTGATTCTATTACAAGTGAATGGGCTTTCAAAATTATACGGTGCTGAAACAATTCTTGCAAACATTAAATTGGAAGTTCAAACAAAAGATCGTATTGCACTAGTCGGTCGAAATGGTGCTGGAAAATCTACATTATTAAAAATAATTGCCGGTGAATTATCTCACGATGGTGGAGAAATTATAAAACCAAAAGATGTTTCAATTGGTTATTTGGCTCAAAATACCGGTCTGGAAACTTCTTTAACAATTTGGGATGAAATGATTACTGTCTTTACTCATCTGCAGCAGATGGAAAAGAAACTTCGAAGGTTAGAGCAAGAAATGGGTAAGGAAGAGAACTTTTCAAATGCTGCTACGTACGAAAAATTACTCGCTGATTATGATCAAT
This sequence comes from Paenibacillus sp. 102, assembly GCF_039549175.1. Lineage (NCBI taxonomy): Bacteria > Bacillati > Bacillota > Bacilli > Caryophanales > Paenibacillaceae > Paenibacillus > Paenibacillus sp. 102. Next base: position 4,748 of record NZ_JBCGHT010000035.1, on the reverse strand, counting down.
TGCAGCTAGACTACAAAGATCAAGGTGGTTATCAATATGAAGCTGATATTCGCTCCATCTTAAGTGGACTTGGTTTTCCAGTTGAAACACACCAAACAACGATTTCTACGTTAAGTGGTGGACAGAAAACAAGACTCGCTCTTGGTAAGCTGCTATTAACAAAACCAGACTTACTCATCTTGGACGAACCAACAAACCATTTAGATATCGATACATTAACATGGCTTGAACAATATCTACAAGGCTATCCTGGAGCTATTTTAATCGTTTCCCACGATCGCTACTTTTTAGACAAGCTTGTTACACAAGTATATGAAATTTCTAATAAAGAAAGCAGACGATATGTTGGTAACTACAGTAAATATTCAGATTTAAAAGCTGCACTATATGAGCAGGAAATGAAGCGTTATGAGAAACAACAAGAGGAAATTGCTAAACTAGAAGACTTTGTCCAAAAGAACATTGCCCGTGCCTCTACAACAAAACGTGCACAAAGTCGCCGTAAACAATTAGATAGGATGGAATTACTGACCAGACCATTAGGTGATTCTAAATCAGCATCCTTCCACTTTGATATCGAAAAACAAAGCGGAAACGACGTATTACAAGTAAAGGATGTTTCAATTGGATATGAAAAAGAACCAGTTATTGAGCATGTAAATATGCGCTTAACCCGCGGTGATAGTGTCGCACTAGTTGGTCCAAATGGTATTGGGAAATCTACATTATTAAAATCGATTGTGAATAAATTAAAGACGTTAAGCGGTGAAGTTTCTTTCGGTTCAAATGTATCTATTGGGTATTATGATCAAGAACAGGCAAACTTAACATCATCTAAGCGTGTTTTAAACGAACTATGGGATGATTATCCACTAGAGCCAGAAAAAGAAATCCGCACGATACTCGGTAACTTTTTATTTACAGGGGATGATGTATTAAAACCCGTGTCTTCCTTAAGTGGTGGCCAAAAGGCTCGATTAGCTCTAGCAAAATTGATGATGCAAAAATCTAATTTACTGATTCTCGATGAGCCAACAAACCATCTCGATTTAAATAGTAAAGAGATTTTAGAAAATGCCTTAATTGATTATCCTGGAACTCTTTTATTCGTTTCTCATGATCGCTATTTCATTAACCGTGTCACAACTACAGTTGTTGAGTTATCAACAGATGGTGCACAAGAATATTTAGGTGACTATGATTACTATATTGAAAAGAAAAATGAAATGATTGAACGTGCGGAATTTGAACAACAAGGAGCGGATGTACCAGTCCAAAAAACGATTGCTCAAGAAAAATTAAATTATCTTGAAGAAAAAGAACGTAAAAAATCAGAACGCCAACGCATCCGAAAGATTGAAGAAATTGAACAAAACATTGCAAATTTAGAAGAAGAAATTGCACAATTAGAAGAAGAGCTTTGTCTACCTGAAGTATATGCCGACTACGAACGAGCTAGTGAGATTACAACTGCAAAGCAAACAAAACAAGAAGAATTAGAGAAGTTTATGGCGGAATGGGAAGAGTTACACGTATAACCCCTATATATTCATATAACGAAAACAAAGTAGTTGAAGGCCATTCAACTACTTTGTTTATTTTTCAATACAAAAGACTATGGTCAAAGGTCTGACCTTGATGTCATTATCCACAACCTTATACACATATCCACCTTTATTATATAAACACAAAAATAACTTTTCCACATTATCCACGAACAACTAAAAAGTTATACACACTTAATATTCACAATAAAACCCACATTATCAACAGATAATGTGGGTTTTATCCACAGGTTGTGGTTAATTATGTGCATAACTATGCTTCAATATCTAATCCTGGATTTGCATTTAAAGCCAATGTTGCACGCTTTCCTTTTTCATATGCAATTGTGCCTGCTGCTGCAATCATTGCTGCATTATCTGTGCACAAGGATAACGGTGGAATAATAAGCTCGATTTCTTCTTTTTTCGCAAACTCTTCCTCTAAACGTGCACGAAGTCCTTTATTCGCTGCAACACCACCAGCAAGAAGTACTTGTTCTACATCATACGCTTCTGCTGCACGAACTGCTTTCGTTACGAGTACATCTATTACACTCGCTTGGAAGCTAGCTGCTAAATCCTCTGGTGCAATTTCTTCCCCGCGTTGTTTTGCGTTATGCACAGTGTTGATAACTGCTGATTTCAATCCACTGAAGCTAAAGTCATATGAATCTGGTTCTAGCCATGCACGTGGTAAATCAATGGTTGGCTTTCCTTCATGAGCAAGACGATCAATATGAGGACCACCTGGATACGGCATAGATAATGTACGTGCAACTTTATCATATGCTTCTCCTGCCGCATCATCTCTTGTTTCGCCAATTACTTCAAACGAACCATGTTCTTTCATATAAACAAGCTCTGTATGTCCTCCAGACACAACAAGTGATAACAACGGGAATTGTAGTTCTTTTACTAAGCGATTCGCATAAATATGCCCAGCAATATGATGAACACCAACAAGAGGAATATTATGAGCGAAGGCAACTGCTTTAGCTGCATTTACACCAATTAAAAGTGCCCCTACTAACCCAGGTCCCTCCGTCACAGCAATTGCATCAATATCTTCAAAAGAGATATTCGCTTCTTTTAGTGCTTCTTCTAATACAACTGTAATTTGTTCTACATGATGGCGAGATGCAATTTCTGGTACAACACCACCAAAACGTTTATGGCTTTCAATCTGGGAAGCCACAATATTTGCTACTATTTCTGTTCCATTTTTCACAACTGCTACGGCTGTTTCATCACAGCTTGTTTCAATACCAAGTATAATCGTATTTTTTTCCATTATATATTCACCCACATTACAAGACCATCTTCATAATTGTCTGTATAGTATCGTTTCCGAATCCCACCGTTTTGGAATCCATATTTTCGGTATAACTGTTTCGCTACTTCATTTGACACGCGAACTTCAAGTGTCATCGTTTTCGCTCCCATTCCCTTTGCTTGATCCATTACTTCTTTTAGCAAAGCATCTCCAAGTTTTTGACCACGATATTCTGGCAAAATGGCTATGTTCGTAATATGTGATTCATCAATAATTATCCACAATCCACAGTATCCAATTACCACATCATCTTTTTCTACCACAACATAATGTGCATACTCATTCGTTGTTAATTCACGATGAAATGCATCAGCAGTCCAAGGGGTTGGGAAAGATGCTTCTTCAATAGCTATAATTTGAGGAATATCATCAGTCGTCATCTTTCTAAATGTAATATTCATTTTGATAACCCCTATTTTTTCTGACTCTCTAGCCATTTTGTTTCTGCTTCTGCTAAACGGAGATAGCTCGGAACAAATGTATGGACACTTTGCTCCTCTTTTTGTAATCCTAAAAATGCTAACTCACTTGGCCTTGGATTATTCTTTGTAAAAGAAGCAAACACAGCCTGCTCTCCTAAATATTCCACAATCGTTTCTTTATGCAGCTTTACATCATTTCCGATAAATAACACAGGTTGTCCCTTATCTTTTAACATCTGTAACCAATCCACAATAAGAACAATTCGGTCATCCTCTATAGAAGATAGTTGCCCTTCTTTATATGTATACAAACCTGTGTAAATTTGTCCACGACGTCCATCAAACAACGGACAGATAACGCCTTGAAAATCGGCTCCATTGGCAGCTACTACTTCTAAACTAGATACACCGACAATCGGTATTTGTAATGACCAAGCTAATGTTTTCGCAGCAGTCACACCAATTCGAACTCCCGTATAAGACCCCGGACCAGCAGCTACAACAATTTTATCTAACTCTTTCGGTTTTACATTGCATTCCTTCAGAAGTTGTTCTACAGCTGGCATAAGACGTACAGAATGATTTTTTGTTAAATTTGTAATGATTTCCCCAACAACAGTGTTTTCTTCAATAAGCGAAACACCCATTACGTAATTTGAAGTATCAATTGCTAGTACTTTCATCTTGTAATAGCTCCTCACATAATCTAATATAACGCTCACCACTTGGCTCTAATACAATTTTTCTTGTATCATCACCCGTATGGAATAAGCTAATCTTTAACTTCTCATTTGGTAAAAAGGTTTCAATTAAATGCGCCCACTCTACCACTGTTATTCCTTCACCATAAAAATACTCATCAAACCCTAAATCTTCTTCACTTTCCGCTAAACGATACACGTCCATATGATACAGCGGTAATCTTCCTTTGTATTCTTTTATAATATTGAATGTAGGACTATTTACAACTCGTTTTACGCCAAGACCTTTTGCAAGACCTTTCGTAAATGTTGTCTTACCAGCACCTAAGTCTCCTTCTAAAATGAGTACATCTTGCGCTCTAACAAGTTGACCTAGCTTTTCTGATAAATTTTGTGTCTCTTCAGAAGAGGTTGTCATTATTTCGTATTTATTCAAAGGTTTCACCTACCTTACTCACAATATTCTCTGCTCTCTATTATACAGATTTTTTGGCTTCGTTTCATTTTGAACATATAAAAAAGACCTTAGGAGTTATCCTAAGGGTAAGATTGACTGTCTTTATAAGTTTTCTTAAAAATAAATAAAAAAATACGAAACAACTTGTTTCGTTCTTTTCTTTGTATAAATGGCGGTCCCGACCGGGGTCGAACCGGCGATCTCCTGCGTGACAGGCAGGCATGTTAACCACTACACCACGGGACCATTGGTTGCGGGGACAGGATTTGAACCTGCGACCTTCGGGTTATG
>NZ_JBCGHT010000034.1:0-18039 GCF_039549175.1 Paenibacillus sp. 102 | reverse complement strand
GGTCAGTTTTGTATACGGATTCAGGATCCCAAAACACCCACGACCTTCTCTTCACTTCTACTATATAAAAAATAGTAGTGCGAACCAATGCCTTGGTCTACACTACTAATCTTAGTATGTTTTGTATGGCTTCATACAAAATGTATAAATGATCTTGAATCATTCCAATTGCTTTATATTCGCTTAATTCCTTTTGTTTCTTTTGTAAAATCAATTGTCGCATCTTAAACATAGTAGAAGAACATAGAAAAATGGCAATGAGTTTTCCATAAACATGGCATTCTAATCGCTCTTGTTTGATATTTTGCCAATGATGAATTTGAAATAGGGATTTCCAAGTTTTAAAGATGATTTCGATTTGCCAGCGGAGTGAGTAAAAATCATGTATTTGTTCCATCGGAACAATCTCCCAAGGTGTATTGGTAACATAAATGTTCATACCAGCTAATCGTTTGCTTTTCTCTGAATACGTAATACTCTTTTTACTTTCCGTATACACTTGTTTTTTCATACGCTTACGAAGTTGTTTTTCGGTTAATCGATACATAATAACTCGTGTGAATAATTTTTTATCCTTTCCAATATAAGCGTCTGTTATTTCATAGACCTGCCCTGATTTTAAGGTATTCATAATGTGTTCTAAATCAACTTTGATGTACTGAGACTGTTTTTTTACTGTCCCATTTCGAAAGTATTCAGGAAACTCATTTTTGATATACACCATATTATTTAATTTGAGCCGCGATATATAATACACGCCACGTTGGTCCATTTGATCTAAATCGTCCAGTGAATAATAACCTAAATCCCGAATACATAGATCACCAGGCCGTAATGTCGCTAAACACCCTGTTCCAAAGGTCTTATCATTATTTTTCCCTGGTTCAACTTGAAAATTTAAAAACTGTCCACTATGTAAATCATATTCTAATTGAATTTTTATACCCGCTGTTTGTGCACAACCTCCTGAACCAGGATACACACTAGCTAAATGTTTTGGTACTTGGAAAATCGTTGCATCTAAAATACGAATCCGTTGAAAATATGATATTGAAGAGCTTGGAATCACTGATGTTTCACAAATTTTATTTTTTAATAATGCAGAGAAAATATGTTTTAAAAAGCAAACGGCTTTTTTATTGAAACGTTTATTTAGTCCTTCTGGACTCATAAGAGTTCCTGTAACAGCATGAAGTTGACTACACAATCGAACTAGAGAATCACTTGCTACCCGTTGACTAATCCAGACACAGATAGTAGCTAAATCACGACCTGAAAACTTACGCTTTCGTTGTACAAAAGCTAGTTCTCTAGCAAGTTTTTCTAAAAATGAAGGGGTGAGATGTTGATGTAATTCTTCAGCAAATAATTGTAGTTCATCTTGAATCGAAAAATTCATAAAAAACGTCATCCTTTCTATGTATTACTACAAAAAGAATAACGTTTTTTTCATTTTAGGTATATTTCAAAATCTTAGACATGTAATAACTATCAACTAAATTCCCATTAATAATGCAAGATGCTCTTTTTATTCCCTCAATCCCATAACCTAGTTTTTTATATAAAGATATGGCTGATGTATTATTTACCCTTACTGTCAATTCTAGTCTAATTACATCTATAGTTTTAGCCCAATTTTCAAGTGCTTTAAATAACTGAGTTCCAATTCCTTTTCCACTAGCTTCATTTGTTACACCAGCAACAATATAAACACTATGTCTAATTCTTTTAGGATTACCACCAATTGCCAACAAGTATCCTACTAATTTATTCTCAATCTCAGCAACAAAAATAGCTGAATTGGAAGAGTGAGATATTTTTTTGATAATATTTCGTTGCTGTTCAATTGTAGTAGATCTTTCTCCAGCCTCAAACAACATAAATCCTGTTTCCCCATCAATCTTTTTGCATAATTCTAGAAAAGGTTCTGCATCTCTTTCCACAATTAATCGAATCATGTAATATAAACCTCACTTTAACTAATTTATCTTAACAACACATATTTCGATCAATATATATATAAATCATCTTTTTTAAACTAAGAATATTCTATACATATAAATATCCTTACTTATGGAGAGAGCACAAAAAATACTTGTATTAACCAGTATTTTTTGTAACCTAAAAAAATCTGTTCTTCTAAAATCAAATAACTAACGTTCTTATACTATAAAACATGCGAAATTCTCGTTTTGGGGAATAACCAATTTCTTAAGTTGATGGGCATGGGGTACCGCCAGCATTTCGGAAAAACCCCACGCTAAGTATTTTCTATCAAAAATAACTCCTTACTAATATTAAACTTCATTTCAAACGATCTTCTCTCTAAAAAATTCGTTTAAAAAGAAGATCGTTTTTCTAATTTTTGCATCATATTACAAAACAAATTAAAATATGTAACTATGTTGAGTAACATTGAGCTGAAAAATATTTTTCCGTTTAAATGGTAAATATGCTTAAACTACATGGCGCATTAGCGTATTAATTGAAGTATCTGGCGTAAATAATTTCTTCGGATAATTAAGAAATAAATGATTTGTACGCATATAAAACTTGTAAATATAAGAATGGAATTTCCTGTAACAGATACATCTATATACTTACGCTGCGCTAAATATTGTAATGCTACAAAGGCCACGCTACTATGAATGATCGCAATTACAATTGGTACAAAAAACAATATACTAATTTGTTGAGTTACAATTTTTTTTAACTCTTTTTGGGTTAATCCTACTTTGGAAAGCATTTCATACTGTTGTTTGTCTCGATCTAGATCTGTAAATAGACGGAAGTACAAAAAGCTGATCGCAAACACAAAAAATACAATGCCTACTAATACACTAATAATAGAAAGAAGTCCATTCGCTTGTTTTCCTTCTAACCATTGTAAAAATAAGGATTCAAGCTTATAAGGTGGATTTATTTTTTCGCTATCATAAGGGAACATCTTCATGAATTGTTTAGAGATATCTTCCGTTTCTGTCCAATTTTTAATTAAAAAACCATATTGTGTATATTGATTATGCTCCTGTTTTTGCAATGGTGGCGTATTGATTATTTTTTCGTAAACTGAGTCTGAGACAACAGAAATATAACCAAAGGAAGGACTCAGTATATTATCCATTAATAATTTTTTGCCAGAAACATTGATACGTATATTCCCTTCCTGCAGTGTATAAGATGAAATTTCTTTTTTAAATTCATCTTGAGATTCTCCTCTAAGCCTACTTTTTGATGGAAGAATGAGACTGGCTTGTTCATTCTGCAAAGTTTCAACAGGATACCCTAGTATTTTAGCGGATGCATTATAATCAGTAAGCTTCATGATATCTGCCGTATTTTCTGTTGTAAAAACAGTAGGAGAGATCAATTTATAGGAAAAGTCAGCATCATTTAATTGTTTTTTTATCTGAGCAATATGAGATGCTTCCTCTACATTTCCCTTATAGGATGTATAACTAAATGCGTAAGGAGTCTGAGATTGTGCGAATGCACTGCTTCCTACTGCAAGACAAACACCAATAGAAGTAAAAGCAACAGCAGAAAGAATACACACTAGAAATAGGGTTTTCGCATTATCTGTCATTCGATACGCTAACTCTGAAAGAGTTAACAGATTGGTCTTTTTAAAGAAAGTATGTTGACGCTTCTTCAATGTTTGGATGAGATAAAAGCTGAGTTGGGTAAATAAAAAGTATGTTCCTACTACAGTGAAAAAGACGCAAGCTAACATGACATATACAAAACTATTTCCTTTCCATAACGCAGTATATAAATAAAATGCTGATGCATATCCTATACCAATAAAAAGAATAGAGAGTAAAGCTAACCATTTAGTTGACTTTGGTTCTGGTTTTGGTTTTTCTTCTGATTTCATGAGTTCGATAAGCTGAGATATTTTCATCATTCGCGTAGTGTACAAAGAAACAACTATAAATAGAATGAGGAACGAGAGACCTGTTATTAGAATTGCTTTGGATGGAAAATAAAATGGAAGACCACCTTTTAATGCCAAAAGGGAAGCGCTCAGTAACAAAACTAATTTTCCAAAAACAAGTCCAAGTCCAATACCAACAAGAATAGAGCAACACCCAATGAACATATTTTCAATAAAGATCAGTTTGTGTAATTGGGAGTTAGCCATACCATGGAGCATTAAAATTCCAAGTTCTCGCTTTCTTGTTTTTAAAAAAGCAGTGACAGAATATAAAATGAAGAAAAAGGAAAAAAATATAATCAAATATTGAGCAATCTTAAATCCATCTGTGCCCAAAGCACTCATGGTTGCACTTGTCGATGCAAGTTTCCCAGTGAAATAAGGGTGAAATGCAAGTAACTCGAAAGTAAAAAAAATCATAACAGCAAATGTACTACTTAAAAAATGACCGATATATAATCTTTTATTGCGAATGACGTTATTACATGCGAATTGACGAAAATTCATGTTGATTTCCTCCTAGTAAGGATAATACATCTATAATGTTTTGATAAAACATAGAACGATTATTACTACAATAAATTTCATTATAAAATGTACCATCTTTAATAAAGACCACTCGGTCGCAGTAACTCGCAGCCATAGGATCATGTGTCACTAACATCATGGTTGCTTGTTGTTCCTTGTTTAATTTCGTTAATAGTCCCATTACATCACCAGCAGCTTTTGAATCTAAGTTCCCTGTCGGTTCATCTGCAAGAACTAATTGAGGAGAATGAATGAGTGCACGAGCAATCGCTGTTCGTTGAGCTTGTCCGCCTGAAATTTCATAGGTTCGTTTATTTAAAATTTTCCCAATACCTAATTGGTTGGAAATGAATTCTACTCGTTTGTTCATTTCTTTTAAATTTACATTGTCTAATGTAAGTGGAAGAAGAATATTTTCTTTTACTGTTAAAGTGTTCAAAAGATTAAATGATTGAAAGATAAATCCTAATTCACGACGTCGAAATAGTGCTAAGTCATGAGAGGACAAACGATAAGGGTTCTTACCATTAATCAATACTTCCCCCGATATTGGCGCATCAATAGTAGAAATCATATTGAGGAAAGTAGTTTTCCCACTTCCAGATGGCCCCATAATTCCTACAAACTCCCCCTTATTTATCGTCAAATCAATATTTGAAAGTGCTTTATAGGATACTTTTCCTGTGTAGATTTTACTTAAATCGCGAACCTGTAGTATGTCCATGTGAGTATGCCTCTTTTCTTGTAGTTTATGTTAATAAGTGTACCTAAACTACAATATTCTTCATATTGAATTATCTTTCATTTGTCTTACATACCCGAAACACTTCTGAATATTTAGAAATAAATGCGAATTTTAATAGTCATATTTAAACAGATTATCACTTTATATGAAATAATATCTATATATGTTTAAAAGAAACAAGGACTCTTGTTTAGCTTTCCCCTACAACACAATATTAATTGTGTTGTATTAGGTGCTAGTTGAATTTTAAAAACTTCATTAAAATAAGGTATAATGTAAATTTTAATTATTTAATGGAGGAGAAGTTATGGAACGAGTCGATGTAGTATATACGCTTATTTATGATGATACAAACAGAAAAATTCTTATGGTTGGAAACAAACGTGAAAATGGTAGTGAATGGAGCCTCCCAGGAGGGGCAAGAGAAAGTGGAGAAACATTGGAACAAGCTGTTATCCGTGAGACATTTGAAGAAACAGGGTTAACAATTGAAATTAAAGATATATTTGCTATTAATGAAAAGTTTTTTCCACATGTACATGCTGTAATTTTCACCTTTGTAGCTAGAATAGTAGGAGGAGAAATATCTATTCAAGACCAAGATGAAATTACTGAGATTAGTTGGATAAACATAAAGGAAGCTGAAAAAATTATGTTTTACTTTCCCAATGGCGTTCAAAATTTATTAGAAAAAGGGTTAGTAGCTCCTTACTATTTTCAAACGAAGTGAAACAAAAAAGCAATTACATAGTTTAAAGGATTTAAAAAGCTAATTCTGTCTTATATAAGGATATAGAATTAGCCTTTTTATTTCTATTTTCTTAGCGTGGTTATTTTCCGAAATGCTGGCGGTACCCTATCGCTATCAAGCTAAGATTTTAAAGTGCCCCCTAAACGGAAATTTTGTGTTCTTTATAGCACCGAAGTTCATTTTTCAGATAGATTACAAATTTGTAAGGGAAATGAAAGGTAAATCGATATCAGAAATAGGACATCTTCATTAAATTAAATTATATCAAACATACTAAGGAGCATGTTCTTAAAGCTTTTATTTTATATGTTTTCCTGGGTATACAGAGATGCACAAGCGCATTACATGAGAAGATAACAATAGGAAGGGAAAAATAACGATGAAAATTAAAGAAAAACAAAAAAATATACTAATCATAATCACTGCGTTAATAAGTATATTTTTTTATTAGTATGCAGCTTTTTACTTGTGAGATCATTTGATGAAGATAGGAAGGCAGGAGATATATATTTAGAGTCTGAAAAGCAAGAGAAAACAAGCTATGAAGCTACATTCTCTTATTGGGATATTGCAGGGAAAGATATTGACTTCCAGTATGATGAAGATAAAACAGTAACATTTTCATACGAAACAAAAGCGAAAAAAGGGAATTTATGTTTTAATATCAGGAAGCAGGAAGATAATACGAGCAAAGAGTTAAAAGAGATTTGTAATTCAAAAAAGGGTGAGTTTGCTGTGTCTATGAAAGCAAATGAAAAGTATGTTTTTAATATTAGCGGTTTGAAAGTGAAAGATGGATTTGTGAAGGTAAATTGGAAAGTAGAATGAAAAAATATAAATAAGATTTCATCTAGCTATCTTATTTATATTTTTTCAGCGTCTTCAATTGATTGACTAGTTCTAGTGCCAAAACTTCAATCTACCTACAAGCAATCTCTAAAAATCAAAAGAAATTTGTATCCATAAAACAAAAGAAACGCCATCCTTTCCTATGATTCTACAGAAAGAATAGCGTATTTTTTTATTTTAGGGGGTATTTTATTTTGTTAGCTTGATAGCGATGGGGTAACACCAGCATTTCGGAAGAAAAACACGCTAAGAAAATTTGGATAAAAAAGAGCCGAATCTTACCCCGTTAAGAGTAAATTGGCCTTTTAATATTTACGGAACGTAAGCAATGTAAACTTGTTGAATGAACTCCTTCAAACTTATATTCTCCTAAGAAATTAATGTGCTCCCAACCTAAAGGCCATATATACGGCATTATATCCTCCCGAAATTCACCATTACTATATTAAAATATAGGGCGGTGAGAGGATGGTTGATCAAACTTTATTTTAAATCTATATTTATATCGTCTTGTTTCATATCATGTACAATAAGTGTATAGAATATTCGGTTATCAACGGTTTCACAAACATACCGTATGGAGGAAGAAAAATGAAGATAATAGAGCTACCAATTGAATTTGAATTTAATAATCAAAAAAATTACATTTATCCTAGCCTAGTTATATTGAATGATGAATTAACTCTGGTTGATACAGGTTATACAAATTTATTACCTTTAATTGAAATTGAAATTTTAAAAAATGGATATGAAGCGAAGAATATAAAAAATATAATCATTACTCACTATGATGATGATCATATAGGTTCCCTATATGATTTCAAAGAGAAGTATCCTTGGATTAACATTATAGCTAGTGAAAGTGAATCGAAATACATTAGTGGTGAAATGAAGTCAGAGAGATTGGTTCAAGCTGAAGAAATGCTAGAAAATATGTCAAGCAAAGAAATCAAATTTGGTAAATGGTTTATACAACAATTAAAGAATTTGAAGCATGTTTCGATTGATGAAAAGGTACATGATGGTGATTTGATTTTAGATAACAAATGTAGAGTAGTAGCAACACCGGGGCATACTTCAGGGCATATTTCATTGTATTTTCCAAGTTTAAAAAGTGTAATTACAGGTGATGCAGCTGTTAATGAGGATCATGAATTAATCATTGCTAATCCACACTTTTGTTTAAATACTGAGAAAGCACAACAGTCTTTGAGAAAAATTAAAAATCTTAAAGCTGAAACTTACTATTGTTATCACGGTGGGAAAGTTACTTTATAATTTAGGGCTAAACGTAGATATTCAGCTTTCAAATTAAACAACTTTATTATTCAGTTTTACAACAATAATCGTGAATACAATTAGGGGTCCCGCCAACCAAATGACATAAAACCCACGCTAAGACATTTTATGGAAGATGAAAAGCCGATTTCCTGTACGCTAAGGAAATTGGCTTTTTGTTTATCGTGAGGTAGTTATTTTTAAGGGTCACTATATCATTCTGGGAAAATTGTACGCTAAGGGCTACAAAACCTTATCATTACAGCATTCTTTAAAGGTGAGTGTATGTTCAGAAAGATAAAAACATAAGTATAATTGAACATTGATTTGTTTACACACTTTATGAACATAATTATAGCTAGAAAACGCTGATATTATTGAGCTTTACCCCTTGTTCATAAACATACAATTTTCTGTACACAGAGTAAAGCAAGTTGGCAAATGTCATCCTTTTTAATTTGGTGAAGACAAATTTCCGAGAATATCCATACACGCTTAAAGGAACAGATTCATTTAACGAGAACACGCACTCATTTTCTTTGTAAAATTATCGTAATATTCGTAATAATAAGTTTGGAAAATAGAAATTAATCTTTAATCCTAACAGCATTTCTGAGCGTTTAATTGGTTTTTGAGAAAGATTAAACCAATTGCCTTTAAAGTAGTGTAAAAGAAAAAATTGGTACCTTTATGTTTGTTAAATGACTATAAATAATAATGTTTAGGTTATTCAAGTTTAGTTCAATTTAAAGTGATTTTAACTTCGATGAAACACTAATTTTTAGAATTATTAGTACAATTAAAGTGTAAAATTTAATTGTAAAGAAGGGGTCATTTTGAAAGAAACAATTAGTAGTTATGAAGATTTATTGGAGATGTTAGATTCATTGTTGCGTGAGCCAACTCAGTTTTGGGATGATTTTTACTCTAATCGTGAAAAAGTAATTCCCTTTTTTGTTAATAAACCAGATGAGAATTTAGTTAATTATTTCGAGAAAAAATTGTTTAATCCAGGAAAAGTCCTTGAACTTGGATGTGGTCCAGGCAGGAATGCAATTTACTTTGCTGAAAAAGAATGCTTGGTTGATGCAGTAGATTTATCGCAAGAATCAATCCAATGGGCGACAGAACGAGCAAAAGAACAAAATGCAAATATAAATTTTATTTGTGACAATATTTTTGACTTACAAATTGAAGAGGGAGCATATGATATTGTGTATGATTCAGGATGCTTTCATCACATTGCTCCACACAGAAGAATGAGTTATATAAATTTAGTAAAAAAAGCTTTAAAACCAAGTGGGCATTTTGCAATCACTTGCTTTGTTCAAGGAGGCGAATTAGGTGGGGCAGACATAACAGATTGGGAAGTATACAGACTACGAAGTCTTAAAGGGGGACTAGGTTTTACAGATGAAAAGCTAAGAACCATTTTTAGAGACTTCTCTGAAATAGAAATACGTAGGATGAAAGAAATTAAACAACCAAATGAAGCATTCGGTGTGCCTGCACTATGGACAGCCTTATTTATGAAAGAGTCTACTAAATGTAACTTTTAAATAAAATTTGATAATTTATAACAAAATACGATAACTTCTAAAAAAGATCGATAATTTATAATAAAGTTTGATAAAAACAGCTTGGCCGATTAATAATTACAAGCTGTTTTTTGTTTCTAATTGATGTTAAATTAAAGTTTTAAAGTATGTTAAATTAAAGGGACAAAGGGGCGTTTTTTGAGTGGACAAGCTACAACAAGTACTAGAAAAATTTACTTTGAATGTATTAACAATTGAGGATGTTCCGCAGTCTTTTAGTTCAATGGTTTATAAAATTAAGTTAATTGATCATCGTACGGTCTATATAAAAATTCCATATTCTAAAGCAAAGCTTGAACGTGAGTATACGGTACTTGAACGATTACGTCATGAGTTATCTGTACCACAAGTGTTAGATTATTGGGAAGGTAATGAGGATGTTACTGGTGCATTATTGTTATCCGCAATCAACGGTGTCCCGGCTACCGGAAATGTGGATGCAGCTTTAGCCTATGATATTGGAGTACAACACGCCAAGCTACATGCAATTATTCCAAATGAGCAGGATTTCAAAAGCTCTGTTTCCAATGTGTATGATCAATGGTCTGAGTTTATTCAGCGACATTTTTATTCCTTCGCAGAAGATGTAAAGGAAGTGATTGAACCGAGTTTATATGAACAATCATTGCAACATTTTGAACGTCATCTAAAATTACTGCCAACTCCAGACGGACCTTGCTTTATACATATGGATTTTCGACCAGGTAATATTTTAGTTTGTGAAAATCAAGTGGCTGGTATCATTGACTTTGAAAGTGTCCGCATTGGCGCAACCGAAATGGATTTTACAAAAATCAATCGTGATATTTTTATGAAATATCCTGGAACAATGGAAGCCTATCAACAGGGCTATGAATCCATTCGTCCACTTATTGATTTACAAAAAGTTTTGCCATTTTATCGTTTTACCGATTCGTTCAATTCAATTGGTTGGTGTAAAAGAAGAGGTATTGAAAAGCATCAAACTTTTTTACAGGAGAATTTAGCAATTTTAAATACTTTTTTACAAACGTGCAATAGTTAAAGAAAAGTTATCAAATTTTATTCTAAGAAAAATTAAATAGAGAAATTAAAAAGCACTCGTTTTATCAAACTTTATTCAAAGCTACAATAAATAATAAAAAGAGATGTATTACTAGGGGTAGCACGCACATTTTAACCTTTTTATACGCTAAGGGATTCTCAAAACTCAATATTACCTATTTCAATTGAGGCTTTAATTTAGAGATAAATTTTGAGACATATTTAAAGCTATTTTTAACATATTTTAGGTTCAATTTCATTTGTCTCAAATACCCTCGTTTTTGAGATTCGATAAATCGCTTAGAGTAGTAAAATCAACGTTTTTTCATGTCGAATTTTGATTAGCGTATATTTTTGTTAAAATGTGGGCGGTACGCCTACTATAAGTAAATAATATTATTTATTTTCACTAGCAAGGATTACATAAAAAAATAGCCGATTCCTTAACGTACAGGGATTCGGCTATTTTTTGTCTAAAATGTGTCTAAACGTACAATTTTCCCGAAATGATATGGTGACCCCATGCCCATCAACTTAAGAATTTGCTTTACCCCCAAGTATAAAAAAACACCATCCTTCCCTATAAGTCTACAGAAAGAAAGCGTATTTTTTCATTTTAGGGGGTATTTTATTTTGTTAGCTTGATAATGATGTGGTGCTACCCCACATCCATCAACTTAAGGAATTAGTTTGTATATTTGAAGGGATATACGAGACAGGTGTAATATTAGAGGAATCCAATATTTCTATTCTAATATGATAGAATAGAAATATATCTAAAACGGAGGAAAAACAAATGAACTCAAACACAAAACAGTTTATTTATGATATCCAGCAAAGAAAGAAGAATTATACGGAAGATGTATTAAGAGCAATACAACACCCTAAAAAAGAGCACTCTGAACAGGTTATTCAAAATATAGTAGAGAAGATGGATATGATGAACAGTTTAGTTACTACTTACATGGCTATTGAATTAGAATCTATGAAAGAATTAAAAGAGCTTCAGGAAGAAATTATTAATGCTCAAGCATATATTCAAAAACGAAAATTTGAAGAAACACAGAGATAAAACCCTGTGTTTTTATAGACTTACTAATAACTTGTTTTATTGATTGAAATGTTTCTGCCCATTGCCCATTGAATTTGACAATTTCTATACCAGAATGTGTCACCTTGCTCCCCCTTTATTTATTTTTTCACTTATATATGTATTGAACTAACCTGCCCCTTTGGTTTAAGTACATTTCTTCACAAGCTCAACATCATTTTCAACATAAATATCCAATAAAAAAATCACCTCAAAGAATAACTAAAGAGATGATTTATATCAAACTTTTTTACAAAGTTACATTAGATCAAAATAGCCACAATCTTTTCATAAATAGATTGTGGCTATTTTAAGTGGCTCCAAAAAGAAGGAATCGTTGCCGTGCCCCTACTGGGGCTTTACTGGGACTGGAAAGTCCTTCCACTGAAAAGTGCAGAGAATTACCGATGAAAGTGTCTGCCATTCGATAGGTCTCATAACCCTTTTGATGAAGTTTATGGGGTGAGCTGCTTGAGGGAAAACCTCACGAGCAGTTCTTATGGGGAGAGGCTGGAGACGGGCCGCAACTGATACCGCGCCAGTCTTTTACCCGACAGATTTTATTTAAAACGTGGAAATCATTCTTTCATATTCATCATTGTAAAAAGATAAAACGAGAACGATTGGAATGCCATTTGTATGGGCAACTGATTGCCATTCTACTCTGTTCTTCTACCATGTTTCAAATGCGGCAATTACTTCTTATGAAAAAGAAACGAGAACTAAGTGAATATAAGGCTATATATATGATTAAAGATTACTTTCTTCTTCTTTTCCAAGCTATACAGAAAGACACCCAAGAGCTATCAAAGATTCTAATTCGCCTGTTCAACCTCCTACAGCAAAACGGACGAAAATCTCATAGGTATGAGAAGAAAACAGTCTTTGATATATTAGGTGTCATTTACAATTGTACCATGTCTGATAATCAAGCGGCTTAAATTAAAAAAATGAAACCCATTAGGGTTTATTTCGTATGCAAATCTTTAAATTCCCTACACGTAGCCTTTAGAAAAAAGAAACAACCTCTACTATAATTGACGTTGTATTTTGTTAGCTTGATAGCGATGGAGTAGCACCACACATCCATCAACTTAAGGATTTAGACTATTCTTGAAGTTAAAAGCACGTTACTATTCTCTTATGTTAATGAGAAAGGATGACGTGCTTTTTATGAATATGCATCAAAAACAAGAGTTGTCTTTATTTGCTGAAGAGTTATGGCCACTAAATCTTGTGCGCGGTATTTACTTTTTCGTTTAACAAATCCTATATTTTTAGCTAATTGCTCTAAAGCATCAGGTGACATATATCGTTGTAACTCTTTAGAAAACAATTCTAGTTCATCAAAAACCGATAAGTTCATATCAAAAACGCCATCCTTTCCTATGATTCTACAGAAAGAATAGCGTATTTTTTCATTTTAGGGAATTCTTGTTTTGTTAGTTTGATAGCCTTGTGGCAGGATTTCTTAAATAGCTTCGAAGAACTCTATTCTAAAAAATACATCTATATTTTACTGGTGATGATAAGTTAATTAAAGTTGATGGATAGCCAAACTCCATTGAAGCATCTATAAATTCTTCTAAATGTTGTACCGATTCAGTGACTATTTTCACCAAATAACTATATTGTCCGGCTAATCTGTGGCACTCAAAGACCATGGAATTTTCTTTGCAAAAATTTCTGAATTGTTGACATTTTTTTGATTCAAACAAAACAAAAGCCGTTACATTTTTATTTAATTTCTCTGGGGTTATAACTGCCCTATAGGCTGTAATAATATTTTTATCCTCTAATTTTTTTACTCTTTCTTTTACAGCAGGTGTTGATAAGTTCACTATTTTTCCTAGTTCAGTCATAGATATGCGTCCATCTTCTTGAAGAATATGTAAAATCTTTCGGTCAATATGGTCCATTTTAAACAGCCCCTTTTTATTTAAAGCAAAACGCTTATAATGAATAAATTTTTTAAGTCTTTTGGATGAAATAGCTAATAATTTGTATTTAAACAAAATTATATTATATTTATAATTTTATGTATATAATGAAAAAAATGTTATTGGAGGAATAAAAATGGGACTTGAGATGAGGAAATGTTGTGAGAAATGTAATAATAAGATTGAAAAGCAATCTTTGGCTTTTATTTGCACACATGAATGTACATTTTGTGAGGAGTGTACAAAATTAATGAATTATGTATGTCCTAATTGTCAAGGAGAGCTTGTCAAAAGACCTAGACCCCTATCTAGTAGTGTCTGCTCTCTTAACATATAACAATACTACTTATTAGGTTCGTAACGAAATAGGTTCAAAAGATAAAAGGGGGCGATATTATGATTATTAGAATGAAGAAAGATATGGAGAACATATATAGATTATAGCATAAGAAACATTGTTAGATAATGTTAATGGTTCTGGTGCAAATAATATGTAGATTAGAAATAGCAGTGTAGATTCCTAATGAAATCTACTACTTTGCGGTGTGACCGAAGAGTTGATTGATTAACTTGATTTGTTTTTTGACAGACTTCTCCCCTTGCAAAGTCTGTCCTTTTTTAATCATTCTCATCGCTTCCAGTCCAGCCAACACTCGTTTAGCTGATTGAAAAGATTTCAATCCTAACATGGTACGTACTCGCTTCTTGATAAAACGATGATCTTGCTCGATTATGTTATTCAGATATTTTATTTGTCTTATTCGGATGTCAGCGAGCATCCGTTGTTCTTTCTTCAATTGTTCTATAGCGATAGGATACGCTGGATTTTTATCAACGGTCACAACACGAGGTTTAGAAACATGAAAAGACTGCAAAGCTTTCTTAAAAAAGCGCTTTGCAGCCTTGTGATCTCTTGTTTTACTGAAGATAAAGTCAATGGTGTTTCCTTCGGAATCAACAGCTCGGTATAAGTACATCCACTTTCCTTTGACCTTAATATACGTCTCGTCTACTCGCCAAGAATCATTCGTTTTCTTAAGATGACGACGAACTCTCTTATCTAGCTCAGGACCATATTGGTGAACCTAACGCATAACCGTTGTATGAGCAATGGATAAGCCCCGTTCCTCCATTATTTCGACTAAATCACGAAAACTGAGGTTGTACCGCAGGTACCATCTTACCGTTAATAAGATAACATCAGGCTGATAATGCTTCCACTTGAATACATGTTCCTTTTCCATACCAATCACACCTTTTCTAGAGTAATAGAATCAGTATATCCAAGTTTTAGAGATTACTTACACGTATATTAAAGCATTTGCACCAGAACCGTATTTTCCAAACGTTAATTTTCATAGGATATTGTAACAAAATTTACCGTGGACAGACATCTTATGCAGCCTTCTTTCCCTTTCATCAGTTTATCGGTCATTCGGCACGATAAAAAAAGACTGCAAATTGGAGGTACTTACCTTTATGTAAGTACCTGTAATAAAAGTGCGTACTTACATATTTTTAGCTTGGACTTTACAATAAAAATGAAATCAGCCTAAGGAGGAAGAAACATTGAAAACTCTTGTTATCGTAACACACCCAAGTTTAGAAACATCTGTTGTTAATAAGCGATGGGTAGAAGAATTAAAAAAATATCCAGAAAAATATACTGTGCACGAATTGTATAAGGTTTATCCTGATGAGAACATAGATGTGGAAAAAGAACAAAAATTGGTTGAAACTCACGGGAACCTTGTTTTCCAATTTCCTGTATATTGGTTCAACTGTCCTCCTCTCTTAAAAAAGTGGCTGGATGATGTTTTCCTTTATGGATGGGCTTATGGTTCAAAAGGAGATAAATTAAAGAATCGTAAAGTTGCTTTAGGGGTATCTGCCGGGATCAAAAATGTGGATTATAGTGAAGCTGGAAGATACCATTATACACTTGAACAAGTATTGCGTCCGTTTGAGACGACAGCCATCTATTGTAAAGCAGATTATCGTTCGTTCTTTGCGTTTTATGGAGCAGAATTTGAGCCATCTGTAAGTGAAATAGAAAAAAGTACTCAAGATTATTTAAATTTCATTGATAATATGTAATAGGTAACTTTTATAAAAGTTAAAATAAGAAGTACCTTCTAAACAAGAAGGTACTTCTTATTTACACTATGCCTATTTTGTTACATCTTCTAGAGCTTGAAAACTATTTTTCTCTCCCCACTCACACATCATATCTAACAATGGAATAAGTGAACAACCACGTTCAGATAATGAATATTCAACTTTTGGAGGTATTTGGGGAAATTCTTTACGTATAATAAGACCATCTTCCTCAAGCTCTTTTAACATAACACTTAGTGTTTTAAAGGAAATAGTCCCAATACATCGCTTCAGCTCATTGAACCTCATAACCTTATTTTCAGACAACCAATACAAAATAATCATTTTATATTTACCACCTATTAAGGATAAGGTATATCCAAAACCAGTGTTTTTTAGTTCTACGCCAGTCGGAACACAAGTTTCTCTCACAATCCCCACTCTCCTTCTGATAAGAATATCCTATCAATATGAATACTTTATAGTAAATTACTATGCAATCTTATCACAAGAATGTAAAGTAACACGTATCTCGGCTGTACCCCTGATATATCTGTAAAAGTATACCTTTACAGATACATAGGAAACTATAAAGAACAACGTCTATAAATATCCGTTTCTCATTTTACAGACATAATTGTTATAATTATGAATGAGGTGTAGCATATGAAACATAAAAAATTTGGATATGTGCGAGTTTCGAGTAAAGATCAAAACGAAGAACGGCAAATTCAGAATATGAAGAATTTAGGGATAGAAGAACGGGATATTTTCATAGATAAAGAATCTGGAAAAAATATGGAGCGAGAGAATTATCAAATGCTAAAACGCCTTGTTCGTACAGGAGATACCATTGTGTTTGATTCCTTGACAAGACTTGGAAGAAATATGAATGATACATTAGAAGAATTTAGATATTACGAAAAACATAAAGTAAATTTACAATTTATAAAGGAACCATACATTAACGTCAATTACACTGGAGAAAGTACAAATGATGTTATTCAGAGCGCAATTCAAAAAGCAACACTGACAATATTATCTGCCTTTGCAGAAAAAGAGCGCATTGATATTAAACAACGTCAAGCTGAAGGAATTTCTCTTGCCAGAAAACAAGGTAGACGTTTAGGACGTCCGCCGGTCGAAATAACAGAAGAATTTACGGATGCTTACAAGGAATGGAAATCTGGTTCAATTACAGCAGTAGGAGCCATGAAAAAGTATGGCATCAAACGTTCTTCTTTTTATAAGCTTGCTAAACAGTATGAGGAAAGAATGAAAGAATAGAGAGACAAAATTTTAATTTGTTAAGATAGTAATTGAGGTAGCACCAACATTCGTTAAAATGTGGGTGGGCCCCCTTTTAGCAAAACCGGAGTGGAAATGATGAGTATAAATAGTTTTGTGGGATTGATAAAGGACGAATTATTAAAAGAGTTAAGCATAAGAAGTGAGGATGAATTCGAGCCTGTAGTAGTTAAAGATATTCCTAGACTTTGGAAGTGTTTAGGGACAGGTAATTATGCCGCAGTATTTATGCACAAAGAATACAAAGATTGGATAGTGAAAGTTTACGCGCGAGAAGGAGAAGGAATTGAAAAAGAGTCAGAAGTATACCGAAGAATCGGAAATCATCCTTCTTATTCGAAGCTTATATATAAAGGAGAAAATTTCATAGTATTGAAACGTTTAAAAGAAATTACCTTATACGATGCTATTCATAAGGGGATTAAAATTCCTAAGCAGGTAATCCTTGATATCAATGAAGCTTTAGAGTATGCAAGGGAACAAGGATTAACTCCTTGTGATGTTCACGGGAAAAATGTGATGATGGAAAACGGAAGGGGATATGTAGTCGATGTATCTGATTTCTTAAAAACAAAAGAAGATAGTAAGTGGAGAGACCTAGAAAAGGCATATTTTACATTTTACTTGCCTTTCATTTATAAATTGCCTTTCCCTGTTAAAATACCGTATTTCATGTTAAACATTGTTAGACGTTCATATAGAAAATATAAGAAGCTTAAAAAGGGCTACCGCCAGCATTTTGGAAAAAAACCACGCTAAGAGCATGCGAGATTTTATACAGTTTTTTGGCTAATCCAGTAACAAACGAGAACCTTAAAACCGCGTCAGGATAGGAATGTATAAAAAAATGCATAGATCGATAGAACAAAAAAAGGAGGTTACCTTGTGAGAGTAG
>NZ_JBCGHT010000033.1:0-18106 GCF_039549175.1 Paenibacillus sp. 102 | reverse complement strand
TGAACGATTTGATTTCATTGAGTATGCCGAGAAGCCAGTTTGATGAAAAACTGGTTGCAGCCAGTAAAGAACTAGAGGATACGATTCAAAAAGTACAGCAATTTGAAAGCAAAAAAGCAGAAAGCAATGCGGAAAAAATCCTCGATAACCTAAACAAACAAGTTCAAATTGCAGGAAAGATGGGCAGTTTATCTTATACTGATCCGCAACTTCAAGCTTTCTTTGCGCAAGATGCGTTGGCAAAAGGCATTCATGAAATGGATACACAAATCACGAAGGCGGAAAAAGAGGCGCAACTTCAAGCTGAAAGAGAAATGAAGAAAAAGCGAGAGGAATGGGCGAACCATCATCCAGCGGAGGCGTGGCTTCAAGACGTTTCTGCTAGTTTCGGTAAGAAATGGGATGGATTAGAAAAAGGAACAAGATGGTTAGGGATGTTAGGCACGAACTATCCTGCCCTGAAAAGACTTTCTGATGAAGCCTTAGTGTTAGAAGGTTTTATAGGCAAGGCAGGTTCCGCAATTAGTGGGGCTGCGATAGGTGTAATAAAATCAGTTTACCTAGCCCTAGAGCTTGGTGAATTGGGTATTAACAAGATACGTGGCGTAGAAACAGAACAATGGAAACTGGACGATCTCGATGCGACTTGGGAAGGTACGAAGAAACTGGCCGAATATGGGATTGTAGGCTATATCACAACTAAGGATCCTCATCTTAGTAATTTCTTAAATAATCCCGAACTAACGGACAAAATTCCCGTGCTGGATAACCTTGCTAGAACCTATAGAAAAGACGAAAAAGAAATGTACAACGCAGTGAAAGATTATGTAGAAAAAGCCATGACCGACCCTTATGCTTTTGGTGGCATGATATTTGATATTGGTAGTTTTTGTGTCGGCGTCGGTGAAGTAGCGGCCGTAGTGAATGGAGGGAAAATCGCAGAGGGTGCAAATCTCTTTCAAGCAGCAGGGAAAAGCGGTAAAATAGTTGGTAAGTCGGAAGAAGTAGCAGCATTAACGAATAAGTTGCCGGGTATGAAGAATGCCTTGGAGAAAATTAGAAATATGGAGATCCGGGATTTATCCCCTGAAACTTCGGCAGCTGGCGTTGGGAGTGTAGAGGAAAGAAAAACACTTGGCACGTTATTTTCTGTTGCTAAGAGTGAAACTAAGGGTACGGGTAATGGTAATAGGATTATTCCTGGTACTCCGGGTGTTGTAACAGGAGGAAACTCTACTAAATTAGGAAAAAATATGATGACAGAAATGGGGCTTAAACGTTCAACTAAATGGAGTGGATATCAAGCACAGCATATTATTCCTTCTGAAATGGCAGATAATCCTGTAATTGAAAAGATAGGTATGAACTTTGATGACTCATCAAACGGTATTTTTCTAAGAGTACCAGATGATAATATAAGTACAATGGCTAGACACAGAGGATATCATTCTGTTTACAATGAAGTAGTTGCAAGAGCGTTAAATAAAATGGATATTAACCAAAGTATTGATAGTTTACAAAAGCAGGTATATGATTTGCAAAAAAATTTAAGAAAATTACAGGGGAATGGTTTACCATTGTACCCAAGCCAAGGTGCAACAGTAGAACTTTGGGAAAGAAAGCTAAAACAATTGGAAATACAAAATAAGTAAATATCAGTAAGGTGGTAAGGTGTAATGGAAAATAAAGATATTAGTTTGCTTGAAGAATTACTTTATAATACAAATAAAGAGGATACAATTAGCCGAATAAAGAATATAGATAATCCAATAATCCTTCATTGTTTTGCAGCAAATTATAATTGGAATAGTGGATTTGATATACCAAATGCAATTCTTGAAAATAAAGATTGTGACTTAGGAACGGGATTACTAATGTTTCATTATGCGGATGGATATCGACTATTAGAAAGTCCGGAGGAAGTTTCGAATTCTCCATTACAAGAATGGAAGGTTTTTATATTAAAAATTCAAAATAAAATTATGAATTTGGAGTTTAAAACACAAAATGTATCATTTAACCCTGAATTAACAAAAATTCAAATATTCAAGTTAAAAAAAAGCAACCCAAGTATTTCAGATATTCTTATTAGTGAGTCACCAGGAAATATAATTGATATTCCTAAAATATAAATAAGCATAAAAAACTCATTACAGTAAATAAATGAGTTTGGTTATAATGTTATTTATGGGAGGACATTATTTCTTGAGGCAAAAATAATAAAGCTACAAGTGAGTTTTGGGAACAGAATATATTTAAATTTGGTTACATCCCTGCTAATTAAACCAGTATAATCGTTCATCATCTACCCTTTTTTCTGTTTATAAAGACATTACTGATGAAAGGTTTAGGTATTATATATTGAAGAATAAGAGAGATGTATTTAATTGTCTTAAAAAGTTTTTTTGTAAAGAAAATTAAATGTATTATATATTTATTAGTTGTTGAAAAGAAGATAAGGAATCATGAGGTTTAGGATTGTTGAGAAAATGGAGTGATGTTTTAGGATATATATTTCGCTACAATGGTAATGTTTTGAGACTACTTGCAATTGCCTTGAAGTTTTGCAACAGAACCTTTAATGGGTATAAATTATTTAAAGGAAAGGCGACATGTAATTATACATTCAATATGATGAATACGAACTATTAGAACTATTCGAGAGTGAACTCGAAGATTTTATTATTTCTGGTGCTGGGATATATAGATATAGTAAAGTGGACAATCTGGGGTTTGAATTAGTAATGATTATGTCATACTATGAAAATAAAGTTAAATTAAGTTTATCTTATAATGAAGGATGTTTGTTTGTTGTTAATCTGGGTCTGTAGAACGAGTCTATTCTCGTAATGATACGCTACATATTCAATGCACAGAACAAAAAAAGTTTATTGAAGTGAGATTCAAGCCTCATTTTGCAATCAATATCAGAAACTTCTAGAATACAATATATTTTAAGAACCCCACAATCTATGTATTGTAGGGTTTTTTGGTTATTGTCTTTGACTATAGATGAAACTGGAGATTATTTGCTAATTTAGTTTGTTTAAGTGAGGAAGA
The DNA here is from genome assembly GCF_039549175.1 of Paenibacillus sp. 102. NCBI lineage: Bacteria > Bacillati > Bacillota > Bacilli > Caryophanales > Paenibacillaceae > Paenibacillus > Paenibacillus sp. 102. Next base: position 15,046 of record NZ_JBCGHT010000033.1, on the reverse strand, counting down.
TAATGTCATATAGTCAGTCCCTCAATTAATTTTTAAAGTATCCATTTAACATATTTTTTGAAAAACGATTTGGATATAAAGCATTGAGCATTTCATATGGACTTCCTTTCCAATATCTTTTTAATGGTGTCCATAGCTTTTGCTTTATCAGCCATCTTTGATTATATACTTGTAATAGCTGTTTTTCAGTCAACTGTTCTTTCTCTTCAATGGTCCACCTTAATGCTTCTAATGCCTTGTTTTTAGACCAATAGCCTGCAGGTGTAACTTTAAATTCCCACTCTTTAAAATGCCCTGAATATAAGTCATTGAGCATTCTATACGGACTATTTCCCCAAATTAATTGACAAGCGGATACCAACCTATGAGTTGTTAACCATTGTATATTATAAACCTCAAGTAATTGCTTAATAGTTAATTTTTCCTTTTCTTCAATAGTCCATTTTAAGGCTTCTAATGCTTTTTCCTTAGTCCAGAAGTTATTAGGAGTCATAGATAATTCCCATTCTTTAAACTGTTTTGGATATAAATCATTAATCATTGCATAAGGACTACCATTCCAATACATAGTCAGAGGTGCAGCAAGTTTGTTTTGTTCTAACCATTTTTTTCCGTATAATTTCAACAGCTTTTTTGGGGATAACTTCTCTTTTTCTTCAATAGTCCATTTTAAGGCTTCTAATGCTTTTTCTTTAGTCCAAAAATTCAAAGGGGCCATACCAAATTCCCATTCTTTGAAGTGATTTGGATATAAATCATCAATCGCTTTATATGGGCTATTGTCATAGCTATGTTTGAGCAAGCCTCGTAGTCTATACTTTACAAGTAACGCTGTATTCCATTTTTGTCTAATGTCTTCTTCATCCCATTTTAAAATTGTTTCAATTAAATATTTTGTTACCCTTCGGGACATTTTATTATTTTCGTCTTCTTTCCATGTATTTGCAGGAAATCTACTTCTCTGTCCATCTAATATTTCTTGATAAATATCTTCTATAGCAACTGCTTGCATTTGCAACTCCTAAACCCTCCTACAATTATGTGAACGTTTATGTATTTTATAGATTAAGTAACTTATCGTTAATTTCAATTATAATGATATCATATAAAAATAAAAATTTAGTATTTTATTAAAAATCAAATAATTAATGAAGTAAATATTTATTTTATTTTTCTAATTCTTCAGTTATACTAAAATAGTATAATTTTATCTATATAAATAAAAGGAGCTTAAAGTTATGGGTAAACTAGGCAAAAACGATATTATTCAGACTATTCCGCAAAAAGGTTTTTTTGGACATCCTAAGGGGCTGTTTACGTTATTCTTTACAGAGTTTTGGGAAAGATTCTCTTACTATGGTATGAGAGCTATATTACTCTACTATATGTATTATGCAATTTCAAAAGGTGGACTAGGAATGGACCATGCAACTGCTGCATCAATTATGGCCATCTATGGATCTCTAGTCTACATGTCTGGTATTATTGGTGGTTGGGTTGCCGATCGTCTATTAGGTTCAAGTAGAACAGTTTTTTGGGGTGGAGTTTTAATTATGATAGGCCACCTTATTTTAGCACTACCTGGTACTGTTAGTATGTTATTCATCTCTATGGTATTTTTAGTACTGGGAACAGGTTTATTAAAACCAAACGTATCTAGCATTGTTGGTGATTTATATAGTGAAACAGATACACGTCGGGACTCTGGATTCAGTATTTTCTATATGGGAATTAACTTAGGGGCATTTTTATCTCCTTTTATTGTTGGAACAATAGGTCAACAGTATAATTTCCATTTAGGTTTTGGTATTGCTGCAATTGGTATGCTATTAGGATTAATCATCTTTGTTCTTACAAAAAAGAAGAATCTTGGTTTAGCAGGAACACAAGTACCAAATCCTTTAACAGGCAGTGAAAGAAAAAAAGTAATTAAACAGTTTAGTATTGGTATAGTAGCTATATTACTATTATGTCTTGCAACGATACCAACAGGTATTTTAACTATTAATCGTTTTACTTTATTAGTAAGTATCTTAGGGGTTGTTATCCCAACTTGTTACTTTATTTTTATGTATCGTAGTCCAAAAACTACAGAAGTTGAAAAATCTCGTCTTATTGCTTACATACCATTATTTATTGCTGCTACAATGTTCTGGGCTATTCAAGAACAAGGAGCTATAATCTTAGCTACATATGCTGATCAACGTACTCAGTTAAAATTTGCAGGTTTAGAACTTCAATCTTCATGGTTCCAATCATTAAATCCTATTTATATCGTTTTATTAGCACCAGTCTTTGCTTGGTTGTGGGTAAAGCTTAATTCACGTCAACCTAGTACGGCGCATAAGTTTGCTATAGGTTTACTATTTGCTGGTTTATCATTCTTAGTTATGATTATCCCTGCTTATATCCATGGTACAGAATCGCTAGTAAGCCCTATGTGGTTAGTCATTAGCTTCCTCTTAGTAGTAATCGGGGAACTTTGCTTATCACCAGTAGGTTTATCAATTACAACAAAATTAGCACCAGCTGCTTTCTCTGCTCAAACAATGAGTTTATGGTTCTTAACTAGTGCTGCTGCACAAGCTATAAATGCTCAACTCGTTCGTTTGTATACTCCAGAGACAGAAATTATTTATTTCGGTGCAATTGGTGGATTATCAATCATTTTAAGTATTATTTTATATTTTATGGCACCTAAAATTAAAGAACTTATGAAAGGTATCCACTAAAAAAGATGTGCCACAAGAGTGTTGTATAACAATCTTGTGTGCACATCTTTTTTTAGCATTTGATAGCATGATTCCCTAAAAATGTACCTTTATAAACAATAAAATTTGAGTTATGGCATGTATGGAACATTTAAGTAATAATCGTTCTATTGTTATATAAAATTCTCGCACTTATAATCTTGCGAAATATAATTTTAAATAATGCGTCTTTTCATTGATTACGATTATATGAATGTATATAAATTGTAAGTCATATGTCCAATTATTACTGGGATTATTGAGTTCGTTTTCTTATAGAGTAAACCATCAATTATACTTGTTAGAGTTGCAAAAATAATGAATGCAAAGTCATAGTCATGAGCTAAACCAAATAATAAACTGGATATAATTAACCCAGTAAAAAAAGAATACCTGATTTCTAAAAATCTAAGAATAATCCCACGATATAAGATTTCTTCAAAAATAGGTCCTAATAATCCAATTGATAATATAGCAATCGTGTATATTGTGAAAGATTGTTCGGATAATGTTTCTATCCCTAAATTTGTTGCTTGTCTATTTCCAGAATCATTTGAGATGAGAATTGTTGTATCAGCCAATAGAATTGTGCTTATATTTGCAATCAAAATATATAAGTATGTCTTACCTTGATTTAGAGATTTAATGTTAAGCGTAGATAATATTAGATTGTAAAAAGGTTTGTATTTAAGAATAAAGTAAAGGGTAACTAAAAGTATAGCAAGATCTAATGAGAAATTTTCCAATACCTCCAAACTAGTATTATTAAATGATTGTTTAATTGCATGTGATGAGAATACTATTTTTAATGAAATTCCCAAAATCATTGGTACAAAAATAGATATTAATAGTGTTCCTAAAATAAATTGTTTCCATGAAATCAAGTTTTGATTATGTAAATTAGTCATAGATGTTAAGTCCTTTATATTTTATTTTAAAGTTTTGCGAAAGTAGATGAATAATTAAAAACTATGTTATTAATGTTCATCTTGAATTTTAAATTATAACTTAAAGTATGTAAAAATTAATAAATTTTACTATTTAATATAAGATAATATAAGACCCTAGCTAATAGTAGCTAGGGTCTTATATTATCTTATATTAAAATTTTCTTCCAGGTGCACCATGTTTATATCGAGAATCAACTTGTCCTGCTGAACCAGCGTTTTTGTAAATCCATTTGCCAGCTTCAATGCCGTAATCGATAATGCTTTCCCAATCTCTTTTCTTTTTAGGCTGTTTACTTTTACTACCTTTACCACCATCAATGTTTAGCATTTCTTCTTGTGTTAAATCTTGTAATTTAAGTTCCATAAATTGTATACCCCTTATTAATTATTTTTTAAAAATTAGATATTCGAATATTAAATTTAACCGGTTTATTGTATTATATATAAATGTGACACGTTATGTCTAGAAGATTTTTACTATTTTAAAAAAAATGCAAATTTGCATATTCGTATATTCTAGAAAGAAGGGATATTTATTGATTAGAAAACATTTTCCATTTATTAGGCAATCTGATTTAAAAGATTGTGGTCCAGCATGCCTAGCCATGATTTCTAAATATTATGGGCTTACTATGTCTATCTCTAAAATTAGGGAAGTTGCAGGAACAGATTTACTGGGGACAAACATAAAAGGTTTGTTAGAAGCTTCTGAACGATTAGGTTTTGATGCGAGAGGAGTAAAAGTAACTGATACAAGTGTAATAACAGAAATTCCTTTACCAGCTATCGCTCATGTAATCACTGAAGAAGGTGTACTGCATTATGTGGTGGTCCATAAAATTAAAAGAAATAAAATATTCATTGCTGATCCGGATAAAGGTCTGATTACATATAATATAGAGGATTTTGCTGATTTATGGACAGGAGTTCTAGTCTTACTACAGCCAGGAAAATATTTCAAAAAAGAAAAAGCGTCTAAAGGAGCACTTTCTCAATTTTTAAGTTTGTTGAAACCACAGTTGAATTTATTAGTACCTTTATTTTTTGCGTCCATATTTCTTAATTTATTTGGATTTATAGGAGTATTTTATTTTCAATTACTAATTGATGACATTGTACCTAATCAATCACTAAATACGTTGCATATCATTTCATTAGGAATGATTATTTTATATGTTTTTAAAGTTCTATTATCTTATTTTAGAACACACTTAATTTTATATTTCAGCCGACGAATTGACATACAACTTATGCTTGGGTACTATCGGCATGTTATTAAGTTGCCAATTAATTTCTTTGAAACTAGAAAAGTAGGAGAGATTATCTCACGTTTTTCAGATGCTGGTAGGGTTCATGAAGTGCTATCTACAACAGCTATAACACTAGTAATTGATATTTTGATGATTCTTTTTGGTACTTGTGTATTACTAACCAAAAATTTATCGTTATTTCTGGTTACTCTTTTACTAGTTCCATTTTATGTGATTATTGTTTTTGTGTTTCGTAAGTCGTATGAAGTTCTTAATCGCAAAGTTATGGAGAGTGGCGCGAATTTGAACTCCTATATGATAGAATCGCTTAGTGGAATGGGAACTATCAAATCCTATAATGCTGAAAAAGAAGTTTTCTTTCAAGTTGAGAAACGATTTATAAAATTCTTAGAATATGGATTTCGTTTAGGAAAACTTGATAATTTACAATCTTCAATTCGAATGATACTCGAGCTACTCGGTGGTGTTGTTATTCTATGGGTAGGGGCTACTCAAGTATTAAAGGGAAATATGACAATCGGTGAATTAATTACATTTAATGCTTTATTAATCTATTTTTTAGATCCAATTGAAAATTTAATTGACTTACAACCTAAAATGCAATCAGCTATTGTTGCAGCAGAACGATTGAATGAAATTTTTGAGTTGAATTTAGAGGAAGACGAGAATGAGCATAGGAAAGTATCTCCTACATATTTATCTGGGAACATTGAGTTTCGAAATGTTTCTTTCCGATATGGTACGAGAGGAAATGTCTTAAATAATCTTAGTTTTTCTATTGAACAGGGGAATCAAATTGCTTTTGTAGGAGAGAGCGGTTCTGGTAAAACAACAATTTCAAAGCTATTGATGAATTATTATACACCTCAACAAGGAGATATTTTTTATGATGATTACCATATAAAAGAGATTAATCGGACAGCCCTGCGTGAACGAATTGCCTATGTATCACAAGAATCATTTTTCTTTAGTGGAACAATTTATGATAATTTATGTTTTGGTCTAGAGCATCAAATTTCATTAGACGTTGTGATTCAGGCCACAAAAAAAGCTTGTGCGCATAACTTTATAAGTGAATTACCGTTAAGATATGAAACTGTATTAGAAGAAAATGCTTCCAACTTGTCTGGTGGGCAAAAGCAAAGGTTGGCTATTGCAAGAGCGTTATTAAAAAATCCTGATATATTAATTCTAGATGAAGCAACAAGTAACTTGGATTCTACTACTGAAAAACATATCACAGATATGTTAAAAGAATTAGGAAATGAGAGAGTAACGGTTATTATGATTGCACACCGTTTAAGTACAATTCAACATGCAGATCAAATTTTTGTAATGCATCGAGGCTCTATTATTGAGGAAGGCTCACATAGAAAGTTGTTATCAGACAAAGGCGAATATTATCGTCTGTGGAAGAATCAAACGATACATGCAGAATATATTGAAGAGTCATTTCTTATGATGCCAGGAGGTCAACATGAATAAAGTTTATACTTTTGAACAACTAACAGATAGTGTTGAATTGTTAGAAAAAAAACCTCCGCGTTTTATTAACTCGTTTTTAGGGTTACTAATTGCTTTTCTTATTGGTTTTTGTCTTTGGGCTTATTTTGGAAAAATAGATATTGTAAGTAAAGGAACGGCTATTATACAGGGAAAAAAAGAAGCCAGTATGGTTCAAAGTCGTATTGGAGGAACAGTAAGTCATATTGCTGTTCATTCTGGTGATTATGTAAGGAAAGGAGATACTATTCTTCAGGTTAAAAATCAAGAATTAGTAGATGAACAAAATAACTTGGATTCTATCGTTTTACATTTAGAATCAAAAAAAAATATGCTTATCGAATTAAAAAAGAGTGTGTCTAATAATAAGCCTCTTTTTTCTAACAGTAACGAAAATGATAAAGTTCGAGATGAATATAGTGCATATGAACAAGGATATAAAATATTAGATAGTGAAAAGGAATTAGAATTGAATGCTATAGTTGAGAATAGTGTTGAAGATAGACTGGATGACGATTTACAGTCATTAATAGCAGAAGATGAGAATATACAAAGAGAAATTGACTCTTTGAATAAGAAAAAAAATAAAGAACAGATTTCAAAAGAAGATACGGAAGTTATTATAGAACAAATCGATTTAGCGAGTTCACAACAAAATAATTTAAAGAAAAGAATAGAACAAAGAAAAGAGTACCTTGAAAAAGAAAGGCAAAAAATAAAGCAGGTAAAAGAAGAAAAGCAAACACAAAAAAAGCAAGCTTTAAAACAATATCAGCAAAGTTTTATTATTGATATTAATGAACGAATTGAAACTATTGAGCAAGATATTTTGGCTAAAAGACAAGAATTAGATACTATTAAACATCAGAATGATACAATGAATATAAAAGCTCATATAGATGGTACTATTCAATTTTCAAATATACTACAAGAGGGTAATTTGATAGAGCCTGGACAAGAGATTGCTTTTGTGGTCCCAAAAGAATCTGGTAAAAAAGTAAAATTATTGTTATCGCCAGAAGAAGTAAAAGAGATAAATAAAGGGGATAAAATACAATATTCCTTTCAATTAAATCAATCTAATCAACAAGTTGGATATGTCTCTTATATTTCCGTGCATCCCATTTTTGATAAAGATTCAAAATCATATATGTATGAATTAGAAGGAACAATTAATTTAAAAGAAATTCAATCTTTACCTTCTGGAGTGATTGGAAAAGCTTCTGTTGTAACAGGATCAGAACCTATATGGAGATTTTTATTAAGAAAATTAGACTTCATTTCGAAATAAAAAATCCAACTAATTGGGGCTGTTGACAAAAGGGGGAGAGCGCAAAGCACTCTCCCTCCTTTTCCTTATGTTTTTGTTTTTAGTTTTATTTTTTCTTCTTTTCTCTGTTTTTTATACATTCTTATCCATTCATGCCCTCTAGGAAAGGGCATGAACCATCCGCTTGAGATTTAAAGCTAATGCTGAAAAGAGGCATTTTACCTGATTTCTTGAAATGCTCCTCACATAGGTTTTTGCGAAGGTATGATACGGTTTTAAGGTACCGAACATTCCCTCGGACCATATATTTCGTAACTGACGAATCTTCTTATATTCTTCCGTTTTTGATTAGAAAGTCCACATTCATGAAACAGTGGTCTCGCTATCTGTTTATACTTAACAGTCTTGCTTAAACAATTTGAACGAAACGGACACTCACGACAGTCTTCGACTTTAGTTGTATATACTTTATAAGGTTCTGTTGCAAAGTTTGAAAAAAGCATAAACAGGTTGGTAAATGAGGAACAATGTTTAGGAAGTAGCTAGTAATTGTTGAAGTTCATTGTACGTTGAAAAGGCGGAGTCTCTTTGAAGACTTCGCCTTTGTTTATATAGGGCATGAATGGTCTCAATACCTTTAATCGTACGTGAAGCATGACGAAGATTTTGAAATCCTGCGGATTTGACAAAACGTCTCTTTACATGCCTATGATCCTGTTCAATAAGATTGTTTAAATGTTTGATTGTACAATGAATTGTAGTTTGATAAAATCCTTGTTTTCTTAATTTGTTAAATGCGCAAAGTAATGCCGGCGCTTTATCTGTAGTGAGAACCGTTGGTTCTCCAAAATGTTTTACTAATCTTTTCATGAAGGCATAGGAAGCCTGATGATCCCGTTTTTTACGAACTTGAATATCCAATGTGCGTCCATCTTTATCAATCGCACGATAGAGATAACGCCATTCTCCCTTAACTTTGATATAAGTCTCATCCAAATGCCAAGATAAGCGTGCAGATTTATTTTTCACTTTCCAAATTTGATAGATGAGATTGCCATATTCATGAACCCATCGCATGATGGTTGTTGGGTGCACTGAAATACCACGTTCTTTCAGGATTTCAGATACATCGCGATAACTTAAAGAAAAACGGCAGTAGTAGCCGACAGCTACTAAAATAATATCTTGCTTGAATTGTTTTCCTTTAAAATATCTCATGTCTGATTCTCCTAGATCCTGTTTTCTAGAGTGTAGCTTCATGTAGAAAACTTTGCAACAGAACCCGATAAACCGTTGGTCTGGTCACGCCATTTTTTTCAGCAATCTTTTTTATAGGTAATCCTGAATTTAACATTTGTACGATTTGATAATAGACAGCTTGTTTTTGAGGATCTCGCGCATCTGATCCATAAAGGGTTGGTCGCCCTTGATAAACCCCTTTTTCTTTCGCAATTTTTATTCCTTGTGCCTGTCTTCTTTTACTTTCTGTTCGTTCCTTTTCCGCAATCATAGCCAAGAGTTGAAGAATTAAATCTTTGACAAAACAGTCTAACAGTGGATCACCTAGCATGCCCATCAACTTAAGAAAACAACTCCAGCCCAAAACGAAAAAACAAGCTTTTTTATTACAAGTTAGGACAAAATCTCGTTCTGAGGGTAGTTGTATTTTCTTAGCTTGATAGCGATGCGCCTGTCCCCCTATTTACCACAAAATAAGGGTTTGGTAAGTACTTTTGAACAAACTATTATTTAAAGCAACACGTTGACCTTATCATAATATGTAATATTGCATATAAAAATATATTGATATAATTGTAAGCGCTTACTATAATAAAAGCATAAAGATAAATCAAATCTTAGCAACAACATAAGAGGAGGAAATAATATGGCAATCGCAATGGCAGTTTTATCATTCTTAGGTGGAGTACTTCCATTAGTAACAGAGCTTTTAAAAGCAGTAATGTAAGTTTATTATTCAGCAAGTATTTATAAAAATTATCATACAAATGATCTGTTTATCAAAAGGAATTTGATATGCAGATCATTTGTGTGAGTCTACATATGATAAAAAGACTTTATCCCCCATAAGGATAAAGTCTTTTTTTGTTATTTACGAAACACGACAAAACAATAAGCTAACAATAGCAAGAAAAAATTCAATATAATAATTAGAATTATATTGTGATATATATCAACGGTAGATTGCAAAGAGATTTTCGTGTCTCTTCCCCTACTTTTTTCCTTGTTATATAAAATCTATATAATAAACATGAAATTGAACAAATTAGACGTAACATCCCTAAAGCCGAAATGTCTTAAACAAACGTTTGTTTAATTTCCCTACAATTAATTGCTATATAATATAAGTAAAAAAGAGATAAGAGCACTATTATTAGTACATTATCTCTTTTTGAATATGCATTTCATATCCCATGTAAATTTACCACATATTTCAATGGGACTTACAAATTGCTCTTCAATAATAATTATATCTTGTTTTTGTAAAAAATATACAATTTTAAACCTTTTCAAAAATACATGGCCAGAATGTCAGTGACTTACATATATTTAAGAATTATAGTTGGTTACAACATGAAATTCATTTTATTATAATTAATTAAACATGAATATAAATATAGTATATTAAGTAATAATGCCCCATTCTTCTCTATTAACCTATACATACATTTTTATTAATTTATTATGATTTAGATATTGATTTAAGATGATTTATACGAAATGAACAAATGGGATTTTCAAGGAAGGAAATGTATTATTTTTTTAAATTTACATAATTTTTAGAATAAATGTTTTAAAATGGTATTATTTGTTATATAATAAAGACAAACTATTACATAGGTAGTTTCCCTTGTGTTTCTGTTGAAATATGTTGTTTTACCCTTGCTATTATTATCGAAAAAAGAACTTGTAGTGATTCCTACAAGTTCTTTTTTTTTTTTTTTTGACAATAAATTCATTTAATAAAGATACCTATATTCAAAAGGCATTAAATTTATATAAATCAGAGCAATATAGTATTCGAGAAATTATAGATATGACTGGCATTAGCCAAGCAACACTGTACCGATACATACGAGAAAACAAACAAGTACAAAAGAATGAGGAAACAGAAGAAAAAACAGCAACTATTCGTATGTTGTTACGTGTAGAAAATAATAATAAATTTGTACGTGGGAAGGGGAAAGTTAGAAAGAATATCGAATCCTTTCTCATATCACAATACAATATGGAACAACGTTTAGGGGAGTACATATTCTATGTTCCTTATACCACAATTTCAGATTTAGAAAAAAAGGTAGATAGCATAATTCAGGAAATTGATTTTGAAGCGGATTTACAAAACTGTTTTACTGAGTTAGATGTGTACTGTGATGAATTGGAGCTACAATGGTAAGCATTTGCTTATATAACAAGTTATCTTATAAAATAAGAAGAAGAAAAGAAAGACAGGGAGAGGAAACCCATGTCCACAAAATTAGTAAATTTACGAATTGATTTTGCTTTTAAACAGTTATTCGGAACGAAAGGGAACGAAGAGATCTTAACTGGTTTCTTGAATGCAATTTTAGAGGAATCTTTAGAGGCACCCATTTCATCTCTACAATTGGAAGACCCACATCTTCATAAGGCTTATGAAGATGATAAGTTATCCATTTTAGATTTATTAGCAACATTAGACAACGGAACGCAAGTGAATATAGAGATACAGCTTCGCAATACACATGATATGGTAAAGCGATCTTTATATTACTGGAGTAAACTCTATACATCCCAAATGCAAGAAGGGATGCCGTATCGTTCACTTCGGAAAACAATTACCATTAACTTATTAGATTTTATATTATTCTCCCAGGATGATTCATTTCACACCATAGGACAATTATGGAATCCCAAAAAGCAACAGATACTAAGTGATGATATTGAAATTCATTTTGTGGAAATTCCAAAATTGGTCAAACAATGGCGTGAAGAAAAAATAAATCCATGGGAAAATGCATTTGTTCGTTGGATGTTATTACTACCAGCACATGAAGATGAACATTTAACTCAAACATTGGAGGAGATTGCAATGAATCAAGATCCAATTTTACAAAAGGCGATGAGTAAGTGGGAAAATATGAGCCATGACTCTTCTTTCAGAACAGCTTATGAAGCTCGTGAAAAGTTACTTTTAGATGAACAAGCCAAGTTGGCACACGCTCGTGAAGAAGGAAAAATCCAATTAATCCGTGGTATGCATAAGAATGGTATGCCATTAGAAGACATTGCAAAATTCACTGGTCTAAGTACAGAAGAAATACGAAAACTACTATTATAATATGTATTATAAAAAAACTTTGCGGAAAATCTCGCAAAGTTTTTTTATTTAGCCCTTTAAACATCAACTCCTAAAAAAATACATGATGCATTTAATAAATATGGTTCTGTTGCAAAGTTTGAAAAAAGCATAAACAGGTTGGTAAATGAAAAGCAATGTTTAAGAAGTAGCTAATAATTGTTGAAGTTCATTGTACGTTGAAAAGGCGGAGTCTCTTTGAAGACTTCGCCTTTGTTTATATAGAGCATGAATGGTCTCGATACCTTTTATCGTACGTGAAGCATGACGAAGATTTTGAAATCCTGCAGATTTGGCAAAACGTCTCTTTACATGCCTATGATCCTGTTCAATAAGGTTGTTTAAATGTTTGATTGTACAATGGATTGTAGTTTGATAAAATCCTTGTTTTCTTTGATCAACTATTAAAACAGAGACTCAAATAAATCATCTTGCTGTAACATCTTTAATTGTATCAGAAATACGGTCAACTGCTGCTTTTCCAGCATCTTCAACAACATCAATTGCATTTTGTACTGCATCGCCTGCTGCTTCAATCCCACGTTTTGTTTTGTTACGCCCTTGGTCAATGGCAGATTGATTCCGATTTTGCTCAGTCATTCGTTACTCCTCCTTAAATCGTTCTTCGACCTTAGTATAAGAAAATTTTATTTTGTTATTCATACATTAGGGGTCACTATACATCACCATCAAGTTAAGAATTTGGTTGCTCCCCAAAACGAAAAAATGTGCTTTTTTGTTACAAGTAGTACAAAATTTTGTTATGGGAGGTACTATAAAATTTTAGCTTGATGGCTATGGGGCTGGATCCTTATAGGAAACTACAGGACAAAATATAATATAAAGCAACCACCAAATTTGAAAAACTTTCAGATGTGGAGGGTTATTCTTTGAATCATTTCCGTAGTCCAATCTAGCTGATTTCTTGTATTTTGTCAGATATTTCAATGCATTTTCTAAATATCTGACAAAATATCATTGACAGTTTATTAATGTATACATCATTATTAATAATGAAAATCATTATCGAACTTATCGGAGGACTTACTATGCGTACATATTTAAAGACGATACTTAGTTTATTGTCAGCTCTTTTTTTAGTGTTCATAGCTGCTTGTGGTAGCAATGAAGTGTCAAACGAAAAAACAGAGTCAAAATCAAACAAAGAACAAGGTTATACCGTTAAACATGCTATGGGTGAAACAAAGATTACAAAAACTCCTAAACGAGTTGTTGTTTTAACTAACGAAGGAACAGAAGCGATTTTGTCAATGGGAGTAAAGCCTGTTGGTGCTGTAAAATCTTGGCTAGGGGATCCATGGTATGATCATATTAAAAGCGATATGAAAGATGTTAAAGTTGTAGGGGTTGAACATGAAGTCAACTTAGAGAAAATTGCATCGTTAAAACCTGATTTAATTATTGGTAATAGGGTACGCCAAGAAAAGGTGTACGATAAATTAAGCGCAATTGCTCCAACAGTATTTTCAGATATACTAGGAGGCGATTGGAAGGAAAACTTTAAATTATATGCAAAAGCTTTAAATCGTGAAGAAGAAGGAAACAAAGTATTAAGCAAATTTGATGCACACCTAGAAGATGTAAAACAAAAATTAGGTGATAAAGTAAATCAAGAAGTTTCTGTTGTCCGTTTTATGGCTGGAACTTCTCGTATTTATTACACAGATTCTTTTTCTGGAGTTATTTTTGATCAATTAGGTTTTAAACGTGTGAAACAGCAAAAAGAGCTTTTTACTGCTAACAGTAAATTTGGCAACCTTGCTATAGATGTAGGAAAAGAAATGATTCCTAAAATGGATGGAGATGTTCTTTTTTACTTTACATATGCTCCAGAAAATGATCAAAAAGCTTTAGATAAAGCAAAAGAAATGACAAGCGATCCTCTTTGGAAAAATCTAAATGCTGTTAAAAATGGAAATGCACATGAAGTTAGTGATGCAGTTTGGAATACTGCTGGTGGTGTAATTGCAGCTAACAAAATGTTAGATGAACTTGAGAAAATTATGCTTAGCAAATAAGGTTTCAACTTCTTAATTTTTTTATATTAAGGCCGGAGAGTATAAAAATACTTTCCGGCTTTTACTATTTTTTAATGGAAACTTTTGAAGGGGTAGTACCTCATCGCTATCAAGCTAACAAAATAAAATCCCCCCTAAAATGAAAAAATACGCTATTCTTTCTGTAGAATCATAGGAAAGGATGGCGTTTTTGTATGTCTATTTCCGTTCATATGAACGAAAGTTCACTCTGCTTTTGTTCTTAAGTTGATGGGCATGGGGTGCTACCCCACATCCATCAACTTAAGGTATATTTTTATACAAAATGCGGTCTTTCCATATAGTTTTTATTATCTTTTATAGATTTTATAAAAGTAGGCATATCAAATAAACCCTGACGGGTTTCAATTTTTTACTATGCTACCTGATGAGTAGAAGTGGTATACTCATAAACAACACCCAAAATATCAAAGACTGTCTTTTTCTCGTATCGATGAGATTTTCGTCCGTTATGCTGTAGGAGGTTAAACAGACGAAGGAGAACCTTTGATAGCTCTTGGGTGTTTTTGTGTAATGCTTGATGAAAAAGTAAAAAATAATCCTTAATTATGTACATCGCTTTATATTCACTTAGCTCTTTTTGTTTCTTACGTAACAGGAGCTCTCGCATTTTAAACATAGTAGAAGAACATAATAGAATACTAATGAGTTGCCCATAAAGGTGACATTCTAATCGCTCTTGTTTAATAGATTTACAACGATGAATTTGAAACCAAGATTTCCATATTTTAAATAACAGCTGTCGGGTAAAAGACTGGCGCGGTATCAGTTGCGGCCCGTCTCCAGCCTCTCCCCATAAGAACTGCTCGTGAGGTTTTCCCTCAAGCAGCTCACCCCATAAACTTCGTCAAAAGGGTTATGAGACCT
>NZ_JBCGHT010000032.1:0-23035 GCF_039549175.1 Paenibacillus sp. 102 | reverse complement strand
TTTAAAGGATTCTACACTGTTAAGATAATCGGCAACGGCAGATAACTTGGTTTCTAAAGAGTATTTCGTCATAAAAAACTACACCTCCAATTGTTAGACTGTGTCTAACAATTGGGGTGCAGTTCACAATCAAGTGCTTTAAATTCAAATGGTTTTATGTAGCATAACTTTGTAATTTTTCTAGTAACAGTATGAAACCCTTCATATGTCATGACAAGTAATACGTTAGAACTTACGAGTTTGTATGAGTTCGTTAATTTTATGTCCATTCCATGTGTTTATATTCATCATCCAGTAAAATGCCATCTCGCCTAAGCTCGTACTTCTTTTTCTATTTTATCATTGCACATAGTACTCCATGATGGTTGCACCATCATGGAGTGCGTACTTCAAAATGACCTTTTCTTTTTTTGTACACTTCAACTATCTCTTAATTCTATCAGCCCATATATTCCGAATGAATAAAAAAACAATTTTATTGTCTTTATAAAAATAGGCTTCGAAGTTTAAAGTACAACGTCCTGATAACCTACCTCAGTTACTTCACCTTTCACAAGACAAAGGCCTAATCCATTTTCCATATCCCATGTACAGTCAAACGTAAGTCCGATATCAAGAAAGTCGATAAGGTCATTATCTGGAACAAAAATTCCAACTAAGGTTATTTTTTCGAGAATTTGAGTAGCTGTTTCTATTAAAGGATAATTTTCGTTAGATTCAACATCGTAACCAAGTTCATATCTTTTTTGTTTATAATAATCTAATATAGGATCCAAAATACTTTGTTGTAATTGTTGCCATCTTTCTATTAAAAAATTATATGCCATATATTGTTCTTCCTCAAACTGACCATCATCTTCTCCCCTGACTATTAACGCCACCTTAACTTCGTTCCCAAAAAACTCAATGTTTTTATATCCAATCCAATCATAGCTATTAAACTCAAGTTCGCCAAAAACTGCATCATTTATTTTCATTTTGAATTTTCCCCTTTCTATTTATTGGCAAATTCTCTTGGCTTAAACGCTCCTGCATTTATCTCTCCCACGCCGCCAAGATGCCCGGATTTTCCATTTATTTTTGATGGTACAACCATCATGGAGTATGTACTTTTTAACAGCCTATTCTTTTTCATCCATCTTCTGCTTTAAATATTCAGCAATTTCTGTTTGCCCAAATTCTCTAGCATACTCATAAGCATTCATATTCTTAATATTTTCTCCAGTGTATCTAATTGAAATATCTATTCCTTTTTCAACTAGAAACTCAGCTACTTCTTTATGTCCACCATAAATCGCACCAAATAATGGATTTCTTTTTGCTAAGCTCACATCTAATTCTGCGCCAGCCTCAATTAAATACTTTACCATTTCCAAATGCCCCGCTCCTGCTGCTAAATTTAATGCAGAAGCATCAAATGTACCACCTCTAGCATCAATATCTATACCTTTATTAATTAGATACTCAACCATTTCAAGGTGTCCTTTCTTGACAGCTACATGTAACCATGTTCCAAATGTAGTCACTGTGTTCAAAATTTCTTTATCATTACCTATTAATTGTTTTACTTCATTAATATCACCAATTTTAATTGCATTTCTTATTGCTTTATTTGAACTTTTTTCATCCATAACATTACCTCCTTAAATTCAATTATCTTCTACTAGCTAATTCTTCAAGAGCGTCAACAATATCGTCAAGGTCACCGCCCTCAGCTTCACCATCCCTTAACCGCTTTACAACAATCAAAAGGATTTAAGCAAATCGTAGACGCAGCAAATATGACGCAAAGTATGTCACGTGTTGATCGATGTATTGATAATGGACCGATTGAAGCATTTTGGGGCACATTGAAGTGTGAGTAAGTACGCTTCATATGAAGGGTTAAAACAAGCGATTGATGACTATATTCATTTTTATAATCACCATCGCTACCAGAAACGAATAAACGGCCTGAGTCCTTTAGAATTCAGAGCTCAAGCCGCTTAATGTATTTTTATTATTACCCCTGTCTACTTGACAGGGGTAATAATAGACAGTTACTTTTTCATTTACTTCTCCTTTTGAAGAGAAATAATTTCATAATAAACTTAAATACTTTTTTTAACTAATGCCCATATACCATATTTATTATAAAATACATGATCTTCTGGAAAATGCCTACACTCAGCATACCTTAAAATAAAACTCGGACTGTTCTCATCTATACTAAACGTAGAGCCATTTTCTAATTTAGGCTGCTCAATAAGATTGTATAAGCAAAAAATCCGCATCAAATCTTGAGCATATTGTGTTGTTACTTGATTTTTAAAAGCAATAACATCTGGTAATCCAAAACAATGCATTCCACATGTGTAGTAAAAATCTGTTTCTTCTACTACTGTTACAAAAGCCTGAAATAAATCTACTGTTTCATTTGTATTATATATATTAGCCCACTCTTCAATGGTATTTGCAGTACCTGATGATTCAACTTTAACCCCAAGTCCACCAGCCTTTAAAAGTACATTCGCAACTTCAAGTATCTTTACTACTTTATCAATAGATCCGCCTTCTCCAACAAAATATACAGTTAAGAAATGGTTTTTAATACAATCAAGTTGCTCTTCTGTAAATTTACCATTCCCTGCAATCTCGAAAGCTTCCGCCAAATGTTCATCATACCCATAAATCTCGGCTTCAAAAAATCCTATTGGTTCACCAAGCTTACCAATACTATTTCCTGCAAAAATATATCCTTCACTTTGTCTTACCACTGATTCAACAATTTCACTTCTATTTTTCCATAACCCTGGTATACATAAAATTATTTTTGAGCCTTCCATAGTAACCCTTCCTCATCATTAGTTATTTTCTATCAACTTCTTTTAGCCCGCTAAGAATTTCATTAGCAACGTCCTCGAATCTTTTAGGATCGTCAGAAATAATTTCATTAAGCAAATTGATTACTGTTAATTTTATATCACTATTCATTCCTACAAGAATTTTAGCATACTCACTTCTATATAAATCGTTATTTAAAATTCTTATGTTTAGTAGCATTGCCCACTCTTTTGCACTCTCAACCATTTTTGGTAAAGCTTTAGGCATCTCTGTTAGATATTTTTCCATTTCAAAACTTTCAATAAAATGAACTAGACCAAACATAACTTCTTCCTCTTGTGTTTCATCCTCAAATACCATACACAAATCTTTAATAAGCTTTTCATCATCACAATCTGCTAAGTTTTCTAATACATTGTCAAACTCTTCACATTCCGATTGATTTTTTAAAAATCTACAACTATATAATCTCTTGATCTCAGATTTGCTGTCCATATAAACTTCTCCTTTTAAAAGAATTAATAAAATTGTAACTAATTAGCCATATATTTCATTTACAAGTTTGGTAAAAGGTACTCATTTTTCATCATATAGATTTCTGCCATGAAGATAAAAATGGACATACACTTCGCTGTCTTTCTTTGTTTTAAAACTTTGCGCGTGGCAGAAATAGGCCCTGACCGCTTCTATGCATGGCCAGTCCCCCTCGACCATTTTAAAAATGCTTTTCAGTCGATTTTTTATAGGGTGGCTGAGTAGTTACATAAAATTAGATATTATTGAAAAACATAAGACAAATAAAATTGAAAACTATAATGTTTCTACTATTAGACTAGTAAAGTAAATCATCATTCTTTCTTTAATTCTTTTTTATAATAATCCTCTCTTACTTGTCTAGCATACTCTCTCAAATTCAACAAATCAAAAGCAAGAGCATCACGCGGCTCTAAAGAATAGTAGTATGCTTTTTCCTCATTAGTCATATCTCGACCGTATGTCTCAGTCCTTCTATGTCTTCCACCTGTTTTTGGCTGTTCTACATTCATTGCCATACCGTCATTCCACATATACTTTGTTTTTCATTCATGTATTCGGTCCTAATATAAAAAACTTAATGATGTTTTTTTATTAAGATCGCTCTTCTTCATACTTTTCCATTCTTGCCATCAGTTCTTTGTCTATTTCATCTGTTAGTTCTCTATTTAAATATTTATACTCAAAATATTCAATTCTATCTGAAGGTCCAAATTCTGAATCATTCCAGTTAACATAACTAAATCGAACTTTTAATTTCCCTTCACCATTCACAATCATTGTAACTGAAAACCACGCCTCTTGTTGATTATCAATAAATACTTGTTGTAATTGAACTGTCAAATCAAATAATTCATGCAGAAATTGATTATAAATTTTTCTATCAACATTATACATTCTAGGTATATAGTGTGAATATTTATATTCTTGTTTTGCATCTAAGGTTGTATAGAAAAAATAAACTCCTCCTTCCCCATCTTTTACCTCACCATTAAAGTAAAACTCTTCCCATTCAACAGGTATCAAATCGTTTATCTTTTCAGCAATTTTACGATAAAGTTTATTTAATTCATTTTCAAATGGCATATTATTTACCTCCTGCTTTATTTAAAATTTCACGTATAACCGGTTTCTTCCCTTGAAAAACCCTCTTTTCTAAAAAAAACCTTGAAAGGCATAAGCCAATCAAGGTCAGAAGTAGTGATTTGGAATCTTCAATTTCTTTACTGATCCCAGTAATAAATATCCAGATTCCTTTGCTATTATCTCATACCTTTAAACGGTTAGCGGTTGATCAGCTTCTGTGTGCTCACGACATTCTCCACCCTCTAAAAGTTGACGGCGGATTGTACATTTAACTAAGTGCTGCAGAGAAAGCAGATTCAAGCATAGTATCAAAATCGCAAAAAGTTTCCATATGCTCACCTGAAGGCTTATCTAGTTCAACAAAACTTTTTTTAGAAACATTATAGCAATACCAAGCTATATCTGAATCTCCAAAAAAAACCAGCTCATCTTCGTCTTTAATTGACTCCCATGTTTCATTGGCATCAAAAAAACTATCCACCTGATTTATTGGCTTAGAATCCAAAAAATTTTGGTCAATCCCATAAAATTTAAGTCCATTAAATTCAATTCCATTAACTGTTTGTAAAAATTCATAGTATTGCTGTGGCAGTATATCTTCACCAAATTTTTCTACTACAGATTTATGAAATCTTGATAACTCGTTTTCATTGGTAGGTAAATTGAGTTTTCCATTTCGTTTCTCTCTTATTTTGGAAATCTGACTAACTTGTTCTCTCCACATATAATCCCCTTTTAAAAAATATTTATTCCTTATTAGGAGGATAAATGTCTCCTTTTGGAATAGGAAAATCTATTATTTTACTGTCCCCAGGTTTCATACCCTTTGTTAATGAATTTTGTTCATTTGTAATAACCTTGTGATAGGGATGGTTTTTTATTAGAACTAAGTTTTCCACATCATTGGTACCCCCTTAATCCAAAGGAGTTTTATGATGGACTTGCCAACCGTCAGGAACTAGTGCGTATTCCTTCATATCTTCAATATCATTATCTGAGATTCCAGATTTTTTTAATTCCTTTATTTTTTCAGGATTATCAGCCATAGATTTCATCAAATTTTTCCTGACCTTATTAAAATCCCTTCGCAATTGAGCTGTGTCATTTGGATTTCTTTTATTAAAGGTAACCTTTTCTGTTTTAACATTAGGAAGTTTGACTTCCTCACCTTTTATATATCGTGACAAGTAATACGTTAAAACTTACGAGCTTGTACGAGTTGGTTAGTTTCATATAGATTCCATGTATTAATATTCATCGCCTAGTAATTCGTCATCTCGCTTAATCTCATACTTCGTTTTCTATTCTAGAATTGCATATAGTACCCCATGATGGTACAACCACCATGAGTTATCCATTCAACTTAGATATAACTATTACTACCTTTTAAAGGTTATTATTTTTCACTTCTTCAAACCACTCATCAGCAATATGATTCGCCGTTTTAACATCATCATTCGTATATACCAAATCATAATTGTATTCAGCTTTAAAGTTGCCACTTTGAACATTATAGATTAATTTCATCTCTGTCGGCATCTCTCTCTCATATTCTTTACATAATGCTTCTACTTTTTCAATATCTTCATTTATTATGTTCAATACCATGAGCATTCTGTTTGGAGACACATCGTATCTTTCTTCTCCATCCTTCAATACATCATTCACTTTATGACATTTTACGTACTTATTGTTAATTAAATAAAAGAACTTACTCGAAATAATATTTCCTTCGCAAGAAGCATAAACATATAATTTATCCGCTCTATCCTCAATATATTCCATACATATAGATATCATATCTGCTTGCAATTCACTAAATTTATCCTCAAATTCTTTCATACTACTTTTTCACTCCTTAGATTAATTCTTTAGAACTGAAGAGTCTTGCTTACCAAGTGCAATTTTGCTACTAATCCATGGTTGGTTGTTGCTTTGACACTTTTTATAATATTTCTCTACTACGGTCTTACATTATACATAACCATTATAATCTATAAAACACTTCATGAATTTATAAAAATATAATGTATCTTTTCTATGCTAAAACGCAAAAAATCACTCGTCATCTATTGTAGACAATCAAGCGTTTTAAGTTCATGTATATTCGTATGATTATATGGACGCAATTTCATGAAGTTCTTACCTTTTACAATAGATTTCAAAGAGGAAGTGTCCATATGATAACACTTGTATCAAGTCGTTTCACGCCATTCTAAAAAAAGTACACTGCACACAATACGTCACGTTTAAGCAAGCAACTCTAGTATTATTGTAATACATTGAGAGATTTTATAACTGTAAGCGAAGCTATATTAACACCCGTTATAAAACTTCTCAAGCAATAAAAAATTTGGTTAAAGAAATCGCTTAGATTTAACTTTTTTGTGTCCACGATATTGACTCAAATTAACTACACTATTCAAATAGACTAACATTGTCAAACCCCTAGTAACAAAAAAATAGAAAGATGCTATTCAAGACTTTATACTCTTGAATTAAGTATCTTTCTATTTTTAAATAACATCTAATTTCCTTTTTTTAACTCATTGAACCATTCCATAGCTATATCATCTGCTTCTTTAATTGGATCATTAGAATATACCAAATCATATTTGTATTCTGCTTTCAAGCTATTTTTTAATACATCATATACTAATTTCATTTCTGTTGGCATTTCTCTTTTATATTCTTTACATAGCCTAATCATATTCTTTATGTCATTATTTATTATTCTAACAACACCTTTTTGTCGTTCTATAGAGGTATCATATTTTTCTTCATTACTACTTATAATGTCATTTATTTTATGGCGTTCTACCATTACTCCATTTATATTATAGAAATAGTCACTTGCTATAATATTATCTTCATAAGAGCAATAAATATATATTTTATTTGCTCTATCCTCTACGTATTCTAAACATATAGAGACCATATCTGCCTGTAATTCACTAAAATAATCTTCAAATACCTTATTCATAATAATCTCCTTTTGAATTTAAAATATCACGCTCAAAATATTTTCCATCTATTTCGTATTGCATATTAAATTCTGATGGTCGTAAATTATCTCCATCATATTTAATTTCAACCTTTACTTTGACATGCTTCCCTTCTTCTAACGCTGTTGCCCATTGATTTTCTATTCCCTTATATATACTTTTGTTAACTTTCTCTAATTGAGAAGCTAAATTATCTAGTTTAGGTGAACCATCAAATCTATCACCTGCTACGTGCCCCACATTATCTTGTCCCTTTACTTTTCCTGGTGTATTTTTACTATGTGATAGTCTCTTCTCTCTTTCAGTTAATTGTAGCTTATCTGTTTCAAATTTTTCAATTTTTCCAAGGGTATCTGTTTCATAAAAATAGTCGTACTCCCCTGTTTTATACCCAATATTCGGTTTCAACCTATTTTTTCTACCGTTTGTAAACTACTTTCCTTTGTCCACTAATGTTTTAACTTCACTTACTTCAGCACTACTTTTACCCGTACCCTCAGTGCACTTATAAAATTATAACGCTCTTTTCACTTTTCATGCTTAAACAAAAAAGCACTCGTCGTCTATCGTAGACAATCAAGTGCTTTCAATTCATATGTGTTCTAAAGTTTTAAGTCACTAGTCACTTTAAGTTTGTGCATACAATCATTTGATACTGATAATATGATATGTTTTGTATTTCATAACAAATAGTACATTTAAACTAACGAACTTGTACAAGCTACTTGTATAGTACATTACCAATAAATTTAATTTCTATATTTTCGGATTCATCTTCACTTTTCGCTTCATTGTATTTAAAATCATAGAGTACAATAACAGAATCAATACTGTATACTAAATTATCAGCATTTATTAACTCTTTTATTTTTGGGATAATTAGTTCACTATAAGAAAAATCTTTTAAAATATCTTCTACATTATTTTTAGGATCTTCATAAAAACAAATTTCAATGTTATCTTCATCATAATAATCAAATTCAAAGTTTTTTCCAAACTTTGAGTCTATTGAATCTCCATCTTCCGTATATTCTATATCAACATACTCTTCAAGGCTCTCAAATGATTTAGAAACCCCAAACCAGACCGAAACCATTCCACTATATTCCATATTATCACTCCTCATTTTTTTAGAGTTCCTTTAGCTAGTTTTAATCATGTGATTTGTCTAGATAGATGTATTAGTGAAGCATACCCATAAATTCATCGAAGGTATCTGCAACATGATAACTTACTGGTTCAAGTTCAGCAGAATTCTCATGATCCCACACACAAACTTTAGGGTTATTTCTTGATTCTCTAAAATCTAAACATAAAAAATCACCGGCAAATAATACAGCAATTGGTAATAAGGCTACTCCCAGTAAATCTCCATCATCCGTAAGTCTCTCATCTAGCTGAGTCCAAGTTACATCAATATCAAACATACCTATTTCAATATTTTCTGGGGCTTCAAGAATACATAAAAACCTAATAACTGCATAGCTATGGTTATTACACACAAAAGATTTCTTTTCTGGGGAACCACCATTATTAACTTTTATGAAATTCTTATAATCTATCGGTAGTTGAACTCTCCAAAATTCTTCTTTCCTTAATATTAAACTATCAGATGGTAACGGATAAATTATAGATTCTTTTTTTATTTCCATTAAAAACACTCCATCTTTTTACAGAAAATGTTATTCCTCTAACATACTTAGAAAATCATTTACATTATCTGCAATTTTTACTGTAACTGGTTCAAACTCACTTGAATCTTCGTTATACCAAATGCAAATTGTTGGATTTGTTTTACTTTCGCTATAATCTAAACAAACAAAATTCCCCGCAAACAGAGCTGCAAAGGGTACTAATTCAGCACCTGTAGAATCTTCATCCGAAACAATTCTTTCATCTAATTGACTGAATACAACCTTTATATCGTACATACCTCTGTCATTTTCATCTGGATTATCCAATAGACAAAGAAAACGATCAACTACATATCTATTAGACTTATATTTAAAAAATCTAGTTATTGGAATAGCACCATTATTTTTTAATATAAAATCTGTAAAGTCCACGGGAAACTTAATTTCAAAATTTTCTTCCACGCGTGTAATTAAATCCTTATCTGGAATAGGATAAATTATACTTTCTTTATTAATTTTCATAATATTTCACCCTTTAATTTATTTAATGTCGTGGAGCGTCTGCCCAATGTTCTTTTGTCCTTCCCCCATTATGTTTAGTGATATTATGAATACCAAATGGCACAAGCTCCATTATTCCATCTTTTTCTTTATGATGCCATGTCGTGCCCTCAGGTTGCACTTTATTTGGTAATCTTTCATTTAGCCACCTAAACTGCGCATCGTCTTTTGCTAACCATAATTCCTTTGGAAGTACATCTGTAAACAATACTACACCCGCTCCCTAAAAGTCGGCATACTCAAATTTTAATCCTTTTATTTTTTCCACTTCAACTTGAGGTATCTCAGGATGCAATTCTAGAGCCCGTTCTTTTATCATCCTCCTTTGCCTTCCAGATAGTTTGCCAATAAAATTATCTTGCCAAGACCAAGGTTTATTTGAGTTTACTATCTCTCCATAAATAAGAGAATAATCATCAAGAACTTCTTCAAACTTTTTATTACATTTAACGAACTTTTCTATATTTTCTGTATTTTGTTTTCTAATTTCATTGATATTCCTTACATCTTTACCCGTACTCTTAGTTTCACTCTTAGCAACAGAAAATAACGATCCAAGTGTTTTTCTTTCCTCTACACTCCCAACGCCAGCTGCCGAAGGTTCATGGAATAAATTCGGGATCTCAATATTTTTAATCTTCTCCACGACATTCTTCATACTTTTCGGCAACTTATTCATGAATGCCGCTACTTCTTCCAACTTACCAACTATTTATGAAGTTAAAGCATACCAATCAATAAAAAAAGCACCTGTTGCCTATCATAGACAATCAAGTGCTTTAAGATCATTTGTTTTCTAAGTTTGTAAGATACAACCATCATGGAGTATCGACTTTTTAAAACCTATTCTTTTTCATCCATCTTCTGCTTTAAATATTCAGCAATTTCTGTTTGCCCTCTTTCAATAGCAAATTCATAAGCTCCCATATCTTTCATAGTATCCCCTGTATACTTTACAGTAATATCAATACCATTCTGAACAAGATACTTTACAATATCAAGGTGCCCACCATAAATCGCTGAGAATAGAGGATTTCTATTTGGGTCACTAACATCTAATATTGCACCATTATCAAATAAGTACTCTACAATACTAATTTCACCTTCACTAGCTGCATGTGCAATAGGCGCTGACTTTGGTACACCTTCATTAAGGTTAATATCCATACCAGATTCAACAAGAAATTTTATCATATCCAGTTCACCAGCTCTAGCCGAAACATGTAGCCACGTTCCAAATGGTGTTACAAAATCAAGCAAACTTTTATCAATAATAATTATCTTTTTCGCTTGTTCTATATCACCATCGTCAATTAAATCATAAATTTCTATTGCTTTTTCCTTATTCATAGAATCCTCCTAAAGTATCTTTATTTCATTGTTGCTGCTTCTTCACCTAGTAGCTTAAGTATTTTAACCATTCTTTTACGAGTTCGAGTTCCACCCATAGCATCTACTTCTTTCAACTTATCAACAATATGTTGAAGACGTTCTATACCGTGTTGTCCAGTGATTCTAATTGGTGCCCAAACAAGATTTTCGTTATCAATTATCGGTTCTATCCCATGCTTTCTTAATAATTCTTGACCTTCTTGAACAAGTTTTTGTTGAGCCTCACCTAAACCTTTTTTAAATAAAATATGATGTGCATATGGATTTATCATATCAGCAGGTGGGTCACCTATTAGTCCTTTAAGATACTTACCAAAATTCATTTTAATTAATGCTTCATTATACTCTTTAGTAATACCTAAATCAGATATCTTTTTACCAATCTCAGCCAACTCTTCTTTACTAAAAGTATTATTTTGAATAGCATTTTTAAGCTTATTCATCTTAGCGGCATCGACATTCCCGTTCACAATTATATCATCAAGATAATCACTTACGGTATTACCCGTACGTAGCTATTGTAAAAGAAGCATTTGAGTTAGATCCCTTTTCTTCTTGTTTATTTGTTTTTTGCAATCGCTCACGCGATAAATTAAAAATTCTTGTTTGGGAACATAATGGTTTCTGGTTGCACTATCGCAGATTGGAAAAGAAACAGTGATTTGAAGGGTAATAGTATTCTATAATATTGATTACTAGGTGGAATGAAAATGGAAATATCAAATAAGACAATAGAAGAATTAAAAAAAGCGGGATGGTATGAGGGAAGAAAAATAGACATATCAGAAACTGTAAAGTTTCTTGAAGAAAGAGGATTTGAAGTTTTTGAAAGTGCCAAAAAATTTATAGAGAAGTTTGGAGAATTACGAATCAATGTTGAAACGATTCGTTCAGATGGGTCTAAGAAAATATCTAAACATACCACTTGCGTTAAGGAAGTGATAGGTGTGTTAGATAGCTCGTGTTTTGGTTTAGAGGATTATATTGATGAAAAAGTTAGTCCTGTAGGTTCACTAAATGATTTCGGGCTAAATTTATACATATCAGAATCAGGAAGACTATTCAAATCAACAGGGTGGGTAGGAGATAATGCTTTGGAGGCATTTGATAATATTATTCTTGGAAAAGGAACAGTGATTTGGGATAAATTTGAAGGGTAATAATACTTTTTCAAAGCAAAATTATGTCCTAACTTACTGCATAATTGTAATGAAGTAGTGAGTAGGGGGAAGAGTAGTAGATAAAATTAAAAAGTGATTTTAAGTTGATGGAACTGAAAACTAGTTTTAAAATACCTTGTCACTTAATCATCTTTCATTTAGAGCAAAAAAGGAAACCTTGACCGGAGTCAAGGTTGAAGACGTACAATCTTAAGCCTATCTATAATACTTGATACACCTTTCTTGAAAAGGAATTCTATCATCAAGCAGCACTTCTTCTTGCAGCAATTTTGTTATATTCTCTATTTTTACAATGAATAGTGCGAAGAAGTCGCCCGAATTTGGATATGAAAATAGTCCATACCCCTTTGGTGACAGTATTTTGTTGGCCTCCTTGATCTTTTCAGGTAAAAATTCATAATGAAATGCTTCTAATTTCTCGAGTTCTTCTTGTGTTGCTAATTCAATTTGGTGGGCAAATTCGTAATCAAGAATAAAATTGACAATTTCTTGGTATTGCTCACCTTTATAGTCAACGTATAAAAACTGTTTCGTCGTCAATCCATATTTTAATAGGTCTTCATGTAAGTCATAACTTCCTTGCTCCTTCAAAAACGTTTCCAAATCCTTGCTATCAGGAAATATAATCTGTGCTATCCCTTGATCAGGCATATTAGCTTCCTCCCTTTTATTGAAATAATTCTCCATGCTTGTTAGGAATATATTCCGGGTAGTTTTTACGATAAAATTGATCGATCATCTGAAGCACGGGATCCCACTCAGGGTATGGCTCACGTTCTCCAAATACCATTTTCGCTTCTGGAGTATTCATCAGAAAATTATCGAATTGAGTAGGTACTGGCAACCCTAGTTGTTTCCTTACATGGATCAAGAATAAGATTTCAAAAGGATAAAATCCGTATCTGAAATCACCAAATTCACCGAACTGTCCGATTTCAGAAGCTAATGCAGAATGATACTGTGACATTATCGAAATTAGATGTTCTATTTCTTCTAAATTACCAGTCGACCAACGTCCCAGCACTTCATCATAAATGTTCAGGTCTTCAGGGATTAAGTCGCATCGTAGTTCAGCTTCCTTAAACTTATTTATCACGGCTAGATGCAATTTTTCATTCGTTCCCATGATGGTTTTATTTTTATACTGCAAGTACAGCTCTAGCAAAAACCAAATATGTCTATCCTTTTCATTGGCATTTATTAAATGTCCACCGAAGTGATGAGCCATAAAATCATATAATATATTTTCTTCTTTCTCCCATCCATACATTGCAAAATGAACTAATGTGAGGACGACTTCTCTAAACGTATATCCCAAGATCATCCCTGGATACCTGCTTGTATAGAGATCCTGTCCCATGCACTGGTAAAATAAGACCTTCTGCATGTTTTTTAGTCCTTCTGCATTGTTTCCACCACTAATCAATACATCGTTTTTCCATAGTGACAAGTGATATGAGAAAATTTTGCTTAGATTTATTAATAGTATGTGATCTTTCTCTGTTTCATTTTGCTCAACGATTTTCTCAATCTTTCTTCTACTAACATTATATTTATCTTTAACATCTTCAAATTTGATTCCATCCACAAAATTTTTGCTATATCTTTTAAAAGCCATTTCTAACTTTTTTTGGTTTATCATTGTATCCTCCCTATGAATTAATCTATTTTCTTCCAGTTCTTTACCTGTAACTCATCAACGCCGAATCCAATATCAGTGATCTTGATATCTGTTTCAACTCTAATAAATTCGAATTTTAGACCAGGATTCTCCTCCTTCAATTCCGCTAAGTTATCTTTAAAACTGGCATACCTAGAATCTTTGCTTTCAACCATGTCTTGGAAGTACTTATCTCCGCCCTTTTTCTGTTTATCCGAGTAACTAAAACTAGCAGAATCTGATGCCTTCGATTCAATAATCGTTAACTTTGGCGGCGGCCCTTCCGATAGGAACGCTGCATCTATGCCGTTTCTCCCCACTTGGAATAGATCGGAAACGTCTTTACCTAAATTATTTTGTCTAGCTAAGATTTTTGTCACTTCTTCCCCAAAATCACCTTTATCATGAGAAAAATATTTTGAATTATCGATTTTCTTTCATGCTCCTTTGGAACCTCCAAGTCATAACGATCACTAATAATATCTTTCGTATCCAACTTGTTGGCCAATTTATTTCTTTCTCGAGTTAATCTTTTGACTTCTTTGTCATTTTCCTCTTTTTTCAGTCTTTTTATTTCTTTATCTAACTTTTTAATTTCTTTTGAGATATTGTCTGAAATGTTACTGCCAGAGCCTCCTTTAACCGTACCCTTCGTTCCATTCTTAACCTCAGAAAAGGTCTGCAAAGAGACTCCACTTTTTCAACATGCAATGAATTTCAACAATTGCTAGCTACTTCCTACTCCTTTTTCCTCATTTACCAATCTGTTTATGCTTTCTTTAAACTTTGCAACAGGTCCTTATTTTTCCCCTCTACTACCATCATACACTGTTCACAGCCCTTACAATCTATAAAATTTAACAGTTAATACACTTATAAAATTATAATTCCCTTTTAAATTTTCACGTTAAAACACAAAAAAGCACTCGTTGCCATAATTGACAATCCAGTGCTTTAAGTTCATCTATTTTTAAGTAGCATTAAACTTGTAAGTTTTGTAGTAATAGTATGACGCCTTTTGTATTTCGTGACAACTACTACGTTAAAACTTACGTGTTTGTACGAGTTCGTTAGTTTCATGTCCATCCCATGTCTTTATGTTCGTCGCATAGTAGAATGTCATCTCGCCTAAGCTCGTACTTCTTTTTCTATTCTATCATTACACGTAATACTCCATGATGGTACAACCATCATGGAGTATGTATTTTCAAACACCCTATTATTTTTTCTATCCACTTCACATATACTTTATTATTCATTCATCATTATATTTTTTAATCGTGTAATTTACTTAAAAAATCAGTAAATGTATCTGCAATGTAAAATACATTTTCTCTTGCCAGTTCTTCTACTTGTGCTTCTGTTAAACCTTCTTGACGCATTAACATTTCTTTTTCGCCAGCATTCTCATGCTCCCAAAAAACTACAATTGGGTTTTCTGTATTATTTTTATAATCTAAACAAATTAAATTTCCAGCTGGATCAATTGCAATAGGGAAAATCTTTTGCGGAAGCGTAGGTTTGTATATTTCATACTTTTTAATAATGTACTCACTACTTTCCTCATCAAAACTAAATAAACTACCAAAGCAACGCTCTACATTGCCTACATTAAATTCTTCTGGTAATACACTCGCACCTCCATTTATTTTTACACAATCAATATAATCTTGAGGTAACTGGAAGCCTAATTGTAATCCAATTTCTTTAATCTTAGTTTCTGATACTTCTGCATCAGCATATTCCCACTCTAAATCTTTTCTCATCTAATACCCTCTCCCCATAATTTATTTCCACCAAGATGGTTAACCCCATGAATGTCTGTTAATACTAATTGCATCTTTCCAGGAACCTGATGATGGTGCCAAGTAAGCCCCTTTATTCTTGCTCTCCCCTTTTCAATCTGATTAAGCTGTTGTGGGGTAAAAAGTTCCCGTGGTACTTTACCTTTTTCAATTGCCTCTTTTAATATCCTTGTACACTCTTTAAACTGAGCTGTATCTTTCATAACATAATATTCTTTATCTAATTTTAACGTGAATTTTAAGTTATCTCCTTTAAAAATAGGAAAACCACACCTTTTGTATGTCATGAAAACTACTACGTTAAAACTAACGAGTTTGTACGAGCTCATTAGTTTAATATACAGTCCATGTGTTTATATTCATCGCCCAATAAAATGTCATCTCGCCTAAGCTCGTACTTCGTTTTCTATTCTATCATTGCGCATAATACTCTATGATGATACAACCATCATGAAGTATGTACTTTTAACAACCTATTTTTTTCCATACATCTTCTGCATTAAATATTCAGCAATTTCTGTTTGCCCTCTTTCAATAGCAAATTCATAAGCTCCCATATCTTTCATGGTGTCACCAGAGTATTTTATAGATATATCTATATTGTTCTCAACTAACAATTTAACAATCTCCAAATGCCCACCGTATATTGCAGCAAACAGAGGATTTCTATCTGGTTCACTAATATCTATCTCTACATTCCGACTAATTAGATATTCAGCAATCTCTAAATGTCCTTTTGTAGTCGCTCTTTCAAGAGCATTTGTTGAGAAAGTTCCACCTTGTGCATTAATATCTATTCCAGCATTAATAAGATATTCTACTATCTCTAAATGTCCATGAGCTGCCGCTACATGTAACCACGTACCAAAAGGTGTCATCCATGTTAACATTTCTGGTTCTTTCTCAAGTAAATCTCTTAAAGTATCCAATTTACCACTTTTTATGGCACTTCTAATATCTTTTGCAAATTGAGTCTTATTCATATTAATCTTTTAATAAGTCTTCGTCTAAAAAGAGTTCGATGTCATCTAAATTTACACTTTTTTTTCTTTCATGAATTGAAAATTTTAAAATAAATTCTTCAAAAGAGTTTGCTATAAGATAATAATATTCTTTTCCATCTTCGTTTATTGTTTCACCTTCATGATACCAATAATAAATTTTACCCCTGTATTTATCTTTTAAGCCTATACATATTAAATCTCCCCCGTCTGCATCTGCAATAGGCATTACACTACTTCCTAAAATATCCTTATAAGTTTGAATGATTGATTCAATTTCATAGGCATCACTAGTAATACCATAAAAGCCACCTATCGAGTCAAAACCATTCTTGGGAGTTACAGGGGTAACTTCAATTGGCTGGTACATTCTATTATCCTTAATAAAACACCCTCCATATTCAAGCAAAAACTCTTTGTAGTCTAATGGTAAATCTACACCATATATTCGTTCAATTGTTTCGATTGACTTATATGCATCTTCTTTTTTTGATACTACCATTTCCGAATCAATTATTTCATTTAATACTTGCTTTATTATTTTGTTCATTTTATTTTCCTCCTCTTTAATCTGATGCTGAACCTATATGTGGTATATTAGCATGTAAATCTGTTGGAATTAACTCAATTTCAGTAGAACTTTTATGGTGAGGTGTTAACCTTTTTTCTTTTAACCAGGCCTTTCCTTGATTCTTTGATTTAAACCCTTTTAATTGCATAATTTTTTCATACACTAAATTAAAATCATTTTTAGAGCCATTTAACATACCTTCATTATATTTTATAGAACCTTTACTCCAAGGTGTGAAGTTAGGTCTACCATCAATAAATTCTACACCTTCACCATTCGTTATACTTTTAACTTTAGTTTTATCAGAATACCATTTCCCATTACCTGGATCACCTTTCCAGTGACCATCATTTCTCGGTAACCTTGTTCTAGGATTATTAACAGCAGAAAATAACTCCCCAAGTGTTTTTCTTTCTCCTACCTTCCCAAATCCAGCTCTGAAAGTTCATGGACTTGATATAAATTTAGAATGGGATAAATACGAGGCGGGGTTAACCCAAGAAGAGTGGTGGGATTTTTCTTTAAAACATATTCGAGAGTACTAAAAAAGCTATATTAACTCTTCAAAACGGACAGTGAAAGATATACTTCCGATTAAAAAAGCCGTCTCAGATCAAAAACTCAAAAAGATTGTAAAATCGATATAATGATTACTTCTGTTACGATGAATTTGGAGAAATACTTGATGGGAACAAACATCCTAATCCTTACGATCAAGAAGTACGAACGAAAGTCAAGCTAAATGATGATGGGAAAGTTATTGAGAAAAAAATTTATAATCTTGATGATTTTGAGGACTAACTTAAAAAATAATTAATTCAACTTTTTATCTTCATGGCTTTAATATCTTTTCCAATCTTACTCGTTTAATAAAATCATCTAATGCCTCTTCTTCATTACCATAATGAGCAATCGAGGTTTCTACAATACTCACTCTCTCATCAGTTGCACAAACAACCCACTTATTATCTTCTTTATAAATTAGAACCTCATCCGGATCCACATCTTTTTCATGAAACCAGTTATAATATTTTAATCCTTCTTCTGATAGGATTCGTTTTGCCTCATCTCTTGTCATATTAAAATTATCCTCCTTATTTTATTTGTTTCAATAATTTCAATCCTTCTAATTGTTCGACCATTAAAGGAAGTTGTATTTGTGTTCCCCCTTTTATTGTCCCAAAACCTGGAGCTACCTCTCCAATTTGTGCTTTTAATTTGCTATAATCACCACAATTGTACTTTTGAATAGCAGCATCTACCTGTGCTTTTAGTGTAGAATCACTACAATTATCAATATAGGTTTTTACATTCGAGAAATCACCTACAACCTCATATTGATGGTATTTGCTCACATCTTCCAAATACGGAAGTGCTCTCTCGTCGTAACTATAAGGTTTTCCATTTACCACAGGTGATGTATACGTACCATTTGACGGTCCATATCGGTCATTAACTTCACCTATTTTTAGTGTATACTCATCCTTCATGACTTTCCCATCTTTATTTACAACATAGCCGTCGTTTGGTACTCGCCCCCAATCAATGTATCCATCAACCCTTAAGACATCAGAATTCTTTGGAATTTGTACTTCTTCTGGCCATTGTTCTGTTTCTACGCCACGTATCGAGTTATAACCCCACTCAGAAAGCTCTGCGCCTATAAAACCTTCTAACACCAAGGCATCATCAGAAAGTCCTTTCAGTAATGGAAAGTTCTCCCCTACCCATTTTGTACCCTTTCCCAATACATCCCATTTCTCACCAACACCATTGGAAAAGTTTTGAAGCCAAGCCTCCACTGGATGATGTTCCGCCCATTCCTCTTGCTTTTTCATCATTTCTCTTTCAGCTTGAAGTTGCGAATTAGTATAAAATAAACTACTCATCTTCCCTGCAATTTGAACTTGTTTGTTTAGGGCATCGAGAATGTTTTCCGCATTTCTTTTTCCTTTTTTGCTTTCAAATTGCTGTACTTTTTGAATTGTATCCTCTAGTTCTTTGCTGGCTGCAACTAGTTTTTCATCAAACTGGCTTTTCGGCATACTCGGTGAAATCAAATCAGCTGCAGCCTTGAATCCAGATTTTCTCTAACTATTTTTACGTTTGTATATGGTCATATCTGTTTTTCTTTCTACATTCAGATACATTATTATTAATCCTCCTGCTTCTTTGCATAAAAATAGAACCAACGCTTCTTCCATTAGAAACATTGGTTCTATTCTTAGTTATAATATAAATCTATTTTTTTCTTTTCATTACATCTTTCATTTAGAGCAAAAGATGATTAAGTGACAAGGTATTTTAAAACTTTTTTAGTTTCATCAACTCAAAATCACTTTTTAATCTTATCTATCACTCTGCTTCCTTTGCCCCTACTCACTACTTAATTACAATTATGCAGTAAGTTAGGACATAATTTTTCATTAGAAAATTATTATTACCCTTTAAATTCATCCCAAATCACTGTTTCTTTTTCAAGAATAACATTTTCAAGTGCCTCCAAAACATTATCTCCTACCCATCCTATTGATTTAAATATTCTTCCTGATTCTGATATGTATAAATCTATTTCAAAATTATAGAGTGAGCCTATAGGAATAACTTTATCATCAATAAAATTTTCTAAACCAAAACACGAACTATCTAACACACCTATCACTTCCTTAATGCAAGTGGTATGTTTAGATATGACCAATCCATCTGGCCAAATTTTTTCAACATTGATTCGTAATTCTCCAAACTCCTCCATAAATTTTTTTGCACTTTCAAAAACTTCAAAGCCTCTTTCTTCAAGAAACTTTACATTTTCTGATATATCTATTTTTCTACCCTCATACCATCCCGCTTTTTTTAATTCTTCTATTGTCTTATTTGATATTTCCATTTTCATTCCTCCTAGTAATCAATGTTATAGAAATCAAAAAACGTTCTACTACAATTCTCACAAGGTTCAGCAAAACCACCTCGTTCTAACGATAAAATTATCATATCTTGCGCCTTTTAATATTGCATCTCTTGCGCTCCAAACCTCTGCACAATTATCAATATTCCACTCATATTGAAAGCTCGGTTCTCCATACTTATTAAGCGGTCTTAACTTTTCTGCTTCTGCTCTTACTTTTTTTATACTAGCTCTTAATTTAGCCATATCTTCTCTTATAAATTCTTTATTTTTTCCAATAAAAAAGCTATCAGGTAAACTATCTATATACTCTTTCGATAATAGACTTCTATTATACTTAGTGTAATCTTCAGGTGTTTTACAAAATTCTCTAGGATCAATCCCTCTATGATCAATTACGGTTGGATTATACTTCCAATTACCACTACCTGCAATACCTTTTAAGGATGGATTTTCCGTATCAACAATAGTACAAATTTTGCTTATATCCTTTGCATTTCCACTTTTGAATAAATCTTTTCTAAAGTTATTTAAGTCAGTTATCATTGTTTCTCTAAAATTTTGCAAATTGAGCTACTTTAACCTATCAGCTCCAGTAACCCCCTCTGCAGGAAGTTTCTCCCCAGATAACCGGTTTGCATTTTGCGCTTGCCCCTTAGTTTCACTCTTAGCAACAGAAAATAACGCTCCAAGTGTTTTTCTTTCTCCTATATCCCAAAATCCAGCTACTGAAAGTTCATCGGATACATTCAGGAAGTTAATATTTTTAATCTTCTCCCCGAGATTCTTCATACTACCCGGCAACTTATTCATGAATGCCGCTATTTCTTCCAACTTACCAACTATTTATGAAGTTAAAGCATACCAATCAATTAAAAAAGCACTTGTTGCCTATCATAGACAATTAAGTGCTTTAAGTTCATGTATTTTTAAGTAGCATAAATTTGTAAGTTTCGTAGTAACAGTATGACACCTTTTGTACGTCATGAAAACTACTACGTTAAAACTAACGAGTTTGTACGAGCTCATTAGTTTAATATACAGTCCATGTGTTTATATTCATCGCCCAATAAAATGTCATCTCGCCTAAGCTCGTACTTCGTTTTCTGTTCTATCATTGCACGTAATACTTTATGATGGTACAACCATCATGGAGTATGTACTTTTTAACAGCCTATTTTAAATTACAACATCTTGGTAACCTACTTCAGTTACTTGTTCATCTAATAGACGAAGCCCTAGTCCATTTTCTATATCCCATGTACATTTAAATGTAATTCTGATATCTCGTCCTTCAAAAATACCCACATATGGAACAATAATTCCATCTAAATTGATCATTTCTAGTATTTGATCAGTTGTTTCAACTAATGGATAACTTTCATTTACTTCAATATCATAACCTAGTTCATGTCGCTCTTGTTTATAATACTCTAAAATCGGTTGCAAAAAACTTTGTTGCAAGTGTTCCCAATTTTGCATAAGCGAGGTGTATGCTACATATTGTTCTTCATCAAATTGACCAGACTCATCACCCTTCACTATCAATGCTATTTCGACTTCATTTCCCAAAAAACTAATGGTAGTATCCTTAGACCATATAAAATCATATTCGAGTTTACCGAAAACTGAATCATTTATTCTCATTTTAATTCTCCCTTTTATTTATTGGCAAATCCTCTCGATTCAAACGCTTTTTTATTTTAGTTTAATTTCTCTAAGATTGAATTAACTTTTTCTAAATATAAATCTGGATCGTCATCTCTTATCTCAAGAAGAATTCCTTTAATTATTTGTTTTGTTGAGCTATTTACATTTTCTAATGCATTAATATAAGATACTACTAAACCTTTTGAATTTAAAAGTGTCCGATGAATTCTTTCCGCCCAGAATTCTGCATGAGGTAACATTTTAGGAATACCAATAGCTAATTTGTATAGTCCTTCCTCCATCCCGGAATGTTCAGCAATATAAAATATCGTTTCAATAAGGTAATCACCAGCTGATGGCTCAGCGATATCATTCTCAAAAATTGTACAAAGATCAGGGATTATATTGTTTGTTCCTCTATGTGATAATTCATTGAGAATATTTTCAAACTCCTCAATATTATCTCCTTCATTCTCTAGAAAACGCATTTTGTATAAAATAGAAATATCCTCTTTAAATTCCATTGTACTCTCCTTCCTTTCTATCCACTGTTACTTTGGCTTGCCAAATATCTTCAAATCATTATGCTCATATTTTTTATAGTAATCAATATATTCTTTAAGCTTCTCTCTATTTTCTTTGTTATATAATCCATCTTCTTTCATAATTCGCCTTGAATCATTAATATCAAACGCTAGAGAATCCCATGGCTTCAAAGACATATATAAATCACCTCTGGCCTTGTTCTTTTACTCAATCCATATGTAAAAGTTCTCCTATGCCATCCACCTTGTCCTGGATGCGGATGCTCTAAGAACATCGCATAACTATAATCTCAAACTCTTCTTGCATATATTTATTAGGCGGCATATGGTGACCTGTTATATTGTCTCCTTTTGCATTGGGCAACCTTCCAAACTTTTCATGATTCAACTCATTTGGAAGCAATTCTGTACTTGTTTGTGGTATATTTTGTCTCGTATCATCCACAAATCTTTTATAACGTTCTTTAAGCCGTACTTTCAATTCATCATAATCAATTTTACCAGTACCCTATGTTGTAATCTCAAAATAAAAAGCACTTGTTGTCTTTAGTTGACAATGAACTGCACCCCAATTGTTAGACACAGTCTAACAATTGGAGGTGTAGTTTTTTATGACGAAATACTCTTTAGAAACCAAGTTATCTGCCGTTGCCGATTATCTTAACAGTGTAGAATCCTTTAA
>NZ_JBCGHT010000031.1:0-27424 GCF_039549175.1 Paenibacillus sp. 102 | reverse complement strand
GAGAAGTCATATTCCAGGCTTCTCTTTTTCGACGTACAAGGAGTTACAGCAATTATTCAGAACTTCTTAAACGATAACCGTATTTTGTAAATGGGTTTATGTTTTTTCAAACTTTGCAACAGAGCCGCTCGAACCACTCGTGATCAATATGGAGAAGTTTTATACCCTTATACCAGGGGTCACCATATCAAAAACGAAAATTGTACGTTTAGACACAAAATTGACATGTTTCGATTAGTTCCCTGTACGTTAAGGAATTAGTTTGTATAATTGAGGAGATGTATGAGACAGGTGTAAATTTAGGGGAATCCAATATTTTCTATTCAAATATGATAGAATAGAAATATATCTAAAATGGAGGAAAAACAACTGAACTCAAACACAAACCAGTTTATTTATGATATCCAGCAAAGAAAGAACAATTATATGGAAGATGTATTAAAAGCAATACAACACCCTAAAAAAGAGCAGTCTGAACAGGTCATTCAAAATATAGTAGAGAAGATGGATATGATGATTAGTTTAGTTACTACTTACATGACTATTGAATCAGAATCTATGAAAGAATTAAAAGAACTTCAGGAAGAAATTATTCATGCTCAAGCATATATTCAAAAACGAAAATTTGAAGAAACACAGAGGTGAAAAACCTCTGTGTTATTACTTTTGAAATACATTTATTGGAATCTACTCTGCACTTTCCAGGGTTCTGGTGCAAATAATATGTAGATTAGAAATAGCAGTGTAGATTCCTAATGAAATCTACTACTATGCGGTGAGACCGAAGAGTTGATTGATTAACTTGATTTGTTTTTTGACAGACTTCTCCCCTTGCAAAGTCTGTCCTTTTTTAATCATTCTCATCGCTTCCAGTCCAGCCAACACTCGTTTAGCGGATTGAAAAGATTTCAATCCTAACATGGTACGTACTCGCTTCTTGATAAAACGATGATCTTGCTCGATTATGTTATTCAGATATTTTATTCGTCTTATTCGGATGTCAGCGAGCATCCGCTGTTCTTTCTTCAATTGTTCTATAGCGATAGGATACGCTGGATTTTTATCAACGGTCACAACACGAGGTTTAGAAACATGAAAAGACTGCAAAGCTTTCTTAAAAAAGCGCTTTGCAGCCTTGTGATCTCTTGTTTTACTGAAGATAAAGTCAATGGTGTTTCCTTCGGAATCAACAGCTCGGTATAAGTACATCCACTTTCCTTTGACCTTAATATACGTCTCGTCTACTCGCCAAGAATCATTCGTTTTCTTAAGATGACGACGAACTCTCTTATCTAGCTCAGGACCATATTGGTGAACCCAACGCATAACCGTTGTATGAGCAATGGATAAGCCCCGTTCCTCCATTATTTCGACTAAATCACGAAAACTGAGGTTGTACCGTAGGTACCATCTTACCGTTAATAAGATAACATCAGGCTGATAATGCTTCCACTTGAATACATGTTCCTTTTCCATACCAATCACACCTTTTCTAGAGTAATAGGATCAGTATATCCAAGTTTTAGAGATTACTTACACGTATATTAAAGCATTTGCACCAGAACCAATGAAACAATATCGCCATTCCCTCAATAAATGTGGTATGACACAAAGTATGTCCCGTAAAGGGAACTGTTACGATAACGTAGTGATTGAAAATTTCTTTGGCATCATGAAATCAGAATTTCTGTATCGAAAAGAATTTGAAAGTATAAAACATTTTAAGCAAGAATTAGCAAAGTATATAGAATACTATAATGGGTGTTTTTGCCCATCCCCTGAAAAGGGGGACTTTTAGTTTTGTAATAAAGTTTGATAAAAAGGACACAGCTAATCCTTATTAGACAGCAAACAAAAAAGAATCCATTTTGAAAAAATTGATCAAAATGGGTTCTACAGTTTTGATATAGATGTGATTTTTATAAAAAAGTTTTATCATTTTAAGGTTATGTTGGACATTAGTACCCATTAGTACCCGTTAGCGTAACAAAAATGGGAAGCAATTGAACATTATATACTAGCAAAAATGAGTAGTAGATATCACCACTATCTAAAAAAATGTTTTATTGCTTCAAGTTGTATTTTATGACTACATTCGTCACAGCAATATTTCACTTTCGGATTTTTCTTGAATTGCTTATATTTTTCAGTTCCTTCATATACCCGAAATGCATTTTTACAACAAAAACAAATAACCTCATAAAATATCACGTACTTCCCCCCTCCTCAGGGTGATACGTTACTTTTGAGTTGCCCTCTCAAAGATCGTGATAAGTTCTTTAGTGTAATCTTTAACGTTAAGATTGAGATTTCTCATTAGCTCTAGGCTAAATCCATCTATGGCATGCCTGATTGTTAACGTTATCACCCTTAAAGACGTTTCAGAAAAATCTCGAAACACTCCTTCTTGCATCCCTAAACGTAGAATATTTTCAATGGGAAGAAAAATAGTTTCATCATAATCTGCTGCAAACCGAAGTTTCCCTTCATCTGTTCTTTCATTTGAAACAATTTCTATAACAGCGAATACATGCTTACGATGTTCATCTGTAAATTTCAGATTAGATTTAATATACGTTTGGAGCATTCCTTTTGGGGTCGTTTGAGCTTCAATTTGCGAACAAATAAAGGACTGGCATGCTATATAATAATCAGTTATAACTTGCTCCAGAAGTTTCTCTTTGTTTGTAAAGTGATAAGAAATAACCCCCTTACTTATTTTTGCGCGTTTAGCGATTTGTCCTAAAGAGGCTTGCACATAACCCACTTCAGCAAGTGTATCAATCGCACATTCCACAATCTGAGCTCTACGGGCTTTTTCAATAAATGACATTTCTTTTTGGTTGTTTGTTTTATTTTTTATACTCATGGTTATATTTTAGCACGTACGTTCAAAAATATACAATAAAAACCATTTTAGGGGTTCAGCCGCATGCCTATCAAGCTAAAAGAGCTAGTTACCCCAAAACAATAAAAAAGAGAAAAATACACAAAATTTCCGTTTTGGGGGTATTAAAATCTCTTAAGTTGATGGGCATGTATGTTGACCCCTATCTGGTGGCCAAAGACAACGTGTTGCTTTAGGGCGTGCAATTGTGCGTGATGCAAAGGTATTTTTAATGGATGAGCCATTATCAAATCTAGATGCAAAACTACGTGTTACCATGCGCTCTGAAATCTCTAAACTACATCATCGCTTACAAACAACAACGATTTATGTTACACATGATCAAACAGAGGCAATGACAATGGCAACGCGCCTTGTGGTTATGAAAGATGGACGGATACAACAAGTTGGTACACCAAAAGAAGTCTATGAATATCCTGAAAACGTATTTGTTGGTGGCTTTATTGGTTCACCAGCCATGAATTTCTTTGCGGGAAAATTGGAAAATGGAAAATTTGTTTTAGATCATATCAAACTAAGCATTCCAGAAAAAAAATTAGAAGTACTACGTGAAAAAGGCTATGAAAATAAAAACATAATTCTTGGTATTCGTCCGGAACATATCTATGATAATCCAAGTATGTTAGAAACATTGCCTGATTATATTATAAATATCAAAATTGAAGTCGCGGAATTACTTGGAGCCGAATCGATGATTTATGCTACGTTACACAATCAATCCTTTATTGCACGTTTAGATACACGTAATGATTATCAAACAGGCGAAGTTATACAACTTGTGTTTAACATGAACAAAGTACATTTCTTTGATGCTGAAACTCAACTACGTATTAAATAATATAGTATCTTTTTGCACCAGAACTCACTACATTATTTCGGGAATTTTGTACGTTTAGACACAAATGAACCTATTCCCTTTATGTTAAGGAAAAGGGAAAGATACCATCAAAATAAATGAAAAAAGTGTAGAACATAAGTTCTACACTTTTTTCTGTAAATAGAAATAAAACAACACGCCATCAACTGTATTATACACCCCATACTCAGCTCCATGAAGTTCTAAAATATTTTTTGAAATGGCTAGTCCAAGACCTGTTCCACCTTGTGAACGTTGACGTGCTGTATCAACTCGGTAAAAACGATCCCAAATTTTATCTAATTGATCTTCTTCAATATGGGCGCCTTTATTTTCGATGCAAACTTTTATGCGACTTGGCTCATCTATTGTAGAAATAATAATATCCTCTTTTTCTGGCGTATAACGAATAGCATTTATGATAAAGTTTGTGATTACTTGTTCCATACGACGATGATTTGCAATGACTTCAGTTGCAGCAAGATGTGTGTGAACATGTAATTGCTTTTTTGTTATTTCCAAAGATACTTGTTCACATATATGCGTAATGGCTTTGTCAATATAAAAAACATCCATTTGCATTTTATACGTACCAGACTCAAATTTTGCTAACTCGAGCATATCCACAATTAACATATCCATCTTATCCACTTCTTTTTCCATTGCCTTAAAGTAATACTCTTTCTTATGACTTGCAACACCATCTTTTAGGATAGAAATACAACTTTTCATAATACTTAGAGGTGTCTTTAACTCATGCGATACCCCTGAAATAAATTCTTTTCTTGTATGTTCTAATTGCTTTTCTTTCTCTATGTCTTGCTGCAACTGCTCAATATGTGAATGTAATGTATTTGAAAGTACATTAATATTTTGAGCTAAATCACCAATTTCATCTTTTGACATGATGGGAACCCTTTCCGAGAAATCTAAGTTTGCAATTTTCTTGGTTGTCTTGTTTATTTGTAATAAGGGCCTTGCAATCTTTTTGGAATAGTAAAAAGAAGCTAGAAAAATAAGAAGCAACACAAACATAATAATATAGACATAATACTCTTGTATCATTTGTACAGCTTCATCAACTGGCTGCAATGAAGTCATTGAAAAAATGTATGTTATTGCACCACTCTTATCCTTTATCGGTTTTATTATGAGCTTATATTTAATATCATTCTGCTCATAATTAATTTCTTGTAATGAATCATAGTTAGTATTCTTTTCATTTAGCAATAAGTCTGCCTGAAATTCTTGTATCCTTTCCATAAACAAGTTATTTGTATAAATAAAGTTCGATTGTTCCTTCTCACCTAAAAGTTGAACCTTTGTAATTTTCCCTT
This sequence comes from Paenibacillus sp. 102, assembly GCF_039549175.1. NCBI lineage: Bacteria > Bacillati > Bacillota > Bacilli > Caryophanales > Paenibacillaceae > Paenibacillus > Paenibacillus sp. 102. The sequence continues at coordinate 22,323 of NZ_JBCGHT010000031.1, read as the reverse complement.
CTAGATATTTTCCAAGTATTTCCTTGTCATATGCTATTTCATATTCAGAATACTCTTCTTTTTTAGAGGGATCTTTAGGTTTATATTTATTTTTAAGTTTTTCTCCAAGTTCATTTATTTTTTTTTCTATTGTTGTATTTATCAAATTTGGAGTTGCTGAGCTGAAGAATAAAGAATAAGGAATGAATGTATCATTTTTATCTATACCCCTCACAGTAACCGTTTCTCCTAAAGGGAATATTTCATTTGAAATATTCCTCGCATGATTGTCCTCAACCTTGAAGTTATACAGTGGTATGGTAATTGTAGAATTAGCGAATTGACTTTCTTTATTTTTAGACTGATCTAATTTTACTTCTATATAAAAATCATTTACATTCTTTAAATTCCCATTACTATCTAATGTTGTAATCCATGTATTATGTTCTCGATAGAAATCTTGTTCTAACTTTTGAATGACTTGTGAATTTCCTTTACTATTTAAATAATCTGTTTCAAAAGATTGCATGTTTCTTTTGATATCATCCACTTTTTTATTCGCATAAAATTGTTTAAAGAATATCGTTTGTCCAACAAAAATGGTTGTTAAAATCAACATACATAACGCTGTTGTTAACATAAATAATTTTAATACAATCCCTCTTTTCATACTTTATCCTCCAATTTACAAACTGCTCAAACAATGATTATAACACTCTTGGATTTAATTCGTTAGAATTTAAGTGGTGGGTAGTTCACTGTCTTTCCCATCTATTGTTTCTGATACTTCATATCTTGAATCTAGTTAAAATGACTACTCTGCACACAAAAAGCCAAATTGCTCTTGAGTAGCAAGAATTTGGCTTTTTGGGGGAGGAACTTATAAAAAACTTTCACAAAATACGACGTTTTTTACAATCGTTTTATTTTTTAATTTCCTTAACTTTAATATTTGCTTGTTTATAAAAGGCTAATTTCTTCTGATTATACTCATTGGTGTACTTATTAAATCTATCCTGATCTGAATGAATTTGTTCATAAGACTGATTGATCGTTTTAACTTTCTCATTAATTGATTTTAGTTTTTCATCTTTCGCTTGTAGCATTTTGTACAGTTCTTGTTCTAATTGTAATGATTTTTTATAACTATCATGCAATTTCTTGAAAGAATCAGCACGATTTTTATACATATCTTGAACTTTTTCAGCCTGTTCTTGTAATTTCTTATCTTCTAATTTCTTAATATATTTATCAACAGACTTCACTTCATTTTGTGCATTTTCTAAGGTAGCTTTCTCTTTTTCTAATACTTTTTCACGATTATTTATGTTTGTTACAGCTTGATCTAATTTTTCTTTTACTACTTGATTACTTTCTTTTCCTTCAAGTGTAATTTGCGTATATAACTCTTGTCCTTGTTTTTCTAATGTTGCTAACTTCTTTGTATCTTCAAACATTGTCTTCTCTTGTTTTGTAGCACCTTCAAATGCCACATATAATTTTTCTTCTGGTTTTTGTCCTAAACAGCCAGACAACAAGGTTACTGATAAGGCTGTTATAAGTGCTAGGTTTCTATATATCAACTGCAATTCCTCCAACTTAGATGCGATTATCCTTCCAAAAATTTAATGGGAAATGAGAAGCCTCATCATATACTTCAAATTCATAACCTTTACTACGAAGATCATCAATAATTCTTTGCAACGCCTGCACTGTCTGTGATTTTTCATGCATTAAAATTACTTCGCGATTTTGACCAACCTGAGAAATTGTTTTTTGAACCACAGCATCTGGATTTCCTGGGAACTTCCAATCTAAAGAATCTATTGTCCAATCCCACTCTTTCATACCGACATTTACCATTTTGTCCCGTAGTGCCTGTGTAAGTCCGGGCATACTCCCATATGGACAACGAACAAGATTTGGATGAATTCCAGTTACTTCTTTCATAATATTTTGCGCCTGTTGCATTTCTTCAACAAATTCGCCTTGGGTATACAGCTTTTTAAAACTATGTGTCATACTATGAACACCTGGATAGTGCCCTTCATTTACTAAGCGTTTTACACTTTCTTTATGAGCTGGGATATTTCCACCAATCATAAAAAAAGTTCCTTTTATATTATTACTCTTTAAAATATCTAAGATTTCTTTTTGAAATTGACTTGGTCCATCATCAAATGTTAAGTATGCTACTTTTCGAACCTGACCATTGTATTGAGCGGGTCCTGTTTTTTTCATTTCTACTTTTATTTGTTCACTTGCAAGCTGAATAGCATTTTCTTGGTCCATTACCCCTTTTGCAGGTGATGTAAAGAATTGAAACATAAAAATCCCTATTGTGGTACAAGCAACTATCGATATACTTACCGTTATTTTTAGTCCTTTTGTAAACATTCTAGTATGTCCTTTCTAGTAACTTTTAGTTTTAGATTTTCTACTAAATAATTGTATCTATTAAAAACAAAATTTTTGATAGACACTGAATTATATTTTTGCTTTATTTGTCTAATTTAATTAGACTACTATTTTTTAAAATATTCTATAATACCACTAACAATGCCAGAGGCTACATCTGCTTGGAATTGTTGTGAATTCATTCGTTTCTCATCTTCTGGATTTGTAATATAACCTAGCTCAAGTAAAATTGATGGTTGTTGATTTTCCCGTAATACATAGTAATCGCCAGATTTTACACCTCTATCTTTTGATTGTATATGTTTAAATAAATTTTCATGAATCGTTTCCGCTAATGCTTGTTCTTTTAATCCTTTATAATAGTAGGTTGTTACTCCTTTTACATCATTAGTTGTGAAACCATCATAATGGACACTAAGAAAGAGATCTGCGGATTTATTGTGAGCAATAGCTACGCGATTTTTTAATGGTACAAACGTATCATCTTCACGCGTTAAAATGACAGTCATTTCTTTTCTCTCGAGCTTTTGTTGAATGTTTTTAGCTGTTTTGAGAGTTATATCTTTTTCTTTTGTTCCTTTTGGTCCAATAGATCCAGGATCATTTCCTCCATGTCCTGGATCTATGACGATAACTTTTTTCGATAATGTATCTTCATACATTGTTCCTTTTACTCTTGGACTGAATAAAAAATAGATCGATGTAATACATATAAAAATCAGTATAGGAAATATAATCATTTTTTTGTTCATAAAAAAATCCCCTTTGGATCAACTTGCTTTTGATAATATGTTTACAATTTAATAGATTTTTTAAAATAAAAATAATATCATGAGCGTTACAAAACTCTTACAAATATAAATGCAGACGGTAAATTGAAAAAAATCCTCCTTATTGAACCATCTATAATTGGTAAAGACCGTAAATCAGAAAAAAAACACATTAAGCAAATTTCAACATTAAAACAAGTAATTTTAGCAACGCTAAGAGCATGTAGTGCAATACAATGTCATTTGTGTAGCATTATATGGAGAAAAACTATTGAAATCGGTCACCAACACAACATAATTTACTTAAAACACGGTTAAAATGACTCAAAAACTTTTAGCATGTTTTTTTCAAAATGGTAGATCCCTATAAATTCTGTAATACCTTCTGGGTATATTTATATGGTATAAGTTTTATATAAAGATTAGATGCAGATAACATGCATTTATTTTAAAGATTGTTATCTACAAAAGGGGACACAATATACATTCATTAAAGTATATGTCTGTTTTTTCTCATATCGATGGGATTTTCACCCATTCTTCTATAGAAAATTAAACAGATGAAGTGATTATCTTTGATAATTCTTTGGTGTCTTTTGGTAGAGGTTGCTAATGTTAGAAGTGGTTATGTGTTAGTGGACATTATTTAAATGGTGTTTAAATAATTTATTTTTTAATCTACAAAAATGGATTATACAGTTTTGCTAGTGGAGGATGTATGTACTAAGATGAAGATGCGATACATTCTCTCCTTGTCTCTGCGTACATGTTGAGCACCACTTATAGTAGCTAGATCGATTTAACTGCGCAATAACGACCAGCCAGGTTACTTTGTATCGAGAACGTAGTTCTTCAATAATCTCGTACTTAGCCGTTTGAGCAAGAACACCTCCTATAGATTTGGATACTGCTTTTTTAAATAAGCCACCTGCGCCTTGGAGTATTCCAATTCTTCTTCCACACTATCGAATTTCGTACGAGGACGACCTTTCAAGAGGTTTTTTAAGCCGTTATTGCCGCCGTTGTTTCCCCGCAAGTCTGAAATATCGCCTGTTTCCTGATATCTCCGGACTCAATTCATTAACTGTGTTCTCCTTTTCAGCTTATATTTCTTAGCTATAGCTGTTTGGCTGCCCTCACCATTTAAATAACTTTTTACAACTTGTATCTTTAATTCATCTGAATAAGTTTGAAATTTATCCCCTTTTTTAACCATAATAAAATCCCCTCCAAGTAAAAGTGTAACATCCATGTTTATTCATGGTCTTTTTACACTGTCTACCTTAAGGGGCTAATATCAATCAGTCTGTCCAAAATCAGAAAGAATTCATCCATCAATTGTTTAGACTTGTAGCATAAGGTACAAGTCCGTTAGGAATACATGCATTTTATTCTTTTTTTGCACCAAAACCGTTTTTAATATTATTTACATGTATTCAGAAGCAATCCGGTGCATTTTTTATAATCTGTTCTATTGATTGTCCTTTTTGTACAATCTGTTCTATTGGTTGTCCAATTTTAGCACCTTCATATAATTTATCTGCATAATTTTTAAGGTCCTGCCAGCTATCCTTCGCTATCTTCAGATCTGTTTTTAATAAAGCAAGCCTGTCTGGATTAATCTTGTCAACATTTTTAAGCAATGAGTTATATTTTGATCCTATTGTATGCCACTGATTCGATATATTTTGAAGAGCAGTAATAGCTGTATCAATTGTTGCAGTCATATGTTCCGTTTTATTTTTGGCATCTGTCAAAATAACTAATTCTGCCTCTACTCCAGAAATTCTGGACTTTAATTGTTCTATTTCTTGTTGTGCAGATGCGATATTCTTGTCAGTAGTGACAATCAATGGTATACCAACCCAAGGCATAAATACAGATAAAGCTATATAGCCACCACGTTTATCATTATTTTCTTTAATTATATTATTAAAATTATTGATTTGTTGTTGTAGAAGTGGAATACTGTCGTTCGTACTTGCTAAAATAGACTGCAATTGATTGGAATCTTCTTTAAAACTTCTTGTATCTTCAGCCATTTTATTTCGGAATGTTTTCAACTTTTCTAGTAGTCCATCCACTTCTTGACTATTTTTCAAAATGCTATTGTACAATTTTTCTAGTTCACTTTTAAATTTCCCTGTATCTTTTTGATCTAAAGCAGCTAGTAATTGATTATAACTCGCTTGAAAGGTATCATTATAACTTACACTATTCTGATTCGTTTTCATAATATGAGACTTTAGGTCATCTAACCAATATGTTGCATTTGTTTTCACATCCTTTTGATGCTTAATCATGTTTGCTCGTAAATCACCATTTATAGAACTTATTTTACTTAAATCTGTCTGTTCTTGATTACGGATTGTTTGAGCATATGAATCCATTGTAAGGATACTTGCCCCCATTTTCTCCATTACTTCTTTATATTTATCAGGACCTAAATCATAGCTCTTACTATCTTCTTGCTGTTGGGACACACTATTTTGCACAGTTTGTTCTGCTGCAAAAGTATGGAGAGGGATTACATTACTCGCTGCCATTCCAGTAATGATTGTTGATAAAATAACTTTCTTATACAATTTTTTATTCACCTTTTTTCACCTATCCTCTCAAATGTATCACGTATTTTATTAAATTCATAAGCTTCTATTCTTTACTTCATATGAATTACGATCATTGCAAATAAAACAACATATTAAAATAGAGATTTTCATACTTTCTTATTCTATAATCTTTATCAAGTTTCATAACTAAATAGGAAATCTCCCGTTCAAACTTGAACAGGAGACTCACATTATGTGTTCTTCAAAAGAGAAAATCAGTATAGTATATTTTTCATTACTTCGGCAATTTTTTGAAGTAATATTATTTTTTCTCTTCTACGAATGAAATCTCACTCTTTTGAATATCTTCAGCATGCTTGTTAACCTTGTTCCAACTATCCTTCGCTATCTTCAGATCTGTCTTTATAATAATAGCAAGCTTGTCTGGGTTAATTCTGTCAACATTGTCATTCAATGATTTATATTTTGCCCCCATTGTCTGCCACTGATTCTTTACATTTTCAAGAGCAGTAATAGCTGCATCAATTGTTTCTGTTAAATTATTAGTATTTTTTTCCAATAACGTTAAATTAGCTACCTGTTGTTCTGCAGTTGAAATATTTGTTGTTAGCTGTTTAATCGTTTCGTATGCGCTGTTTATCTGTTGCTTCGATGAAACTACTCCGTATATCCCGCCTCCTAATGCAGCTGCACCAATAGGCGCAAAGATAACTGTAGCAGTTAAGTATGCACCGAGAGCAGTTGCAACCGACGATGCAATATAAACTTTGTTATTCTCATCAATTAATTTGTAATTTACTTCGATTTGTTCCTTCATCCCTTTAATTCCTTGATCTTGACCAGCTAGAATATTTGTGATTTTGCCAGCATCAGTTTTTAAATTTTGTGTATCCAGTTCTAATTTGCCGCGAAAGGCTTTCAAATCTTGCACTAACTTGTCCACTGCATTTTTATTCTCTGAAATACTATCATCTAAACTTGTAAGCACAGCTTTTAGTGTTTCTTTGTCCTTATTATCTACAGCTTCTACCAAAACATCATAATAATTTTGAAATTGTGTATTATAATTGATAATATTTTGATTCGTCTGGATTATTTGCGGTTTCAAACTATCTAACCATTGCTTTGCATTTTCTCTAGAAACATCGTGGTTTTTCTTCATGCTTGTTTGTAAATCATTGTTAATTACAGTTAAACCATCAAAATTAACATTTGCTTGTTTAACAATAGTTAAAGCATACAGGTCCATTACCAACATATTGGATCCGGTTTTCTCTAGCGCATCTTTAAGCCCTTCTGGTCCAAGTGAATACTGAGGGTAGTTATTTTCTGCATCTGCATAAATAGGTGCTGGTTTTGTTGTATTTTCCGCTGCCGAGGCATATGATGGCGTAATACTACCCGCTGCGATTGTTGCTATTAATGTAGATAAAGCCATTACTTTATAAGGTTTTTTCATCATATTCTTCTCTCCTTATATTATATTGTTAAGAATTATCATTCTTTATTCTTTTACTTTTATTGTTGTAACACTATCTTCATATTCCTTTGTTTGTTTATTCAATTCATCCGTAAACGCTTTGAGTTCTTTTAATTGTGCTTGTAATGCATTAGAATCTATTTTCGCATTAGTATTAAGACTTGTCTTCATTTGAATCATTGTTCCATTAAAGATGTCCCAACTACTTACTAGATTGTCAAAACTCTGAATTTGCTTTTTAACTACTCTTGTAAAGTTATTTAACTGCAGATCAATAAGTGTCATTTGAGTTGCTTGCACTTCAATTTTCGATAAATTTTGTAGCAATAGAAGTTTTTGTTGTTGCTTCTGACGAATATCATTATTCAGTTTTGTTACTTCATCATTTTGGAGTTGTCCATATTGGTTATAAATCACTTCCAAATTAGATGTGTCTAAAGTTTGATCCTTACCTGCGTCTTTCCAAATATCAATACCCGTCATTACAATATTTATAGAACCTTTTAGATTTTCTTTTGGTAGAGCTAGAAGTTTTGTAAAATCATCTTGAATGTTTTCATCAAGTTGTCTAATTTCCGTTCTGAATTTTTCAATGTCTCCGCCTGAACTCTTATAAAGTTCAATCGCTCTGCTAACTTTACTAGAAAAACTCTTACTATCTTCAACCAAGTCATTTTTATAATTGTTTAAGTCTACTGAAGTTCCTTTCATATCATACTGAATTGCTTGCATTTGATCTTGAAGTGCATTAAAAGTACTTACAAAGTCTTCTTTTGCTTGCGAATCGTCATTCATTTTTCCAGCTAGTTCAACCAATATATCATAATAATTTGTAAATCTTGTCCCAAAATCCTGCATGTCTTGATTTACATTGAATAGTTTTGGATTATGTGTATCCAGCCAGTCTTGAACATGGTTTCTTGCAGTACGTTGATCAGTTGTTATTCCATGTATAGCATTTACTTCAAGGTCTGGTTGCTTTAATATGATTAGCCCATATCCTTGAATTAATGGCGTCTGTGATCCTAATGTCCTAAGCGAATCTGATAACCTATTCATAGCAACTACATTTGTACTACTTGTTAGTTGTGAATAAGTTGTCTTACTTTCTGCAAAAGTATTTACAGGTAAGAAGCAACTTGTAGATACTGCTGTCACTAATAAACCTGTGACTAACGTTTTTTTCATGGTAATTCCTCCTATTAATTAGTGTTTTTTGATAAAATAGTTGGACTAAATTTTAAAGGTTAAATTATTACCTTTTTGCTACGTAGAAAATTAAAATGTATTTTTTTACAAATGTGATAATTTGGTGACTCTAGATCTTATCCAGTATAATTGACGGAGTATTCTGATAATTTTTTGGACATAATGTTACTTGCAACTTTATTAAACTTCTATGAGCTTAATCCTCTCCTTTCTTAATGGTCATACCAATTACACTTTTATTTAAACATTAAATTTCCAATGCGTAAATAGTAGAATTTTGTCGATTATACTCAGAAATTAAATTATTGCGTTTTATTTCGAGTAGAAATATTATACTTCTAAAATTACTGTTTAATTTTATTTAAGTAATAATAATAGTTATAACTTGATATATCTAATGAAAAAATAACCATTTTAATCAATAAAAAAGAATCGATAGAATTTAAGTACTCTTAATATAATTTAATCATCCACTGCATAAGAATTCCCTTTATTTGGATATGCATAATTGCATATCCAAATAAAGATATATTGTATATTTTTATTAGGGGCACGGCAACGATTACTTCTTTTTGGGGCCACTTAAAATAGCCACAATCTATTTATAAATAGACTGTGGCTATTTTGGTTTAATTTGCAGCTTTTAATCCATTAAGTGAAATGGCCATATCAAATTGGATATCGGGTGGTTGACGATTATCGTCCAATCCATATTTCCCGAATCGATTTATATGAAAGGTAAGGTATGGACTCAAATCAGATAGTACTTCTTCGTCTAATTCATTTCCTTCTTGGATGTATTCATGCAGGATACGAGTAAGTTGAAAGACGTTATAAAAAATGACACAATTTGCAATTAGATGATTGTATTTTATAATTTTTCGTTGTCTTTCCCGATGATTTTCTGCAATAATTCCATCTCCTCCGAAGAATAACCATTTTGTAAATCCATTAAAAGATTCGCTTTTATTTGTAGCCGCTTGAATTGTGCTTCTTAATTCCTCGTCCGATAAATATTTCAATAAAAATAATGTACGGATTGCACAACCTAATTCACGGAATGCTTGATATAACTTGTTTTTCTTGCTATATGCACTGAGTTTATTAAGAATAGTAGAAGGATGAATACGTCCCATTTTAATTGACATCACGACACGTAACATATCCTCATAATGATCTTCAATTATGTTCCAATTTACCGAAGTTGTAAATAGTTCATTAATATGCTGATAATTAGAGTCGTTATGTGGCCTTAATAATTTTAAGTTTTTCCAATTTCGAATCCGGGGCATAAGTTGGATTCCTAATAAATAGGATAATCCAAATATTGGTGCATTTTGTCCTTGCGTATCAGAATGCAGTGTATTGGGTTGAATATCAGATTGATTTTTCATTAGAATATCCAAAATATAAACACCTTCCCAGACACCACAAGGTATAAAGTGACTGAATAAGGCGATATAATTATCTGAAACATGGTAATATCCAATTCCACCATACCCACCGTAACGAATATGATTTTCAGATAATAAATTTTGTTCATAGAGATCACACTTTGTTCCATCAGCTGACGCACTATTTCCAGTTCCCCAATATTTCGGTAGATTAAATTTATTATAAGCATTAATTAACCATTCAATGGCTTTCTGGATATTGTCTTCAGTAACGTGTCGTTCATTAATCCAAGAAATTTGCCTTCGATCCACTGTACCAAGGGAACGGGCTGCTTGAGTAGGACCTAAATTACAACCATAACAAAAAGCGGTTGTTAGATACCGGTGAGATGGTTTAGCGATTTTGGCATCATAACCAGAAATAGGACCAAAAAATCTTGTCCAATTTAACCAATACTCTGTGTCACTCAATAAATCTAAGACATTAATAGGCACCATTTTCTCTTCAATTCGTTTTCTAATAGTCTTTAATAACGGTGATATTTTTTTCTTTTTTAATTTTGTTATAAAAGGTTCTCCATTTCGAATGGTAACAGCTTTATTTTTTGGAAAAGAAGTATCTACTTTTTTCGCAAGTGCTTCAAGCTTATCATACACCTGGTTTTTAAATTCCCCGGCTGTTGTTGGAAGGCCTGCTTGTTCACAAAACGTATGTAAGTTTTGGCGATATTCATCCCAAGATATTAATTGCTCTCGATAATCAGCGTATTGTTCGCTACCTTCAATACATAAATCTCCGGATTTTAATTCATTTCTAACTTGATAAAATACACAAGCTTCAAAGTGTCGTCTATTAATTTTGTTTGGATATACATTTTTTCTACGATTAGAGCTAATCCAACGCCACCAGCCTTCAGGAATCCAGGTTAAATCAACAAGAGGAACTGATTCCCAATCATTTTTATTCATTCCATTCTTACGCGTGTAGATAGTTGAAATCCATTCAGATTTTTTATGTTTATTTTTTAATAGGAAAGAAATAGCTTGTTCTAGTCCTTTATTTTGTGTAGTTGATTTAAACCTTAATGACTCCAACATCTTAATTAATTCAGAACGATTACTTTTTAAATATCTCCACATAAAAGAATAATAGTTATTTCCAGTATAGGCTAAGTGTTCTTCACAGTTCTCTAGAATTTGTTGCCCACGATTTCCACCAATTAGTGTTTCTAATAATTGTAATCGTGTTTCAGAAGAATCTTCTAGTTGATAAGTAGTGATGGTATCACGTAATGTCGTAATGAGTTCGTCTGTTTGTTTTTCTCGCTTTTCTTTCAAAACATAAAGAGCTCTTTCCGCTTTATTTTCAGCTTTGGCAATTCGTTTGATATACATTGTTCCAATATCATCAATCGTTTTGGCGTATTGAACATGTAATAAAGCTATAGCTAATGTATATCGTTTATGTTGTTCAAGTTCTTTCATACGGGCCGCATCTAATGTTTTTGCTTCTGCAGCTAATCTTTCTATTTTAGCAGGAGGGATAAGTAGATTTTGAAAAAAATTACTTCCCACCTGTCGGTCACTAATCCAATTTTTTCGTGCAATCCATGTCCTGATTTGTTCTAGTGTAGGACGGCCTGGGTCTCGTTTTATCGCATACCAATCAGAATAAGTAGCTCCATCAATCTGTTGAAATAGTGTATCTATTTTTTCTATTTTCTTCATTGCTTAATGAATCTGCAACTCGTTTATATAAAGTACGATAAGCCATACTATGGATATGGTCTACAGATTTTACTAACGTCTGAAATGCAGGTAATTCATAACTATGTTTGACCAATTCGTCAATCGCAATATTCATAATATCACTTTTCGCATCTTTCTCTAACACTGCGTTTTCCATTGCTGTTAACATAATTTGACGGGCTTGATTATCAAATACTTTTGCTTTTCGATAGTTCCGAATCATGGTGATTTGACGTTTTCCGGTTCCCGTCCGATGATAAGAATCCCATTTTTCATTACCAGAAAGAGTAATATTAGATGTTCTAGCAATATGCTTGATAATGACAAAGGGAACATCTGTAATCGGAACAAAATAGTTTAAACACTGAAAAGTTTTTAGCATAATTAAAAAGTTCAACTGAGAAGATGGATTACGAGAATGTGCTTTTGTCCAATTTAATTCTTTGAATGAAGGAGAAAATAGCTTATCTAGTTCTTTGGGTGTAAGATTACTTTTTAACCTTGGATAAGCTGTTTCTTGAATAGTAAGCATGCCATAACTCCTTTCTAGTTATAGGAACTCCCAATTTCAAATTTAAATTTGTCCAAAAATATGATGTATAATCTCTACGAGATTTTTATCTTTCTTCACTAAGCTTTTGCAGTATATTCCATTGTTCTTCTGCAGATGGAGTAATATATCGACGTGTTGTTTCAATAGATTCATGTCTGGCCATTTGTGCAACTAACACAAGATCACCACCACTAACTTCTAAAAGATTTTTACAATATGTATGTCTAAGACTATGTGTTGTCAGTCCGCCTTTTGGTGAAACTTGTTCTAAAAGTGGTTTCACTTGTTTATGAATCGCTTGTCTGGTCATTTTTTTCTTATGAGTGGAAAGAAAAAGTGTTGTGTTATCGACAGATTGTCCGCGAACTTCAATCCACTCATCGAGGGCGCGACAAATATCTTTTACTGCTTTTACTACATCAAGCTTATCACCTTTACCTTCACGAATTGTAATAGTTCCTACACTACTAATTTTTCTATAATCCTCTATCTCTAAATTTACCACTTCACTAATTCGAAGGCCCGCTTGTAACATTAAACGAACCATGGCCATATTTCTTTTTCGTTTCCATTCATTTTCTTCTCGTCGAATCAAGTTAAGTAATTTCACTTGTTCCATGTCATTCAACCAACGTGGAGTGTCTTCTAACCTAGAAATACGTTTTATCTTTATTTTTTTTGTGGGATCATATATTGCAATCCTTTGTTCAATAAGATACGACCAGTATACTTTTAATGAGGCAATTCTTTTATTTATTGTAGGTTTTGCTACTCTTTCAATGGTCTGCATATGATGAATCCATTCATGAATAACTTTTGCGCTTATTTCATCAGGATTCCAATTTCGTTCATGTGAAATTTGTAACCATTCCATAAATTGACGGACTGAACGAACATATACTTGAATGGTTTGCTCTCGTTTCCCTTCATTTTTTAACCAGGTTTTAAAATCCATTGTTATCCTTCTCCCTTCAATTGTGTTCCGTAAACTTAATTTATCATCGATTTTAAATGTGTTCCGTAAACAATATCTATTATATTAAGTTTAATAAGTTAACGGAAGACATCTTCTGTTAACTAAAAAAATTTGCTATATTTATTTAGTTCTTTAATAAATGGAGATATATTCATTTGTTAAAAAAATAAGAATTGAAAGTTTTTTAATTTTTTTACAAATAGCACACAAATACGACATACTTCTAGACTATTTTTATATACAGGAATTATTTTTTGAAATGGTTACTACATATAAAGGAGACTTCAAAATGGATATGGATTCTTATTATTGGGAAATGGTTAAGAAGAATATTGGTGTGTATTCTGAACAGGAACAAGAATGTCTTCGAAATAAGAAGGTCATTATTTTTGGACTAGGGGGAGTAGGTGGATATGAAGCAATTCTGTTTTCGCGAATGGGAATAGGGCATATTACCGGTGTTGATCCCGATGAATTTGAAGTTTCTAATATTAACAGACAAATGTTAGCGCTTTCTAGTGTTATAGGTGAACCAAAAGCAAAAGTTGCGGAACAGGTTGTAAAAGATATACATCCCTATATATCAACAAACTTTATACAAACAAGAGTAGATGAAGATAATGTAATCGAGCTTATAAAAGGGCATGATATTGTAGTAGAAGCTGTAGATGATATGCCTTCAAGAGTTATTATACATAGAACAGCTAGAGAATTAGGTATACCAAGTGTGGGGATGTCAGGTAGCCCCCCAACACGAGGATTTGTTTCTACATTTTTTCCAACCGGAATTCCTTATGAAGAAGCATTAAATATCTCAAGTGTCGGATGCAAATTAACAAATCAAGAATTAAGACAACAGATTGCTGATATAAAGAAAAGTCGAGCTTGGTATTCTGTGGAGAAAGGCGCACCAAAAGAGTGGGCGCAAGATTTTTGTGATGGAAAAGCAGGCTGGATTATCACGCCGATGCGCGCTCATCTATTGTCACTATTTAGTTTTCATGAAGCAATACAAGTTTTAACTGGTCGTGAACCTCTAGCTAGAGCGCCTAAAGGCATTGTAATGGATTTAGATAGTCATATCCCGGTTCAAGTAAAAGAAGCCCCAAAGGGTGGATGGGATTATAAAACACTGTAAGGAGGAATATAATTTGTTAACAAAAAATAATGATATGCAAAATATATATGAAGAAAGTTTTACGCGAAATATTGGTGTTATCTCTGTAGAGGAGCAGGAGAAATTAAAAAATTCTCGAGTTACTGTAGTTGGAGCAGGGGGCGTAGGAGGAATTACACTCATCCAATTGGCGCGAATGGGTGTGGGTTCTTTACATGTTATTGATCAAGATGTATTTGAAGCAAGTAATATCAATCGACAAATGCTAAGTTCCATCAGTAAATTAGGACAGCGAAAAGCAGAGGTCGCTTTAGAAATTTTGCAAGACATTAATCCATTATTACAAGTAGAGATAACAAAAGAATTTGTTACCGAGGACAATGCATTAGAACTTCTAACGAATACAGATGTCATTATAGATGCAACTGATAATTTAGTAGCGAGAGTAATTATCCATCGTACAGCTCAGAAACTAGGAATCACTTCTATTTGGATTGCAGTTACCCCCCCTTTTAGAGGTGGCGTCATGTCTTTAACTCCTAACTCTACGCCCTATGAAATTGCGTTAGGATATCCATCTTATCAACAAGAGCTAACACCAGAAATGCAGAATAAAATTCATGAGTTAAAAGATGGACGTGCTCTTCATTCTGTCAAGCATGGTGCGGATGAGAAATGGGCAAATAGTTATGTACAAAAAGATCGCCCATGGGCTGTACTGTCTCCTGTTGCGAATATCATAGGCATTCTAGCAAGCTTTGAAGCATTTAAATTTATAATAAATCGAGAAGACTTAAAACCTGTAATAAGTCCAAATTTAATACAAATTAACCTTGCGAATCAAAATATGGTACATGTGTCTGTACCCGAAAATGATAGTTGGGATTATACAACATTATAGATGAGGTAAGAGAATATGCTTCCTTTTTTGTTACTGGGGATTATTGTTACACTCGCTCTGCTTGTTAAGGATTATGCGCTAGCTGGTGCGGCTTGTTTATTAGGAGTTTTACTGGCTGTTGGACAAAAAACTTTATTACATCTTATTCAACAATATTCTTTTCCAATTGGTATTTTCTTTCTGATGCTATTCCTTTTAGTACCAATTACATCTGGAAAGATTACAAGTGAAAACGTAATAAAATTAATTACCTCTCCTATCGGATTAGGATCCATTTTAGCAGGTTTTACTGTGTCATACATAGGAGGAAAAGGTGTAGGAGTTCTACCCATGAATCCTACGATATTGTTAGGTGTCTTAATAGGTACTCTTATTGCCGTATTATTTACAAAAGGGTTACCAGCCGGATTAATTATTGCGGCGGGAATCATAGCTATCATTTCTATGAAATGAAAGGAATATTCTAAATGAAGATAAAATGGACACATATTAGTTTAGTAGGGATTTTTTTGATAATACTTATGTCTAGTTGTTCTAATATCAAAGAAACTTCTCAAAATGATCAAACTTCTAAAGTGGTAAAACAAGAATTAGAAATTCAGCAGGGAGAAGAAAAATTATTTTTACTTCATAAAAACTTAAATAATAAAAAACAGTATACATCTGATGAAATTATCTTATTTTTAGAACCATTTAGTGTACCTACAGCTCAAGCATTTGATGTACCAAAATTTTCGTGGATGGATGAGTATGCCAGAAAAGGATATGATACTTGGGCTATGGATTTCAGAGGGTTTGGTCGTTCTTCTCGCCCTAAAGAAATGTCAGATCCTTCTTCCCAAAACCGTCCGGTTATTCATTTGAATGATGCAACTAAGGATCTAGAAACAATTGTAAATTGGATTAAAAAGAAGAGAAACGTAAAAAAAATTCATATTGTTGGATGGTCATATGGAGGCGTTGTGGCTGGAAATTATGCAATATCCCATCCTCAAGATATTAATAAACTTATTTTATATGGGTATATGCACGGGTTCACACTTCCTATGATGACACAACCTTTCGAAAACCCACTACAACTTAATCAGTTTAATCCTGAAGCACCAGCTTATCAAATCGTAGACTTTGATAAAGGAATGCATCATTGGCATATGATGATGGGAAATAAAAAAATTGTTACAAACGAAGCAATGGATGCCGTAAAACAAGTTTTTATTGATTCAGATCCTATGAGTAAGAAAAATAATCAAACGATTCGTCGGCCAGTTGGTCCACTTGAAGATTTATTTTATATTTGGAAAAATCAGCCTCTATATGATGTAGCTAAGATTACCACTCCATTACTTGTCATTTACGGGGAAGATGACATATTTGCAGACCGAAATATGATGTCAAAATTAACAAGTGCAAAACAAAAAAAAGAAGTAGTAATCCCCGATGCAACACACTGGGCTGTTTATGAAAAGAATCGTAATACCCTATTCGAACAAACATTAAACTTTATAGAAGCGAAAGAAGGCAAACAGGAATGAAAAAGGGTTTAACAATCTTAGATGCTACCTTACGTGAAGGAGAACAACAATGTGGTATTCGTTTCTCCAAGGAAGACAAAATTACATTACTTCACATGTTAGAGGATTTTGGAGTAAGTCTTATTGAAGTTGGGCACCCTGGCATCTCTGAAGAAGAAGAAGAGATTTGCCGAGAAGTTGCAGTATCTGCAAAGCACGCCGAAATACTTATGCATGCTCGGGCGAAAAAAGAAGAAGTTCATGCGGCTTATCGTGCTGGTGCCGATTGGATAGGAATCTGGGCGTCTATTAATCCTATTTCTTTACAAACAAAGTATACCAATCGATCAAAAGATTATGTTATTAATCAGGTGAAACATGCTATTGAAGAAGCAAAATCTTTAGGAATGAAAATCCGTTTTACTATTGAAGATGCTTCACGAACGGAATGGGAAGATATCGCCTACATTGGACAGATTGCACATATAGCTGGAGCAGATCGAATCAGTTTAGCAGACACTGTAGGAATTTGGGAGCCAGGTCAGTGTGCGACAATTGTGAAGAAATCTGTTGAGACATTCCCTTGTGAGATTGAAGTTCATCTTCATAATGATTTAGGATTAGCCATGGCGAATGCTCTTGCTGCAATTGATTCAGGGGCATCTGTCATTGATGCTACATTGTGCGGAATAGGTGAACGTGCTGGGATTGTTGATTTGCTAAATTTATCAGTATTTTTATCTCAAAAGCGTAATCTACAGTGCTTTAAACTACAGATGATTCCTGAATTAACGCAATCCCTCCAATTAGCTACTGGTTGTCAAGTAGATCATTGGAGACCGATTATTGGAAAGAATATATTTACTCATACTGCATCCTATCATATAAAAGCTGTTCAGCAGAATTACTCAGCATATGAGGGTATTCAACCTGAAATGATAGGAAGAGTAAGGAACATACAACAAAAACGTATAGAAAGAAAAGGGCCTCGGCTTTCAAAGTCTCTCCGAGTTAGTAAACCATTTGTAAAAGGAGCATCTGAGCTTTTATATCATCGTGATGGTCCAGGAGAGCGTTGGGTACAGATGGATTATAGAACTGATGAACGTGCTTCATTTTATGTAATACAGCGTGTATTTTACGACGCCCATATGGATGAGAACTTAGAAGGACATGTAGATACTCACGCACATCATTGTGATAGTGCCTTTATTTTCTGGGGGAATAGAATAGATGGTACAGGCCTCGTATGTGAAGTGGAAATTGAAGGAGAATTGCAAATAATTGAAAGTCCAGCATCTGTTTTTATTCCATTGGGGTTAAAACATAGGTACAAATACCTTTCGGGTACAGGGACATATACAAACATCGTACTAGCACCTAATTATAATTCTAGTTTGTTAGAGGAAAACTCACCAAAAGTATTTGTATATTAATTAAATAAAAAAGTTTTTATTTCTGTTATGATGATGTTTTAGTAAACCATCTGACTGATAAGAGTATAAGCAACCTCAATGTTCTTTATGTGAAAAAATAAAAAACAGATAGAATTCAATATGTTCTTTGAATTCTATCTGTTTTTTGAATGGTCCCAAAAAGAAAGAATCGTTGCCGTGCCCCTACTAAATACACCATTATATAATAGTATGATGATTAACTCGTAATTTGCTATTTGTTTTTCATTATAAATTTTAATCTTGCCAGCAAATATCGCTGTGATTTCTAAAAATAAACACCAAATACTCTGTAATATCTTTTCTACTTTCAATTTACTCCCCTTCCTTCTATATGGGGTATAGCCGAGATACGTGTAAAATTAGGTAATGAGGATACAATATTTACCATAACACTTGTGGAATAACTCCCTCAGTTTAGATATATTCCCAAAAAACAATAGCCATTATTTAATGGTCTCATACCGCATCAGCATTGAACCACTTGTTTCGTAAAGCTTGGTTTCTATCAACTTCATGTCGTGGCGAGTGTCGATGTTGTCGAAGTAACGTTTGCCGCTGCCCAATATGACCGGATGAATGATGATTCGCAGTTCATCAAGTAAAACAGCATTTATCAGACTTTGAACAAGACCTGCGCTTGCGGAAACAATAATATCACCCTTGATTTCTCTTTTTAGCTCCCTTATTTTCGATATTACATCAGAGTTAAGCAGAGTAATGGTATCATCGTAGCCCCCCCAGTGAACTTCAGTATACTCACTATTATTTGTTGCTACAAACTTTTGAGTCTTATTCATAGCATCAGCTCAATCTCCCTCTTGGAACGGCCAAAAGCTTGCAAAACCTTCATATGTGACCCGACCCATCAAGATTGCGTCAGCCTTCTGGAACAACGAAAGCCCATCATCCGTGGAATCCATAATGCCAGGCATCGCCCAACTTACCATGTTGTCTTCTTCGCCTTTCGGCCCAGTAAAAATACCATCCAATGTGCTACTTATGTTTGCAATTATTTTCCCCATCTACTCTCCTCCATTCTTTAGTATTTGTAACTATCCATTTAGTATTTTTCCGTTTATTCTGCCTAAATACCTTTTTGTTACACCATAATTGGATAATGGAAATAAAATACAGACTATGACCCAAAATTACATGTATCTCAGCTGAACCCCCTTGTACAGCTGCTTTTTTATTTTTTTATCATTGTTTAATATTTGTTCTTCTATTTCTTAATTAAGAAATAGTTAAGAAATAGTTAAATCCCATTTAAAAATTTTTTCCCATAATAAAATTATAAGCACACAAGAAAGTTGGTATTTTCACATGAGTACAATAATAAAAACCGTTAATTTAACGAAGATATATGACTACATATTTTAAAAGGGTAGATATTCACTGATGAATGTAATATTTGAAACTACCTAAGGTTTGAAAAACAACGAAAAATTGTAGAAATATACGCACTTAAGGAGAGATTTGAAAATGTCTTTTTCTCAATTAAATATTGATGCTTTTCGAGCTATCAATGATTTAGGTAAACAATATTCGTTCCTAAACTCAACCATGATATTTTTGGCGGAATATATGGTGTATTTTTTAGGTTTAATTATTATAGCTTATTGGTTTACACGATCTAGAAAAAACAGGATGATGATTATTCAAGCGATGGCTGCTTTCGTAACTGCTGAGATAATTGGAAAACTAGCAGGGAAATTTCATTTGAATTATCAACCATTTGCAGTATTACCTGATGTTAATAAACTTGTCGATCATGCAGTAGATAATTCATTCCCTAGTGACCATACGATTCTATTTTTTTCAATTTGTTTTTCATTTTGGCTTGTTCGTAAAAAGACTGGATGGTTATGGCTTGTGCTTGCATTCTGTGTAGCTATCTCTCGTATCTGGGTAGGAGTTCATTATCCTTTTGATGTCGTAACAGGAGCTTTATTAGGAAGTATTTCAGCATTATTTTCGTATTGGTTAACACCGAAATTTGCATTTATCAAACAATTACTTAATCTTTATGAAAAAATGGAGCAAAATGTCTTACCATCAAAAAACAAATCGAAAGACTTTTGAGTATATGAAAATTTGAATTGCTAAAAAGATAGACACCTATAAGGGATGTGTCTATCTTTTTTATTTTATATGTTTGCTTATGCTGAATGTTATTTTGTACAATGATAATAGGAACCGTTAAGGAAAAAATAGGACGGGTGATGTACAATATGAATAATAAATTAGTCAATTTACGAGTGGATTTTGCCTTTAAACAATTATTTGGTGTAAAAGGGAACGAACCACTATTAACAAGCTTTCTAAATGCAATACTACATGAATCTTTATCTTCACCCATTCAAACTGTGCAAATTGAAGATCCTCATTTACATCAAGAATACGAGGATGATAAATTATCCATACTGGATATACTGGCAACACTTGATAATGGAACACAGGTTAATATAGAGATTCAACTTCGCAATACACAGGATATGATAAAACGTTCACTCTATTATTGGAGCAAATTATATACTTCTCAAATTGAAAAGGGAATGCCGTATCGTTCTCTTCGTAAAACAATTGCGATTAACTTATTAGATTTTCATCTATTTCCAGATTATGAAGATATGCATACAGTTGGACAGTTCTGGAGTCAACAACAAAAACAAGTGTTATTAGACGATCTGGAAATCCATTTCATTGAAATTCCAAAATTACTTCAACAATGGAGAGAAGAAAAAATTAATCCGTGGGAAAGTGAATTTGCTCGCTGGTTATTATTGTTGCCAGCTCATGAGGATGAACATTTGACCCACACATTGGAGGATATTGCGATGAATCAAGATCCGATGTTACAAAAAGCGATGAACAAGTGGGAAGATATGAGTCAAAACAGCTCCTTCCGATTAGCATATGAGGCCAGAGAAAAGGTTTTATTTGATGAACAAGCTAAACTAGCACATGCTCGTGAGGAAGGCAAGGAAGAAGGCATCAAAGAAGGTAAAGAGGAAGGGAAACTAGCTGAGCGTGCACAATTAATTCGTGGTATGCATAAAAATGGAATGCCTGTAGGGGATATTGCAAAATTTACAGGGTTGAGAGTAGAAGATATACAGAGATTTTTAGAATCATGAACATAACAAACATAATTCAAAATAGCACCTTTAATAGGTGCTATTTTTTATGTCAGATAAATATGTTTAATACACTGCTAAGTAAAAAACGGTACTATAAAATTATAATATTCTGAATATAAATAAAGGTGTGGTTGTTATTAACAAGGGTTCTGTTGCAAAGTTTCCTAAGAGATAAACAGAGGTATGAAAGTATG
Source organism: Paenibacillus sp. 102 (assembly GCF_039549175.1). Lineage (NCBI taxonomy): Bacteria > Bacillati > Bacillota > Bacilli > Caryophanales > Paenibacillaceae > Paenibacillus > Paenibacillus sp. 102. The sequence goes on along the minus strand of NZ_JBCGHT010000031.1, from coordinate 905 downwards.
AGGAAAGATTATGCGACTACTAGTAATTGTTGCAATTCATGATACACCGAAAAGGCGGAGTCTGCTTGAAGACTTCGCCTTTGTTTGTATAGGGCATGAACGGTTTCGATTCCTTTTATCGTACGTGAAGCATAACGAATACTTTGAAATCCTGCGGATTTGGAAAAACAACGCTTCACATGCCGATGGTCCTGTTCTATAAGATTGTTTAAATATTTGATTGTGCAATGGAGTCGTGTGTTTACAGAAGCCCTTTTCCTTTAATTTCTTGAACGCACAAAATAATGCAGGTGCCTTATCTGTAGTGAGAACCGTTGGTTCTCCAAACGTTTTTACTAACCTTTTCATAAAGGCATATGCAGCCTGGTGATCCCGTTTTTTACGAAGTTGAATATCCAATGTGTGTCCCTCTTTATCAATTTCACAATACAGGTAACGCCATTCTCCTTTGACTTTTATATAGGTCTCATCCAATTTCCAAGATAGTTGTATATGCTTATTTTTCTTCTTCCAAATTTGATAAATCAAATTGCCATATTCATGTACCCAACGCATGATTGTTGTTGGGTGAATGGAAACTCCACGTTCTTTTTGGATTTCAGATACATCACGATAACTTAAAGAAAAACGGCAATAATAGCCGACGGCTATCAAAATAATATCTTTCTTGAACTGTTTTCCTTTAAAATAGCCCATGCATCATGCTCCCCAAATCATTTTTCTTACATTTAAATTTCGCTTAGACAACTTTGCACCAGAACCTTGATGGGCATGGGGTGGTACCCCACATCCATCAACTTAAGGATTTAGACTATTTTTGAAGTTAAAAGCACGTTACTATTCTCTTATGTTAATGAGAAAGGGTGACGTGCTTTTTATGAATATGCATCAAAAACAAGAGTTAT
>NZ_JBCGHT010000030.1:0-27803 GCF_039549175.1 Paenibacillus sp. 102 | reverse complement strand
AGAGAAGTCATATTCCAGGCTTCTCTTTTTCGACGTACAAGGAGTTACAGCAATTATTCAGAACTTCTTAAACGATAACCGTATTTTGTAAATGGGTTTATGTTTTTTCAAACTTTGCAACAGAGCCGTAAATTTGATAATCGAGGATCTTTTATTGTTAATTTTGGAGAAGGATCTTTTGCACTTCATGAATGGATCGCCTTTCTGCCGCTTGCTTGTATAGGTGCTGGTGTAGGTTATTTTTATTTTAAGGTAGAATACATATTGGAAAAGGTAGTACATCCTTTTAAAGAACATAAGCTAGCATTAGGAATTATAGGTGGTGTTGTTTTAGGCGTTGTAGGAACTTTCTTCCCATATACAATGTTTTCAGGAGAACATCAATTAAAAGAACTAGTGAGTGAGTGGACACAATTATCATTTTGGATGCTGCTTCTTTCAGGGGTTTTAAAATTATGTATAACGGCAGTTTGTTTAAATACAGGTTGGCGTGGTGGGCACATTTTTCCAATTATATTTTCTGGCGCAAGTATTGGATACGCTTTGGCCACAATCATACCGTTAGATCCCATTGCTTCTGTAGCTATTGTGACCACAGCTATTTCAAGTTATGCAATACGAAAACCAATCGCCATTACAGTATTATTGCTTATGTTCTTCCCAATTAATTTATTATTACCAATGCTTGGAGCTGCATTCATCAGTAATTTATTTCCACTCCCTAAACATAATGAGAATACTGTTATATCTAAAGAAAATTACCAAGAAAAAAATTTATAGTAATCTAGAACTTTTTTTCTTGAATTGCTAAATTGATATACTATTTAAGGTCCTGTTGCAAAGTTCTTTAACAGAAACAAAGTGAGATTCGATACAATTAAATTTTATGTAATAATAAGTAATCGCTGTTATTCATTGCACGTTGAAAAACCGAAGTTTGGTTACAAACTTCGGTTTCGTTTATATAGAGCATGAATCATTTCAAATTCTTTAATCGTAGGAGAGACAGGACGTAGATTTTGAAATCTTGCGGATTTCGCAAAACCTTCGGCTATTGGTTCTATAAACAAAAGCTGTGACTATGTTACAAGAAATACTCAAAAATTCAGCAAAGGCAAAGAAATTAGGTGGGAGATAAACTATACGTAAAAGCCCGATTGGTTCAACTAATAATCAGTGAAGGATGAAGAACCCCGCACTGATTAAAGTTTCACTTTGTATAGAAGCTTTTTTAGGATTCACATCTATGTTTCCTGTTGTGATACCTACTTATTCTTAGTCAACTTCATTATTATTTTCTATAAGCATTTGAACTTGGCAACTATAGGATTCTGTATTGAAGAAATCATTAAATAACTCCACTTCAATAAAACTTTTAATTTTTAAATTATTTTCTTTTACATATTTACCTATTTTTCTACTACGTTCCTCTTCATTATTTTTACTATAGGCTAAAGTTAAATACTTCCCCTTTAGTAATATTTTTATATTTTGTTCAACTTCTATATTAGAATTCCCTTGAAATCCACTAAAAACATATTTTGGTTCTACATTACCATCTGAATTAAAGTTATAAATGATTCCCCTTTCTATTGACATTTTCCAACCTTTATCTTGAATGATTTTCTCTAAGTCTGAATAGTAAAGTAGCTCTTTTAGGCTTCCTACTTCTTTACATGGTGCTACAACTACATAACGCTTTTCAAAGGATTTAATAGTTATTTCATCATTATTTGGGGTACGGAAACGATTCAAAGAATAACCCGCCACATCAGAAAAAATTTCCAATTTCAGCGGGGGATTTTTATTATATTTTTATAAGATTCCCATAAAAAAACAGCTACCGCCTATAGCGATAGCTGCCCTATTCATTACTTCTCGCTCACAATCTTATAATAAGAACGAACTGTTAAGAAGTAATATCCGATATAAATAACGCTATACACACCGATACTCATTAGTAATGGAATCAGAATTTCATTTGGCATTACTGTCTTTAATCCTTTTAATGCAAATAAGCTGTGGCAGATTCCTACTACTAATGGAATCGCGAAGATAAAGCCTACTTGTTTTGCAATCGCCTTTTTCATTTCTTTTTTTGTAACGCCAACTTTGCGGAGTACTATATAGCGATTGCGGTCTGCACTTGCTTCTGTTAATTGTTTGAAGTAAATGATAGAACCTGTTGCTAGTAAGAACACTAGACCTAAGAAGAGACCGATAAACATCATTAACCCTGTTGCTTCCATCATACTGTGGAAACCAGTGTAGAAATCATTGAAAGGTTGTTCAAATTCTGCTTTCCCAGCTTCAGCTGGCATCACTTTCCTTAATTTCTCCGTTAGCACTTTACCATTCTTTTCATCTTTTACATCGATATTTTTAACAATACGTGTCGCAGATACTTTTTTTGCACTGTTATATACTTCATCTGGTATAACAACGAATAATTCACCTAAGTTCGTTACATTACGACCTTCAGCACCTTTAATCGCCAATGCCTTTGTTTCATTTCCTATTGGGAATACAGCTTTGTTCCCTTTATATACCGGACTAAATTCATGACCTTCAATATACATACCATCAAATACGAATGCCTCGTTGGCTGCCAAACTTACGGCCTCTACATCCATTTTCTTTGCTATTTGATTAAATACTGATTGCGATACAAGCTGATATTCCTTGGTAACTGAATCCTGTTTATTCCTACCTATATCTACTTTTTTGCCTTCAAACTTCCCTTTCACAGGAACCATTTCTATTTCGAATTGGTTCGTTACAGGATGACTCTGTTTCTCTTCATCCAAAATCCTATTTACTTTCTGATCAAGTACCGCATCTTTTTTCTCGTAAGAATAACTGTATGGTGCAAAATATTTCGATTGTTTAAATGCATTGTAATACAGCGTTACAGATGTACCAACTGCTGTTAATGTTACTGCACTTAATATCGCAATTGTCGCAAGTGACTTCGCATTTCCTTTAATACGATATAGTAACTGTGATGTCGTCACTATGTTCATGCTATTATAGAAAGATGATTTATTATGTCTTGCACGTTTCAACACAAATACAGTAAAGAACATAAATAGTAAGTACGTTCCTAATACTGTCGCAAGTAAAATATACAGTGCAACTATCATAAAGTCCGCATACTTAAGTGCTTTATCATACATCAGTGATAAGAAATAACCTGAACTAATTAAAAATACTGAGATCAACGCCATAATCACTGACCCTTTTGGCATTACTTCTCCTTCACGTTCCGCATGGAAAAGTTCAATCAGTTTAAAGCGGTAAATTAAACGATATCCTTGAAGTGATGTGTACAATATAATCACAATAAAGATAATTGCTGTATCAACAATCGCGGACATCGGTACTTCAAAGTGAACATTTAAGTTTAATCCCATCATACTTACTAGTAGTTCAAGGAATAATTTTGAAAGTACACTCCCAATCGCAATTCCAATTACTAATGACATTAATCCCATTAACATATTTTCATAAAACAGCATTTTACCAATTTGTCTTTTACGAATACCTAATAAAGAATATAATCCAACTTCTTTTTTACGCTTACGTGTAAAGAATCCGTTAGAGTATATAATAAATACCGCTACGAAAATAATAAGCATTACACTTGAAGCTTGGAATCCCCCACTAATTTTCTGGGAACCTTCCGCTGCTTTTTCCATTTGTGAATTGTATTGAAGTGCTTTAAATGTAAAATACATAACGATGCTAAAGATCATAGATGCAAAGTATAAAAAGTAATCTTTAAAGTTCCGCTGTATGTTGCGGAGAGCAATACTAGATAATGTCATCTGCCATACCCCCAGAAATTGCGGACATTACGTCGACTACTTGTTGGAAAAATTGTTTACGAGTTAATTCCCCGCGGTGTAATTCTTTATATAGCTCACCATCTTTAATGAAGATAACTCGCTTGCAGTAACTTGCTGCAAACGCATCATGCGTTACCATTAAAATGGTTGAATTATCATGTTCATTTAACGACTTCATACTTTCCAATAAATCTGTTGCTGATTTGGAATCAAGCGCTCCTGTTGGCTCGTCTCCAAAAACCATGCTTGGATTTGTCACGATTGCACGTGATGCTGCACAGCGTTGTTTCTGTCCACCAGATACTTGATAGGGGAACTGATTTAAAATATGATCAATACCAAATTTCTTTGCAATTTTAAGAACACGGTGATCAATTTCACTTGCCTTCACTTTTGATAACGCAAGAGGTAAAGCAATATTCTCTTTCACCGTTAAGGTATCTAATAAGTTATAATCTTGAAAAATGAATCCTAAATGATCCCGGCGGAACAATGCCAACTTATCATCATTCATTTTCACAATATCTTTTCCCTCAATTAAAATTTCACCGTTCGTCGCATTATCAATCGTAGAAAGAACATTTAAAAGAGTCGTTTTACCAGAACCAGAAGGTCCCATAATGCCAACAAACTCACCCTCTTTTACTTGCAAGTTAATCCCTTTTAACGCTTCAAATTTATTTCCACCTGTATCGTATACTTTTTTAATCTGTTTCGCCTCTAATACTGTCTTCATTTCTATCCCTCTTTTCATCTATTCTCTATTTTCATTCAATAATCTCTACTCTTGCCACTATCAATGTTTCCTAGATAACATGACCGTCTTATAAAATCCTGTCACTAGGCCTATAAGGCCTACTAACAGAAGAAGCGTAAATTTAATTTTATGAATGAAAGTACTTTGTTACTATAGCATTGAGAAATCGTACTACCCATTGATTTTCCTTACATAAACATTACAAATGTGTAAGGTAAAATAATCACCCTACAAATTCGGGCACAGAATGTCGGATGGGGCTATTTCTTTCCTTCAATTCTATTTACAAAGTGCTCATATAATGGATTCGGTCCTGTTACAGAAACTTAAAAAGTCTCTTCAGAATAATTGAAGATACTTTTAGGGGTCACTCCGGCACAGTTGCTCCTTCTACCCCATTTAATGGGAAGATCCCTCCACACTTTGTTTTAGGGGTCACTATACATCGCTATCAAGCTAAGGTTTTATAGCGCCCCCAGAACGAAATTTTGTACTAACTTCTAACAAAAAAACTCATTTTTCCGTTTTGGGATGGGGCTGTTTTCTTAAGTTGATGGGCATGTATGATGAACCCTAATAGAAATTAATGTACTTTATGTTTTGAATTGAAGTTTCCTGTATAAATATCAAACCCATAAGCAATATTAATATTGCTTACCATTAAAACAATTGAAAGGTGTGTAGAAATGAATCTACTTAGTGAGATGAATTTTAGTGATAGCCCAAGTGTAACCCTTAGTGCACCTCCTATAAGCAAGATGATTAAAATCGTTGGTGCTGGAATATTATCTGCTGAAGAAAAGGATTTTCGGTTATTAATTCGACTTAATGGCAAGAGTGAATCTTATAAGAGTTTCATTTGGATGAAAGGTAATGTACCAGAGTTAATAGGTGAATGGGATACAACCGGATTCTATCTGGGTCGTAATGGGTGGAGTTTGGATGCAAATTTCACTTTGAATTATACTTTGGGAATACTCCCAAGTGCTCAAAAAGTTACCGGAAGCGGATTTTCAGTTTTTGCAGATGGTCACAATAATATAATCGGTTGCGAATCACATGGTTTTTTTGTAACGGATGAAGAAATTAGAAGTATTGAAGTTTTATTCACTGGTGGAAAGGTAAACGGGGAAGTACGTTTTTATGAACTCTAAAAATTAAATGTTACTAACGGATGCTAAATAAAGTTAAATAAACGAAATATGTTTACTTCCGCTTTCAAGAATTATGTAATTACTTATAGTATAAATTACATTTGAATATTTAACTATCGATAAAATTATATATAAATTCCAATTAGGATGTTTTTGCCCAAGTATAGGTCTGTCTCGTGTAGCACCTGACACCTTTTCTTCATATATATTGTCCATTCCAATTTCCTTCATTTGTTGTAATTGTCTCTTTGGGTTCTAATCAACAGAACTTACTCGTACGTAACCTATTTTTCTCATATTCTATTCTCCTATTTTGAAACAAGTCATATGGGACACCTTGAAGTGCCATTATACCAGGTTCAAAAAAACATCCCAATAGGGTTTACCTAATTGGGATATTATTTTTAAGTGTTATTAAATTCTGTATGTATTCAAAGCTGTATTTATATGATTAATTATCATTTCACGGATATTCTATGGCGGATAAGAATAGCTATCCTGTCACTAAGCCTTTGTGAAACCATTAAAAGCTTCTGATTTATTTGTAGGATTTTCTTCTTTTTTGTCGAATATGCTTGATGTAAGGAGGGACAATACATGATTATCAAAGAATATTTTATTAATCTTTCTATTTTTGCTTTACTAGTTAGCGCAGCTATATTTATTCAAGTGTTTGTAATTAATTCCAAGCAATATTTTGGAAAGTTCTATGGAGGAATCATCGCAGTTATTTTGATGTTTTTTTCTTTTGAGTACATGGGATTTCACTATGATCTCCGGGTTGTTCCTCTTATTTTTTCTTTTATTTACTTTGGTTCCACTGCTGGTTGGATTACATTAATTAGTATTATTATAATGCGTATTTTTTACATTGGTGGGTATTGGGAACCATCTGTGATTGCTTGTTTAGGTATGGGTATTCTATTTACTATATTTAAAATATATTTCAGAAGCCTTCATCCTTTTAAAAGTGCACTTCTATATTTTTCTGTTTATGTGGGTATGATGCTGTTAGTAGGTAAATTATTTATAACTAAATTTCTTTACACTCCAGGCTTATTATATATAGCTTTAGGACTTTTAATCGGGCTTTTTCTTATGGAAGCTTACCAAAGATTATATTACTTAACACAGGATTTATCTAAAATGAATCAAAAATTAAAAAAATCGAAGCAAGAACTCAAAGAAACCGTACATGAACTTCAAGGGGGGATATTTAAATTTAAAAAAGTGGACAAAGATTTTATACACACTTTGTGTGATGGACAGTTTTATTATCAAAAAGGATTTTACTCTGAACAAGTGGTAGGAAAAAGCTTACGCACCATAGATTCTTCCATTATTCCTTTTCATTTAGTTCCCGAATTGATGAAGTATTATCTACAGGCATGGGAAGGGAAAGAAATTATATTCGAACTTCCCTGGCCAAATGATAAAACTATTATTCTCATTGCGCTTAGGCCAATTAAACGAAATGGAAAAGTTATTGAAGTTGTTGGCTCTACAGTTGATATAACTGAAAGGAAACACATGGAATCAGAATTAAGAGCGACCAAAGAAAGACTGGAATCGTTTATAAATCATAACGTAGATGCTATCACCATATCTGATCGAGAAGGACATATTTTACAAGCTAATAAGGCTTATGAAAAGATATTTGGTTGGTCATCACAAGAAGTCATAGGTAAAAAATTACCTTGTGTGCCTGATTTTTTAATGGACGAATCATTAGAAAATATTCAGAAAATTCTTGCGGGTGAATCTGTAGTTACTAGATTAGAAACCGTTAGACAACGTAAAGATAGAAGTCTTCTTGATGTCAGTCTGACAATTTCACCTATTCTAGATGTAAAGGGGAATGTGATAGCTTTATCTGCAATATGTAGAGACATTTCCGAAAGAAAACAAGCAGAAAGAGAACGGCATAGATTACATCAACAATTAAGAGATAGTGAAATGAAATATCGTGCACTAATCGAACAAGCAACTGATGCAGTATATGTTGTAGAGCTGAATGAAGATCAGGTTCCAAGTCGATTTATTGAGGTGAATCCTGTTGGGTGTAACAGATTTGGATATAGTAGAGAAGAGCTTCTCTCAATGCCATTTCCCAATACTGTACCACAAGATTCTCCAATTATCATACAGTTGGTAGAAAAAATTAGAGAGGGACTGACTTCTTTCACTTTGCAAGATGAACATATTTTTCCGACAGGAAAAAAAATAACCACTGAGTTTAGTGTTCGTATTTTTAACTTGAATGGCAAAAAAGTTTTCTTAAGTATCTCTCGTGATATCACTGAACGGTTAAAAACAGAAGAATTATTACGGAAATCTGAAAAACTTGCTGTCGTAGGACAATTAGCCACTGCAATAGCTCATGAAATTAATAATCCATTAACAGCAATGAAAGGGTTTATGCAATTACTAAAATCAACGGAAAATGAAAATAATCAGCGATATATAAATGTAGTATCATCAGAGATTGAACGTATAGAAAGTATTACCAATGAATTTATGACAGTAGCCAAACCACAGGTGTTAAGGATACAACCTAATGATATTAGTGTGCTAATTAATCAAGTTTTAATGCTACTTCAACCTCAAGCAATGATGAATAATATACAAATCAGAACAGAATTTACACCTGACATTCCATGGATACCTTGTGAAGGAAATCAATTAAAACAAGTATTTGTTAATATTTTAAAAAATGCAATTGAATCCATGCCAATGGGAGGAGAAATTTTGATTCAAATCGATAAACTTGATAATCATCAAATAGGCATTCGTTTTATCGATCAAGGATGTGGGATTCCCAAAGAACGTATACCATATCTCGGAGAACCTTTTTATAGTATTAAAGAAGAGGGTATTGGTTTAGGATTAATGATCTGTTATAAAATTATTGAAACACATCACGGAAAGATAAGTGTTGAGAGTGAAGTGAATAAAGGAACAACTGTTGAAGTCATTCTCCCTATTGGTACACTTCAAAATTAATACATTCTTTTATTTTCTTATACTAGGATATATCTAAGATAAATCTATATGAAATTATTAATATTTTATCGCTTTCTGACTGAAGACTCCTTCCTCAAAAATGCGAAGGTGTAAAGCACTAATTTTAGGTGGGAGATGAATGTCGGTTTGGTAGAGTCAAAAGTTTTCTGATAAACTAGACACATAAAATTCTTTGATAACTTGATATATATAGTTGCAGGAAGAAAAAGAAAAAACATCATCACTTCTGAAAGGACCCGAACTACAACGGGTTCTTTTTATACTTGAATTCATTTTTGATGCATTGTATTATATTTTCGGGTCTTACTTACATAAATCATTATCGGAAAGAATCTGCATTCGAGCAGGTTCTTTTTTTATGTAGTGCTCCCCCCTATTATCTTCTCAATTTGTTTTTGTATTAAGGAAAAAATGAAACAGAACCGTCACACATTCACCTCACTGATTACATAAGTCAGTGAGGTGATTTGTTTATGTCTAACGAAATGGAATTGTCCATCGACCTTCAGCTAACGAATTTCTAAAAACTCAATAGGGGTTCAGCCGAGATAAGTGTATATCTCGGCTGAACCCCAATACTATTAGCTTTTTGATTTTACTATATGACTCTAGGAGGAGGATATTTCATTTTTTTCCGTTTTATGAACATCGTAACTAAAAGCCATTATTTCTTTATTCTATCTGCATCTATGTCCATTAGACTACATACTTGTGAGATGCTTTTTGAAAATAGATATAAAAGGGGGTACGGAAACATCGCCATCAAGCTAATATTTTGAAGTACCCGTAAAACAAATTTTTTAACTTGATGACGATGTGATGGAATTCCATAATAGGATTATTTAATGAATTAATTGAGATAAAGATCAGGATAGTTAGAGGAATGATTTTTATCTTTGTCTAAAATCAAAGGGATTATCAATAAAGAAACAATGTAATATGATAATTTTTTATTGAAAAACGATAAATAACATGTTAATATCAAATTGAAAATAAGTAGGAGAGGTGCTTTTTATGAAATGTAAAGCTAATGTCATGTAATTAGATAATTAAAAATTGAAGTATCTTTTATAATAAAAAGAAATTGATAGAGATATCGACAGTTATATATTGTAATAGCAAAAAAAGAAAAGGGAGTAAGAGTATGATTAATAAAACATGGAAGAAAGTTATCTTGATTGTAAGTGGTATTGTCATTACTTATTTTATAGCTATAGTCATTTCAGCAGAATCTATGCCATATCCTACTAACCAACAACTTAAAGAAGCTGAAAAAGTAGCTGAACGCTATATAGGCGAAAACAATGGAGTGGAAATTATAAATACATCTAGCAGCTTCACAGCTGAGATGTTCGATCGTACAATTCATATTGAAGGACATTCGAAAGAGAATCCGAAACAAGTGTTTCGCATAGATTTTGATCAAGTCACGAATAAAGCTGAAAAAGTGACTGAAAAATCGATAAATAAAATTTGTACATCGAATGATGGAGGAAAGAATTTTAAGTGTGATGATGCTGAAAAACTAAAATAAATATTCAATATTATGAATCAGTAAAACTAATTGATTTAGTGACAGAGAACCAGATTTCTTCTTCAGTACCGTTTCCTGGGGGAGCGCCACATCCATCAACTTAAGAAATTTTATTACCCCCAAGTACAAAAAAACGTTATTCTTTCTAAACAAGCTAGATTAGAAAGGATGACGTTTTTTGTGAATCTTTCGACTTAAGATGAACTTCAACCATTTGCGGAAGAATTACAACGATATGTTACACCTGTATTCTTAGAAGAACTTGCAAGAGAAATCGGATTTATAAAGCGAAAACGTAAGTTTTCTGATTCAGAAGAAACTTTGCAACATGACCCTACCATCCTTCTCTTATCTTATCTAGGGGATTCCAAATTGACCAGGTTGCCTCTAACAAGTTTTTTTCATTATCTCTTAAATAAAAATATTTAGCTTCCCCTTGCCCTAATACCTTAATATCTTCAACTTCAATTCCCTTTTCTTTTAGCTGATTATGGGTATATTCAATATCTTCACAATTTAATGCAATCACAGGAAATGCTTTCTCATTTCTTATTATTTTTAAAGGATTGTTGTTCTCTGTTTGAATCAATAAAGTAGCAATTGCATTTTTATGAGGATAATGTAAAACCGCAATATATGACCCACGGTCTTTAAATTTATTAATCAATTTAAGACCCAGATTTTGAGTATACCATCTAATAGACGTATCAATATTTGTAGTTGGAATATAATTATGTCCTACCCTTGTAAATAAAATTTGTTTTAACATTCATTCCCGTAACCTTTCGTAATTTTCTGAATAAAAATATTATAGCACGTATGTTCTTTTATGGTGAATTTTAATGGTATTGAATGTGTATTTTATTTCGGTATAACAGGGACCCAGAGTTCATGTCTCGGTTTATGTTTCGGACCGTAATAACATTCTATGCACGGTAAATTTGCAAGTTCATACTCAGAGGTTGGGACCCACTCAGAATATAAGCGTTTCCATGCATCCACTATGTTTGGAAAAACTGCCCATGTACTTGCAGGAATAATTAATGTTTCCATATCAGCTGATACTTCCCCATCATATCTTACACCCATAAAGTAGGAAAACTCTTCATCTGTTATGGCGGCTTCTTTTCCACAAACCCCCAAAAGGCTTTCAAGCGTGCATTTTGGATTTTCCCATGACATATCTATTAATTCTTGCATAAATCCGTCTTTTTTCGCAGTGTTCCAAAGTGTAGGGATTTTTTTAAATGCGCTGCTTGTTTTTACGGGTTTACTCTTTCCTACAATTCTTAACTCAAAATCGAGGTTTTCAATTCTGTAATCCATCTCGGTACCTCCTTTAATAGAAATTTGGAAGGAAATTTTCGGAAAGGCTTTTAACTGTACTCCTTTATTACGAGCATTAGAAGGGGTTATTCCATGCATTTTTTGAAAAGCACGTGAGAAAGCATCGGAAGAAACGTAACCGTATTTAATTGCTACATCGATGATCCGAATATCACTTTTTTGAATTTCAAATGCTGCAAGCGTTAAACGTCTTCGTCTAATATATTCTGAAAGCGACACACCTGAGATTGAAGAAAACATTCTTGAAAAATGAAACTCAGAGCAATTAGCTGCCTTTGCAATCTTCTTGTAATCTATTTCTTCATCCAAACTATTCTCAATGTAGTCCAATGCATTATTCATTCTTTCTAGCCAATCCATAAGTTTACTTCCTTTCAAATATTTACTTTAATACATAATAGATAATAATAACCGACATTTCATGCCTAAAAATGTCGGTACAAAAAATACACCCTTTAATAGAATGTAAAATAAGGGTGAACTATTTGTTCTCTGGTGTTTATATATTCTTTTTATTTACTTCTATTATTTCTCTTTTAGAACTTTTATAATATTCTAACATAACTTGTCGATTCTTTTATATAAAATCATCCTTTTAATTCTAGGGTGATTTATTGAAAATAATTTATCATTTTCCGACAGAAAACTCCTTCCTCAAAAATGGGAAGCTTGCAAAAGCGATTAGTGAAGTATCTTGGTCACAATTTCGAACGGTGTTGGAATATAAAGCAAAGTGGTATGGCAAACAAGTTGTTGTAGTATCTAAAACATTTGCTTCTAGTCAATTATGTTCAAATTGTGAATACAAAAACAAAGACGTTAAAAATCTAACAATTCGTGAGTGGGATTGCCCTTCTTGTGGCACACATCACGATAGAGATCGAAATGCAGCACTCAATCTTAGAAACGAAGCAATTCGTCTCTTAACCGTAGGAACTACGGGGATAGCCTAATCCATTAGAGTTCGATAGAACTCTGTACTTAGGAATCTCCCACTTCAAACAGACCGCAAGGTCGTTAAGTGAGGGGAGTTCAACCGCCTTTTTACCCTACTAAAGAAAAATGGCCGGAAATCTCATAGATATGAGAAGAAAACTGTCTTTGATATTACGGGTGTTGTCTATGAGTATAATGGGTTTAGAAAACAAAAGAAAGTTGCATAATTTTAAAAATGAAACTCGTTAGAGTTTATTTAGTATGCGTATTTTTAAGAATAAAAAGTATGTTAAGAGTTTTTTAGTTTCTTTAAACGAAAGTTCATTTTATTTTTGTTCCTAAGTTGATGGGCATGCGGCTGTACCCCTAATAGAAATTATTAAGTAAATATTGATGTGCATTTAGTGAAAAAGCTCTTCATTTTAGCATTCTGAAGAGCTTTTTCATTAATTATAAATATACGAGCGTGTATTGATTTTTATTTCCCCAAAATAATTACATGAAAATCTATTATTTTGAACTATCCCATGACCCATCTGAGTTAAAATAGTACCATTTGTCATTAATTTGTTGCCGGCCTGTTTGCATAGCTCCAGAAGAATTGAAATAGTACCATTTGCCATTAATTTGTTGCCAGCCTGTTTGCATAGCTCCAGAAGAATTGAAATAGTACCATTTGCCATGAATTTGTTGCCAATCTGTTTGCATGGCTCCAGAAGAGTTTAAATAATACCAAATACCATTAACTTGCTGCCAATCTGTTTGCATGGCTCCAGAAGAGTTTAAATAATACCAAATACCATCAACTTGCTGCCAATCTGTTTGCATGATACCAGTAGAATCAAAGTAATACCACTTGCCATCAATTTGTTGCCAGCCTGTTATAATGTCGTCTGTTGATTGAGAAAGGTTATTATAATACCCCTCAACACCATTTACGAATGAATCCCATAGTCCATTATTAATCATGTTAGCAGGACATTTTTTACCACTCCATCTTTGGTGTTTTACGATATTATTTAACGGTACACTCGTTTCTTTCATTAAATAAGCTACAAGTTTCTTAGCGTTATTTACTGCTTTACTGTAGTTACCGTCTCTATTAACTGCGATTTCAATTGCAATAGATTGTCTATTACCTGGACCATTACCGTCTCCTGCGTGCCACCCGTTCTCGTTTAATGGTAAGTGTTGATAAATCTCTTTATCGTCTACTGTAAAGTGCCATGATGCAGTTCGGTCTGTGTTCCCTACTGCTTGGTTATATAGATATTGAGCATGGTTTCTAGCACCTGCTCCTACACTTGTATTATCAGTCTCATGAATTGTAATGTACTTTGGACTCATGTAGTTTTGAGGACGAATATTATCGTTACCTACTGGAACAATCCATTTAGTGAATGGAACACCGTTTATTGTACTAGAGCTTCTAGGTGATGCGAAAGACAGACTACGTTTTGTTCTGTTTGAATTGTTAGGGACAGTTAATGTACCCGTTTCTTCATGAATACCTTCTGAACGTTGAAGACTGTCTGCTTTCCTATTATCGACAGTACCTCCACCACGTCCGTCTACCCCTTCAAAACTAGCTTCAATACTTTTTAAAGCCTGTTCATCTGATGCTTGAAGTTGGTCTGCTTTACCTTGTTCTTGGACGCTTGTAGGTTGCTTATTGTTTACTGATTGTTGTTCCTCTGCAAATGATGCCAATGGTGAAGATAATACCGTTAATCCTGCTGTTAATGCTACTACTTTTTTATTAAATTTAATATTCATTTCTACTTTGGTATATCTCACTATTTTAATAGATATACCGTCCTCCTTGTACTTCTTTTAGTGTGAATAATAGTTTAAATAATGATAGTCTGAACCCAAAAAATAACGACTTGATTTTTCATTTCATATAATCAACTGAAATCTATAGATCCTCCTAGATATGTCAATATTTCAGAGTTATAACACAACACTAGGGCTCCTCCCACAACTAAAATTAATGAAAAGAGAATCCAACACAGATTTTTCTTCATAATTGTTTAAATCGATATTAGGGAGCGTTTCAAACAAATATCGAAGAGAATGATAAGGACTTAAATTGTTCTCTTTTGCAGTTTCAACCACACTATACATGATGGCACTCCCTCTAGTACCTTCGTAAAAATATAATTTAAATAACCTTTAATGTACAAAACAATAACATTTTACTTTATATCCCGTTTGTTTTCTATGAAATTCAAAAATCCTGATTACAAATAAAAAGAGACTTCAAAACACAAAAGTCCTTTTTTATGTTAGTTTGGAATAAAGTTTGATCAAAACTCAGGAGTTTTACCGTGACAGCTTTATCTAATGATGCAAAACGGTGCAACTTTTTTGCAAACAGTACGACTTTATTTCAAAGTAACAACCATGTTATGTATCTTAGTATTTAGGAACTTCTAATATACTTTTTTTCTTCCCATCATATACAATGGCTGTTTTTGCTTTTATATTCTCATTATTATATATAAAATCTTGGTTTGAGAAATTCACAATCACTTTCATGTTTTTTCCAAATGTCGTACTTTGAACTTGCCGATCTTCAGACAATACTTCAAAATTAGTCATTGGTTTTGTTACGGCTTTCTCATGAAATGGAGACCATACTTTCAAATAAGAGGTAATGATGGATTTACTTTTCTCCCATTCATTTTTATCAATATGATATAAAGGTGGTACATTATACAACATTTCAGATAACATTCTATTTCCTATCTCATCCTTAATTCTAAAACTTCCCCATGACCATTGGTGAGTAGTAATAATTGAATCATTATATACAAGTTTAAATAACGGAATTGAATATACAGGATTATTATAAATATTTTTATAAATAGGTTTGATTGGTATTGTTTTGGCATTCGCTTCTGGAATAGCACCATCTGGTGAAGTGGATTTATATCCGCCTACATAATATGGGTTCTTTTTATCTCTCATATCAGAGTCAGGCCAAATCCCAGGTGTTTCTATTCCATGCGCAAAGGCAATTATATTACTAGCAAAGTCATTCCCACCTTCCGATCCGACTACCATGTGTTTTTCTTCGCTAATATATTTCATTCTTTGCAGTCTTGCTTTTACATCTTGTTCCTGAGTAGTAATATGATTTGGAGAATAATCATCATAAATTTCGCCTGTAGCATCACAATCGACAAACCAAGAATTAAACGGTATATTATTTTGTAAAATATCACCTACACGTTCTTTCACACTAGGTAAGGATAATGTTGGATTTAACTTTCTTCCTTTTCCTAAGAAGCCTCCTATTTTTTCTCCTTTTTCATTCGATATTGTTGCATTTTCATATAAAGTTTTATCTTTAAAAGAAGCAGTATTCCAATCTCTATTTCCAACTTCATGAATCGAGTGGTATGAATCATAAGGTCCGATTAAATACCCCATTCTATTTGCTTCTTCTACCATTTTGGGATTCATTAATCCATTAGCCCAATTAGGTAAACCTACCCATGCTTTTTTAACATTCGATTTTTTCATATCAACCAAAACATCTGTTGTTTCTTTCTGTTCCCATCTGCTTACTTCATCCACTGCATCTGTTAACTTACTCTTAATTAATCCTTTATTCAGTGTATATAGTTCTTGTTCACTCAAGTTTTGGATTCCTTTTTTCAACAATTCATTTGTTCCAGAATCTAAATTGCTGAAAATGTCTTTATTATAAAGTTGTTCTAATTTTAATACCTGATTTATCGCATTAACTATTACTATTTGCTGACTTTTATCGATAGCTTGTTTATTTTTAATATCTTGCATAACAGTTTCAAAATCTTTTGAGCCATCTTCCGTATTTGCTTGTAACAATTGTGCAATCCAATTTGTAAGTGCCTCATCCATTTTTTGTGTGAATTTATCCCACTTGATATTTTCTACTGAAATCCCACTGTGATCCCAAAAATAAATATGAGGAGCACCATATAATTTTTTAATGTTCGGATTTGTTTTTGCTTTTTCTTCTAGTGTCTTAAATTCTCCCTGTTCTTTTATATAATTTTTATAAATATTTGCCATCGAGACAGGGTTTTTATCAGTTAGATACAATCTGAATCCATATTCTTTATTCTTATTAATAGAAGGATATTGATGTGTAAAACTAAACTGTATATCGGAATCAGCAGTGAAATGGATATTATCATTATACATATTGTCAGCTATATATATAATGGAATATTTAGATTTATTCAATGCAAAGAATCTCATAGAAAAACGTTCTATGAATGACATGTCTTGATCTTTTAAATATTCTTTCCAGTTTGGGTCATTGCTAGGTATATTTTTCCCTTCCCATAAGGGTAACGTATAGCTGTCCGCATTTACTTTAGGCCATGTAAATTCATTAGCTCCTTCAGACTTAGTAGATTTTAACTTAATACTTAAATAGGATTCTTTCTTTTCAATCTTCACATCTATTTGATCATCTGGATAATCCCAAGATATACAATCATCTTTTTTTATTAGATTTGTTATTTTTTTCTTTGGTAGTGGTAAGGAAGCACTTTCTCTTACACCATCTTTTTCCACAAAAATTTCACCAGTTTCAGGATTCACATCAAAAGTGAAATTTTTGTATTGAGAAACTACGTTTTGTCCCTTTGTTGTAATATCCTTTTGTTGTGCATAACTCAGGGTTGGTAATGTAAAACATATGGAACTCATCAAAATTGGAATGACTAGCTTGTTCATTTTTTTATTCATACTTATAAACCTCCTTTTTTGTATTTCTATCATACAGATACATTGTGACAGGAATGTGACAAAATATTTTATTATTATTTAGCTTCATGATGAGTGGCTCAAAAAAGAACGAATTCTTGCCGTGCCCCATCGCCATCAAGCTAAGGAAAACAAAATACAGAAATATGTTAAATTCCTTTCTAGCACTTCAATAAAAAGAGCTATACTGAAAAAATGGCATGCTAAATAACCCTTACGGGCTAAAACTTTTAAAACATTTCATTTTTTATTTTGATAGATGTTGTTCGTATGCAACACCTAAGATATCAAACACTGTTTTCTTTCGATATCGATGTGATTTCCGTCCATTTTTATCAAGTAAATGGAACAAGCGAAGAAAACTTTTTGTTAATTGATTCGATTGATATTGTATTTTTCGATATAGTACTCGAGGCTCTGTTGCAAAGTTTGAAAAAACATAAACCCATTTACAAAATACGGTTATCGTTTAAGAAGTTCTGAATAATTGCTGTAACTCCTTGTACGTCGAAAAAGAGAAGCCTGGAATATGACTTCTCTTTTGTTTGTATATAGCATGAATCGTTTCGATTCCTTTCAATGTACGTGAAGCATGGCGAAGACTTTGAAATCCTGCGGATTTAACAAAACGTCGCTTGATATGTCTATGATCTTGTTCGATGAGGTTATTTAGATGCTTAACGGTGCAATGTTTCGTATGCACATAAAAACCGTTATGTTTCAGTTTTTTGAACGCACAAAGTAGGGCAGGAGCTTTGTCTGTTGTGAGAGCCGTTGGTTCTCCAAAAGCCTTCACTAACCTTTTCATAAACATATAGGCGGCTTGATGATCTCTTGTTTTACGAAGTTGGATATCCAAGGTATATCCTTCTTGATCAATCGCACGATAAAGATAACGCCACTCTCCCTTGACTTTGATATAGGTTTCATCTAAATGCCATACGAAATGTGCTGATTTATTTTTCTTCTTCCAAATGTGATAAATGATATTTCCATATTCATGCACCCAACGCATGATGGTTGTAGGGTGAACAGAAATCCCTGGCTCTTTCAGGAGCTCAGATACGTCGCGATAACTTAAAGAAAAACGACAATAGTAGCCAACAGCTACCAATATAATATCTTTTTTAAATTGTTTTCCTTTAAAATAGTTCATGCATCATGCTCCTGGGATCATTTTTCTTATATGGTAACTTCACTTAAAAAACTTTGCAACAGAACCATCTAAAGAAATCTTTGAATTTCTTTCCAAATTTGATTATATTTGCACCAGAACTATTTCAATCTTTATATAATTTATTTGTTTGCACAGGATTAATAAAATTATGATATCATTTTGTTAATTTGCAAGAAGGATATTTTTCTTACAGTGAATACGAAAATTTATATTAAATTAGGATGGAGGAACCTTGACATATATGAAACATGATTCTTTTAGAGTTACCTTCGATAGTTTGGAGGAATTTGCTGATATAGTTAGTGAGATTTTGCAATGCCCGATTACTATTGAGGATGTAAATCATCGCCTTCTTGCATATAGTACCCATGATGAAAGGACAGACCCAGCGAGAATTGGCACTATTATGGGGCGTCGCGTACCTGAAAAAGTAATCAATAACCTGTGGAAAGAGGGAATTATTCCCGATTTATTAAAAAATCGGGAGCCTATTCGTGTAAAAAAAATAGATGATATTGGTCTCGGTAATAGAGTCGCGATATCTATTTGGAACAAAGAAGACGTTTTAGGATTCATTTGGGCTTTAGAAATTGAAAAATCTTTAACTGAACAAGATTGTCTCTTGCTAAAAAAATACGCGGAGGCCGTAAAGAGTAAGCTGTTGCAACTTCAAGCCCGAAAAAACCAAAAAGAAGAACGATCACAAGAGTTTTTTTGGAAATTGCTAACTAATCATATGCAGTTAAACGCAGAAGTTATGGAGAATTTCTACCAGCTCCAAATAGCTCCAGCATCCTTATTTACTGTCGCCGTATTCCATTTTGAACAAAAAATCACAAATGAAAGAGAAAAACAAATTTCTTATTTGTTAAAAACAAGTCAACATTTGAAAGTTTTACTTTATACAATTGATCGTAATCAATTGATTCTTCTTACTTCATTGGATAATGTGAAGCGTCCTTTTCATGAAATCAATGATTTTGCGGATAGTTTTGTGCATAAAATGGAAAAGCGATATGGTATTAAATCTATCAAGCCAGCATTTAGCAGTATATATAGTGACTACCAAAAAATCAGCAAAGCTTACAAAGAGACACTAACAGTTTTATCTATAAAAGAAAAGTTCCCTTCTGATACTTCGAATATTCACATATACCAAAATATGGGTATTTATCAATTGATTGATCTTTTACTTGAGAAAAGAAAACATGAAGAGTATGAAAATCAGGCGTTGCAAAAGCTATATGAATATGACCATAAGCATAATTGCAATCTTGTTGAAACGTTAGAAACTTATTTAAATAAAGACGGTAATATTAGCGAGGTAGTTAAAGCTTTGAATATTCATGCTAATACACTTAGCTATAGACTTAAGCGTATTTATGAAATTAGTGAGATTGATTTAAAAGATCCAAACCAAAAAATGATTCTGTACTTGGATCTCAAGTTAAAAAAATTTATGTAACAGCATCCTTTTGTGGAATTCCACAAAAGGATGCTGTATTTTTGTTTTTTCTCAACAATGAAAAGACATTTTTAATACTCTATACTTAAAATATGGTAGCTAAAAGATTAAGTAATGGGAGGAAATGTTATGATTATTGGTGTACCAAAGGAAATAAAAAATAATGAAAACCGTGTCGCACTTACGCCTGCAGGAGTTATTCCGTTTGTGAAAGCTGGCCATAAGGTATTAGTCGAAACAAATGCTGGTGTTGGTAGTGGCTTTAACAATGTGGACTATGTATATGCTGGTGCTGAAATTGTTAAAAGTGCTACTGAAGTATGGAATCAATCAGAAATGATTATGAAAGTAAAAGAACCTCTCGCCAGCGAATATATCCACTTTCGTCCAGACTTAATTTTATTCACATACTTACATTTGGCTGCTGAACCTAATTTAGCTCAGGCCCTTAAAGATAAAAGAGTTACCGCCATTGCATACGAAACAGTAGAAGTAAACCATACACGGCCTCTTCTTACACCAATGAGTGAGGTGGCTGGACGCATGTCTGTCCAAATAGGAGCACAATTTCTACAAAAGTCAAACGGTGGCAAAGGTATTCTTCTTGCAGGAGTACCTGGTGTAAATCGTGGTAAAATTGCCATCATCGGTGGGGGAATCGTCGGTACAAATGCTGCGAAGATGGCGATTGGCCTTGGGGCAGACGTAACAATCATTGATTTAAATGCAGACCGTTTGCGCCAACTAGATGACATTTTTGGTACACAAATCAAAACATTGATGTCCAATCCATTCAACATTGCGGAAACAGTAAAAGAAGCAGACCTTTTAATTAGTGCCGTATTAATTCCTGGTGCTAAAGCTCCTAAACTTGTCACGGAAGAAATGGTAAAAACAATGAAGCCTGGTTCTGTAATCGTGGATGTAGCAATTGATCAAGGTGGAGCTGTAGAAACATGTGACCATGTAACAACACATGATAACCCAACTTTTGAAAAATATGGGGTGCTTCACTATTCTGTTGCGAACATGCCTGGTGCAGTTCCAAGAACATCCACTATTGCTTTAACAAATGTAACAATTCCATATGCATTACAAATCGCAAACAAAGGTGTACAAACAGCAATACGCCAAAATGAAGCTTTAAAACTTGGCGTAAACACGTTGAACGGTGAAATTACATGTGAAGCAGTTGCCAAGGAACTGGGTTACAATTTTACCTCTATAGATAATTTTTTAGTGAAAATGTAAATAATTTCAACTTGTGTGTATAAAATTTATAAATAAATATTGCGAGTTTTTCAGGTATTAAAAGAGATGGACGATTAAATTACGGAATTTTTCAGACAAAATATGAGTGATGAGTTTTAGATCTCTCTAATATGAAATTATTCCCTTAAGCTGCTGATTTCATGTTAGAGGGAAAATGCAATATTATACGCCTTTCAAAAGATTGGATAAACTTATTATCCAATCTTCTTGTGTTGCCCCAAAATTAAAAACACAACCGGAATCGTTATCATGTTTGTTGGAACAACCCTAAAAATCACTATAGTGGTAAGTGTTATTCTGTATACTTCGAAGATGTTATTTGTAAAATTTAACACAGAAGTCTCAATTACAAATTATTGCAGTAGTACCACTATGATGAATTGTTTTAATGCACATTTGAATATAGTACAGCTCTCCATCAAAGTAATAGTCACTCATTGAGATATTGAATTAATTGTCTATTTGAAGAGATTTATTGATATACATTTTTGTAAATTTTAATTTATATAATATTTGATACTTGTAGCTGTAATAAAATAAAGCAACATAAAATGTACCAATACCTTAATGTATTTAAGTAAGAGAGGAATTTCTATCATGAAAAATAATACTAATATTCAGCGTATAGCAATTACAATTATAGGACTAATAGCAATTGCAGCTGGCTATTTTACATTTCAATCAATTACTTCACCAGCAAAGGCTGTAGCCAAACAAGAAAATCCGGTGCAGCTAGCAAGTGAACAATCAAAAACTGAAATAAAGAAAGTAGCACCAAGTCGCTTTAATGGTAAAGAGAGAAAAGTCGCTTATCTTACTTTTGATGATGGACCGGGAAAATATACAGCTGAGTTGTTAAATATCTTAGAACAAAATAATGCGAAAGCAACATTTTTTTTAATTGGAGAAAATGTAAAACAGTTTCCAGAGTTAGTAAAACGCGAAAAAAAAGAAGGGCATTATGTGGGTATGCATAGTATGACACATGACTTTAAGAGATTATACACAAATGGTGAGTATGTAAATGAAATGAAAGAAGATCAAAGTTTAATAGCAAATATTCTTGGAGAATCTCCAAAATTAACACGCCCACCTTATGGTTCAATGCCGGGATTAAATGAAGTACTTCGAAATAGAACGGTAGAAGCTGGTTTTAAAGTATGGGATTGGACGATTGACTCTTTAGATTGGAAGTATAATAAAATGCCAGTTGATGCAGCTTCAGCTCAAATTGTTCAAAATGTACTGGTAGGTGCAACAAAACTACAAGAAGTTATTTTAATGCACGATATTCATCCACAATCCGTTGCTGCCGTACCAGCTATTATAAAGGGATTGAAGGAAAAAGGATATGAACTCGAAGCGTATCATGAAGAGGCGCACTTCTCAGTGAATTTTTGGAATGACAAACGTATTTAACGTCTTAGGAGGAATTGACATTGATTTATAGGAAAGTGGCATTAATAGTAATTTTATCAATTGGATTACTAGGAGGATGTTTGGGAGCAAAACCAGAAGAGGAGTTATATGTTGCTTTTGAAAACGCAGCAAATCAAGAAAAATCCTTATTTGATAATGTAAAAATATTTGAGACGTTAGAAACAAAAGAACAGGAATTGTACAATCAAATTATACAAGAAGGAAAAGAGCATAATGAAGCAATAATATCCCAAATAGAACAGGCTGTTTCAAGTATAAATGCACGTGAAAAATTATTGGAAGATGAAAAAGATGTATTAGAAAAGGCGCAAAAAGAAGTAACATCAGTGCATAGTTATATAAATAAAATCGAGGATGAAAAATTACAAACGCAGGCAAAACAAGTAGAAGAATCTTATAAAAAGCGTTATGAAGCTTTTCAGAAAATGAATGAAAACTACACGAAATCATTGAAGATTGAAAAAGAACTTTATGGGAAGTTAAAAGGTAAAGAAACAAAACTAAAAGATATTGGTGAAATGGTTAAAACGGTTAATACATTGTATGAAGAAATACAAAAAGAAAAAGAAAAGTTCAATCAATATACAAAAAGTTATAATGAAGGAAAACTAGCATTCTATAAAGAAGCAAAAATTAAAATAAAAGAGGAAAAGTAAGAAAAATAATTATTAATTTAAGTATCTTGCTCCTCGTCTCTAAAGACAAACCAAAGTTCTCAATTGCGTTTCCCTTCAAGGAGGTTTTTTTATGAGTTATGATACTGTCGCATCTTTACAACGTATGCAACAATTACAGCAAGAAGAAGTAGCAACAGGACAAAAAAATGTTTTAAAACGAGTAAATTCAGGCTTGGAGATTGTAATGTTTATTACAGGATTATTCTTAGCTCTACCGACTTTTACAGTATCTTTCTGGATATATTTCTTTTATTTTTTTATAAAGGAATATGCTGCTAAAACATATCTAGTAAAAAACATGGATACTGGTGAAAAATTTCGAGTTAATAAACAAGAATTTAAAAAATACAAAAAAGTGTTCAGAACGAAAGAGGTAGCAAAGGAATTGATTAGTTAGTAGCTTTAATAAGTAAAAGTAATAGGACTTTAAACGTAAGAATATAGGAGAAATAATTCTTTTTTATGGTTATTTCCTAACTTAATTTATAAGAATACATTTTGCGCATCATATCAAAAAGGAGTCTCTTATGAAATATTTCTCAATAAGTTTAGTAATTTTATTTCTAATTGTGATATGTGGTTGTATTATTCTGGGTTCTCGTGCAAGTAGCTGAAAGAAAGCAATTTATAGGGGATCTTTTCTTTATATACACTATTTATTAAAACATGTTATCAATACATCTGAATGTCAATGAATAAACGGATAGAATGAACCGATGAATAGACAAAATATAAAAAATAATTAATCACATAATTAAAAACGAGAAAACATTATAATGAAATGAGGGAATCAATTGTTACGTAAAAGACATTTATATGTACTTAGTGCTCTTTGCACCATTATATTAGTTGGATGCAAACCTCAGGTTAAAGAAGTATCTTTAGTGAGTGATATAGGCAAGAAATCTATTGGAATAAAAGACATTGGGGATAAACAGATAAATTTAGTAGATAGTACTAGTGGAAAAATAATGAAACAACTAAATTTAACTTCATTAGGATATTTTCAAGATGATGATGTATATAAATTAAATATTAAAAAAATCGCTAATGAACTAGGAAAACAGATTGATAAAAAAATGATACCTTCTCGTATGACTAGTGATGGCAGATGGGAAGAAGGAAAGCCCTCATATGAATTATTTGAAAAAGAATTAGTGGGGGATTTAATGGATGTGGGAATATGGGATCGTTCCTATACCTTACCAATTATTAAGAAGCAACCTATTGCTCAATCAAAAGATGCAAATAGAAATAGCAAAGTGATTGGAAAATATGCAACGGACATAGTTGGTACAGGTAATGGTAAGATAGAAAACATTCGTTTGTCTGCAAATACTATTAATGGTGTAATATTAGGGAAAGGTGATCGCTTTTCTTTTAATGCTTTAATAGGAGATACAACACCTGATAAAGGATATCAGCTTGGAAAAGAAATTGTTGCGGGAAAATTAGTAGATGGTTATGGAGGAGGGGTTTGTCAAACTTCCTCTACACTATATAATGCAGCGGATCAAGCAGGATTAAAAATGATAGAAAGATATAGTCATTCAAAACCAGTTGGTTATGTACCTATAGGCAGAGACGCAACTATAGCGTATCCTTATTTCGATTTAGCGTTTGAAAATACAAATGATGTACCCGTACAGATATTTATGAAGGTGGAAGGTAAGACACTAATCGCGGAAATACGTATGTTAATCTAAAAGATTTGTTTGGAGAGTTTTTCTAGTTCTTACCTTCCTTCTCTTTGTGTGCATCTACAATCGCCACAGATATCAATCCTGAAGAACAATACATTCATTATCAAACTCCCTGTTTATATCATATAATTGATATTAATTCATATAAGGAACCGATAATTTTCAAAATAAAAATAAGCAAACATATATCTTCTTGTGTATTTTCGGATAATAGATATAGACTATAATCATTACCTACACCTTTATACACATTAACCTTTGTAAAATCACTTAAAATTCTATGCTTAATTTCCATTTAATACACAGGATATTTCTATATCTTTATTAAAGCAAGGTTCTACAAGCTTCCCTATGAATATGTTTGATTTTTAGGGAAGCTTGGCGAAGGGTTCTGGTGCAAAAACTTCAGGGCAATTGCTAGTTATCTCTAAATCTTGGACATACTGATACTATTACTCTAAAAAAGGGGTGTAATCGGTATGGAAAAGGAAAATTTGTTCAAATGGAAGCACTATCAGCCTGATATTATCTTATTAACAGTAAGATGGTACCTACGGTACAACCTAAGTTTTCGTGATTTGGTGGAAATGATGGAGGAACGAGGTTTGTCTATTGCTCACACCACCATTATGCGTTGGGTGCATCAATATGGACCTGAATTAGACGAAAGAGTACGACGTCATCTGAAGACAACAAATGATCCCTGGAGAGTCGATGAAACGTATGTGAAAGTAAAAGGTCAATGGATGTATTTATATCGCGCAGTCGATTCAGAAGGGAATACCATTGATTTTTATCTAAGTGAATCAAGAGATAAACAAGCAGCCAAGCGCTTTTTTAAGAAAGCCTTGGCTGCTTCTCATATTTGTAAACCTCGTGTTATAACAGTAGACAAGAACCCAGCTTATCCCGTAGCGATTCAAGAGTTAAAGGAAGAGAAATGTATGCCTGAAGGCATACAAATAAGGCAAGTTAAATATCTCAATAATATAGTGGAACAGGATCACCGTTTCATTAAGAAACGTGTCCGTTCTATGTTAGGATTCAAGTCGTATGAAACAGCTACTTCTATATTGAGTGGTGTTGAAGCCATGCATATGCTGAAAAAAGGGCAACTTCACCCACAGGTGAAATCTGCCCAAAATGAAGTTAGATTCATACATAAATTGTTTGGAGTTGCATCATAACCTGTCATTGAACAGTCTATGTAGGTTCTATGTCTCTATCAAATACTTTTTGCACCAGAACCATAAAAAATACGTTATTCTTTCTGTAGAATCATAGGAAAGGATGGCGTTTTTTTATGTCTGTTTCTGTGTCTGACGAATTACAACTATTTGCTCAAGAGATTCAAGATTTTTTATCTCCAAATGCCTTACGGGATCTTGCTAGAGATGTTGGTTTTGTACAACGAACCAGTAAGTACCAAGCAAAAGATTTAGTAGCTTTATGTGTATGGATGAGCCAAAATGTAGCAATGACTTCTTTAACTCAGTTATCTAGCTGTTTAGAAGCATCAACAGCAGTACTCATCAGTCCTGAGGGACTGAATCAACGATTTAATAAGGAGGCCGTCCAACTTTTACAACACCTACTAGCCGAACTACTAAGCAAAAAATTGGCCGTATCTATGCCGATTTCTTCTCCATACACTTCTGTTTTCAAGCGTATTCGTATTTTAGATTCAACTGCATTTCAACTCCCGGATGTATTTTCATCGGTTTATCCAGGTGCAGGAGGCTGCAGTCATACAGCTGGGATAAAAATTCAACTTGAGTATGATTTGTTAAGTGGACAGTTCCTTCATATTCATACAGGTCCAGGTAAACAACATGATCGCACTTACGGCTCTCTGTGTGCCCCAACTGTGACAGCGAATGATTTATGTATCCGAGATTTAGGTTATTTTCATTTAAAAGACCTTCAATATATACAAGATAAAGAGGCCTACTATATCTCTCGTATCAAGTCGAACACACGTATGTATCAAAAAAATCCTAACCCTGATTATTTTCAAGATGGAAGAATTAAGAAAGGTACAGAGTATATACAGATAGATATGGAGAAGGTAATGAACTCCCTTCAACCAGGACAAACATGTGAAATAGCTGATGCTTATGTAGGAATGATTGATAAAGTGCCAGCTCGTGTAATTGTTCATCGATTAACAAAACAACAGCAACAAAAACGATTACAAGATCAAGCTGTAAGAGAAAAAAAGAAAGGAATGAAGTATTCTCCTCGTAGTAAACGACTCAGTGGTATCAATGTATATATGACAAACACCCCTACAGATATTGTCCCGATGGGACAGGTACATGACTGGTATTCTTTGCGTTGGCAAATCGAAATTTTACTTAAAACGTGGAAGTCATTCTTTCAAATTCATCATTGTAAAAAGATAAAACCAGAACGATTGGAGTGCCATTTATATGGTCAGCTGATTGCCATTCTACTCTGTTCTTCTATCATGTTTCAAATGCGCCAATTGCTCCTCATGAAGAAAAAACGAGAGCTTAGTGAGTATAAAGCCATATATATGATTAAAGACTATTTTCTTCTTCTATTCCAAACTATACAAAACATACTAAGATTAGTAGTGTAGACCAAGGCATTGGTTCGCACTACTATTTTTTATATAGTAGAAGTGAAGAGAAGGTCGTGGGTGTTTTGGGATCCTGAATCCGTATACAAAACTGACC
>NZ_JBCGHT010000029.1:0-28289 GCF_039549175.1 Paenibacillus sp. 102 | reverse complement strand
AGAGAAGTCATATTCCAGGCTTCTCTTTTTCGACGTACAAGGAGTTACAGCAATTATTCAGAACTTCTTAAACGATAACCGTATTTTGTAAATGGGTTTATGTTTTTTCAAACTTTGCAACAGAGCCAGGTAGTGTATCAGAAACGTGTACTTGTATTTTCATTTTTATTACACCTCATTTGCTTTCTTTTGTGAATCGTAGACATATAAAACGATTCAGCGACTATGTAATTGATTTACAAAAAACCCCTCATTCAATAGAAGAAGCAATACATCTATAAGCAAAATAGCTCATAGATGGAAATAAAAGTAATCCTATGACCTATTTTTACACGTATCTCGGCTGTACCCCATCGCCATAAAGCTAAAGTTTTACACTATCCATTAAGTAAAAAAGACGTTATTCTTTTTGTAGAAATATACAGAAAGGATGGCGTTTTTGTATGAATCTATCGATTCAGGATGAGTTTCATTTGTTCGCTGAAGAACTACAGCGATATCTATCTCCACATATTCTTCAACAACTCGCACAAGAGACAGATTTTGTAAAACGTAAAAGTAAGTATGGCGCACGAGATTTGACAGCTTTATGTATCTGGATTAGTCAACAGGTAGCAAGCGATTCTCTTACTCGATTATGTAGCCAGCTCTATGCAAATACAGCTACACTTATGAGTCCAGAAGGACTTAATCAACGTTTTAACCGATTTGCGGTTTTATTTCTACAGCGTGTATTCTCCCTTTTAATCAAAAGCAAACTAAACGATTCTTCTCAAATCTCAAACCAATACATTTCTTATTTTCAACGTATACG
Source organism: Paenibacillus sp. 102 (assembly GCF_039549175.1). Lineage (NCBI taxonomy): Bacteria > Bacillati > Bacillota > Bacilli > Caryophanales > Paenibacillaceae > Paenibacillus > Paenibacillus sp. 102. The sequence continues at coordinate 27,475 of NZ_JBCGHT010000029.1, read as the reverse complement.
TATTTTAGATGCTACTATTTTTCAAGTACCCAACCACTTAGCTTCTATTTATCCTGGTTCAGGAGGATGTGCACAAACAGCTGGTATTAAGATTCAACTAGAGTATGATTTACATAGTGGGAAATTCCTCAATTTTCAAATGGAACCAGGTAAAAATAATGATAAAACCTTTGGTACAGAGTGTTTGGATACCTTACGACCAGGAGATTTATGTATTCGAGATTTAGGATACTTTTCTCTAAAAGATTTAGATCAGATGGATCAACGGGGAGTATTCTATGTTTCACGGTTGAAATTAAATAATAGAGTATATGTGAAAAATGAATCTCCAGAATTCTTTCGGGATGGGACAGTAAAAAAGCAATCTTTATATGCTTTACTTGACCTTGAACATATCATGCATCAGATAAAACCAGGAGATACTTATGAAATTCGAAATGCCTATGTTGGGCAACAAAAATTACCCTCACGAGTTGTAATATACAGACTCACATCAACTCAAGTTCATAAACGTAGGAAACAGCAAACTTATGTTGAAAAGAAAAAAGGGGTTACATACTCTGAAAAAAGTAAACGTTTAACAGAAATCAATGTTTATATTACCAACATCCCATGGGAAATTGTTCCGATGGAACATGTTCACGAGATTTATTCTCTACGTTGGCAAATAGAGATTGTATTTAAAACATGGAAATCTCTTTTTGGTATCAATCATTGTCATAATATTAAGCGAGAGCGTCTAGAATGTCATCTTTATGGACAGTTAATCGCTATTTTTCTTTGTTCTTCCACTATGTTCAAAATGCGACAGCTGTTACTACAGAAAAAACAAAAAGAATTAAGTGAATATAAAGCAATTTATATGATTCAAGATCATCTGTACTTAGTATATAAAGCTATACAACAAGACACCCAAGAAGTATCGAAAATTTTTCTTCATCTGTTTGACCTCTTGCAGAAAAACGGACGAAAATCTCACCGATATGAGAAAAAGACAGTTTTTGATATTTTAGGCGTTGTTTATCAGTGCACTGTATCCAATCTAAAGCAGAAAACTGCATAATCTTTAAAAACACACCTTATCAAGGTTTATTTGGAATGCGTATTTGTGAACTACTCACCACTTAGCTAATGCTTGAAGTGGGAGCTTCTTGGGAAGTAAGTGCTTTTACTAGCCACTTATGTTTACCAAGCTAACAGGGTAGTCCCTACCCCTAAAAATAGTATGTGTACGTTAGACTCATCTACGCTACTTACCTCGCTTGGTTTTCGCATATTTCAGTAGCGTAGGGCGATAGAACGTCGAAGATTTTACGTTGTAGACGAATTTCCTACAACAACCTTATATCTTCAGTTTTCAAAGAGCAATCTGTACAAGTATATAGTAGCAAACATGTTAGCTTACGCCAACCGAAATTCATCTCCCACCTATCGTTGGGCTATTGCCCTGCACACGCTTGAGGAAGGAGAATTCTTTCGGTAAATTCGTTAAAAACAAATAAACAAAATATCAAGCACGTAGGCAACAGGAACGGAAGTTCATGAAATACTCAACCTTAGCTTGATGGGCATGTATGGTGACCCCACATCCATCAACTTAAGAAAAGTAAACACCCCAAAAACAAAAAAATGATCTGACTTCTCAAAATAACTAACTGTAGAGAAAGAAAAATTTCATTTAGTGGGTACTTCAAAACCTTAGCTTGATGGCGATGGGGTCACCATATCAAAAAAAAGAAAATTGTGCGTTTAGACATATTTTTCAACCGCCTCCTGTACGTTAAGGGACTCGTTATTTTTTTTACAGTTTTTTATTATGAAATTCTAAATAGCTAATTATAATAGGTGAAAAAAAGATCAATAGTTGGGGTACGGAAAGGATTCGGATTTACATTATTTCTCAATACATATTATGGATAAATAAAGTAAAATATGGGGTGTGGTTATGTCTCATGTTGTGTTAATCCTAACAATAACTAAGGATACATAATATGCTTTCATACCTTTGAATAATTTTGTTATAGAGGGGATGGAGACTTAAATGGCTCAAATTGTTGGTATTGATAGATACCTTTGTACTGGGGCATGAGTGAGGGCCTTTCCCTAAGTCTTGTCAGGAAGTAAGGAACAGTAAGCAAACGCTTATACAATATGAATAGAGGAGAGGAATGCCTTATGAAAATACGTAGTCAAATTACATGTGCGAGTCTGGCCCTTTTAATAGCTGGAAGTTCCTTGTTATATACAACACCAACCTCAATTGTAAAAGCAGAGCCCACTCAAAATGTATCTAGTTCGTTACAAACAAATACTCAACGAGATCGTACTTCCGTCAAGCAAGCAATGCGGGATACATTGCAACTTGGATACCCGGGGATACTTGCTAAAACTTCTGAGGGTGGAAAAACGTGGAGTTATGCCGCTGGGATAGCGGATCTGAGAACCAAGAAACCAATGAAAACAGATTTTCGCTTTCGCATTGGGAGTGTGACGAAGACGTTCACCGCAACGGTTATACTTCAATTAGCTGGAGAGAATCGCCTGAATCTAGACGACTACATCGAAAAATGGTTGCCTGGTACCATTCAAGGAAATGGATATGATGGTAACAAGATTACTATTCGGCACATATTGAACCATACAAGTGGTATCGCTGAATACTCAAGGTCAAAAGACGCTGATTTTACGGATACAAAAAAATCGTATACGGCTGAAGAGTTAGTGAAGATGGGGATTTCTCTGCCCCCAGACTTTTCCCCAGGAGATGGATGGTCTTATTCAAACACAGGATATGTATTACTGGGTATTCTTATTGAAAAAGTAACCAGAAACAGCTATGCGGAAGAGATTGAAAATCGGATTATTGAACCGCTTGAATTGTCGAATACATTCCTACCTGGCAATTCAAGCGTTATTCCAGGCACCAACCATGCCCGTGGATATGTCCAACCAGACGGAGCAAGTGAGCTAAAAGACGTTACTTATTATAACCCAAGTGCAGGTAGCTCAGCTGGAGATATGATTTCTACTGCTGACGACTTAAATAAATTCTTCTCTTACTTGCTCGGGGGTAAATTACTGAAAGAACAGCAACTAAAACAAATGCTTACTACAGTTCCTACAGGAAAAGAAGGAATCGATGGATATGGTCTTGGAATCTATGAAACTAAGCTTCCAAGCGGTGTCTCGATATGGGGACACACAGGTGGCATTCTAGGCTTTACTACTCTTGTTGGAGGTAAACTTGGAGGTAAGCATACGTTGGTCGTCAATTGGAATAGTTTGGGTAGAACTGACAGTCCTAATCCTTTTAAAAATATTTTACTTGCTGAATTTAGCAAGTAGGAAAAAAGGAAAAATTAATCGTAGTTTTCATAGTTAAAAATATACTTTTCTGGTTCAAAAGCCCCAACTTATTTTCAAGGAAAATTTGGGGCTTTTTTTGTTTTGGTGGCGTTTATTCTTCTTAAGTTGATGGATGTGTGGTAGGGCCCTGTATTTGACTCTTTTTCTACACCTAGATATTCTAGTGTTCGTTCTAACATAAGTGCAGCCTGTTGACGTGTGAGTGTGCCATGTTGGTTAAACTTAGTAGCCGAAACACCTCGGATAATTCCTGCATCGTATAGGGCTTGTACATCATAATGCCGGCTGCGAACGTATTTACACCGAGAAGATGAGTGGGGCAAAAGATGATTGCCCAGAACTGGTATGCTAGCTGTTCTTGTAGATTTTGAGCGTGATATTATTCATGGAAAGCCTCTTCGTAAAGATCATACGTAAATACAAACAAAACCAGCAAAACACCTCTTCTGTGTCATACTGGTTTTGTTGAAGTCTATCTTGAATTGTAGCTAGTTCAACGTGATTGCAAATTCTGAGTTTGGCGCTCCAGCAAATACAACCGTTCCGTTCTTCGGCAGTGTTACTTTGTTATTGCCGTTCACAACGGTAAAATTGACGCATACTCCCTTCTCATCATACACCGCGAACGAACTCTTCGATGGCAACGCCACGGTCATCGTTTTCCCTGCTGCCGCTTGCGGGATCGTAAACCATTTCGCATGCCCATTTGCTTGCAGCGTAACTTTGGATGATTGGCCTGCATCAAGTGGTTTTACGTTGGATCCACTTACGTATAACAATCCGGCCATCTCCATATATTCAATGCCGCCTTCTGTATAGAAATGAGTTTCCGTCGTATCACGGCCATACATCACGGGGATCTGGAGCTGATGCACCGCGGTGTTCGGACCTGTAATTTTTCTGCCGTCCCAATAGCCCGCCAGGCCTTCCTTGCGAGTAATTTGTGTGGTAAGAAGTTTCGGTTGAACGAGATATTCAATAGAACTAAATTTCTCGTTCACGAGATAGAACTTGACGCCTTCCCGCTTCGCCCATGCGGCAGCGGTTTTCTTCGATAGCACATTGTCTTCTAGTTTCTCGGCTAAATAGTGAGTCATCACATTTTGCCCTAAGCCTGGCGTCGATTTATATGTGCTCTCCTTCAAATAAGTTCTTCCATTCTTCTCGGTGACGAAGTTGAGCTTGGAAGTACCCTTCTCATTAATAAAGCTTCCATTCGCAGTATATACATATTTTTCTTCTCGATTAGATGGTAAGAACAGTTCTCCATTCTTCGTAATTTCTATTTTGAAATGACTTTCGCTATTGCCGTAAAAGCCCGCTTTCTTCGCCACGTCTTGAGGCATTTTGGCCTTGACCGGCTTGCCAAAGGATTTGTTTGGCTTGATGTCCTTAATTGTGCCCTTCTCTTTAAGCGCGGCGAGCAGCAATTCAGTTGCCAGTAGTTGATTTGTAGAGCTTCGGCCGCCGGATGACAACACAGCCGCTGCCATCTTCTGTTCCGGAAGCACGACCAGTATAGCATGTTGCAGTGCCGTGTCGCCGCCCTTAGCCAAGCCTTTTATCCCATATTCACTAAATGGATATAGTTTCACACTATCCCAGCCAAGGCCATAGTTGAAACTATTATCTCCCTCCCCCGGCCACATTCCTTTTTTATATTCCTCTTGCTCCATCGCCTTGACTGCCTTATCAGAGAGGATCCCTTTTCCCTGTCCCATAAATAATTGTGAGAATCGCACCATATCTTCTGCCGTGGAAGAGATCCCTCCCGAACCAATCACATTCACCGATTCAATGGGAAGCTGCCCTTGGTACGCCGGAAAATAAAGTCCCGCCCGCTTTTCGTCTTCCCATTTGTCCTGCGGCGTTTTCGTATGATTCATCTTTAAGGGTTCTGTAAACCGTTGATGTAGAAATTCGGTAAAGCTCATACCGCTGACTCTTTCTACCAAAATCTCGGCCAGCGTAAAGCCGTCGTTGCAGTATACCGAGAACGCGCCAGGGTCCGCCTTCAAGATCTGGTTGGACAATTGCCGCAACAAGACATCATGGGCATAGGTATCATTATCGTTAAATAAAAATGCATTACTTAACGTGGAACCTTGCAAGCCGGAGGAGTGGTTCAACAGCATACGCGGCGTAATGCGTTTGTACCGATCGTCTTTCATCTTGAAATCAGGAACATAGTGGACGACAGGAGCATCCAAATCGACTTTTCCTTCGTCGACCAATTTCATTACAGCCGCTGCTGCATACATTTTACTGACTGAACCAATCCCGTATATAGTATCTTTGGTCAGCCGCTGTTTCTCTTCCATATCGTTCTTGCCTGTCTGACCCGACAAAATAAGTTTGCCATTATCAATTAGCGCATACTGCACGCTAGTCGTCCCATAGGACTTCGTGAGTAGCGCAGCCTTCTCTGCCGCAATCTTCTCCAGTTCTTGGCTAGCAACTTCTTGGTTAGCTACAACCGGAGTCTTACTGCTAGAAGACGCTATCGCCCCTGTTGGTAGGGTCATCGTTAGCGCCAATGTAGCGGCTAATACCCCAGATAATTTATTTTTCATGAGAAAATTGCCTCCTTAGATAAGTGATCGATTTCATCACTTATCTATTTAACTATAAAAAATATGACAAAATTTATCCGTTTTTCCTTTTGCCTACTTGCTAAATTCAGCAAGTAAAATATTTTTAAAAGGATTAGGACTATCAGCTTTAAGGCTGTTCAAATTGACGGTCAATGTATGCTCGCCTCCAAGTGTGCCTCCAGCAAAAGTAACAAACCCTGGAATGCTGCCTCCATGTCCCCATATTGAGACACCGTTTGGAAGCTTAGTTTCATAGATTCCAAGACCATATCTACCAAGTTCAGCTTCTCCTGTAGGAACTGTAGTAAGCATTTGCTTTAGTTGCTGTTCTTTCAGTAATTTACCCCCAAGTAAGTAAGAGAAGAATTTGTTTAAGTCGTCAGCAGTAGAAATCATATCTCCAGCCGAGCTACCCATACTTGGGTTATAATAAGTAACGTCTTTTGTCTCACTTGCTCCGTCTAGTTGGATATATCCACGGGCATGCTTGGTGCCTGGAATCACGCTTGAATTGCCAGGTAAGAATGTATTCGACAATTCAAGCGGTTCAATAATCCGATTTTCAATCTCTTCCGCATAGCTGTTCCCTGTTACTTTTTCAATAAGGATCCCTAGTAATACGTATCCTGTATTTGAATAAGACCAGCTCTTTCCTGGAGCAAAATCTGGAGGCATCGAAATTCCCATCTTTACTAATTCTTCAACAGTATAAGATTTTTTTGTATCCATCATATTAAAATCCTTTGACCTTGTGTATTCAGCGATACCACTTGTGTGGTTCAATAATTGCCGGATAGTAATCTGGTTATCATCATATCCATTTCCTTGAATGACACCAGGCAACCATTTTTCAATAGAATCGTCTAGATTCAAGCGGTTCTCTCCGGCTAATTGAAGTACAACTGTTGCAGTGAACGTCTTTGTCACGCTGCCAATTCGAAAACGAAAATCTGTTTTCATTGGTTTCTTGGTGCTCAGATCCGCTACCCCAGCTGCATAACTCCACGTTTTTCCACCCTCAGAAGTTTTAGCAAGTATCCCCGGATATCCAAGTTGCAATGTATCCCGCATTGCTTGCTTGACGGAAGTACGATCTCGTTGAGTATTTGTTTGTAACGAACTAGATACATTTTGAGTGGACTCTGCTTTTACAATTGAGGCTGGCGTTGTATATAACAGGGAACTTCCAGCTATTAAAAGGGCAAGACTTGCAAATTTAATTTGACTACGTGTTTTCATAGGGCATTTCTCTCCTCTATTCATATTTGTAGGTGCTTGCTATTTCATACTAACCACACAGCTATCATCTCTACCGATGACAAAAAGCCAACATTGAATTCGTAATCATCTTCATAATGATTATTTTTACAAGCGCCATTCTGTCCTAACAAACGGTAAATCCCTCTTTTTACATGTATGTTAACCTAAGAAATTATTTATTTTCCATGAAACACTCTTATTAACTGGTTTGTTTTTCATATATAAGTCATATCTGTTCCGCCTTTCATGCTTCTTTATATTTTGATCATACACAATGAAAATCTCTTTTTCCTTACCTATTCCTTACAAATCCCTTACGTTCAAAATAGCTTCTGTGTTTCAAATGTGCCAATTAATTCTCATCAAGAAGAAACGGGAATTAAGCGAATATAAAGCGATTTATATCATAAAAGATTATTTTCTACTTATTGTGGTCTCACCACATCGCTATCAAGCTAATAAAACAAAATACCCCCTAAAATGAAAAAATACGCTATTCTTTCTGTAGAATCATAGGAAAGGATGGCGTTTTTGTATGTCTATTTCTGTATCTAATGAATTACAACTATTTGCTCAAGAGATTCAAAGCTTTTAATCTCCAAATATCTTACGAGATCTTGGTTTCGTGCAACGAACCAGCAAATACCAAGCAAAAGATTTAGTCGCTTTATGTGTATGGATGAGTCAAAGTATTGCTACGACTTCTTTAACTCAATTATCTAGCTGTTTGGAAGCATCAACAGAAGTGCTCATCAGCCCTGAGGGATTGAATCAACGATTTAATCAAGCGGCTGTCCAATTTTTACAACACCTATTAGCTGAACTACTAAACCAAAATTGACCTCATCTATGCCGATTTCTTCTCCATATACTTCTGTTTTCAAGCGTATTCGTCACGTAAACGTTTAATCCAGCTACCAATTTACTTTTCTCTGAGTACGTTCTATTTTTTGATTTTTCTTTTTCAGCAATCTTTGCTCGGCGCTTTTGAAGCTGTTTTGCTGTTAAACGATTAAATATGACGCGTGCAAACAGTTGTTGTTTATCACCAATATAAGCATTTTTCAATTCAAATGTTTCTCCAGGTTGTAGTTGTTTCAAAATCTGTTTTGCATCGATTTGAATATACTCCGATTGTTTCTTAATTGCCCCATTTTTAAAGTATTCTGGGTTTGGATTTTTCACATACACATTCGTGTTTAATTTTAAACGAGAAATATAGTATGTACCTCGTTGATCCATTTGATCTAAATCTTCCAATGAAAAATAACCCAAATCACGAATACATAAATCTCCTGGTCGTAAGGTATCTAAGCAGTCTGTACCAAATATTTTATCATTATTTTTCCCTGGTCCAACTTGAAAGTTAAGAAATTCCCCACTATGCAAATCATATTCTAATTGAATTTTGATTCCGGCTGTCTGGGCACACCCTCCAGATCCCGGATATACACTCTCTAAAGCATTTGGCACTTGAAATACTGTAGCATCTAGGATACGAATTCGTTGGAAATAAGATAAGAGATGGTTAGAAATTTGCGTTTGTTCACAGACCTTTTGTTGTAACAGTAAAGAAAAAATATGTTGTAATAACAAAACTGCTTTTGTATTTAAGCGTTTATTTAAACCCTCAGGGCTGAGTAAAGTGCCTGTAGCAGCATGAAGCCTACTACATAATCGAACTAAAGGATCACTTGCTACCCGTTGACTAATCCAGATACAAATGGTTGCTAAATCTGCACCAGAAAACTTTCGTTTCCGTTTTACAAATTCGAGTTCTCTTGCAAGTTCTTCTAAAAATACAGGTGTAACATATCGTTGTAATTCTTCCGCAAATGGTTGTAGTTCATTTTGAATCGAGAGATTCATATAAAAATGACATCCTTACTATTCTCTTTTTTCTAAATTGTACCAAAAAAGTATTGTTTTAGGATACAATAGAGTCAAAAGGTGCAATATTAAAGTAGTACAGATCATTGATATTCTAATAAAGGTAGGTAATTTTTATGATTCGTGAAGCTGAACCAAAAGATAGTAATGTAATCGAGAGTTTATATAAAAAATTAGCACCGCATAGTAAAAACATTAAGGTTTTACCAGAAAGAATTGAGCAGATAAGAAATGATTCTAATAATTTCTTATTTGTCTATGAGGAAGATTGTAAAGTTAAAGGAAGTATATTTATGACCTTTTGTCTTGATCCTGGATACCAATTTAGACCATATACCGTTCTAGAGTATGTGATTGTAAATGAAGATTTTCGAAGTAACGGAATAGGTGAAAAGTTACTAGGACATGTTGAACAAATATCGATTGCAAGGGGATCCACAAGAATTATCTTATTAAGTAGTGCAACTAGAGTAGAAGCACATAAATTTTTTGCTAAAAATGGTTATAATGGAACTCTAAGTAAGGGTTTCAAGAAGTATATACCAATTAATTAAGCTATATATAGGTGTTTTTGCCTATCTCCCAAAAAGGAGGACTAAGAAAAAAGTTTAATCAAAATGGATTCTTCTCTTTTTGGATGAACTTTCCCCTTTAATAAAAAAGTTTGATTAAAAATCCCTTGGAATTCTTTAATTGAAAGAAGCAAAGTAACAAACATCGTATCTTTTTTTACACGTCGTAACTTTATTTTAAAGCCACAAATAGCGATTTTATAAATGTCAAAATGCCGCCACAAAACACTATTAAAATGGTATAATTAGTTTACAATAACATTTTATGGAGATGATTAAAATGATATACAGCCTTGTGAATATAGTAGTAAGTCTGTTAATTGGGATTATCTTTATATTAACTTCATTACTATTGAAAAAAAGACCACCAACAGATATTAATGCAATATATGGCTATCGAACAACTAGGTCTATGAAAAACATGAAACTTTGGGAAGCTGGAAATAAGTATAGCGCTGAAATCATGACACAAAATGGATTTATAATTATTATACTAGGAAGTATTATCAGCCTATTTTTTAATAGCCCTTCCACTGCAATACTTTTAATTATGGGATCTATGCTATTACTAATAATTAGTATGATTATTAGAGTGGAGAATAAGCTAAAAAAACTGGAAGAACCATGTAGCTAAAATTTTTGTATGGAGTATTTGTGAATCTTTATACAAAGGTTCGATCAAAAATACTTTGCAAACTTATATTGTACGATAAAAAAACGAATCTATTTTGAAAAAGGATTCGTTTTTTTGCACTTAGGGGTAGTGAAAATTCTTAAGTTGATGGGCATGTATGGGGTCACCATACATGCCCATCAACTTAAGAATGGAAACAAAATGAACTTTCGTTCACATAAACGAAAAAACTTTTAAAATATTTTGTATATTTAAAAATGAGCACACCAAATAAGCCTAGATAGGTATCGTTTTTAAAAATTATGCAGCTTTCTTTTGTTTTCTCATTCCATTATACTCATAGACAACACCCAAAATATCAAAGACTGTTTTCTTCTCATATCGATGAGATTTCCGTCCATTCTTCTGTAGGAGGTTGAACAGGCGGACTAGGATCTTTGTTATTTCTTGGGTGTTTTGCTGTGTGGATTGATATAAAATGTGTAAATGATCTTGAATCATCCCAATTGCTTTATATTCACTTAATTCTTGTTTCTTCTTTTGTAAAATTAATTGTCGCATCTTAAACATAGTAGAAGAGCATAGAAAAATGGCAATAAGCTTTCCATAAACATGACATTCTAATCGCTCTTGTTTGATATTTTTCCAATGATGAATTTGAAATAGAGATTTCCAAGTTTTAAAGATGATTTCTATTTGCCAGCGGAGAGAGTAAAAATCATGTATTTGTTCCATCGGAACAATCTCCCAAGGTGTATTGGTAACATACAGGTTCATGCCAGCTAATCGTTTGCTTTTTTCTGAATACGTAATTCCCTTTTTACTTTCCGTATACACTTGTTTTTTCATACGTTCACGAAGTTGTTTTTCTGTTAATCGATACATAATCACCCTAGTGAATAGTTTTTTATCCTTTCCAATATAAGCATCTTTTATTTCATAGACCTGGCCTGGTTTTAAGGTATTCATAATGTGTTCTAAATCAACTTTGATGTACTGAGACTGTTTTTTTACTGTCCCATTTCGAAAGTATTCAGGAAATTCATTTTTGATATATACCATATTGTTTAATTTGAGCCTTGATATATAATACACACCACGTTGGTCCATTTGATCTAAATCATCCAGTGAATAATAGCCTAAATCCCGAATACATAGATCACCAGGACGTAATGTCGGTAAACACTCTGTGCCAAATGTTTTATCATTATTTTTCCCTGGTTCCACTTGAAAATTTAAAAACTGGCCACTATGTAAATCATATTCTAACTGGATTTTTATACCCGCTGTTTGAGCACAACCACCTGATCCAGGATACACACTAGCTAAATGCTTTGGTACCTGGAAAATTGTTGCATCTAAAATACGAATTCGCTGAAAATAAGCGATTGAAGAGCTTGGAATCGCTGATGTTTCACAAATTTTAATTTTTAGTAATGTAGAGAAAATATGTTTTAAAAAGCAAACAGCTTTTTTATTGAAACGCTTATTGAGTCCTTCTGGACTCATAAGTGTTCCTGTAACAGCATGAAGTTGACTACACAGTCGAACTAAGGAATCACTCGCTACACGTTGACTAATCCACACACAAATAATAGCTAAATCACGTCCTGAAAATTTACGCTTTCTTTGTACAAAAGCTAGTTCTCTAGCGAGTTTTTCTAAAAATGATGGGGTAAGATGTTGATGTAATTCTTCAGCAAATAATTGTAGCTCGCTTCGAATCGAAAGATTCATAAAAATCTCATCCTTTCTAATAATCAAGCTTGTTTAGAAAGAATAACGTTTTTTTATACCTGAGGATAGTGAAAACTTCGAGTTTTTCTTACAAATATCGTGAATTCATTTCAAATTCGCACAGTTTTCTGTTAATTCAAAGAGACAAACTTGGATATATATGCTAATATCAGGGAGGAATTGTAAAGAAAACCGGAAAAATGGAGGCAATTATGAAAACTTTCATATATATGGTGAGACACGGGGATTCACCGAAATTTGGAAAAGAAGAGACAAGAGGATTAAGTGAAAAAGGAAAATTAGATGTTCAACGAATAACAGATGCATTACAAGGTGAGGGAATCGACGTTGTTATCTCGAGTCCATACAATCGCTCAATTCTAACTGTTCAGCAGTTAGCGAAGCAAATAGGACAAGAAGTTATAGTATTTGAGGACTTAAAAGAGAGAATTTTTATTGCTGAAGAGGAACGAATGTCGGATAAAGAATTATTCCCTTTGATAGAAAAGTCATTCATAGACCCCGACTTTGCTTTAATGGGAGGAGAGTCGAATGTCGAATGTCAGAAACGTGCTATAAAAGTTTTAAAAGAATTATTAAATACCTATCGAGGACAGAAAGTAGTATTAGGCACTCATGGAGCTGTAATGACTTTGATGATGGGATATTATGACAGTAAGTATGATTTGAATTTTTTACTACAGACATCAAAACCAGATATATATAGAATGGAATTCAATGGGCAGGAATTGGTGGAAGTTAAAAGATTGTGGGAAATTTCATAGATTGACTTTATTCATCCATAGCTTACCTAAATGACGTGTATTATAAGAAAAAGGGTTACTGCGGTAACCCTTTTTCTTATGGCATTGACGGGGATTGAGTTCAACAATATAAAAATTCGGTTTCTTAGCGTACAAAACTCACGTTTTGTTCTTGCTATCCCGAGGTGAAATGGGAGGGAATGTTTTTGGGCAGGATATTTTTAAAGTTATTTTTCAAATCAATCCTATTTGTTTTCTTATGCGGTATTGTTGTTTTTTCTATATTTCAGATTATTTTTGTCTGGAGTGTTTCGACAGGATTAGGAAGAGATGATATAGTCGGGTTTTCTGATAATAAGTATGTAATTGGTCGTCCACCTGTTAGCTATAATTTATATAAAAAAGATAGTGGGGAAACTATATTAGATAATGTTATTGGTTATAAAAAAGGAAAAACTAAAAGCTATATTCGGAATGAAATTGAATTTGTAGTGATAAATGAGACAAAGGGTAGCTATGAATTGTATATAATAGAAAAGGCTTCAGAAAAGGATATAGAACGGCTGAAAGAAATGAAGAAATTAGAATAAAAGAGACTATCTGAAAGGTAAAAATGTACACTTGTTATTGTTAGATCTAAAAAATGGTTTAGACTGATAACTGGGTTTTATTTTATGAAAAGAATTATTATTAAAATAAAACATTAGGGGTTCAGTCCCATGCTCTCAAGCTAATATTTTGAAGTGTCCTCAAAACGAAAATTTTCTTCGTTTTGGGGAACTACCAATTTCTTAAGTTGATGGGCATGGGGTCACCATATCATTTCGGGAAAATTGTACGTTTAGACACATTTTCGACACAACTATCTATTTTTTCTTTTTAAGAAATAGATAGTTTTTTTATTTCTATACATCAGTTGGATAGTGTTTGTTGCCTAGACTTTGATTGAAAACATAATACTCATTACACCTTACAACATTGTAAGGAAAATGTAAGAATAATACATGTCCTCTTTAAAACATAATAGCTAAACTAACAATATATGGATCAACTTGAGATTACATTGGGGACTAATTGTAAGGAGTGGGACAATTGAAAACGGTATTATCGGTGCAACACCTAACGAAAGAAATCAAGGGCAAGTTGATTGTGCAAGACATATCGTTCGATGTGGTAGAGGGAGAGATTATTGGACTACTTGGTGCGAACGGAGCGGGCAAGACAACCACGATGAAGATGATAGTTGGTCTAAGCACAATAAGTGCCGGGGACGTGCATATTGCAGGTTACAGTATTAAGAGTCAGTTTTCTAAAGCACTCTTCAATGTAGGGGCAGTGATTGAAGCGCCTGCTTTCTATCCTTATTTGAGTGGGTACGAAAATTTACGTCAATATCAGCGTTTGCACAAAAATGCGAGCAAGGATTGGTTGCTGGAGGTAGCCAGTCTGACCGGGATAGAACATGCGCTTAAGCAGCGAGTAGGCACGTACTCCATGGGAATGAAACAACGCTTGGGAATTGCACAAGCACTACTGCGAAAGCCAAAGTTGCTTGTGTTAGATGAGCCGATGAATGCACTTGATCCTGCTGGTGTCCGTGAAACCCGGAACTATTTAAATAGAATTGCAGCAGATTTGGGCGTAGCAATTGTGATTTCCAGTCATCAACTGTCTGAGATTGAGCAGATGGCACGTCGAGTGGTTATTATGCAGAATGGCTGCTTAGTGACAGAGCAGCGGCTTGATGATGGGTTAAATGATGGGAAATTCTGTATCACTCTTCACATTGATAATGTTGAGCTTACAAGCGAAGTTGTGGTTAACTTGTTTGGAGATGATCATCATGCATTGGATTATATGCAGACAGAGAAATTATCTAACGGTTTGCATACTATGACAGTAGCTATTGATGAAGGTCAAGTTCCAAAGCTGATTCGAGCATTGTGTGATGCCGGGGTGGAAGTTCATCGGGTGTTGCCGGCACATACGAGTTTAGAGGATAAGTTTTTAAAATGGACAACTGCGCGTGGTGAGGTGAATTAAGTTGTTATGGAATGAATGTTTGAAGATAGTGAATAAAAGAATCTTTATTCTTTCACACATTGGTTTTATTGTGATGACGGTACTGTTATCTTGGGCATACACCAGTAATCTCAAGGCTGATGATACGGTGGCTCAAGTGGTAAATGCTTTGCTTGGCCTATCGGGAATGCTTGTTATTCTACCTTGGGCGATTGTTTTGTCACCTCTTATTTGGACGGATGAGTATCAATATGGTACTCTGAAACAACTGTTCCTGCATACGTCCTCGCGCTCACGGTTGTATGTTGCAAAAATTGCTGCGATGATTTTGCTCATCATTACGAGTGTTGTTAATATATTCATTGTTTCTTTGTTAGTGAATCTTCTGATGGCTCCAAAAAACATACAATGGGGCGACATGACGGATGTTATATACTCTATCGGAGCAATCGTATTGCAATGTTGCCTATATGCAAGTCTAGCATCCTTGATTGGCGTGTGGACGAGATCAGCTGCTATCGCAGTAGGCAGTAGCTTAGTGCTATACTTTTTACAAATGATATTTGGAGGTAGTCTCTTATCTACATCATGGACACACATTCTATTCATTCATCGTGATGATTTAAGTGTTTATTGGAGCACGTCACAATATAAATCGGAATTAGTTGGCTTACCTATGTCGTTAGCGATAGATATCGCCTATATTTTGTTTTTCTTTGCAATTGGATTATGGTTGTTCGTCAAAGAGAGAGGAGCAGACTAAACATAACACCGAGCTAAGATAAGAATGAGCAAATTAGGATACAGTTATGTCGCTTATGCCGATACTCGGGATAACGGTATGGAAGATAAAATACTGGGTTCTGTTGCAAAGTTTTCTACATGAAGCTACACTCTAGAAAACAGGATCTAGGAGAATCAGACATGAGATATTTTAAGGGAAAACAATTCAAGAAAGATATTATTTTAGCAGCTGTCGGCTACTACTGCCGTTTTTCTTTAAGTTATCGCGATGTATCTGAAATCCTGAAAGAACGTGGTATTTCAGTTCACCCAACAACCATCATGCGATGGGTTCATGAATATGGCAATCTCATCTATCAAATTTGGAAAGTGAAAAATAAATCTGCACGCTTATCTTGGCATTTGGATGAGACTTATATCAAAGTTAAGGGAGAATGGCGTTATCTCTATCGTGCAATTAATAAAGATGGACACACATTGGATATTCAACTTCGTAAAAAACGGGATCATCAGGCTGCCTATGCCTTCATGAAAAGATTAGTAAAACATTTTGGAGAACCTACGGTTCTCACTACAGACAAAGCGCCGGCATTACTTTGCGCATTTAACAAATTAAGAAAACAAGGATTTTATCAAACTACCATCCATTGTACCATCAAGCATTTAAACAATCTTATTGAACAGGATCATAGGCATGTAAAGAGACGTTTTGCCAAATCTGCAGGATTTCAAAATCTTCGCCATGCTTCACGTACGATAAAAGGTACCGAGACTATTCATGCCCTATATAAACAAAGGCGAAGTCTTCAAAGAGACTCCGCCTTTTCAACGTACAATGAACTTCAATAATTATTAGCTACTTCTTAAACATTGCTCCTCATTTACCAACCTGTTTATGTTTTTTTCAAACTTTGCAACAGAACCTTCATTCTTTTATAAAAAAGTTTGATTATTTCCTATCTATGTTGCCCCACAATCGGGCCCTTTACTTTAATAAGTCTAAAAGTCATTGTGATAAATTCAAGTACTTACAAGGAATACTTAGCTAATTGTTCACCCCAAGATGATAATTCAGTCTCAATAAATCCTGCCTTTTTATATACAAATTTTGCTGTAAGATTTTCAGGATCATATCCAATCATTATTAAAGAAATGTTTGCATTATTATTTCTTATCTCTTCAATAACCAGATATATAGCTTGTTTACCTATACCTTTTCCTTGAAATTCTTCATCAATCATAAGTCTATAAATCCAATAATTATTATCATCAGGGTCTATCCCAAACATAGTAAATCCTATCATTTTGTTATCAAGATAAATACCTTTTGCATAGAAATTATCTAGAAATTGAACTTCTGCGATAGAATAAAGGTTGGATGCAATAAATGTTTGTTGTTCTTCTTTAACAGATAATCTAATTGCTTCTTCCCAATTACTTTTGTCAATAGGCTTTAAATAAATTTTATTCAATCTGGTACTCTCCCTTTAATATTGAAGGGGAACCACGTAGTTTATGGGCTATTGAAACGTTATCCCCTTGTTTTTTTGCCCAGTTAAGTATAAATAATTTCTCATCGACAACGCCTCCTTAAAAATACAATTAAAAACAAATTATTATA
The DNA here is from genome assembly GCF_039549175.1 of Paenibacillus sp. 102. NCBI lineage: Bacteria > Bacillati > Bacillota > Bacilli > Caryophanales > Paenibacillaceae > Paenibacillus > Paenibacillus sp. 102. The sequence goes on along the minus strand of NZ_JBCGHT010000029.1, from coordinate 10,271 downwards.
TTCAATATAATTACAATATTTCCTCTATATCTTATTGAACACTAGATTATTCTTACTAAACCTCTCTGTTAACTTAATAAGTGTTAGTGAACCTCTCCACAGATTTTGATGGAGAGGTTCACAATATAAGTTTTATTTAACAATAGCACCCCTTAATAGAATAAATTATTAAATACGATTTAGATGTGTATCCTTAAAAAATACATAAGATATTTTTGCTCTCCGTTTCAGTTTTTTCGTTTTATAGCCATTTTTGGACTTATCTCAAAATAACATTAAAGGAGACATGCCTATGTGATCATGTCCCTTGATTCTGAGAAGCATCATCTACAGTTTTATCGCCACTCAACAATTTCATCGAGATTTTGTCTTGTTTTTGGGCGTTTGGGTTCCTCTTTCCGATATCCGAAAGCGACCATACAGGCTACTCCGAAATTTTTGCCGTTAATGATACCTTCATTTTGCAAAATAGCGGTCACCTGATTTTTATCAAAACCTTCTATCGGACAGGAATCAATACCGATTTGAGCCGCAGCTGTCATCATGTTTCCTAATGCTATATATGTTTGTTTGCTTGCCCATTCAAAAATGAGACGGTCATTATCTTCAAGTTCTGTTTCGACGAAGGATTTGTAGAAACCGGAAAGATTTTGCACAACTTCTTCAGGCATATGATGAATGTCTTTCATCATTTTGATCACGTGAACGGAATCATGCCTTAATCCTTCTTTTCTTCTGGCCAATATCACTACAAAATGGCTAGCAGTAGGCAGTTGTCCCTGGGCACCGCCGGATACGGGTTTTAATTTTTCGCGAAGCGCTGCATCCTGAATCACGACAAACTTCCACGGCTCCAAACCAACTGAACTTGGAGACAATCTTCCTGTCTCCAAAATAAAGTGAAAATCTTCATCCGAAATCTTTTTGTTGCTATCAAATGCCTTGCAAGCATGTCTGAACTGGTAAGCTTTTAAAATCTCCTGTTTTTTTCCCTCAGTTCCTATCATGTGGAATCACCCTTCCTTTTTAATATCTAATAAACCATATTTCTCCAAAGGTATTTTATTACCCTGCTATTCAGTTCAGCTTCATTTAAAGAGCATTGAAGTTATATGATTCTAAGGAATACAGCATACAGGAAATTGTGAATATGACTGGTAGTAGCCAAGCAACGCTGTACCGATACATACGAAAAAATGAATAGATGCTACTGAATAAAGAAGATCCGATGAATTAAACCTACAATAGTAACAGTAGCATTTGCTTTTATAAAGAGTTAAATTATAAAATAATAAGAAGAAATAAAAGACAGGGAGAGGAAATCCATGTCCACAAAATTAGTAAATTTACGGATTGATTTTGCTTTTAAACAGTTGTTTGGAACAAAGGGAAACGAAGAAATTTTAACTGGTTTCTTGAACGCTGTTTTAGCGGAATCTTTAGATGCACCTATTACATCGCTGCAATTAGAAGACCCACATCTTCATAAAGCTTATGAAGATGATAAACTATCCATTTTAGACTTATTAGCAACATTAGATAATGGGACACAAGTGAATATAGAAATACAGCTTCGGAATACTCATGATATGGTGAAGCGATCTTTATATTATTGGAGTAAACTCTATACGTCCCAAATGACGGAAGGGATGCCGTATCGATCTCTCCGGAAAACCATTACCATTAACCTATTAGATTTCATCCTTTTCCCACAAGAAGAAGCATTTCATACCATTGGGCAACTATGGAATACAAAAACTCAACAATTATTAAGTGACGATATTGAAATCCACTTTGTTGAGATTCCAAAGTTAGTCAAACAATGGAGAGAAGAAAAAGTAAATCCGTGGGAAAATGTATTTGTTCGTTGGATGTTATTATTACCAGCACATGAAGATGAACATTTAACTCAAACATTGGAGGAGATTGCAATGAATCAAGATCCTATTTTACAAAAGGCAATCAATAAGTGGGAAAATATGAGCCATGATTCTTCTTTCCGAACAGCTTATGAAGCACGTGAAAAAGTCCTTCTAGATGAACAAGCTAAAATAGCTCATGCGCGTGAAGAAGGAATTGAAGAGGGTAAAATCCAATTAATTCGTGGTATGCATAAAAATGGTATGCCATTAGAAGACATTGCAAAATTCACTGGTCTAAGTACAGAAGAAATACAAAAATTACTATTATAATTACTTTGCACCTAATTAAAATTAGGTGCTTTTTTCAGTTATGATGCAAATGTATGTAAGCTTTGCATCGTAACCGTTATAACATGAAATTCATTTTATACATGCTAATCTTTTTATTACGCATGGAGGAATGAATAGTTCTAGTGAAAGCTTATATTTTGGTGTTCCTATGATAGTTATACCAGTTATGGGAGATCAACCTATAGTAGCTCAAAGGATAGAAGAATTAGAAGCCGGGTTACAATTAAATCGTAAAAAGCTTACTCCAGAGATATTATGTAATACAGCAATCAACCTGAGAAACGAAGCAATTCGTCTCTTAACCGTAGGAACTACGGGGATAGCCTATCCATTAGAGTTCGATAGAACTCTGTACTTAGGAATCTCCCACTTCAAACAGTCCGTAAGGACGTTAAGTGGTGAGTAGTTCAAAAACAGAACTAAAAAATACCCACAAACATAAAAAAGTGAATGATTTCTTTTGATAGTGCTATCATGATAGATTCTTTGGTTATAAACTTTATATATATTTTGATAATTGCTTTGGTAAAAAATATTCACTGCTGATTGCCCTATATACATTGCCAAAGGTTGTCTTGAGAAATAATTTTCTTCCAAAAAACACATTTACACATACATTATTTGTAAGATATGATGAGGAAGGTGTTCCAAATAAATGAACTGTTAGTAAAATATGTATTTTTATTAATATTTTCAAAAAGGGGGATGTAATATGAAAAAATTACATGCATTAGCATTAACAATGGGTTTAATGACTTCAGCTGTAGTTATACCTACTGCTACTTTTGCAGAAAGTGATGATTTACCTTATTTGAATGAAATTAAGAAAATGCAACCGGATTTGAGTACATCGGAATTAATATCAAGTATTAATGAAATGGCAAAGAATACAGGAAATACGAAAGAGGCAATTACTAAACAAATTTATAAAGAACTCAAAGCGGATGAAGCTCAAGGTAAAAAAGAAGCAAATAAAAAAATAAACACGTTAGGCGGTAGTGGTGGGACAGTATCTGTAGGTAATAGCAATATGGGCGATTTCTTTTATACTGGTTCATATACTGCATATTTGAATCATGGACATGTTGGTATGTACTATAATTCAAATACAATTGTAGAATCAGTTCCAGGTGATGGAGTACGTACACTTAGTACAACAGCTCGTAAAGTCGATAAAGGCGACGCTGTTGTCAAATCTGTAAATACTACTTGGCAAAACAAAAATGATGCTGCATGGTGGGCGAAAAGCCGTGTAGGTACAGACGGATATTCTTATAATTTCGTCACGAATAGAACTACTGGTCATTATGGAGCTAAAAATTGTTCAAAACTTATCTGGTCAGCTTACCAGCTTAATGGTGGTTTAGATTTAGACAAAGATGGTGGCGCTGGCGTATATCCACGAGATGTTCGTGATGCGAAACAGACATCAGTAGTTCGAAATATCTAATAGAAAGAAGTGCAACGAATCCATTTGTTGCACTTCTTCTTGTAAGAAAGGAATATATCATAATGAAAAAACTCCTATTTGTTATTTTAGGTGTAATTTTGATTACAATATTAGTCTATTTTTTCTTTTTCAGTAACTCAAATGTGGATTTGATATCTGAGGAAGATATTCAAAAAAAAGATTTTTTGAAGGATAAACAAGCTGTGGTATATCTTTCTTCTACAGCTGATCAAGACATGGATGGTAAGGGTATTAGTTATGCAGTGTTTATTAATAAAAATGGGGAAGCAAGTGGTTATAAAATGAATGGTTTAGAGCTTGGTGGTATAGGAGTATCAGAAAATAAAAAAGAACTTTTATTAGAAAGTAAGGATAAGCTTAAAATTGTAGGAGAGAACTTTAAAGAATTTAAGATGAAATACCAACATACAGGAGATTACAGAGCATATTTAAAAAACAGCGACTTGTTTGTAAACATCTATAATTCTGGTAGTAATCCTGATACCGGAGGATATGATTCAAATGTTGTATATGGTAATAAAAAAGGTATTCATAAAGGAAATATCCCACATTATCTTATGAGCTCTGGAGTGGATGAAGAAACTATTTTGGTGATAACTCAAGATATAGACAAAAAAGAATATAGTCTAAAAAAGGTAACATTTAATGATTTAAAGATGAAGCTTGAAGATGTTACAAAAATTAGTTTAGATAAAAATATGTCATATTCTAGTTATTCTTCTATTTTAAGTGATGAAAATTTTTATTATACGGTTTTAGTTGAAAATGATAATACGATTAAAGGCAAAGTTTATTTGTTACGTATCGATAAAACGACATTAAAACAAGAATTAATTTTGTTGTCTTCCGAAGAGGATACTACAGCTTCAATACCTTTTACAAAAAACAATTCCGCATATCTACATAACAATGAATTATATTTTATAAACGGATTAGGTAACGTTATTACGTTTAATACACAGACAAATACAGTAAATACTAAGTTTAAGATTGACTATCATGTAACAGATGGTGTTAGATACAATGAGCAAACTTTCTTCAAGGACGATCAATTACATGTCTTACGGTATGATAAAAATCGAAAAAGTAAATATTATATAGAAATTTACTCTTTAAAAAATGGGAAGAAGATTAAAGAAAGTGAAGTTATAGGTATGGAAGAAATTATTAACTCTGTGCGGGGAGGAAAATCAATTCATGCTTATGACTTTAAAGTGTTCGGTTCAAAAAATTAAATAAGTAATCTAATATAAACTCCTTGGCTCTGTTGCAAAGATTTCTAAACTGAGATAACCTGTAAAAAAAGTGTGAGCAGGAGAATGATATATGGGGTATTTTAAAGGAAAACAGTTTAAAAAGGATATTATTTTGGTAGCCGTCGGCTACTATTGTCGTTTTTCTTTAAGCTATCGTGATGTATCTGAAATCTTGAAAGAGCATGGTGTTTCGGTTCACCCAACAACCATCATGCGCTGGGTTCATGAATATGGAAACCTTATCTATCAAATTTGGAAGAAGAAAAATAAAAACGTTCAATTATCTTGGAAACTAGATGAAACCTATATAAAAGTCAAAGGAAAATGGTGTTATTTATATCGTGCAATTGATAAAGACGGGCACACATTGGATATTCAACTTCGTAAAAAACGGGATCATCAGGCTGCCTATGCCTTTATGAAAAGATTGGTTAAAACGTTTGGAGAACCAGCGGTTCTCACTACAGACAAAGCACCAGCATTACTTTGCGCATTTAACAAATTAAGAGAACAAGGCTTTTATATAAATATAACTCATTGTACAATCAAGCATTTGAACAATCTCATTGAACAGGACCATAGGCATGTGAAGCGACGTTTTGCCAAATCCGCAGGATTTCAAAATCTTCGCCATGCTTCCCGTACCTTGAAAGGCATCGAAACCATTCATGCTTTATATAAACGAAACCGAAGTCTTGGCTCAGACTTCGGTTTTTCGACATACAATGAATTACAAGAGCTACTAACAGTTGCATAAAATGTACAACTTTTTGTTGGCACCACTTAACCTTAACAAAACTTCGCAACAGAACCTATATTTTCACCTGGAGATGTAAGGTTTCTCGTTTTTAGGGTATTTGCTTAGCTTGATGGTGATGTGACGGTATCCCATAAAGAAAAGACACCTGAGGAGTGCCTTTTCTTTGATTTTAGATTAACAAATTTAATAAATTGAGCTAATCTATAAGGTAATAACATTATGTTAATTTTATTTACTCTAAAAAGATACTTTATTAGTTTGTTGATATTGTTCCTGTCGCTTCGAAAGTCCAAGTGCCATTGCCTTCAGTCGAAGTAGGCGTGAACTTTAAATAATAGTTTGCTAAATCGGTTTTACCAATAGTGTAATCGAAATCACCTGATTCATCATCATAAACTGTTACTTCAAATTCATCAACAAGTTCATCAGGACCCCATTTTTCACGATAGACTTCTACAGATACTTTGGCCTTGTTTCCAACAGGTTTATATGTTGGGCCACTTCCGCTTATTGTACCGCTAACTTTCAATGTACCTTTACACAGGGCCCAGTAATCAGTTGACTCCCTAGAACTAAACGTCGCATCAAACTCATAGGAACTGTAACAACTAGTGGCTGCTTCTACAGTATTATTAGTTGGGGTAAAAGCTCCAAATGTTAATGCCATTGTTGCACCAAGTGTTAATAAAGACTTTTTCATTTTCATCAACTCCTATTGATAGTATTGAACGAAATCAATATACCATAATTTCCCTGAAATGAGTTCTTTATTCTGTTGAGAAAAAATAAAAAGCTCTGATTTACAGAGCTTTTTATTTTAAGTTACCTAAATTATTATTTCCTTACACATAATCATCATTTCATAGGGGAGTGCTCGCATTTTACTAGAGAGAAAATAGGATTTTACTGTTTTGTCAGCGAGGGACAGATGGATTATTATGAGGATGCTCCTTCAAAAAGGATTGTTTTACACTGGATCCCTGCACATTGTGTGGGGATTTTTTTATAAAAAACTACCTTTAGGAATCCCTTATATCTCATATGAGTTGATAGGTTAATAAACAAGCATTTCTATTATTAAAACATAGAATACTAGCAAACTTTGTTTTAATAATAGAAAGGTGGTTAAAAAGTTTGCATAAAGAAAGGAAATGCGATTGTTGTTGTGTTAATGGGATAAATAATGTGCTTGAGGATATCATAGGTGAAGGAGTAATTTTGAGTATTAGAAATTTACCACAAGCTATCCTTGGTAGAGTAGAAAGTGTGAATTGTGATTTAGTAGAACTTAGTTTTCCGCAAACTCCACAGGCTCCAAATAGTTTTATTTCTCTTTGTGATATCTATGCTGTAGCACCAATTGGTCCATTTACTACAAGTTCTGATATCAACAGAATCAATAATTTGAAGAGGCAAAGAAAACTTTTTAATTTCGGTGCATAGTTATAAAGGTATCGCTAGAGATGTAAGTTAATGCATTGTATCTTAGCGATACTTTTACATAAATAAAAAAAGACACCCTAAGGTGCCTTCCTCCGACTTGAACCACTCTACTTTTAATAATATATTGAATTCCCATCCACTTAACATTTTACCATATTTATCTATATTGGTTGTTAAGAAAGCGAACTCAAACCAGCATTTTGTTTGGAGTTATTATTTTCTTAAACTCATCTCATACTCTTTTACTTCATCCATCGTTCTAAACACTAATACATTAAAAATCTCTTTTTCATTACCACAAATAACTACAAATCCATCAGTTGTTTGTAATACTCTTCCCACATTTCCATTTAGAAGTGGAATGCTAGTAGGATGTTTAATATTCATCTTATTTTTCTTAGCAATATATTCATCAATCGGCATCCCAATGGGGAATTCATTTTGTAAGTCTTTGGTGGTATACATGGAAGTTGAATTTTCATTTTTTGCTGAGGCTTTTTGATAACTTGGTGTACAAGCTGTTAGAGACATGAATAATGACACAGAAATAAAAAGCAAAGTAAGCTTTTTAAACATTAAATAATTCACTCCATTCAGTATCCAATTAGTCACCACATTACAATAGCAAAAGAGTTATATTAATTTTGTTGCAATGTGTCTGTCGTAAAAAGAAAAGAATGTACTTATTTAGTGATTTTCCTCGAAATACTAAAAGGTTACCACAAATTTTTGTGAATATAAGGATAATATATGCATTAGGGACGAGAAAAGTTTGGACAAGTTTTATATGAAGGACATAAACAAAAAAAGACACCTACAGGTGCCTTTTCTCTGTTTGTTCTCGCGTATTGAGATGACTATTCAAACCTTGTGTTAGGGGACATGGTTCAAACAGATATATTACACTTAAAGCTTAACATTGACAGAATATACAGTAAATTGATAATATTTATGCAAAATATTCCCAAAGTTTAGTATAGATATATTTCACTATTACTATAGTAAAAATAGAATTAATGCAAAATTGCATAACAAAGTAGCATGTGATTAGCAGTATAATTTAAATGTGTACAATAAAGCTGAAGAGGCAGGGACCATCTACGGAAATAGGTGGTCTTTTGCTATTGGATAATAAATGTAATATTATAATGGTGTTTATCTGAAGTATCGTTTTACACATATCTCTACACATTGTGTGGGGATTTTTTCATAAAGAAAAGACACCCTAAGGTGCCTTCCTCCGACTTGAACCATCATATTGTACTAAATATTGGATTGAATTATATTCATTTTGAACACTGTCATAGTAAGGATTTTCAGTCCTTAGCATCCAATTTTATTTTTCGATATGGTGAGTTTCTTTCTGTGTACATGTACAAACACGTATTATTCTATATGAGCAAATTTAACTTTATTTGGATCTACCTTTGCATTTATAACTTTGACTTTTACAGAATAGGTAGCTTCTTCTAGAGAATTTATAGGGGCTGAAAATGGTTGGAAAGCTGAATGCTTATGATTAGGGATAGTGGCACTTGTTACATATGATAGATCACCTATTAAATTATAAAACTCAAATACTACACGGCTTGGTTCTTGTTCATTAGATGAACTTACATCAGCAATCCCAATAAAAGTATTAAAATAAGGGTAGTATCTTATGGCATCCCCATCATAAAGCCAAAACTCACTTTCATTTATGGATGATTTTTCATTTTTAATTTGAGCGGAAACTGTATTCTGATCAGGACTATAAAATGCACCAAGGACTAGAAAACCTATACTCATTACCGGAATAAGAATTCTTTTCTTCAATTTAACGACTCCTTTTATTACAGTTTTTAACAATTTAATGATACTGTTTTTCCTTTAAAGTGTAAATATGGAAAAATATTTTCATCAGAGAAGTCAAAATGATATGTCTAAAAACAAGAAGCACCGAAAAATACGATTGATAAAAAAAATAACCTACCTAATTGGGTTTACCCCACCATCTTGGTGAGATTACCCCGCTCCCCCTTTTGTGTAAAGTCATAAAGAAAAGACACTCAATGAGTGCCTATCTTTATTTTTCTGTAGGGTTTTGGCATAATACATGAAGTAATAGCGCTGATCTATTAGATAATATCATTATATTATTAAGTGTTTTCATGCAATTTTACATATAAGAGAAGGTATCTATTGTTTATAAGATTAGTATTTTATTCATCATCTTCTATAAGTAAGTCAGTCTTGAATTTTTGACCATTAACATCGATAATTATCGAATCAAAAACACTTGGTTTCTTATCATTATTCCACTCATAGTATAAAGATTTTGTTTCGTTTTTTTCGATCGTTTTATTTCCAATGTTAAGTTCTAAAGGTAATGATAATATTTTATCATTATCGATTAAGGATAATGTCCCTGTTGTTATAAGGGGGTATTCGCTGTTATTTTTCATATCAAGTTCTAAATGTAATTTCCCTTTTTCACGTTCAAATTTAGTTATTGTAAGGGTTATGTTTTGAGCATCTTGATTGTAATTTAATTCAGCTATCGGTTTTTTTGGTTCAGAGTGTCCGTTCATCGCCAAAGCCGTAAAAAAGAGCATTATGAATATGATTAATGTAGTCCAAAAAGATTTTGATTTCAATGTTTTTTCACCTCTAAAAATATATCAAACGCAATAAAAGCACTCTTTTGAGTGCCTTTTACTATTCTACTTTTAACTTAATCTCTTTACCCATCATACCGCCACGTGCTTTTAGAACTAATCCTTGAGCATCTTTTGGTACATCGTAGATAATTTTTCCTGTTTGAGTTAAACCAGGATTAAGTTGTTTTAAGAAGAAATCTAATTTTCCACCATTAGATATATCATAGGCCGTTTGTGCTTGAGTGGAATATTTAAACTCGCGATCTTGGCTGTCTACTAATTTAAAGCTGTTAGCATCAACAGTAATAGCGTCTTTTTGATTATTTGTAATAGATATTTCTACAACTTTAAAAACACCTTGCGCCTTTTCGTTTGTAATTTCATTTCCAACTGATTCTAAAGTTTCAACAGCTCCCACAGCGATTTTAACTTTAGATGATTCACCTTCCTTAGAAAGTTCTTTTTTTTGCTCTTCTTTCTTTGGTTCCT
>NZ_JBCGHT010000028.1:0-45786 GCF_039549175.1 Paenibacillus sp. 102 | reverse complement strand
AAAAAATTGAAACCCGTCAGGGTTTATTTGATATGCCCACTTTTATAAAATCTATAAAAGATAATAATAAACTATATGAAAAGACCGCATTTTGTATGAAAATATACCTTAAGTTGATGGATGTGTGACGCTACCCCATAATGTAGTTTTAAGGTGTATCAGCACTTTGCTTGATACGCCTATTTTTCATGGTTTTAATCACTAATTGTCGTAATAAAAAACAAAAAACATGTAGTGATAAAAGGAGTGAATTCCCCACTCCTTTTTTATTATCATATAATTGTTTAACAACATGCCTTCATTGCTAGATTTAGCCTTAAACTTCATTATCCTTGTCTCTCAGTAAAATGTATAAAACTTGGTGTTTTTTATTTTACATATTTCCCAATAAATACAAAGCATGCTATAAAAACGATGACAATCGCGTATAAGGATGACGGTAAAAACTTCATTGCCCATAATCCCATTGTAATGGTTGCAAGTGTCAAATAACCCATTTTCGCATAGTATGTCATTTTTTTTCGTAAAAGAAATACATATAAATAACCAATTGGTGGTGTAACCAAACAAAAAATGAAGATAAGCGTTGAATTGAAATACCATTTTTGTTTAGCTAGTTGCTCCATTTCTTCTTCTACCATTTTATCTTCTTGTTCCTTTATATCTTTTTCAAAAGTATCCTCATCTTCCCCAGTCTTTTCACTCATATAAGGAATAAAGTGAAAAAAGAAATAATAGAAAAACATTGTTGCCCCAAGCTTTAAATCGAATGTCTTTTCCGCTATACGTTCACTTACAAAACTCAGAACTATTGGAAAAACAAAAACGTATGTCATCATCCAAAATGTTTTTTTCCGTTTTTCCTTCTTTCTCTCCTGTTTATTTTGTTCCTGTTTTCTTCGATATATCCATAGTGAGATACAGCAATCCATTACAAATATACAAAAAATAAAAAGAGCGATATACATAGGTTTTGTATATTGTAAATTAAAGATATCAGGAAAAGCATGTGTAACTATAATGACCGTATATAAAATAATGACAAACCTATAAAACAACTCCATCTCCCCTTATTTTTTAACATCCTAATAATAAAACATTAACATATAAAATACAGATATTGTTATACAATAAGTAAATTTCGGTTACGCTAAAAAAAAACGAAATGAGGAATACTATATGGGAGATTACGAACGAATTATTTTAGATGTAAATGATGAAGAAATTGAAATGCTCGATACAATCTGTTCTCATTTTAAAGAAAAGCACGGCGTTGAGCTAAGCCATGGTGCATTACTCCGTGACTTAATGGATATTGAGTATATTCGTATTACAGAAAATAGGCATAAATATGAATAAGGAAAAAATGACATAACATTACACTTATTAGAGGTTATACAATTGTATAACCTCTTTTTTCATAATAAAAAAACGTTCATTCCGTGGCAAAACCACTTTACTGAACGTCTTTTCAATCACTTATATAAGATTATCCTTATACCTTTTTAACAAATTCAGATTTTAATTTCATAGCTCCAAAACCGTCAATTTTGCAATCGATATCATGATCTCCATCAACTAAACGGATACTCTTTACTTTTGTACCTATTTTGATAACGGATGAAGTTCCTTTTACTTTCAGGTCTTTGATTACTGTTACAGCATCCCCATCGTTTAAGATATTTCCATTTGCATCTTTCACAACTTTTGTATCTTCACTATTTTCAGTCTCTGATTCTAAAGCCCACTCATGCGCGCACTCTGGGCAAACAAAAAGACTTCCATCTTCATACGTATATTCTGAATTACATTTCGGACAGTTTGGTAAGTTTTGCATTTTTTTTATTTCCTCCATTATAAAAATTACTTTCAATTCCCTTTTTATAGCTTCATAACCATAACAATTACGAACTTAAAATTCACGAAAAGTAGGGATATTCCTTATATACTGCCATAGTATTTTCAGATTGACAAGCCAACTTTATGTGAACATTTTGTCTGCAAATTAAAAAGAGGATACTTTGCTCCTGTATGGAACTTAGTATCCTCTCATCCTTATAAATTTACAGTCTCTCCCACTAACACTTTAGCCTTTTCCAAAGCTTTTTGAATTTGTTCAAACCCTGTCCCACCTGCACTATTACGGCGTTTTACCGCTGCATATGGCGAAAGAACTTCATATAAATCCTCTTCAAATAACGGACTCATTTCTTGATACGTTTCTAATGGTACATCTAATAAATAGATTCCTTTTTGCGTGCAATGAAGAACAAGTTTCCCGACAATTTCATGCGCTTGGCGAAACGGAAGTCCTTTGCTTGCTAAGTAATCAGCAATTTCTGTTGCATTAGAGAAGTCTTGTGTTACGGCTTGCCCCATTTTTTCTTTTTTTACAGTCATCGTTTCTAGCATGCCAGTCATAATATGAAGGCAGCCTTCTACTGTTTTAACTGTATCAAACATTCCTTCTTTGTCTTCTTGTAAGTCTTTATTATAAGCAAGCGGTAAACCTTTCATTACCGTTAATAAACTAAATAGATTACCGTATACTCTCCCTGTTTTACCACGAATGAGTTCAGCCATATCAGGGTTTTTCTTTTGCGGCATAATGCTGCTTCCTGTTGCATATTGGTCGCTCATTTCAATAAATTGAAACTCCTGACTGCTCCATAAAATGAGCTCTTCGCAAAAGCGCGATAAATGCATCATTAATATGGATGAATTGCTAAGAAACTCTAATATAAAATCACGGTCACTTACCGCATCTAAGCTATTTTCATAGATTCCTTCAAAGCCGAGGAGTTCTGCACTATACACACGGTCAATCGGAAATGTCGTCCCCGCAAGAGCACCTGCGCCAAGCGGAGAAATATTAATACGTTTTAGTGAATCTTCATACCGATTTACATCACGCTCTAGCATCCAAAAGTATGCAAGTACATGATGAGCGAACGAAATTGGCTGCGCGCGCTGCAAATGTGTATACCCTGGCATAATGGTTTCAATGTTTTTCTCTGCTTGATGAACAAGAACCGATTGCAGTTGTTTCGTTGCCTTTATAATATCTTTCACTTTATTACGTAAATATAAATGCATATCTGTCGCAACTTGATCATTACGGCTTCTTCCTGTATGAAGTTTTCCACCAATGTCACCAATTTGCTCAATTAACATCTTTTCAATGTTTAAATGAATATCCTCAGCATCTACTGAAAAAGTTAACTCATTTGCTTTCGCTTTTTCTAGTAAATGTTGTAAGCCTTCCTTAATTTTCTCTGCTTCTTCTTTTGTCACAATTCCCTGCTTCGCAAGCATCGTGACGTGAGCGATACTTCCTTCTATATCTTCTACAACTAATTGCTGGTCAAAGGAGATGGAAGCTCCAAACTCCTCGACCCATTCTTCTGCTTCTGCTGTAAAGCGACCTCCCCAAAGTTTGCTCACGCTTCCACCTTCTTCTGATTCACTTGGCTGTATACTTTTGTTGGAAGACCAAATAAAGAAATAAAGCCAACTGCTGCATCATGGTTAAATTCATCATCCACTGTATATGTTGCTAGTTTTTCATCATATAGAGAGTATTCTGATTTACGTCCTTCTACAATTGCATGGCCCTTAAACAATTTCACGCGCACTGTACCTGTTACTGATTTTTGTGTCTCTTGTAAGAAAGCAACAAGTGCTTGTTTTAAAGGTGAGAACCATAAACCGTTATAAATAAGTTCTGTTAATTTTTGCTCAATCATCGGTTTAAAATGAGCTACTTCTTTTACAAGCGTTAAATCTTCTAACTCTTTATGTGCTGTAAGTAATGTCATTGCTGCTGGACATTCATACACTTCACGTGATTTAATCCCAACAAGACGGTTTTCCACATGATCAATACGTCCAACACCATGTTTTCCAGCAAGAGTGTTTAATGTTTTGATTAGTTCCGAAAGTGAATAGGAAGTGCCATTTAATGTTGTTGGTACACCTGCTTCAAATCCAATTTCTACAAATTCTGGTTTATTCGGTGTATCTTCTAATGCTAATGTCATTTCATATGCATCTTCTGGAGGTGCTGCCCATGGATCTTCTAAAACCCCACATTCATTGCTGCGTCCCCATAAGTTTTGGTCAATTGAAAACGGACTATCTAAATTGATTGGAATTGGCACATCGTTTTCTTTTGCGTATGCAATTTCTTCTTCACGTGACCATTTCCATTCACGTACTGGCGCGATGACTTCTAAATATGGATTTAATGCTTGTATAGAAACTTCAAAACGAACTTGGTCATTCCCTTTTCCTGTACAACCATGAGCTACTGCACTTGCTCCTTCCTGTTCTGCTATTTCTACTAGCTTTTTCGCAATTAATGGACGCGATAATGCCGAAACAAGTGGGTATTTTCCTTCGTATAACGTATGACCTTGCAGAGCCATCAATGCATATTCATTCGCAAATTCTTCTTGTACATCAATCATGTATGATTTAACAGCACCTACTGAAATTGCCTTTTCTTTTACGAACTCTAAATCTTTACCTTCCCCTAAATCTAAACAAAGTGCAATAACATCGTAATTTTTCTCTTGTAACCATTTAATTGCAACGGAAGTATCAAGACCTCCGGAATATGCTAACACAACTTTTTTCTTCTCCATTTTATATCCCCCTAAAGAATAAATATTCATTATGATTAATATTAATTCAAACTTTAACACCTTTTATAAAATGAATCAAGAGATATTAGTAAAAATTTTTCAAACAATTTCGTCGAACTTCTTTCTTTTTTTCGGTACAATGGAAACAGAAAATGGGGGTGTCTATATGGAACAATATTTTATATACGATGAACACCTAGGAATAGAAGTGCCTGAGTTACAAGAAGAATGGGAATATATTCCTGAAAAAGTACAGCATGCTATTTTACTAAAGTGGGAACAAATTCGCGGGAAAATTCCTGATCGTATACAAGAACTTGAATATCATATTAATCAAAAACAACATCGCTTAAATAACGAAGAAAATTTTGAAATTTCCTGTAGACTCAATTCTGAAATCGCAAATCTAGCCTCCATCATTAACGATTTATGGCTTTGGTATCGCCTTACTCAAAATGTGTCTGAGGGGAAAACGCATCAATAATAAGCCAGATAAAAAAGCATCTACAAATAGATGCTTTTTTTTATAGTAATTCCATCCTTTTTCATATAAATCTATTTCTTTACTTTCACTGAATTTTAAGCTAGAAGTCTTACTGCCGCAACTAACAAGATAAAACTTCTCTCTCATAGATTGACCCCTCTTTTCTTATATATATCCATTTTAATTTTCCAACATATAAGGCACAGCTACGAAAAGAAGGTCTTCATTCATTTTCTCCTTCTGTTTTCACATGGCATGGGGCTAAAATAGGCACTGACCGCTTCTACCCATGAGCGGATCCTCTCTCCCACCTAAAAGGAATGGTTTTATATCGGTTTTTTAATCCCTATTTATACAATAAAAAAACTTCTCGCAATCCAAAGTTTTTTATTGTATCATGATGCACATGTGGAATAGGAAAGCCATTCCAATTAGATATATATTAAAAACTAATAATTTAATGAACCTAGCTATCTATTTATCAGGTAAACAAAGAAAGGATTGTAAATATGAAAAAAAAACTTCCTATTATCATTTTATCTAGTGCTTTATTATTATCTCCCGTACATAGTTATGCGAACACAGAAATCAGTAAAGACCGCCTTCCTACAGAAGAGTCTTCTTCCTCTCATTCCAAAACAAATGAACAAACAAAAACGTTAAAAAAAGATGAATCCATAAATGATGTTTCAACTAATAAAAAAGAACAGATTCAAGAAAATAATGTAACTTCTGATAAAAAGGAACAAATTCAAGAAAACAATGTAACTCCTGATAATAAAGAACAGATTCAAGAAAATAATGTAACTCCTGATAAAAAGGAGCAATTTCAAGAAAACAATGTAACTCCTGATAATAAAGAACAGATTCAAGAAAACAATGTAACTCCTGATAATAAAGAACAGATTCAAGAAAACAATGTAACTCCTGATAATAAAGAACAGATTCAAGAAAACAATGTAATGCCTGATAAAAAAGAACAAATTCAAGAAAGTAATACGAAATTAGATACAAACGAGGAAGAGAAAGTCGAAAAAAAAGGTTGGATTAAAGAAGGTAATACTTGGTACTATTACTCAAATAATGAGAAAGTAACTGGATGGAAATCCGAACAAGGTAACTGGTATTATCTTCATGACAATGGCGCAATGGCTACTGGATGGACGAAAATTAATGGTTCTTGGTATCTTCTTCAACCTAATGGGGTAATGGCTACCGGGTGGTATTTTGATGGCGTTAACTGGTTCTATCTTCATAATAGCGGCAATATGGCTACTGGATGGACGAAAATTAATGGTTCTTGGTATCTTCTTCAACCCAACGGTGTAATGGCTACCGGGTGGTATTTTGATGGCGTTAACTGGTTCTACCTTCATAATGGCGGCAATATGGCTACTGGATGGACGAAAATTAACGGTTCTTGGTATCTTCTTCAACCTAACGGTGTAATGACCACAGGATGGTATTTTGATGGCGTTAACTGGTTCTACCTTCATAATGGCGGCAATATGGCTACTGGATGGACGAAAATTAACGGTTCTTGGTATCTTCTTCAACCTAATGGGGTAATGGCTACCGGGTGGTATTTTGATGGCGTTAACTGGTTCTACCTTCATAATGGCGGCAATATGGCTACTGGATGGATCCAAGATAATGGAAAATGGTATTACTTATATGAAGATGGGGTCATGAAAAAAGAATCTGTGTATTTAGATGCTCCAATGATTTTCCAACTACCTGAATTACATAATGGCTGTGAAGTCGTTTCCATGACAATGATGCTAAAATATCATGGACATAATGTAGACAAACTAACGCTTGCTAAACAATTACCTGTCGATTCTACACCCATGATACGAAGCGCTGGATCTATTTTAACGTGGGGGGATCCTTCAGTTGGATTTGTCGGAGATGTAACAGGCGCATCTCCTGGATATTCGATTGACCCAGCGCCATTAAAAAGAGTATTAGATCGTTATACAAATAACGGTATCAATTTAACAGGCTCTGATTTTTCTAAAATTGAGCGTTTAGTAGCACAAGGCAAACCGGTTGTAACTTGGATTACAGCATCTTTTTCACATCCTGTAGCTCCAAAAAGTTGGAAAACTTTATCTGGAAAAGTGATACAAGCTGATTTTGATATGCACGCAGTATTAGTCACTGGGTACGATAATGATTATGTATATATTAATGACCCTCTTCGACGTGGTAAAGGGGCTAAAATCCCCAAAAACAAATTTATTAGTAGCTACAACTATATGGGCAAAAAAGCATTAAGTATGTAGTGAACACGAAAAAAGAGTTAAAATGGCATTCATTTTAGCTCTTTTATTTTACAAATTTATTTTTTTATCATACACTCCTATTTCCCTAAACCACTTATAAATATTTGTCTTTATCCCATATAATAAATAAAAGAGATTTTGAAAGGAGCATACAGTTCATGAAAGCTTTTATCATTATCGTTCTTACTTTTCTTAGTGTCATTAGTTGGGATGCTTTTTTTAAAGACAAAGATGATAAAAATAATCTAAATCCACGCGATGAATAATTTTTCTTTAGTATGGATTTTTCTCTTTAGTCCTTATACCAAACTCGTCATTACCAAGATTATTCTACAAAAATATACGAGAATCCTAATTCCGACGCTATGAACCTGCAAATTATGTAGTTTTTCCTCCTATTATTGTCGGTTTCCATCCACATACATTTTTAGAAAGTATGATATAATAATATAAAATCTTTTACAGAAAGGATTTAGATATCATGATCGCTCGAAGGAGCATGTGGCATCGAATTGATGAATCTTACACGTAGCGTATTTTTTCAGCTCAGATACTTTGTCTAGCGAAAAAAATACGAGAGTGGGGAAATTATGATTGCCCGAAGGATAATTTGGCAACGAAAAGACTCTTCTTACACATAGCGTTTTGTTTAAGTCGCATTGATAATTACTAAACAAAACAAAGAAGAGGGCAAGATTGCTAAATAACAAATCTTACTCCACGTTTTGTTTAGTCGTTTTTAGGCTTAAACTAAAACGAAAGTAGGGAGAATTGATGGACGAGAGGATTATTCGTTATTTCTTCAGCGACATATAGCGTAGTTAGTTTGATGTAAACTAACTGAAGGCTACATGGGCTCGTAGTTAGTTTACAAGATGAAAAGAACTACTAACTACGGAAAGAAGGAATAACGATGAGGAACATCCAAAGTCGACAAATTATTAAAGAAATTTTCATGGTTTTAATCGGTTCATTTATTTTATCAGCCGCACTATATCACATTCATTTCCAAAACCATTTAACAGAAGGTGGATTTGTAGGAATCGCGCTATTTATACAACACTTTTTTGATATTTCACCGTCAATTTCAACTGTATTGATGGATATCCCGGTCATTTTACTATGCGCTACATTTTTAGGTAAAAAAATGGTTGGCTATTCATTTATGGGTTCGATTTCATTCGGAGTGTTTTATTCTTTCATGGAAAATTATTCTCCATTTGCGGTAGATTTATCAAATCATTTATGGATAGCAGCAGTAGTGGGTGGCGCGTTAGCTGGTATTGGCCTCGGTTTTATATTGCGATTTGGCGGTGCAACCGGTGGAGACGATATTTTAACAATTATACTAAGTAAAAAAACTCGCTTTACAATTGGGCAAATTTTCTTCGTCTTTGACGCGATTGTTCTAGCGCTTTCATTATATTATTTAACATGGACAGAAATTGCTTTTACTATTCTTTCAATTGCCGTTCAGGCAAAAACATTGGATTTAATTTATTATCCAAAAACAGAAAAGAAAGCAGTATCTATTCCAATGTCAAAAAAACATGCAACAAACTAAAAGCGAAAGGCCTTTGCCTTTCGCTTTTTTTATACACTTTTTTCTTTCTCTAATATGTAACGCACTTGGTAGAACCTGTTTGCAAATTCCGTTACATTCCGCGTTAGACGATAATTCACCGTAGAGCCAATCGCAATCCCTAACACAGGCACCCCCTGGAATAATTTACGGCGAAGCGCATAGATGGAAAAAGTCTTCAAAATTTGTTTTAATACAACTTCTGTAGAAGCTGGTTTTAACACTTCCTCTTCCCCTTCATAAAAAAATGAATCCTCTTGTTCTAACTCCTGAAGCAAGTTATACCAAGCATATTGCTGGAGTCTTGCTGGCAACAGGGCAGCGTGGAATACTTTTAAAGCAAGCATCATTTCATAAGGCTTGTTCACATCATGCCCAAACGATGTCGCAATAAGCTGAACGGCCTTTACATTTAACGTAATCATAACAGGAAAGTCAGCAGTTAATAATAGCAAACCACCTACTCCGGTCGCTCCTCCCTGCACGAAAGAATATAAACGATGACGCGCTGTCTGTTGCTCTGCTATATATGTTAATTGATCAATGGACAATCCTTTCAATTCTTCCAGCTGTTCAATCGATTCATCAAACAATCGTGCTGTTCCTAAAATACGATTGCGTGCATCAAGCTGTGATTGTGAGCTTTGAATCAATGCATGGAGATGGAATAACCATCCGTCTGCTTTCGCAAAAAATTCTTTTCGCTTTTTCTCAGGAACCTTTGCAACTGAAGCATGCAACCACTTATCAAACACCTTTTGAAAATCGGTAGACTCTTGTTCTAACAATTGTCCTTCCCAATTTTTAACCTCTTGTAAAATGGCTTGTTCTCGCTTTGACCGCATCGCAACAACCACCTCGCTCAATTTTTTTCTATTGTAACATATTTCCGGTTTTTCTTTGTAAATCTGATAAACTAAACATATGTTTATCCAGTACATAGGAGGTTATTATATGTACCCACGTTCAAAGGCATTTGGAATTGTACTTCACAACGAACGAATTCTCGTTCAAGAGTATATTACAGAAAGTGGAACATATTACAGACCACTCGGCGGTTCTATTGAATTTGGAGAGAAATCAGCTGAAACGGTGATTCGTGAATTTAAGGAAGAATTAGGGACACAGGTAGAAGTACGTGATTACTTAGAATGCCTTGAAAACATCTTTTATGTAGATAAAGAAATTGGACATGAGATTATTCAATTGTACTCACTTCGTTTTGTTGATACATCACTGTATGAAATCGAAATACTTGTTATACGAGATGCAGAGCCAAATGCATATGCAAAGTGGCTTCCCGTTACAGCATTTCTCGAACAAGAAAAAATATTGTACCCAAATGGACTTATGAATTTCCTCACAGCAAAAAGAAAAGACGAAATCCTATAGGATTCCGTCTTTTTTTATATATTAACCGATGTCTCCAAGACGTAATACGTCACGAGCAATCATAACTTCTTCGTCAGTTGGAATTATGATAATTTTTACTGGAGAGTGAGGGAAGCTGATAAATGCTTCTTCACCGAATACGTTGTTGCGTTTTGCATCAAAGTATACGCCCATAAATTCAAGGCCTTCTAATACGCGCTCACGAACGATTGCACTGTTTTCACCTACACCAGCTGTGAAGATGATTGCGTCAACACCTTTCATACGAGCTGCGTAAGAACCAATGTATTTATGAATACGGCTTACGAATACGTCTAATGCTACTTTCGCACGCTCGTCGCCTTCTTCTTCTTTTGCAATGATGTCACGTAGGTCACTAGAGAAACCAGTAAGACCTAACATACCACTTTTCTTATTTAACACGTTAACTACTTCTTCTACAGTTTGACCTGTTTTTTCCATGATGTATGGAATTAACGCAGGGTCAAGGTTACCAGAACGTGTACCCATTGTTACACCCGCAAGTGGAGTGAAGCCCATAGAAGTATCGATAGATTTTCCGCCTTCTACAGCTGCGATACTTGCACCGTTACCTAAGTGACAAGAAAGTAAACGTAAGCTTTCAAGTGGACGACCTAATAATTCAGCCGCGCGCTCAGTTACATATTTATGAGAAGTTCCGTGGAAACCGTATTTACGGATGCCGAATTTTTCATAGTACTCGTATGGTAAGCTGTAAAGATACGCAGATTCTGGCATTGTTTGGTGGAATGCTGTATCAAATACTGCTACTGCTGGTACATTCGGAAGTACTTCTTGGAATGCTTTAATACCAACAACGTTTGCTGGGTTATGAAGTGGTGCTAAGTCGCTTAAATCTTCGATATCTGCTAATACTTGATCAGTAATTAAAACAGAATCAGCAAATTTTTCGCCGCCGTGTACAACACGATGACCGATACCGCCAATCTCATCAAGAGATTTCACAATACCATTTTCAGTTAATTTGTTAAGAAGCATATTAACGGCTACTGCATGATCTGGAATATTTGTAACTTCTTTTTGTTTTTCGCCGTTCACAGTAATTGTGAAGATACCATCCTCTAAACCGATACGTTCTACTAAACCTTTTGTTAATACTTTTTCACTTGGCATTTCAAATAATTGGAACTTTAAGGAAGAGCTTCCTGCATTAATCGCGATGATTTTTGACATCTAGTCTTTCGCCCCTTTTTCTCTTGGTAGTTATGTGGATCAAGCCACAAACCGCTCGATTTTATCTGATTAAATTCACTAAAAATGAAAACGTTTCATTCTCAGTAAATTTTATACTCACGAGTTTAATTTAAACATCGTACGACATATATTTCAAGTGAAAAAATTGTAACACCAAGAAAAAATATATATTACAGATTTCAAAAAAATTCAGTTTTATCTTGTATATATTAAAAGTTATTAGGCACAATATAAAACTGTACTATATCTAAGTGCACTTCTGTTACACACATTATGATTTATGTGTTGCAAACCAGTTGTTCAATTGAGTCATCATATTCTCCATTGCTTTCATATTGGAAAACTTAGGTAATTCCGCTAACAACGCCTGTTTTGGCATCGTTACATTTGGACCTTTCTTTTGGAGAACAAATATACTTTTTGCATTTTTCTCGTTTTTAAACATGGAAACAGGAAGCTGTAATAGCCCTTGAATAAAGCTTGTTTCTTTAATAAAAGCATGCAGTTTTGGTGCTTGATCACTTTCAAAGATGAAGTTAGGTACTAAGAAGAATAAATACCCGCCTTCTTTTGTATGCTTCACACTTTGTTCAATAAATAAGTGATGTGCATAAGACATTCCTTCATCTGCTTTTAAAGTATATTCACTTGCACCAATTTCGTTTGGATAAAACCCAATTGGTAAATCAGAAACAACTGCATCAACTGGATCAATATATAACGGTGCTAATCCATCTTGATTGAAAAACTCAATTGCTTGCTTTTGTAAATTTGCATTCACTAAAGCAAGTTTAACAAGCAAGTCATCTACTTCTACACCAAATCCACTTATTGTTGTTCCTTCTTGCGTACCATTAAAGATTGTCGTTATTAAATTCCCTGTTCCAATGGCAGGATCTAAAACAACAATTTCTTTTTGGTCTTTCATAAATTTATGGAACAAATAACTCATAAACATTCCAACTGCATCGGGCGTCATTTCGTGATTGGCTTGTACACCCTCTTTCATCCCTTTTAGGATGGCAAGCTGAAATGCTTTGCGAATTTCCTCGCTTTTATATTTTTCTTCATTAAACTTACTATATTCACGATTCAACCGTTCAATTGTTGATTCAGATAATTCCTCTTGCAGAATCGCTCCTTCAAACAAGTTATCTCCTGTTTCCACAAGCGCTTCTAAATATGTTACATCCAATTCTTTACGTAAAATTACGGTAGAAGAATCAAAAATAGAAAATAATGTTTCTACTGTCTGACTCACATATATTCCTCCTTCAGTCAATTACACATAACTTATATCATACCACAATCTAATTTTTTGCCAAAAGAAAAAGCGACCTCTTTTTTAGAGCTCCCTTTTCAAATTGAAATTTTATCTCGGCGTTTTTTCTCATATATCGACCGTTTCTTCTTATATATCA
This sequence comes from Paenibacillus sp. 102, assembly GCF_039549175.1. Taxonomy (NCBI): domain Bacteria; kingdom Bacillati; phylum Bacillota; class Bacilli; order Caryophanales; family Paenibacillaceae; genus Paenibacillus; species Paenibacillus sp. 102. Next base: position 32,737 of record NZ_JBCGHT010000028.1, on the reverse strand, counting down.
GCGCTTTTTTTCAATATATCGGCGATTCGACACAAGATATCGTCCCGTCGACACTATATGAGAAAAAACGACCTCTCACAAAGAGGCCGCCTTCATTCACATTACTTCGCAGATTTTGCTGCTTCTAATGCTGCTTCATAGTTCGGATGGCTTGTACCTTCGCTTACGTATTCTACGTAAACTACTTTGTCATTGCTATCTACTACAAATACTGCACGAGCAAGTAAACGAAGCTCTTTCATTACTAAGCCGTAAGCTTCACCGAATGAAAGGTCACGGTGGTCAGAAAGTGTTGCTACGTTTTCTAAGCCGTTTGCTGCACACCAGCGTTTTTGAGCGAATGGTAGGTCCACACTAATTGTTAATACTTTCGTGTTTTCAATACCAGCTGCTTCTTGGTTAAAACGACGAGTTTGTGCATCGCACACACCTGTATCGATAGATGGTACAACACTAATTAATTTCACTTCACCTTTGTATGTTTCTAAACTTACTGGAGATAAGTCGTTTGCTAGCACTTGGAAGTTTGGCGCTTGATCGCCAACTTTAACTTCTGTTCCAACTAAAGTAATTGGGTTACCTTTAAAAGTTACATTTGCCACTTGAAAATCCTCCCTTATTTTAAACAAAATATGTACAATGTAAATGATAGTTTGTCCCTGTGCAGAATGCAAATAAAATCGCTTTATTTACAAAAAATAAAGAAGCTAACCAATCGATTAGCTTCTTTTCGCTGCTAGATTTCAAATTCTGGTTCATCACCTTTTCGCTTCTCCATCATTTCTTTCACTTTATCAACAGCTTGTGGTGCTAACTCAATGATTTTATCAATCACATGTGTCTGTTTATCTAAATGTAATACTTTTATCCCTTCTCCATTTATAACGAGAAAAGCGACTGGGTTAATGGAAACACCACCACCACTCCCTCCACCAAATGGATGACGGCCCGAGCTATCTATTCTTCCAAATTCACTCCCGCCAGCAGCAAATCCAAAGCTCACTTTAGAAACCGTTAAAATGACGCTTCCATCCGCTGCTTTAATTGGATCGCCGATAATTGTATTTACATCTGTCATTTGTTTTAAATGCTGCATTGCAGTTGTCATTAAACCTTGAATTGGATGATCCATTTTATCCTCCTACGTTTGAATAGAATTTCCGGCTACACCAGATTTCTGTTTTCTCATAAACCAGAGTATTTTCACTCCTGCCACTACGGCGCGATATATGTGAAAGGATGCTGTTAATTCACCTTTCGATGCAAATCCCTTCCCTTGAAACACAGACGTAATCTCAAACTCCGGTATATCAATAACACGTGTATATTGTGCCAAGACCCCGGCAGCCATTCCTTTTAGTCCCCATGCATATCCAGTGACAATTCCAGTACTAGCTGCGTCGCCTGTTCCAATTTGCGAATGCCATTTCCAACTATTGATTTTCACTTTTTTAAGAAAACCTTTAAGGGTAGTATGGATCTGTTCAAGCTTTTTTATCAGTTCCCCGATACTATCAAGCTGTGCCATAATTTTGTTGTCAATACCGCCATCTTCTTCTGCTTTCTCAATTTTTTGTCCAATCTTTTTTTGCTGTTTTTCAATTCTTTCTAAAATATCAAACGTATAGTGAATCATCCATATTTTCACTTGAAATAAACATTGTTTCTCCATTTCTGAATATAAAAACGTCACTTTAAGCGATAGTCTCGACAATAGTATAAGTAAAATGAGAAAGAGAAGAATTCCAATTCCAATTACAAGCCACTTCATTCGTACCATCCTTTCACTCCACATCCATTATCGACAGGTTCAAACAGGATTAAACAAGTAATGATAAAATTGAATATAAAAATTTTTCTAAAAATAAAGAGGGATTTTGACATTTTATATCGAAATATACTATTTGAGCATACCATCAGATTTTTTCTAATGGGGCACAACGCTAAATTTGACTGCAATGGAGGGATACACAATGGCAGATCGTCGCAATTTATTTTTCTTTTATGGTGATGACAAAGCAGCGCTTGTCGAAAAAATGAAGCCAATATATCGTATTTTAGAGGAAAATGGATTTACCATATTAAATCATCCAAAAAATGCAAACGCTATCGTCAGTATCGGAGATGATGGAACCTTCTTACAAGCCGTTCGTAAAACAGGCTTTAGAGAAGATTGCTTATATGCAGGTGTTTCTACGAAAGATGAAATTTCTTTCTACTGTGATTTCCATATTGATCATGTCGATACAGCCCTTCAAGAAATTACACAAAATGAAATTGAAGTGCGTAAATACCCAACAATTCAAATAGATGTTGATAATGACACATCTTTCCATTGTTTAAATGAGTTTTCTTTACGCTCTAGCATCATTAAAACATTTGTAGTAGATGTGCATGTTGATGATTTATATTTTGAAACATTTAGAGGAGACGGCTTAGTTATCTCTACCCCGACAGGAAGTACAGCTTATAATAAATCATTGCATGGCGCGGTTGTCGATCCACTCATTCCATGCTTCCAAATAAGCGAACTTGCTTCTTTAAATAACAACACATATCGTACACTTGGATCACCGTTTATTTTAAACCATGAACGTACATTAACATTGAAGCTTGCTCCAGACGGTAATGATTACCCTGTTATCGGCATGGATAATGAAGCACTTAGCATTAAACAAGTCGAAAAAGCAGTCGTACGTTTAAGCGATAAACAAATTAAAACAGTAAAACTAAAAAACAATTCGTTCTGGGAAAAAGTACAGAGAACGTTTTTATAAGCAAAAAAACGAGTGCTGGGAGATTCCCTGGCACTCGTTTTTTACGATCTATACCTCGATTGTTATCGAGTAATCGATATTATTCTTGATAGACCGTCTGGCCATCTATTATAGTTGCGGCAACTCGTATATTTTTTATTTCCTCTGATTCAATTTCAAATATGTCACGATCTATAATGGTAAAATCCGCTTCATATCCTTTTATAATTTTACCGCGCTTACCTTCTTTTCCAATCGCATAGGCGCTTCCAGTTGTAAATAAAGAGACAGCTTCAAATACGGATAACTTCTCTTCAGGTATGTAACATGCCCCATCAATAAAGCTTCTCCGCGTTACTGCACTATAGATTCCTAAAAAGGGATTTACTTGTTCAATTGGAGCATCTGATCCACCTGCGCAATGTAATTCGGCACCGAGCAATGTTTTCCAAGCATACGCATACCGAAGCCGATGCTCTCCTAACTTTTCAATCACTGATGGAAAATCAGATGAGACGAATACAGGCTGAATATCAATGATAGCAGGCAAGGACTTCATCCGTGCAATTAATTCTTCGCGCGCAAGCTGACAATGAATGATACGATCGCGTAGCCCCTCTGCCGGCGGATGTAATTCTAGCGCATCAATCACATACTCAAGCGATAAATCACCGATTGTATGAATTGCAACTGGCATATGTAAGTTACGTGCCTTTTTTACGAGCTCAGCTAATTCTTCACGAGAAAAAATGGCGACACCATTTATTTCCTTCGCATCTGCATATGGCTCACTTAATAATGCTGTTCTTCCGCCAAATGAGCCATCTGAAAAAATCTTCATCGCTCCGAATTCAATATAATGCTGATTCTCATATTCTTTTCGTTCACTTGCTACCTCATGGTGTACAAGTAAATGGGATTTGAACGGCATTTCTTTTATTACGTGAGAAAACGCACGATATGTTTTCTGAAAACCACCATAATAATTTAGGTCTTCTGTATGCCCTCCTACTAGTCCATATTTCCAGCAATCTTGAATAGCTGTTTGCAATGCTCTTTGTAAATAAGCTTCGTTAATTTCTGGCTGCACATGCTTAATTAAATCTTGCGCCTGTTCATACAACAGCCCTGTTAGTTCTCCAGATACTCCGTGACCAATTTTTCCGCCTTTTGGGTCTGGCGTTTCTGCTGTTACATTTGCCATTTCCAATATGTAAGAGTTCACCCATGTAACATGACGACAAACGCGTTTTAATAAGATAGGATGTTTTTTCGAAATTGCATCTAAATCACGGACATGGACGTTTTTCATATCTGTGAAATTATTTTCATTCCAACCTTCACCAACAATCCATATACCCTCTGCCGCTTCATTCACCCGCTCTCTAATGAGCAGGAGCATTTCCTGATATGACGTGCATGCAGACAAATCTAATCGAAGTAACCTTTCCCCATGCCCAATAAGATGCATATGACTATCCACAAGACCTGGAATCATCGTTCTTCCTTCTAAATTATGCACCCGCTCAGGTTCATAACGACCTTCTAAGTCTTTTTTATTACCCGTATCTAGAATCATTCCCTCTTCTACATAAACAGCTTCAACTTTTCCCCCCTCTTCATTCATTGTATAAATATGTCCGCCGAACAAAATTTCTCCCATCTTCTCACCCCTTTTTCTTTTAGTCTACGAAAATGAAGCGTAGAAAAAAAGCACCACTTTGCAAACATGGTGCTTTTCCCAAAAATTAATTTTCATTAGCTGGAATTGTTGACACTTGCCATTCTATGTGAAATTTATCTTTTACTTGTCCATATGCCGGGCTCCAGAAAGTTTCTTGAATTGGCATAATGACTTCACCGCCATCTTGCAATTTTTCAAATACTTCTTTTGCCTTCTCTGCATCACTTAATCTAATCGCTATCGTTACTTGTGATCCAATTTCATGTCCTTTACCTGGGAATGTATCTGAAATCATAAGGTCCGTATTCCCAACTTTTAAGTGCGCGTGTAAAACGCGGTCTTTTACTTCATCCGGAACAGTGAACTCTGGAGTTTCAGGCATTTCTCCAAATGTTTGCATGATTTCAACCTTTGCATCTAATGCATGTTCATAAAACTTCACCGCTTCTTGTCCATTACCATCCAAAACTAAATACGGGTTAATACCTAAAATCATAAAAGGCACCTCTTTTTTTAAATTTTTTGGTAATCATCTCACACTCGAAACAGAACATACGTTCCATTAGATCATATCATAATCTTACATGCATATGCAACAATCTAATTCCAGTCTTTTTTACTTTAACCCTAATTCCATTTCTTGTTTTCTAAGTTCAACGCGTCTAATTTTTCCGGAAATCGTTTTTGGTAATTCGTCTACAAATTCAATTTTACGAGGATATTTATAAGGTGCTGTTAATTCTTTAACATGCTCTTGGAGTAAAGAAATTAGTGTATCTTCTTTTTCTTGCACATTGTCTCTTAAGACGATAAATGCCTTTACGACACTTCCGCGGATTTCATCTGGGCTTGCCACTACTGCACACTCCCTTACATACGGATGTTTCACAAGCGCATCTTCAACTTCAAATGGCCCAATTGTATAACCAGAGCTAATGATAATATCATCCCGACGGCCCTCAAACCAAAAATAGCCTTCTTCATCTTTTTTCGCTTTATCACCTGTAATATAATAATCACCACGGAATTGCATCGCTGTTCGCTCATCATCTTTATAATATTGTTTAAAGAGTGCTGGCGTTTCAATATGAACAGCAATATCTCCTACTTCTCCAACAGATACAGGTTGTCCTTCTTCGTTTACAATGTCGACATGATTACCTGGCGTTGGTTTTCCCATGGATCCCGGCTTAATCTCCATGCCTTTCATAACACCAACGAGCAATGTGTTTTCCGTTTGACCATAACCATCCCTGACTGTAACGTTAAAATGCTTTTGGAATGTTTCAATTACCTCTCGGTTCAGCGGCTCTCCTGCAGATACAGCACTATGTAAAGCTGTTAAATTATACTGCTGCAGGTTCTCTACTTTTGCCATTAAGCGATATTCTGTCGGCGTACAACAAAGCACATTCACTTTATTATCATCTAATAACTGTAAATATGTTTTCGGTTCGAATTTACCGTGATACACAAACCCCGTTGCGCCTGAACCGAGCGTTGCTAAAAAAGGACTCCAAATCCATTTTTGCCACCCCGGACTAGCCGTTGCCCATACAACATCATTCTCTTCTATTCCAAGCCAATTCGGAGCGCTTGTACGCAAATGCGCGTAGCCCCAGGCATGTGTATGAACAACGCCCTTTGGATTTCCAGTCGTCCCGGATGTATAAGATAAAAAGACCATATCTTCTCGGTCTGTCTTTGCGATTGCTAATTCATCACTTTCTGTTTCTAATGCAGCTTTTAAATTAATCCAACCATCTACTGACTGCTCGCTCAATACGAATTTTTGAAGAGACTCCATCATCTCTACACCTTCAAATTGCTGAATATACGGTTCATGACTGACAATTGCCTTTACTTCTCCGTGCTGGATGCGATATTCAATATCTTTTTTGCGAAGCATTTCTGAGCTTGGAATGACTACAAACCCCGCTTTAATTGCAGCAATATACGTCATATACGCTTCAATTAAGCGTGGCATCATAATAAGAAGCTTATCCCCTTTTTGCAAACCACTCTTTATAAAAGCGTTTCCAATTTTATTCGCTCCTTTTATCAATTCGCGGTATGTAACCTCACGTCTATTCCCTTCATCATCCTGCCAAATTAACGCAAGCTTCTGCTCGTCATTTGTATATTTTTCTATCTCTGCAACTAAGTTATAAGATGGCGGTGCTAATAATTCTTCCCTCTTCATAATCATCCTCCTTTTTCTCTATGTCTCCCTTATATAATAAAGAATTTTCAGTAAATTTTAAACCTACTTCTTTTGACAAATTTTTTAATTACATGTCGACAAAAAGAAGGAGCGGGGAAACCCGCTCCTTCTAAGCCATCGTATATGGGATTATTTGTGGAAACCGCCTAATTGTTGTTCAGCTAGTGAAACTAGACGTTTTGTAATTTCGCCACCAACAGATCCGTTAGCGCGAGATGTTGAATCAGCTCCAAGTTGAACTCCAAACTCTTGAGCGATTTCGTATTTCATTTGGTCTAATGCTGATTCAGCACCAGGAACCGCTAATTTATTTGTGCTTCGTGCCATATGGTATCACCTCCTTGTGAATATAGAGTGTGATAAACCATATGACTTCATACATATCTAGAGATGGTAATTTATGGTTTTAAAAGATATTCAAAAAGTCCGATTGGTTCAACTAATAATCAGTGGGGGATGCCCCACTGATTAAAGTTTCACTTTATCCTCCTTTTTGAACAAGCACTTTTAGAAAAGATCCTCAAATTGCTCTTCTTCAGCCACTTCTACTGTTTGTAGTACGATCTTCTCTGTATTAGCAATAGCATCTTCAATAAGTGGTGTAAAGTCATATTTTGATTCAAAGCGATTTGCTTTTTCACGCTTGGGTTTTGTCGCTGGGCTTGCTGGTGTAAATACTGTACAGCAGTCCTCGTATGGACGAATTGAAATATCATACGTTCCAATTTCATTTGCAATTTTAATAATTTCTAGTTTATCCATCGTAATAAGCGGACGAATTACTGGATAGTTTGTAACTTCATTAATTGTATGCATACTATCTAACGTTTGGCTCGCTACTTGTCCAAGACTTTCACCAGTCGTGATTGCAAGTGAATTACGCTCTTCTGCAATACGTTCTGTAATACGCATCATCATACGGCGCATTACTGTCATAGAATAACTAGATGGAATCTCTTTATTGATTGTTTTTTGCACTTCCGTAAACGGAACAAGGTGAAGCGTCAAACGTTTGCAATACTTCGTTAACTCTTGCGCTAAATCAATTACTTTTTGCTTCGCACGCTCACTTGTGAATGGCGGACTATGGAAGTGCACTGCCTCCACTGATACACCGCGCTTCATTGTTAAGAAAGCAGCTACTGGGCTATCGATTCCACCAGAAAGAAGTACCATTACTTTTCCGCCAACACCAACTGGTAATCCGCCAGCTCCCATGCGCTCATCACACATAATGTAGCTATAACCGCTGCGAATTTCTACGCGCACATTCACATCTGGATTATGAACATCTACTGTAATGTCTTCTGTATTTTCTAAAATATGACCACCAATCTCTGGAAGTAACTCCATCGTTTGCATTGGGAATCGCTTATCGGAACGGTGCACTGTAATTTTAAATGTTTTCACATCGCCTTTGACTTGTAAGAAAGCAGCAAGCGCACCTTTTTTAATTTCTTCTAATTCTGATGGCACTTTCATCGCTAAGTTAAACTTATGAATCCCAAATACATCTTGTAATCTGTCTGCAATCGCCTCATGGTCTTCGCCATTTAGCTCGATATACATGCGATCATGTGTTGCATCGATTTTGATATTTGGGAACTTCTTTAATTTAAATTTAACGTTATCTTTTAACGTGTTTACAAACTTGGAACGGTTTTTTCCTTTTGTCGTCATTTCACCGTAACGAACTAAAATATATTCATATGTCATCATGTTTCTTTACCTCATCACTTCGTATAATTTTGGCAATGTTTCTTTGATAATTCCTTCAAATTGTTTTACTTCTTCCATCGTGTTTTCAGGGGCAAAACTAATACGGATCGCACTTGCTGCAGCGGCATGCGGCACTCCCATTGCTACTAACACACGACTTACTTCATTTACTTTTGAAGAACAAGCTGATTTTGTTGATACATATACGTCACGTTCTTCTAGAGCATGAACCACTACTTCTGGTTTTAAACCAGCGAATGACACATTTAAAATATGCGGTGCTGCATATTGAAGCGACGTATTAATCGTTACATCTTCCATTCCTTTGAAGAAGTGGAAGAGTTCCGCTTGTAACTTTTGTAAGTGGTCACTCTTTTCTCTCATATGTTCCATTGTCATACGTAGTGCCTTAACCATCGCAACAATACCAGGTAAATTCTCTGTACCAGAACGATAACGAAGTTCCTGCTGACCACCTGATAAAATCGGATCTAATCTTACGCCATCACGTACATATAAAAGCCCTGTTCCCTTTACGCTATGAAATTTATGTCCAGATATCGAACAAAGATCAATATGAGAAGCATATAGATCAAGTGGTACTTTTCCAATCCCTTGTACATGATCTACATGGAATCTTACTTTCGGATAGTCGGTTAACAATCCACCAATTTCAGAAACAGGTTGAATCGCTCCTGTTTCATTATTCACATGAATAATCGAAACAAGGATTGTATCCTCACGAAGCGCTCGTTTTACATTTTCGACTGATACAATACCATGTTCGTTTACAGGTAAATAAGTAACATCAAAGCCAAGACCTTCTAATTGTTTATATGCTTCAAACACAGACGCGTGTTCAATATTTGTTGTAATAATATGCTTGCCACGAGAACGATTCTTCATCGCTATTCCTTTAATCGCAAGGTTATTTCCTTCCGTTCCACCTGATGTGAAAATAATCTCGGAAGACTTAACATGAAGGAGCTGCGCTGCAATCGTTCTTGATTGTGTTAATAAACGCTCTGCTTCTCCTCCGAGCGAATGAATAGAAGAAGGGTTTCCAAAATATTTCCCTGCAACCGTTACATAAGATTGAAGGGCTTCTGGATATGGTTTCGTCGTCGCACTATTATCAAAATAGATCATCGTTCTTCCCCTTTCAGCGCTGTCACATCATATAATCATATCATAAATACATGTAATTACGCTAAACATACTCAAAGGTTCCATTTTTACATACAGAAGTATACTTTTGTATTTTGAAACGAAAAACACTGCTGTATTCCGCTATTCATTATAGCAACATCATCCGAGAATTTACACAAATCTAGCACAAAAAAACAAACCCCTTTTTCATCGAGGGGTTTGTCCATTATCAACAAATTCAGCAATTTTTTGTACAACACCAGGTTCAAGTTGTTCCAGAACAGAAGCTGCTTGTTCTAAAGCTGCATCATATTCATATTCACGGAACAATCTCTCTGCATTTTCCAAGCTGTGCGCCAAGTCACCATCATGACTGCGGTAACGATTACCGTATTGGATTAGCTTTTCTACTAAGTACGCCTGGTCAATTAACTCCTGCGTCTTTTCAGATACACCGTTTACGATTGTATATGCTTCTTCTAACATACTATTTACAACATGCATATTCAGCGGTTTTAATTCTAACTGTTCATAAACACCTTGCATTGCCTCTTGTCCTCTTTGCAAATCTTCCATAATGCTTTCTGGAAGACCTGGTAAGTTAGACTTTTGCATAAAGCGTTTTGCTTCTACAATCATATGGCGCATTTCTTGTAATGTTTCACGCGCTTCAAACTCTTCCTTACGCATCGTTTGTAGCATCTCTTTATATTCTACATGAAGTACCTTCAATGTTTCACATTGCTCATAAATCTCTTCCAGTTCTTCGCGAATAACAGAAAAAGCAATATCTTGCTCCGCAATACGTAGTTGTAACACTTCAAAGCGTTTCATTAAAATATGCATTTGTTTTTCAATCAATTTTTGTGACTCAATGTCTTTATCTTGCAACTGATAGCTTTGTTTCACAAATTGTGTTTCGGATTTTGTCTCAATTGCTTTTTCATGAATTTCCTCTAAATCTTCATAAACAGTAACTGACTGTTTCTCTACATAATGCTTCGCATGTACTTCTTGTTCTAATTGATCATACAACGTATCCAAACGCTTTTTTAAGCCTTCTATTTTCTCGCTTACTTCTGTTATATAAAGCTCTTCCAAATCAATCAGACATGTTTGTAGTTGTTTGTTCATCTCTCGTACTTCTTTAGGGATTTCTAAATGATTTAATACATATCCTTGTCTTTTCATATCATCATGACCTTGTAATAAATCATCTAATTGTACTGGTAATGTCGCTTGACACTCCACTAATAAATCAGGAACTTCATGAACGATAATTTCTAAGTTCGCTAATCCATCTTCCAAACTCTTTACAATGTCACGCGCCTTTAAGTAATCACCGTTTGCTGTTGCCTCGTCAAATTCTTGAAATTTCGCCTGTTCTATATCAAGTAACTCTTCAATTTTCTGTTCGGATTGTCCAAACATATGACGATGAGCGAGTACGCTCTTTTTCATACTACGATATGTATCACGCAACTCTTCAATTTCCGAACTATTTTTCTCATAGCTCTCTAGCAATTGTTGCAATTCATTTAACATCTCCGTAATGCGGTTATCCGCTTCATCTAAATCACGAATGGATTCACTCATCAAACGTTTTGCTTTTCGGAAGGAAAATTGTGAGGCTGATTTCTGGGCACTTTCTAATGTTTTATCAGCTTTTGGCAGAAGGTTTGTAACAATTTCATCCCATTCTTCACGCCACTTTCCAAACAGTTCTTCTGTTTGTCCAGTCATATTTAAATCCTTAACCCGCTTCAATTCATCTGCAACAGGTTTATCTTTTATTTCTTGTTTCCACTGCTCAAGTGCTTCAATATCTTTATATAAACGATTTCTTATCACGAGCTCTATCATGAGCAGCACTAGAATAGAGCTTACTACGATGATAACGATCGTCAGGATAGAATCCATGCAAAATAGCCTCCTATTATCTCTCTTTTTTTGTCCGTTCCGTTTATGAAATGGAAGGCATTATGTATAAAAAGGGAAATCCCCTATATTTAACAACTAACAATGTACTAATCATACCATGTAATGATGTGTTTTTGACCTAGTTTTTTTTAAAATTTCATGTTTCTTTTGTTGTGTTTGTAATATCGCTCCCTAAAAATTTCTGTATCTTCTTTTTCATGCGTTTATAAATATTCACTGTAACGCCTGCAATAAAGATCTCTCTTCCCTATGCGATATAAAATAAATCACTCTCGTTAACGCCGGTTCCACATGTATAATACTAATCCCATCTTGCACTGCCTGTTCCACTGCCATTTCTGGTAATAGCGTAATACCAAGACCCGCTCTAACCATTGCAAGCATTGGCTCAGCGTATGATGTTTCTACTGCGATAGTTGGTTTAACACCCATTCCTTTGAACGTTGTCATAATCATTTTTCTAATATCACAAATTTCCGGATAAATAATAAGCTTTTCATGTTGTAAATTCTTTATTTGAATCGTATGTTCATCTTTATAAACGTGTTCATTCGAAACAACACAAACAATATTTTCCTTTTTCACTTCTTTAACAAACTTGGCTCCCGCCACTTCCGAATCAACTAACATCGCATCAATCTTTCGCTCTCGAAATAATTCCATTAGTACTTTCGTATGTTCAATTTTCCATTCTACTTCATATGTTTCTAATGAATCTCTACATTTTGATATGTAATAAGCAGCTAAACTCGGCAATACACCAATTGAAATCTTTTTCTTTTCTTGATACCCCTTGAGCTCTCCTTTCAAACCATTTATTTGTTCTATAATTGGCTCAATCCGTTTTATAAATAGTTCCCCAGCATCTGTTAACTCTACGCCTTGTGCAGACCGTGTTAATAACTTGACTCCTAAGTCCGCCTCCAACCTTTGAATTTGTTTACTAAGGGCTGGCTGTGAAATGTGCAGACGCTTACTAGCTTTTGATAAGCTTCTCGTCTGCTTCACCTCAATAAACGATTGTACTGCTTCAAAATCCATTTCATATACACCTCTAACAAAAAGTTATAACCGCTATAACAAATCACTATTTCCTGTCCATAGAAGGGGAGCGCTATACTCATCTCATGCTTATTTTTATGAACTTACTATATCTAAATAAGAAGGAGAAAGATACTCTTGGATAAAAAACAAATACTATTTGGTTCTCTTTTATGCTTACTTGCCGTAACAGCTTGGGGCTTTATGTTTCCCGTTATGGCCAGCGCTCTACAATTTATAGACCCATTCTTTTTCACTACTTTTCGTTACGGATCAGCCGCTATTATTTTTACCGTACTTCTCTTCATGATTGAAGGAAAACGTGCTTTTCACTTAGAAAAACAAGCTTTCTATTTGTTATTTTATGGTACAGTCGGTTTTGCTGGATATGGATTTCTTGTTTTCTACGGACAACAAGTAGCAGGACCTTCAGGTGCTATTCACGCAGCCATGATTCAATCTCTCATGCCACTGCTTGCTTTACTATTACAATGGGGCTTAAAAAATAAAAAACCACAAAACTATACATTTCTTTGTATGTTTTGTGCACTTATAGGCGTGCTACTTGTTATTTCCAAAGGCAATATTCATCTATTATTTGGAACAGCAAGTCATATCTCCACCAATATATTCATGCTCTCTGGCGTTATTTGCTGGGTTATTTACACAAACGGTGGCTCTCATTTTCCAACTTGGTCGCCACTTCGTTATACAACACTTACATGTTTATTCGGATCCATTTCGCTCGTTCTCACTGTTACTTTACTAACATATATGAACTTGATTTCTGTACCTACATTCCATACGATTGCTACAGTGCGATTTGAATTATTGTATATGTCCATTATCGCTGGAGTTATCGCAGTCTTTTGCTGGAATATGGGCAATCGCCTTATTTCATCTATTAACGGTATCTTATTTATGAATTTAGTTCCTGTGCTTGCACTTATAGGTTCCATTTTTAGAGGATATCAAGTTGAAAAGATTGAAGTAATTGGAGCGATCATGACAATTATCGCGTTACTATGTAACAACTTATGGCAACGAAAACAAGAGCGTATGCAAGAAGAAATCACTTCTTGAAAAACATGCCCATAAAATACCCCTACCTACAATATGGCAGGGGTATTTTACATATGAACCGCTCTCGGCAAAGGGTAATACATATGTGTTGCACATAATATTTGCTCCATCCATTGCTCTACTTCTTTCGTATACATTTCCAAAAAGAATGTTTCTGACGGAAACGAATGCAGCACCTCCGATATATACTGCGGATATAAATACGGCATATTTATCATGCCTTTTAACTGCGTCATAAACATTGTAAAAGACACCTTTTGAAACTCCTTCTGCACTTGTCCTTGTTTAATAATTTGCTCTATATAATATCTTTCTTTAGAAAAATAAACAGTCATCACTTCCCGGATTAACGTTGTATCAAGGGAGAGCTCTCTATAAAAGAATCGCGTAAGTTCCCTATGATCAAACTGATAACGTAAAATCCCTCGTACGGTTTGATTCATCACTTCTTTAGCTGACAAATAGTCTCTTTGTTCAAATGACCTCTCAATTACCCCAATATATCCTTCTAAGAAATCTGTTATAAGCTGTTCTAATAAACCTTGCTTTCCAGCAAAATAATATGAAATATTAGCCACATTCACATCCGCCCGCTTTGCAATATCTCGCACCGATGTTCCATCGTATCCTTTCGTATTAAACAATGAAATTGCCGCATCAATTACCTTTTGTTTCGTCTGCTTCATGCGCTCACTTCCTCTCAGCCTGAACAGCTATAGTGTAAATTTCTTGACTTTTAAGACAAATTCCTTTAATTTTCTATCGACAAAGTCATATGAAATACAGCGTATTTTGCTATAATTTTACATTTATCGATAGAAAGGGTGACGTTTCCATGTTTACAAAAGAGAGTTATGCAGGATCACGTGAGCAGCAATATGAAACGGTAATTAAACAACTTGATGCATTATTAACTGGTGAATCAAATGTAGTCGCTAATTTAGCAAATGCTTCGGCTCTTCTAAACCAATTTTTAGAGCGCATTAATTGGGTTGGCTTTTATGTAACAGAAGAAAATCAACTTGTACTTGGACCTTTTCAAGGAATGCCAGCATGCGTTCGCATTCCATTTGGACGCGGTGTTTGCGGCGTGGCAGCTGAAACAAAAACAACGCAGCTTATTGCTGATGTTCATCAATTTCCAGGTCACATCGCTTGTGATAGCGCCTCTAATTCTGAGATTGTTGTACCCGTCATAAAAGAAGGTAACGTCATTGGTGTGTTAGATATCGATAGTCCTGAAAAAAATCGCTTCGATGAAGTAGATCAACACTACTTAGAAAAATTTGTGGAAACGCTCCTCAAACATATGTAAAAGATAAGAGCCACCGATTTCATAGATCGATGGCTCATTTCTTATTCTCCGTTCACATGAGAAAATGTATCCGATAGCTTCTGCAGTGCATCCGCTAAATCTAGGGTAATATCCTCCCATGCTTCTAATCCAATAGATAGGCGTATTAAATTATCAAAAATACCCATTTCATGGCGTACTTCTGCTGGAATAACAGCATGTGTCATCGTTGCCGGATGCTGCACTAATGTTTCTGTATCACCAAGACTTACTGCAATCGTAATAAAATTCAACTCATTCATAAATGCTTGTGCTTCTTCTTTTCCGCCTTTAATCGTAAATGAAATCACACCGCCCCCGCGCTTCATTTGGCGAGATGCTAGTTCTCCTTCTGGATACCATACCGCTTCAATACTCTCGTGATTTTTCAAAAACTCGACCACTTTTTCCGCATTATCACAGTGCCGATCCATTCGTACAGCTAATGTCTTTAAGCCACGGAGCAAGAGCCATGCATCAAAAGGTGCCATAATTCCGCCAATATCTTTTCGAATCGGGCGAATTTGTTCAGCTAACTCCTTCGTTTTACAAACCGTCACACCCGCAACAACATCTCCATGTCCACCAATATATTTTGTTGCACTATGAAGAACAACATCACATCCAAGTGTAAGAGGTGTTTGTAAATAAGGTGAACAAAATGTATTATCAACAACGACAAGCAGTTCATTTTGTTTTGCAACTTTTATAACCTTTTCTAAATCGATAAGTTTCATTGTTGGATTAATGGGTGTTTCAACAAATATCAACTTTGTATTTGGGCGCATACTTGCCTGAATCTCTTCTTCGGTTTCCATATCACATAATGAATGTGTAATCATAAACTTCTCTTTTAACACTTCTAAAAAACCGTACGTACATCCATACAAACCGTTTGAACAAATAATATGATCTCCAGCACGTAAAAATGCGAGAAGCGTTGCCGAAATTGCGGCCATTCCAGAACCGAACGCTAAAGCCGATTCTCCCCCTTCTAAAACAGCCATACGCTCCTCAAATAATTCCACAGTTGGATTTCCAAGTCTGGAATAAATGTAAGATGGATCCTGTCCAGCGAAACTTGCTTCTCCTTGCTGCGCTGTTTCAAATGTATAAGTTGACGTTTGAAATAGCGGTGGCGTTAAACTCCCTTTATGCATCTTAGAATCATACCCGTGGTGAATCAATGCTGTTTCTATCTGTTTCTTTTTCATACAAACATCCCCCTTATATCTTTATTTTATGTAAGCGTTTTCTATCTGTTGCTATCCTTTCTTTCATACTGTTTCGAATTCCTTCTTGCAATTTCCAAACTTTACATGTATAAAACAAAATGGAAACTCGCTTGACGAAATTCCATTCAAAAGATATAATAGCGTTTGTGTAAAATAAAAAGGCAGCCTTGTAATGTGAGTTTATCGTTTGTATTTTGTTCCTCCATTTTGAGGTGTATCTCGTAACTCCCTGCTGCTGGAGCGAAGGTACATGAAAACAAAATGCGCATAAATGTCGATTACGTCTGTTTTTATTTTACGAAAATAAAAACACTTAAAGGAGGAGTCAACTATGGCTCGTTATACAGGTCCAGCTTGGAAACTGTCTCGTCGTCTTGGAATCTCTCTAAGCGGCACAGGTAAAGAATTAGAAAAACGCCCTTACGCACCAGGTCCTCACGGTCCGAACCAACGTAAGAAACTTTCAGAATACGGTTTACAATTACAAGAGAAACAAAAACTTCGTCACATGTACGGCATGACTGAGCGTCAATTCCGTCGCACATTTGACCAAGCAGGTAAAATGCCAGGTAAACACGGCGAAAACTTCATGATCCTTCTTGAAGCTCGTCTTGACAACCTAGTTTACCGCATGGGCTTAGCTCGCACTCGTCGTGCAGCTCGCCAATTAGTAAACCACGGCCACATCATGGTAGATGGCGCTCGCGTAGACATCCCATCTTACCGCGTAAAACCTGGTCAAACTATCAGCGTTCGTGAAAAATCTAACAGCCTTGTTGTTGTTAAAGAAGCGATCGAAGTTAACAACTTCGTACCAGAATATTTAACTTTCGATGCTGACAAATTAGAAGCTACTTACACTCGTCACGCTGAGCGTGCTGAGTTACCAGCTGAAATTAACGAAGCATTAATCGTAGAGTTCTACTCTCGTTAATGACAAAAAGCCGATCCTTTTGGATTGGCTTTTTTCATTCTTATAATACTTAAAAAGGATGATACTGAAAGTGACAGCTATCTTTATCATCCTTTTTAACTTTCTCTTATATATAAAATAAAATTATTTATCTTCTTGTTTTTCCACATATACATAAGCATCTTTAGGACTTTTATGTACATCACTTTGTGTATTCTCAGCAAGCTGACTGGCATTTAGCAAAGAAAAAATAATGAGCGCTTCTAGTGACATCTTGTTTTACCACTCCTTTCATTTTCACCTTATACCATATATCATACTCCCCCCTTGTGATTTTCGTATGAACATAGAAAGAAGATTAAAACAAAAAGGCTTTGAGGTTGTTGAAAAAGAAGAATTAGCGATAAAGTGGGTTGGTGGAAAAATAGTAAATGAAATTTTATCGGCGCAAATTGAAATATATCAGCGCTTTTTTGAATATATCGGGGTTTCGACAAAGGATATCGACACTCCGACAAATAATGACAAAAACAGGAGTCTGCTAGCTCCCGTTTCTCAACACTCTAAAAAAGGCTTTGAGGAGCCCTTCTCCTCAAAGCCTTTTTTATACACGTTTACTGATTAGTAACGAATTAAGAAATATTTCTTTTTACCGCGGCGGATGATTGTAAATTTACCTTCAATGCGGTCATTTTCTGTTACAACATAATCTAGTGCTTGTGTACGCTCACCATTTACGTAAATTGCACCATTTGTTACATCTTCACGCGCTTGACGTTTTGATGGTGAAATTTTGCTTTCTACAAGTAAGTCGATTAATACTGTATCTTCTGCACTGCGCTCTACAGATGGTACATCTTTGAAACCTTGCTCAATTTCACTTGCAGTTAGTTCAGCCACAGAACCGCTAAATAATGCTGCAGAAATTTTAATCGCTTGCTCTAATGCTTCCGCGCCATGAACAAGTTTTGTCATTTCAGAAGCTAAAGCTTTTTGTGCTGCACGTTTTTCTGGTGCTTCAACTACTTGTTTTTCTAGCTCAAGAATTTCTTCATGAGATAAGAATGTGAAATACTTTAAATATTTTACAACATCGCGGTCATCTGTATTAATCCAGAATTGGTAGAACTCATAAGGAGTTGTTTTTTCTGGGTCTAACCAAATTGCGCCGCCTTCTGTTTTACCAAACTTCGTACCATCAGATTTTGTAACAAGTGGAATTGTTAAACCAAATGCTTTCGCATCTTCTTCTGATTTACGAATTAATTCAAGACCTGCTGTAATGTTACCCCATTGGTCACTACCACCAATTTGCAGGCGGCAACCGTGTTGTTGGTATAAGTTTAAGAAGTCATATGATTGTAAAATCATGTAACTAAATTCAGTAAATGAAATACCAGTCTCTAAACGAGATGCTACTGTATCTTTTGCTAACATGTAGTTTAAACCGAAGTTTTTACCGATGTCACGTAAGAATGTAATTACATCTAAGTTGCCAAGCCAGTCATAGTTATTAGCCATTGTTGCTGGGTTGTCCACATTTTCAAACTCTAAGAAGTTTGAAAGTTGGTTTTTAATACTTTCAGTGTAGTAAGCAACTGTATCTTTCGTATTTAATGTACGCTCTGCTTTTTTACCACTTGGGTCTCCGATCATTCCTGTACCGCCACCAACAAGTGCGATTGGTTGATGACCAGCTAATTGGAAACGACGCAACATTAATACTGGTAACATATGACCGATGTGTAAGCTGTCCGCTGTTGGGTCAAAACCACAGTATAATTTTACACTTTCTTTTTCTAATAATTGCTCTAAACCTTCAGCATCTGTTTGCTGATTAATTAGTCCGCGAAATTCAAGATCTTGTAAAATACCCATATCCTACATACTCTCCTTTAAATTAATAGAGCGTGAAATGTGAAAACATAAAAAAATCGCCCCTCAAATAAGGGACGATTTTGATCATCGCGTTACCACCCTAGTTGCAGGCAAAAGCCTACCACCTCATTCACATAACGGCTCAGCACCGTCTTTTCCCTTTTGAATACAATTCAATCGAAAAAAGATGCTCTAGGGGCGTAATTCGCGATCATCTATGTGCTGATTTCCACCGACCATCAGCTCTCTAAAACAGGGAAATGATCACTACTTCTCCCTTTCCACGCTCAGTTATTTATATACTTTTCTTTATACCATCATTTATATAGGCGTGTCAAATAGAGCTTGAACATTACATGCATTCCTATATATCCTCTTACTTCTTTACTTTTGAAATCGTCATCCCGTCACCGATTGGAATAAGCAAAGATTCTAACTGAGAATGATTGGCCACAGTTGCATTGAACTTCTTCATTAACTCTGTATAACGTTTCGGTTTAGCACCTGAATTTGCTACACTACCGCCCGCAAGTACGTTATCAGTCACAATTAAAGCACCTGGTTTCGCCAGCTCAATGCAATATTTCAAGTAATTTTCATAGTTTTCTTTGTCAGCGTCAATAAAGAAAAAATCAAATCGCTTATGATCATCAACTAATTGTTCCAGGCTCTGCAAAGCCGGTCCCGTAATATATGATACTTGATCATCAAAACCAGCTTTCGATAAATTACTGTGTGCTAACTTTGCATATTTTTCCTCTAATTCAAGGGAAGTTAACTTTCCTTCTTTACCAAATCCTCTAGCAAGACAAATTCCACTATAGCCACCAAGGGCCCCTATTTCTAAAACACTTTTAGCTCCTGAAATAGATACGAGCATGGTTAAAAGTTTTCCTGAGGAGGGGGATACCGATATAGAAGGCATCCCATTTTCTTGTATGGATGAAATCACTTTTTCCAAAAAAGCATCTTGCTTCGAAAACATTGAATCGATATAACTGTTAACGAGATTCATTTCATTCCATCCCTTTCTCACTACGCTCTTTTCTATCCGATGTAGTAGCTTCTGTCACTTCATCTTTCTCATCCGGTATTTCACTTGCTTCACTTTCATGTATTTCAAATAATTGAATAAACTCGTTAATTACCATATCAATGGCTTTTAACTCCCCAACTAAAATTTGATGAATTGATTGAAACTCTGGTGCATCTAGTTGTTGCTTAATCGTTGAACGTTTCACATTCATCATCTCTAAAAAAGCAATTGCTCTCCCTCGGCGGAAAGTTTTTGGCCCACGTTGTGAACTATCTTTTCCTCTGTGACGCTCACCACGATGGTGGCCTTCTTTCTTAAATTCTTTAAACTTTTCTTTTCTCATTATAAAAACGCTCCTTTTGTATACGAATGTATACGCATTGTTTTTTATTAATTGTATACATTTGTATACAATGTGTCAATGTGAAACAAATAGACAAGATACCTTTTTCAGGTTGCATTACCTTGAATATTCCGAAAAATTACAGTAATTTTCCAATCACTATTTACACTAAACAGAGTAAAACTCTAATCAATAGGGGTTATTCATCCCATTGATTCTCAGACCTCACCAACCGAACTTTTACAGGATAAAATCAACTTCCTACTTTCTT
Source organism: Paenibacillus sp. 102 (assembly GCF_039549175.1). Taxonomy (NCBI): domain Bacteria; kingdom Bacillati; phylum Bacillota; class Bacilli; order Caryophanales; family Paenibacillaceae; genus Paenibacillus; species Paenibacillus sp. 102. The sequence continues at coordinate 12,131 of NZ_JBCGHT010000028.1, read as the reverse complement.
TAAACTATTTTCTTATATAAAGAATTAATAGTTTAAATTTCACTACAAAAGCCAAAGAGTATACTCTTTGGCTTTGCTTTATATAAATCACTTTATTTCTTTTATTACCTTCGCTGGATTCCCACCAACTACAACGTTATCAGGAACATCCTTCGTTACAACTGCACCAGAAGCAATCACCGCATTATCGCCAATTGTAACCCCCGGATTAATAATGGCTCTCCCGCCAATCCAAACGTTATTTCCAATTGTTACTGGTTTACCAAATTCTTTGCCACTAATGCGTTCAATTGGATCAAGCGGATGCGTCGCAGTATAAATATGAACCCCTGGGGCTAACATACAATTCTCACCGACTGTTACAGGACATACATCTAAAATGACGCAATCAAAATTCGCATAAAAGTTTTCACCAACATGAATGTTATAGCCGTAATCACACTTAAAGGAAGATTCAATATGAATATTATCCCCTGTCGTTCCGAATAGTTCTTTTACGATTGCACTACGTTCTTCTAATTTCACTTCTGGCGTATCATTTAACCTTCTCGTTAATATGCGAGCTTGCTCCCTCTCTTGTACTAAGGTCGAATCAGCAGGTATGTACATTTCCCCTTGTATCATCTTTTCTTTTTCTGTTTTCATTTTACTATCCCCTTTAACTCATATATATAAGTTTTACACCTTTATCATAACACAAAAAAAGAAAGGCCTGAACGTATTAGTCCAGACCTTTCTCTCTTAATCTTCCATCGTCGATAAATCACCTGTTGGTAAGTTTAACTCCCACGCTTTTAACACGCGTCGCATAATTTTACCACTTCTCGTTTTCGGTAATTTATCTCGGAATTCAATTTGTCTTGGAGCTGCATGAGCTGCTAAGCCTTTTTTCACAAATTGACGAATCTCTTCTTTCAATTCATCAGATGCTTCATATCCCGCGCGCAGTGCGATAAAGGCTTTAATAATTTCTCCGCGCACTGGGTCTGGAATACCAATTACACCAGCTTCCGCTACAGCAGCGTGTTCAATTAACTTACTTTCTACTTCAAATGGACCAACGCGCTCACCTGATGTCATAATTACATCATCAATACGCCCTTGGAACCAGAAATACCCATCTTCATCCATGTAAGCAGAATCCCCTGATACATACCAATCTCCTGGCATGAAGTACGACTCATATTTTTGCGGATTGTTCCAAACTGCGCGCATCATTGCTGGCCAGCCTTTTGCAATTGCTAAGTTCCCCATTGTATACGGTGGTACTTCATTCCCTTCATTATCAACAATCGCTGCCTTCACGCCTGGAATTGGTTTACCCATTGATCCCGGGCGGATTTCCATACAAGGATAGTTACAAATAACTTGTCCTCCAGTTTCTGTCATCCACCATGTATCATGAATGCGAAGACCAAATGCGTTCATTCCCCAGCGAATAACCTCTGGATTTAACGGTTCCCCAACACTTAATACGTGACGAAGTGCTGATAAGTCGTATTTCTTAATCGCTCCTTCACCAGCTCCCATTAACATACGGAATGCTGTTGGCGCACTATACCAAACTGTCACGCCATAATCTTGCAACGCTTCGTACCATGCATCTGGGCTAAAACGTCCTCCTAAAACGACATTTGATCCACCCACTAACCACGGTGCAAAAATGCCATAAGCAGTTCCTGTCACCCAGCCTGGATCCGCTGTGCACCAGTATACATCGTCTTCTTTTAAATCAAGCACCCATTTTGCTGTTTGATAATGCTGCACCATTGCATTTTGTGCATGAAGAACACCTTTTGGTTTCCCAGTAGAACCAGACGTATAATGAAGGATTAATCCATCTTCGCGATCTAACCATTCAATTTGCAGCTTATTAGAAGCTTGTTCAAATAATGGATTAAATGCGACAAGCTTTCCGCCTTCTTCTACATTCTCTCCAACAAGAAAGACTGTTTTTAATGCTGGTAAATCATTTAATGGTACACGCTCTAGTAATTCAGGCGTTGTAATTAACACCTTTGCTTCACTATCTTCTAAGCGATCACGTACTGCTCCTTCCATAAATGCTTCAAATAACGGCCCAACAATTGCACCTAATTTGACTGCACCAAGAAGCGCAAAATATAATTCTGGTGAACGCGGCATGAAAATAAAAACGCGATCGCCTTTTTCGACATCACCATAGTTTTTTAGGACATTTCCCGCTTTATTGGAGAATTCCTTCATTTCTTTAAATGTATATTTCTCTTTACGCGATCCGTCTTGATAATAAAGCGCTACTTTATTCTTCCGATCAGATTTCGCATGTTTATCAATTGATTCATACGCCATATTTACTCGGCCTGTTTCATACCAGGAAAAGTTTTTATTCACCTCTTCCCAGTTAAAACCCGCATATGTTTCTTCATAGTTCAACAAATTATTTTCTCCTTTAATAACTGGAAGCGTTTCTACTTTCATACTTTACATCCCCTCCTATGTATTCTATTATCTATTATAATGATATTATTTAAAATTTTCAGTATATTTGTTGTTTTTTAGACAAATTTTTACTGACAAAATTCGATTCACATCGCATATACTGTAAGGTACGATATATAGTAGATTCACAAACCCTCAAGGTGGTGAGTAAAACATTGATTCATAGAAAAATATATAATGCAAGAAACTTGAAAACGGCGCGAGGAACTTTAATTATTGAAGGCCCGGTGTCTACACATAATCTCGAAATGCATGAATTTCATCCAGACTTAGTTGCATTTCGTCCTGCTGAACAGCAATATAAAGCAATTGTTGAAATTTCTAAATTACCAGAAGCTCGTCTCATTATTGCGAGACAAGACCAAACAATTGTCGGATATGTTACATACTTATATCCTGATCCGCTAGAACGATGGTCAGAAGGAAACATGGAGAATTTAATTGAACTCGGAGCAATTGAAGTTATTCCAGCAGTCCGTGGATGCTCTGTTGGAAAAAATCTATTAGAAGTTTCTATGATGGATGACCATATGGAAGATTATATTATATTAACGACTGAATATTATTGGCACTGGGATTTAAAACAAACTGGTTTGAATGTTTGGGAATACCGCAAAGTGATGGAAAAGATGATGAATGCTGGTGGATTAGAATGGATGGCCACTGATGATCCAGAAATTTGTTCTCATCCCGCTAACTGCTTAATGGTTCGCATTGGCAAACGCGTTGATACAAACTCCATCCAAGCATTTGACCGTTTACGCTTTCAAAATCGTTTTATGTATTAAGAAGGGAGGCATATTCCATGATTGTAGAAGAAATTATGAATCATGATGTAATCACACTGCATCCAGATGACACAATCGAAACCGCAATCCGAACCATACGTACAAAAGGCATTCGACATATTCCAATTGTCGGTCATAACAACAACGTAGTCGGTATTATTTCTGACCGTGATGTACGTGATGCAAGTCCATCCATTCTCGATGAAAAAGTGTCAATGGATATGCTTAAACAACCGATTCAATTAATTATGAAACAGCCTGTAATGACATGCCATCCGCTTGATTTTGTTGAGGAAATTGCGACGCTATTTTTTGAAAATAAAATCGGTTGTCTTCCTGTTACAAAGAGCGGTAAACTTGTTGGAATCATATCGGAATCCACAGTATTGCATACACTCGTCAAGCTAACAGGTGCTCACCAGCCAAGTTCACAAATTGAAATTCAAGTAAAGAATGAACCTGGTATTCTCGGAAAGGTAGTTGCTATTTTTAGTGAATTGCACATTAATATTGTGAGCGTTCTCGTCTATCCAGCAAAAGATGAGAATGATAAAGTACTCGTTTTCCGCATCCAAACGATGAATCCTCTAAGAGTGATCGAAACATTAGAGAAAAAAGGCTATCATGTCTTATGGCCAAACATTATGGGGATGCAGGCATGACAAGTGCCTTCATTTATTCAGATGATTTTCGGGGCTATTCCTTTAGCCCTGAACATCCCTTTAATCAGCTTCGCGTTACACTCACCTACGATTTATTAGAAAAAAGCGGGCTTATTCATCCTTCTCAAGTCATTCCACCGCGAATGGCAACTGATGAGGAAATTGCTTTCATTCATACAGAGGAATACATAAATGCGGTAAAACGTGCTGGAGAAGGAAAATTAGAACAATCAATCGCCATGTCATATGGCCTTGGAACAGAAGATACACCTATGTTTCCAAATATGCATGAAGCGAGTGCATTACTTGTTGGTGGTACATTAACAGCTGTAGATGCCGTTCTTTCAGGCCAAGTAAAGCATGCATTAAATTTAGGCGGCGGACTGCACCACGGATTCCGGGGGAAAGCATCTGGTTTTTGTATTTATAACGATAGCTCTATCGCTATAAAATATATGCAGAAAAAATATGGATTGCGTGTTTTATACATTGATACAGATGCCCATCACGGCGATGGTGTACAATGGTCCTTTTATGATGACCCTAACGTCTGCACCATCTCACTACATGAAACAGGGCGCTATTTATTTCCGGGAACCGGCGCTGTAAACGAGCGTGGTCAAGGCATGGGCTATAGTTATTCTTTTAACGTTCCACTCGACGCTTTTACAGAAGACGAATCTTTTTTACAATCTTATCGTACAGTTGTGAAAGAAGTCGCAGCTTACTTTAAACCGGATATCATTTTAACGCAAAACGGGGCCGATGCACATTATTATGACCCTCTTACTCACCTTTGTGCAACGATGCAAATTTATCGTGAAATTCCAAAACTTGCTCATGAAATCGCCAATGAATACTGCGACGGGCGCTGGATTGCGGTTGGCGGTGGTGGCTACGACATATGGCGCGTCGTTCCAAGGGCATGGGCACTTATTTGGCTCGAAATGAACAACATCCAAAACATCTCAGGTTATCTCCCACCAGAATGGATTGAAGCTTGGAAAGGACAAGCACCTACAGATCTTCCTCTTACATGGGAAGACCCTAACAACATGTATAATCCTATCCCCAGAAAGCCAGAAATTGAAGAAAAAAATGCATTAACAGTGGCAAAATCTCTTGAAATTATTCGAAATAATACAAAAAAGGCTTTATATTAAATGATAAGAATAGGAGATTTTCTCCTATTCTTATTTTATGGAGGAGAATATTCATGTGGAAACGGCATCTCTTACATACAAAACGCGGTATTTTTGAAATTTTTACAAAAGGCATTGGTGAACCACTATGTGTTACACATCATTACTCCCAATTTAACGAAACCGGTGATTATTTTGCTGAAAGCTTTACTTCTACTCACCAAGTATTTCTTATTAATTTAAAAGATGCCGGTCACTCTGCAAAAGCTACAATGGAAAGCGAATTAAGTATGCACGAAACAATTGAAGATTTAGAAGCTATAAAGGAAGCTTTGCAATTGTCTTCATGGCATTTCACTGGTCATTCTACAGGTGGTATGCTTGGACTTTTATACGCTATTAGCTATCCAAATTCCTTGCAATCTTTAGTTATTGTCGGTGCTGCTGCTAGTGATTATACGAAAATACCAGATTGTATTTATCATCCTGATCATCCGCAATTTCAATATATGCAAGACCTTATCGAAGAATTGAAATTCCCTCATCTTACACAAGAAGATCGAAGAAAACTATCTATTGAACGGACCAAATTATCTTTACATCAGCCCGACCGATACGAAACTTATTTTTCCAAACCTATCTATAAGACTATGGCAGTGAGTCGCATGAATGCTTTTGCTAAAGAATATCCACAATTTGATGTAAGAGATGATCTCTCCTTAATCAAAACAAAAACACTCATCATTTGCGGAAATCATGATATTCAATGTCCAATGAAATATTCTATCGAGATGCACAAAGGTATACGTGGTTCTCTCTTTATTCCATTTGAACATAGCAATCATTATCCTTTTTTAGAAGAAAGTCATCGGTTTTCCTCTATCATTCAAACTTTTTATACAGTATTACAACACGAAAGCAGTAGGTACTAAATCGCCTACTGCTTTCATATTTTCCTTCTCTATTTTGCTACAAACGTGACCTGATTCGCAGTTGCCCAGCCGTTCATCGGTACAACCGTGTATTTCTTACCTGACTGCAACGTTGCACCATTTTGTAAATCAAAGATTCCTACCGCTCCTTTTCGAGAAGAAAAACTATATTGTGCTTCTAGTTTATTTCCATCTTCCCCTTGTAATTCTACTTTTCGTCCAGCAAACAGTTCCATATTCGGATCTGTTCCTAACGTAATTTGAATTGACTTATTATCTATCGCTTCTGCACTTTGAATCGTAAGTGGCTCAATAGCTCCCGCAGTAAATGTTGGATTTTTAAGCGTCGCCCAATCAGACGTTATTGTATATGTCATACCTGATTGTAACGTTTGACCAGCAGGTAAACGAAACTTCGGTGCTTGTCTGCCATCTGCCGCTTGTGTAAACGGAACATATCCTACTACAATTTGTTCCCCTGAGCTTGATGTAATTGTTAGTTTCCGATCTCGCAGCGAAGAAATAATTTGATATTGTTTTCCTTCTTTATCTTTATTTTCTTCATCTAACTGAAACGCTTGATCTCCTCTTCCAGCTTTGTATGCCTCAATAATGTTTGCATAATCTGTCACACCGTCTTCTAAAAAGGATTCAATTTCAAATGTATCATTTGTCACTTGTTTCGCTTGGCGAATATTAATTTTTTCAATACTCGCCTCGAATTTTTCCTTTTTCCCACCTTTATAACTTACCTTATATTTTGTGCCTGGTTTTTGAACTGTAACAGGTACAATATATGTACTTGTAGCTCCTGTTTTTAATCGTGGTACATTCACAATTTCTAAGCCGTTATCAAATACAAAATTTTTCTTAATTGCCTCTAAATTTTCCGGATTTACCTCTTCTTCTGATAAAGGCTTAGAAAATGTTAGTTGTAATGTCATTGCGTTTAATGGCTGTAATTTTGTAATTTGTGCTTCTTGTTGCTTCTTTTCTTTTTTCTTTTCTTGTTTTGTCTCCTGTTTTGCTTCTACTTTTGTTTCCCCTTGTGCACAACCTGTTACCATTACTGTAAATCCAATCATGGCTGGTACTAAAAATTTAATTTTTTTCATCCTTATACCCCCAAAAATAATTATTTTATTCAAGCATCTAACACTCATACAACAGATACCCGTGTTCTCATATCTCCTTATCTGCTCACTTTCTTTCTGTGATACCTATAATAGATAGAAAGTATAAAGTGCCAATAAATAAATTATTAAAAAAAGATTAAATAAAGGTAATATATTTTTTATCTCACTCCCCTTAAACATAAAAAAACCTGTCTATACTTTGACAGGTTTACTATACGTTAAAACGATATCCAGCTCCCCACACCGTTTCAATATACTGCGGATGAGCAGGGTCTCTTTCAATTTTCTCACGTAACTTTCTCACATGAACAACAACTGTAGCTAAATCTCCAGCTGAATCTAGTCCCCAAATACGCTCAAATAATTGTTCCTTGCTTAACACTTGATTCGGGTTCATCACAAAAAATGTTAGCAAATCAAATTCTTTCGTTGTAAAAGCAATTTCTTGATTGTTTATGAAGACTTTTCTAGCACGTTGATCAATAGAAATCCCATGAATATATAACATATCTCGCTGCTTGATCATATTTCCAGATAATCGTTCATAACGAGCGATATGTGCTTTTACTCTTGCAACTAATTCACTTGGGCTGAACGGCTTTGTAATATAATCATCCGCTCCGAGCCCAAGCCCACGAATTTTATCTATATCTTCTTTTTTGGCTGAGACAAGTAAAATAGGAATATCTTTCACAGCACGTATTTGTTTACAAATTTCAAATCCATTCATTTTAGGAAGCATGATATCTAAAATGATTAGATCATATTGTTCCTGTAAAGCACAGCGCAATCCTGTTTCACCTGAATGTTGTACATCAACTTGAAAATCATGAATCTCTAAATAATCTCGCTGCAATTCTGCAATACTTACTTCATCTTCAATTAGTAACACTCGCTTCAATTTACTCACCACATTCCTGTACTTTTTTCAATGAGAAGAAAATACTTGTGCTTTCTCCCAATTTACTTTCCGCCCAAATTTCTCCGCCGTGTTCTTCAACAATTTGCTTTGCGATAGCCAAGCCCAGCCCACTTCCACCTGTACTAGAATTACGGGATTGTTCGGCACGGTAAAACCGTTCAAAGATATATGGAAGTGTATCCGATTCTATACCCGATCCATTATCCGTAACTCTCACTACTACCGTATTCGCTTCATCTAGTAATGTAACCGTAATTTCTTTCTGCATTTTATCCATGTACTTCACACTATTATGAATTAAATTAGATATAACTCGCGTTATTTTCTCACGATCAGCGGTTACATATAATGGCGGTTCACCATATGATTGTAAGCATAAATGGATTCCATCCTTACTTAAATCCATCTGTATCTCTTCTATTAAATCTTCCATAAACGTATACAATTCTATCGTTTCAAATTGAAACGGCACCCGATTCAAATCTAATTTTGAAAATAAAAATAGCTCATCAATGAGTGTATCCATATGTCTTGCCTTTGTATAAATTGTTGTTAAATATCTGTCCATCTTCTCCGGTGTATTTGCAACTCCATCTTTTATCCCTTCTACATATCCAATAACAGATGTAATTGGTGTTTTTAAATCATGAGAGATATTCGAAATAAGCTCTTTTCGATTCTCTTCATATTGCGCTTGCACTTCAATTGATTCTTTTAATTTCTGCCTCATTTCTTCAAACGCTTGATTTAATTGTCCAATTTCATCATGAGACGTAACTGGAATTTGAAAATGTAAATCTCCTTCTTTAATTCTTTCAGTTGCACCCTTCAATATGAGAATAGGTTTTATCACACTTCTCGAAACGAAATAACTTAATAACCCAATGATAAAAATGGCTAAAAGCAATAACGATATAAATAAAATAGGAAATAACTTTTGCGTTAAATCTACATATGAGCTTTGCTTATTTAATACAAATATACTTCCTTCCTCATGATGAGGAAAATAAAAATCAAACTTTACATAACGATAAAATGTATCATTTAGTTCAGCAGTACCACGACTATTAATATTCGTTGCTTCAAATTTCGGGAGAGCTTCTTTTAAATTAGAACCTTCAATATCTTCTGATGCATATGAAATTGTTTCCCCTTTTCTTACAACTATTTTCACACCTTTTTTCTCTAATGATGGCATCATTGCTTCATCGAATAGTTGTGGTTGATTCTGCTTAGCTGCTAATTTTAATTCAAGAAACGCATTTTCTTCCTCTGGTGTCAGTGGCTTTTGAATATAAGAACTCTTGTAGAAGTTTTTCACTGATTCCAAATTCCCTGTTATAGAAAAAACAATTAAAAAACCCGTAATTAATAAAAGAGTAATTGAAACAAAAATAACTGCAATATAAGACAACAGAAACCTTGTTTTAATAGACATGATCTAATTCCTCACTTTATCCCGCATTAACGGGCAGTAAAACTCCCACCTCAAGATTCAGAGAAAAACGAGGAAGATAGGTGGGGGATAACTGCCCGTAAAAGCCCGATTGGTTCAACTAACCATCAGTGGGGAATGAAACCTACCCCACTGATGGAAGTTTCACTTTATAAACCTTCCTATGTTATTCATAAGCATAAGGAGATATTTCCGAATACTCAAGCGATTTTATAGTTATTTTAGCAGTAGTTTATGAAAAATTAATATTTATATTTTAAAGTATAAAGTGAAGTACCTATCTTCTAAGACAATTCTTACAAAATTATAATTCCTTACACTTATCAATGAGAAAGTGGTGAGATTCAATGTTAAAAAGAACTTTAAGTATGATATGTTGTGTATTCTTTTTACAAGGTTGCACACAAGATCAAGAACCTAAAAAGGAGATGGAAAGTATGGAAAAACAACTATTCACAGCTACAGAACGAGGAGAGACAGCTACCGTTCTATCATTGATTCAGCAAGGAGCAAATATAAATGTAACAGATAGTCAAGGACGCACCCCTGCTATGGTTGCTACATATGCAAATGATGTGAAAACTGCACAAGTACTGATTGATGCCGGAGCTAATGTAAACATCCAAGATGGGATGAAAAATAATCCATTTTTATACGCTGGCGCTGAAGGGTATGTAGAGATTCTAAAACTAACAATTGATGCTGGAGCCGATCCAACACTTACAAATCGTTATGGTGGAACAGCTCTCATTCCCGCATCAGAGCATGGGTATATCGAAGTGATAAAAGAACTTTTGACTCGAACAAATATTGATGTAAACCATGTTAATAACCTCGGATGGACAGCATTAATGGAAGCTATCGTACTGAGTGATGGGAATAAAGATCAACAGCAAGTGATACGTTTATTAATTGAACATGGCGCAGATATACATATTCCAGATCATGATGGAGTTACCCCACTGCAACATGCACGTGCTCACAAATTTAAAGAAATTGAAGGGATTTTATTACAAGCCAGTGCACAAGAATCGAACGTTCATAAATAAGAAAGTACTACGAGTATATCTAAATTTTAATTTTGCCTTTCCCCGCACACTATGCTACAGTTATTCCGTCAAACATAGCTACACAGCTAGACAACCTATATATATTTATAACAGGGTGGGAAAATATATGAACAAACCTCGAATTGGAATGATTGGATTAGGTGGTATCGCACAAAAGGCTTATCTTCCAACACTTACAAAAGAAATAGATTGGACATTTGTAGGAGCGTTTACACCGAATACTGAAAAACGCAAACAAATTTGTGAGCAATATCGTATTCAAGACTTCACTAGCTTACAAACTCTCGCTTCAGAGTGCGATGCAATGTTTGTCCATAGTTCCACTGCAACACATTACGAAATTGTTTCTGAGCTACTTCAAAAAGGAATCGATGTTTATGTCGATAAACCGTTAGCTGCTACTGTCGAACAAGCTGAAAAATTAGTAGAGCTGAGCGAAAAACATAACCGAAAACTTATGGTTGGCTTCAATCGTCGCTTCGTTCCCATGTATGTTGCCGCGAAGGAACAAGCAAATGATGTTTCATGGATTCGTATTGAAAAGCATCGCACAAACAAAGTTGGTCCATACACATATGACTTTACAATGCTCGATGACTATTTACATATCGTCGATACAGCGCGCTGGTTGGCTGATGGTGATCTTCGTGTTGTTCACGATATGATGCAAATTAACGAAAAAAACGAACTCCTTTATGGGCATCATACGTATACAAGTACAAACGGTACATTGTTTTCTACCGCTATGCATCGTCATGCTGGTACAAATTTAGAACAAATTGAACTTGTCACAACAGGGAAAATCATTCGTGTAAAAAACATGAACACATTAGAAATCGAGCAAGATAATCGTATTACACAAAGCGGTTCACCTTCATGGGAAACGACATTAAAACAGCGTGGATTTGAAGGTGCTGTACAACATTTCATAGATTGTGTACAAGGAGATACACAGCCAATGGTTGATGGAGTAGAAGGTTTGAAATCACAGCAACTGTTAGCGTCATTACTACAATTAACTATATAAAGCAAAATAAAACAACCACTCAGTCATAAAACTAAATGGTTGTTTTATTTTTGCTATGCGTTTTTACGTTTCATAAACAGTATCGAACCTACAGCTAGTAATAATCCCCCAGCTACAATAAAAATCCAATTTGAAAGATTTGAACCAGTAGCCGGTAATAATCCTCCTATTGTCGATTCTTTCTCTGCTTTCGATGATTCTTTCTCTATTTTTGATTGTACCTGTTCTTTTGCTGGAAGGTTGTTATCTGGATGTGTTGTTGTACCCGGTGTAACTACCTTTTCAGGTTTCTTTTTATCCTTTACAGTATGTTTAATAATTTCTCCATCTTGCTTGATTTCAAATGGAAATGTTTCTTCATTAATTAAATATCCTTCTGGTGCAAATGTTTCTTTATACGTATATTTTCCATATGGTAATTTTTCGAATTTCGCAATTCCCTTTTCGTCAGTTTTTCCTTTTACTACTTCTTTTCCTTGTTCATCGTAAATCGTAAATTCAGCTCCTGGAAGCTT
>NZ_JBCGHT010000027.1:0-47009 GCF_039549175.1 Paenibacillus sp. 102 | reverse complement strand
AAAATTGAAACCCGTCAGGGTTTATTTGATATGCCCACTTTTATAAAATCTATAAAAGATAATAATAAACTATATGAAAAGACCGCATTTTGTATGAAAATATACCTTAAGTTGATGGATGTGTGGCGGTACCCCTACCTATCAATCTAATATCTTAGAGTACCCCCTAAACGAAATTTTTATTTCTCCATATTTAAATTATAGGAATTAAGCTCCTTTCTTTAAGCAAAAATCAGTTTTTCCCTGTTCTCTTTTTTGTATAAAAGCCTGTATATGATAGTGAAATACTACTTCTTTGGAATATAGACTAGTAAACAAGCAATTCTTGTATTTAAGCATAGAATAGAATGAATTCAATATTTGTAGAAGGAGGTGTTTTTAAATGGGTAATAATCATGATAAATGCGTATGCGAACAGTTAGTAACTTTACCATTAGGTACAGAAGTAGATATTTTTTTAAGTGGAAATACAATCGAAGACGTTATTTTTGTTAATTTCAATATGGAAAATTTTTGTGCAACTTTTGTAGATAATACAACAGAACCAGGAACTATAATTGTTTTAGATTGTGGAGATATTTTAGCACTTCGAATTCAATAATTAGATAGAAAAAAGAGCTTTGAAAAAAGCTCTTTTTTTATTTTTAGTTAATTGTGATTGTACTGATGCAATTTTATGGAGATGAAAATCTAGCTGCTTCAAAACTTGTTCCTGCGTTATTCAAAATGGTCATATTTCCTCCGCTAATAATTGTCCATACTTGAACTTTATCCCTTTTATTTAATTGTAGAATCGTACTTACTCTTACGGCATGAGGGCGTCCAACTAATTTTGGCACAAAATAGTGATCTTCTTTAACAATATCGATATCATTTACACGTATTAACATTGTTATAGTACGAGAAGTATCAAAAGGAAATTTAGCAAGAAATGCTGCACCTGCAGTAATAACATATACTCCCTTTCTTGTAGGAACAAAGGTTGAATCGGATATATTATACTCACTTTTCAAATCAAATTGTTTAGTTTCATACGTAATCTGTTGAAATTGTGATGTAAGTATCTTCTGGTTACATGCTTTTACAGCTCTAAATGCGGATGGTCTAATTAATTGTAGTAAAGTTACTATATGATTACCCCCTTTCACATTAATTTATGAATTATATAAAAAAGAGTGATTGAACAAGGATTCTAGAGGGATTGAGATTTTCTGTTTCTTTTTTAATATAAAATCTTTTATACATTCGTTTCAAAGTTGCATAACATTTTTTGAAATACCTATTTAATAAGTTTATTTGTTATGCCCATCTTTAGTACAGTCGTAGAAATGTAAAGGAATAACTCTCACATATACCTTTTTAGCGCTATGAAACTTTCAGCTTGATACTTACTCCCTACCCTTTTAGCCAGCTGTTGGAGAGTTTGTGGAAATAAAGAAGTACGTTCATCTAATACCTCATGACATAAAAAACACTGTCTTTTCTGTTTGTTTCCTATAAGAGTTCTACTCTTATAAACACAAGTAACACAGTTCAAATAAATTGAACTGTGTTACTTGTGTTGTTTAACCTAAGCCTATTTTGACCAATCAAATTACAGCATTTTATATATTTCAATTAAATTATCGTCGGGGTCACGAAAATGTGCAACACGCGCTCCCCATTCCTTACGGTCATGCGGTTCATTAACAAATTCAATTCCTTTTTCTCTAAAACGGTTATAAGTCTGATCGACATCTTCAACTTCAAATTGCAGCAAAAATTTTGATTGAGACTCAGCTTCTAAAGGCTTATTTTCTTCTCCAACCAATTCAGCCATCACTTTTCGAGATACAAGCTCAATTTTCGTTTCCCCATTATTGAAAAGAGCATATTCCATGTTTTCCTCGTACCAACTCACTGGAAATTCCAATAAATCTCTGTAAAACATGGCACTTTTCTTAAAATCTTTGACCAAAAGTCTTATTTGCAGCAACTTCAAATCAATCATCTCCTGAAAATATTATTGAAGAGTCAACACCATCGTCATTCATTGAACATTTCGTTACCCATTTCAATATTCCTTTATATTTAGCTTTGTTATTCTCATAACAAATGAAACAATATGGTTATCAGTCAACACTTTCTATCTTGATACAGAAAGAATGGTATTATTTCGTTTTTGGAGTAATGATTTGACTTCTCAATTACAGCTCCAACAGCCGCTACTATCACAAAAACTGAATCACTATATATTTTATGTTTAACTAGTTTTATTGATAAGAATATTCATTTTGGTTTTGCAACACCCTCTACGTGAATACATGTACTTTTTCATGTGGATATTACTCACCTTTGTAGGTCCATAATATCCGTATGCCTAAGTAAGTGTCTTAAAGCGTTTACATCAAAACATAAATTTTAATGTTTAATGACTTTTAAAATCTCTTGGTATTTCCCTGATTTTGAGCTACCCGACTGGATTTTTTTCGCTAATTCATTAGCATAGGTTGTTGTTGCTGGCGCAAATTTATTACGATCCCACTGATGGTTTCTAGCGATCTGTTCATCAGATAAATTATAGTATGAATACATTACTCGTCCTTGCACATCTGGAATTGGATCGTCAAAAGTTGTATCAAGATGGTACCATTTCCCTTCAATTTTCACTTGATTCCAAGCATGTGGTTGTCCATTTCCAGTTCCTGTTACAATATGATTTTCTATTCCAGCCTCTTTTAACAATTGATACGTTAATAATGCATATCCTTGACAAACAGCAGAACGGTTTGCTAAAGCTTCATATGCTGTATAAGCTTGGAAAGAAGTATCATAAGAAACATGCTTTACGACATAATCATGAATTACTTTTACTTTTTCGTGTTCATCCATACCAGCTTTGATAATGGACTTAACGATTGATTTCGCTTGTGTCTTTACATAGTTCGTTTGTTCTTTAGATTCACGGTATGTAATCTGTACTGTAAACGTATAATTCCCTGGGATACCACGAACAGAATATTGCGCACGTGCAATATTATAATTCAAGTATTCGTTAGATTCGACTGCCTTGTCATATTCTTTAACAAGTGCATCCATAACCTCATCAATATTAGAGTTTTTGGATTTGTATGTCATCGTTATATTTTCTTCTTGATTATTAATATGAGTTTTTATTTCATTTTGAAATGCGTCCAATAGTCGCCCGTCAGGTCGTGAACTATTATTGGCGGATATAGCATTTGGATTCCAAACACCATTACTTTCAAGGTAGTACTTTTTACCATTATCTTGGATCCAGCCCGTTTGCATTGCTCCGCTTCCATTAAAGTAGTACCATACTCCATTTACCTGCTGCCAGCCCGTTTGCATTGCTCCGCTTCCATTGAAGTAATACCATGCTCCGTTTACCGACTGCCAGCCCGTTTGCATTGCTCCGCTTCCATTGAAGTAATACCATGCTCCGTTTACCGACTGCCAGCCCGTTTGCATTGCTCCGCTTCCATTGAAGTAATACCATGCTCCGTTTACTTGCTGCCAACCTGTTTGCATCGCTCCACTTCCATTGAAGTAATACCATGCTCCGTTTACCGACTGCCAATTTGTTTGCATTGCACCACTTCCGCCAAAGTAGTACCATGCTCCGTTTACCTGCTGCCAACCTGTTTGCTTCACACCGTTTCCATTATAGTAATTCCATACTGATCCAGTTTGTTTCCAACCTGTATCAGCGCTTGTATAAGTGGCTACTGTTGATCCCATAACTGTTAGACCAACTGCCATAGCTAAAACTTTTATATTCTGTTTCATAAATCCAATATTCCCCTTCTCTTGACCTATTTATCTATCAAGCCTTAACACTAGGGGCGTTGCAAAACTAAAATAAATATTCAAAATTCAAATTCACTTAATTATCATAGACAATATTAGCGACTAAAAACGAGATTTGAAGTCTACAATTATGCTATTATAACAAAAATTCCAATCATTTTTTATGCGATATTGCATAAAAAATGATTGGAAAGAAAATAGCTTTTATCATTCCCTTGTGTGTCAATGAATTAACTATCTAAACTAGTTAACTGGATTGTTTTTTCTTACCTTTTTTCCTCACTGTCATCTATATCCCAAACCTTCTCTGTATATTGCTCCTGGTGAATTTCTGAAGGAGGAATAATCGTTATAATATCTAGCAACACTCCATTTGGGTCACTTGTGATAAAGTGGCGTTGACCGAACTCTTCATTTCGCAATGGAAGGTGCAGGGGGAGTTTTTCCTGGATGATTAATCTCTCGTACCATTTATCGACATCGTCAACTTCAAAGTTGAGAATCAGACCATTTACAAGCTTGCGAGAATGTGAGGGAATTGTTTCGTGGAAAGCGTTCAGTACCGCAAGCTCAAATGGAATCTCATTTTCCGATTTTCGCAGACTGACATACCAATCCGATTCAAACACCGATTCAAATCCAAAGTGACGTTTGTAAAAACTTACACTTTTCGTAACTTGATCCGTCGTTATTACAGGATAAAAGCTATTAACCTTCATTTAAAGCCCCTCCTTTTAATAGTAAGTTCTCCATTTTCTAAACATTATCATACATACTCTATGTATGATAATGTTAAAACCAAACTTTTCAAAAAAGCTTCTCGAAAAATTAACAGGATTTAACTAAGGGACTACATTGTGATATAGGCAGTTTTTTGAGGAATGTCGAAATGGTTAGTATACTGATAATTCTTCGACTAACGACAGGTAATAATCTGATTATGTGTATACATCGCTAGCGAGTTAAGTATATTGTTTTCCAAAATGGAAAAATGAGCTTAATTCTCAAATCTATCTACAAAAATATAAAATTTTCGTTATGGGAGTACTTTGAAATTTTAACTTGATGGCTATGGGTACTGTCACATAGCCATCAAGTTAAAAAATCGATTGTTCCCGAAAACGAAAAAATATCTTTTAAAAGCTATTCAATTACTCTAGAAAATAAAGTTTGTAAATCCATATCCTGAATTACAACAATAATTATTCGACCTTCATTATGAAGTTTTTACAACTTCATCTCCTAAAAATTAATCAATATATTTATAATGTATTTGAGTTGTTACTAAAAAAACAAAAAATTTTCAGGAAAAAGAAAAGTAGCACAAACGAAAAATATCGTCTGTGCTACTTTTTTCATATATTCTACTTATTCTTATACCAATTCTGCATACGTTCTGCATCTTCTAAACGCGTATGCTCTAATTTATAATTTGTGGATGCACTAGAAAAAGTCTGTGAACATAACTGAGCTCCGCGCTGAAAGTAAGACTGTGTTTTCTCGATTGACTGTACATGCCTTCTTCTCACGAGTCCCGTATATTTAGCAATATTACGATACACCATCGTCAATTGTTCCCCATCTACTCTGTAAGCACCTGCACAAAACGTTGCGTAACCAAGTGACATAAGTAATCCAAACAAAGGTAACAGTGTCCAAATCATAAAGTATTTTTCAAAATATATACTTGCGCCTGTAATCGGGACTGCTAATATACAAAAGAAAATAAAACTCTCTAACAAATAGCGACGTAGTGCCGTCTTTGGCAGTGCTGTAACATTCGTGTTTAGTTCATATGGCAACTGCAGATGAGCGAGTAATTCTGCGACGCGGTCTTTCCGAATAACCGGGTGAAGCGTAACATTCTCCTCACCTTTTTCATTGTTTTGAATCACCTCTACATGTATAGAGCAGTAGCCAAATGGTTGACGGAATATCCCTTCTTTTATCGTAATACCTTGAATGCGATGCAGCTTCAGCACAAGCTCTTTTCTCTCAAGAAGCCCTTGTGAAATGCGAATTTCATCATTTTTACGATGTACGGTAAAGTTCGCAT
Source organism: Paenibacillus sp. 102 (assembly GCF_039549175.1). NCBI lineage: Bacteria > Bacillati > Bacillota > Bacilli > Caryophanales > Paenibacillaceae > Paenibacillus > Paenibacillus sp. 102. Next base: position 41,143 of record NZ_JBCGHT010000027.1, on the reverse strand, counting down.
GCTTTAAAGCGTAGCCAAACGTGGATACAATCCACGAAACAACAAGCAAGATCGCGACCATATAAATCCAGCCATACACATCATTATCCATTACATATGTTTCCACCCTTTTTTCAATCCATTTTGGGATATATTCATCTACTTGGGAGTAAACAAAGAATAATAGAGAGAACAACAAACCAAATTGACCGGATGTCACAGAAGCTAATAAAATCTCTTTCCAAGTCAACTTATATTCCGTTTTATGCTCTTCTTCCAAACTAGCATTTACAGCATCCTCTTGTATTTCCACAGGCTCCTCTGTAGATTCATTTAACATCGTAATTAATGTTTTTGCTTCATCATTCTTAATACCAGCTAAGCTAACTTCAGGCTCATCACCACCGCCAGCTGTTTCAATTTTGAGCTTCGTTAAACCTAATATTTGATATAACATACTTGAACTTGTATTAATCGTCTGGACACGTTCTTTATTTAAATAACTTTCTTTTTTTACAAATAATCCTTGTTTAATGTGCAGTACATTATTTTCAATCCAATATACTTTATAGTACCAATTCACAATAACTGAGATAATGGAAATCCCTAAAAAACCTAACGGCACTAAATACCAAAATGGGAATTTCCCTTTTAAACTAAACAGAAAAATAATAAATGGTATAAAGTCTTTTATTTTTAATTCCAATAATATCGTGATTGGATGCTGCCTCTTATACATCCTCATCACTCACCTTCGCAAGTTCTCCAATTTGACGCTTCAATTGTTCTGCTTCTCTCATCTTCAATCCTGGAATACTATGAGAAGTAGCCGCTGTTGAAATTTGTAATTCTGCTAAATCGTATTTTCTCATAATTGGGCCTTGCTCAATTGTAACGTGCTGTACACGAATCATTGGAACTAATACACGTTTAACTGTAAACATACCGTGCTGAATCTCTAATTCTTCTTCATTTAATTGATAACTATGATAACGCTGACGTATTTTTTGGAAAAGAAAATACTCAAACGGTGTATACACAATCGTAATTCCAATCAGTGTATAAAAAATCCATTCCCACCAATTAAACTTAATCATGAAAAAGAGATACGCAAGGATGACTAACACACTTATGCCCAGCTCAATTAAAACACGAGTTTTCCAAACTTTGACCATATCAGGATGAATTTCATTTTCCAATGGCTGCATCTAATCACTCCAAATCTAGTAATCTAATATATGAATTCTCTCATTCTACTATTTTACAGAAAATTACATAGGAATAGAAATGTTTTTATTATAATTCTTTCTTTTCATCATCTTTCTTCTCCGGGATGAAATAACCGAACCAAATCAACCAAATGAGGCTAATCAATGCTGTCCATTCCTTTTCACCTTGAAACGCATCGATTATATTTGGAAATTTATAAACGCCAATTAGTCCAAGAAAACCAAGCCACCAGTCTTTTCGAAATTTCATATTTCCCGCTCCTCTCTACCGATTCATTGATTTCCAGCATCCACATCACGGCTCCGAAAACAAAAGAGACCTCCTTTTGTTTTCACTCGACACGGGGCAAAAAAGGGCTCTGACCGCTTCTATTCCTGGGCGGACGCTCTCTTCCACCTAAAAAGGATGGTTTTCCATCTATCTATTTTCGATTTCCCATCTCCTCATCACGGCCTCCTAAACAAAAGCTGACTTCCTCTTACTTCCTCCTTTTGTCCTCGCACGGCATGGGGCGAAAAAGGGCTCTGACCGCTTCTACCCCTGGGCGGACGCTCTCTCCCACCTAAAAAAATGTCTTTTGTCTTTTGTCTTTTGTCTTTTGTCTTTTGTCTTTTGTCGTTTCTTCAATTTGTGCTTATCTACTTACTACTTACTCGCACACTTTTCACACTCTCAGTCCAAATATCTTTATAATTTAATTTGAATCCCATCAACATCGAATTGCTCATATTATCAATTACGAGCGCTAACATATGGGCCTTCTCTTCTGTTTTTTCTTTTGAAACAACGCCCAACTCTGCGCCTTTCTTTAATAAATCTGCAAAACCGGTTAAGAAATCTTCCTGCACTTCAAATAATCTCTTCTGATACTTTTCATTTCGTACTGCTGTTAAAATAAATTCATTTAGCACGCGGAGTGTCCCTGGATCTTCTTCATATTCTGATAACATGTACAGACCATCTTCTATTAATCGCTCTTCAAAATTCTCCTTTGTGTACTCTTCTTTTGCAAAGTACGCTGAAAAATAATAATCTGCAAAAATTGCTTCAAACAAAAAATCAATAAGCGCTTCTTTAGATGGGAAATGATAATAAATAGCCGGCTTTGATATTCCCACTTCTTTTGCAATCATAGACAGGCTCATCTTTTCAATGCCATGCTCTGCCATCAGTTTAAAAGCTGCTTCTACTATATTTTGTGATGTTTGTATATTTTTTGCCATAGTTACTCCTTTTTACTTAACGGTCGGTAAGTAAATTATAATCGATAAATATATATTGTGCAATGACGAAGAAAATTTACTTTATGGGCGATTTTTCAAATATATCGACCATTCGGCAAATAGCGACACAAAAACAAGAGTCTATTTTCTTTCGTTTCCCTGCACTATAAAAAAGCTTCCACAAAACGTGAAAGCTCCTCTTCAAATATACACGTCTATTTCATTTTCAGTGTATAAGTAACTACTATAAAACCGAAAACAGTCTTCCTCTTCTTTTGTTTTCACTCGGCACGAGGGCAGAGCAGACGCTCGCTCCCGCCTAAAAGAAAGGTTTGATACCTTTTACATACTTCCCTGTCTCTGAAGCAACCGCAAACGATAACAATTCATCGTCACTTCGCCAAGGCGTTGCAACAATTGATAATTCGCATATGCTCCAACCGGGGCACCAATTACCGGCACAAGTTGCAGCATCTTCGCTAAATCGATATAATCGCGATACTCTTTCTGGAACTTCTCCCAGTCAATTTGAGTTTCTTTCCCTGCGCTCCACGTTTCGATTGCTTTCCATACTTCCTTGCGATGGTCATCACTTGAGAAAGCGAGTTGGAACACGTGAAGAATAAAGAATCGCTCTTCTTCTTTGCTCGTATCAAATCCATACATAGTCGCTGCATCAAATAAAAATTTAATTTTAATACTGAGCAGGAGCGGAAAATCTGCAAGTCCAAATAGAAAACCACCAGCTCCTGTTCCCGCGCCTTCTGCTGCAGCGATCTTTTTGTACTCGTCCATTTTCTTCAGGACTTCTTCATCTCTTCTTTGTAAGGACCAATCTGTTTCTTTTAACTTTGGTTTTATAAAATGAGATCCGGCACTAATACCTTGCACCATCTTTTTTATTGTTTCCGTTAGCACGTTTTGCACTTTTTCTGGAATTAGCTGTTGCACTTTCGTTTGTACCTTTTTAGAAAAACGAGTCATCATAGAAGAATCTTTCATGATTGTATGTTTCCACTGCTGCAATTCTTTTATGACCTTCTCTTCGTATTCAGTCATAAGTTCATTCCTTTCAATTTAAACGTTCGATACGTTTTGCCCCGTATTGATATACGAAAGCGATACTAAATACGATGCTAGCGGCGAATAAAATACACGTCATGATGATATCTTTTGTTGCGAAAGCAAATATGATTGTAAATACAATACCGCCAACACATAAAATTGCACTGAGCAGTTTCAGAAAATCCTTTTTCTTTTCTTCATGGGTCACCGGATATAAATCAAGCCAAAGTTTTAAGCGATGGTGTTTCCAAAGGCTTAATAGTTGATATCCAATTAAGTATAAAAACACGATACTTACAATGAAACGTCCGTATAAAAACGGGATGAAATAAAGAATGACACCGCCAATCGCAAGTAAGCGAATATATAGACCAAAGTAATTCCCAGATCTTAAAAATGTACGTGTATACAAATATAAATATGTACGTTTTTCACCAATTATTGAAAGCACAAAATCAAGCCATTTTCGGCGCGCTACTCGTTCTTTTAAAGCTGGTACATCGACAAACATGTTAGCAATGCGGTATAAAAACATCATTTTCTTGCCTTCTTCTGCAATTAAGTATTCCCAGTTTAGCGGTTTTCCTTTTACCTTTTGATACATGAAGGCAAGATAGATAACCATTACAAAGAGGATTACTCCTATGTAAATCACTGAAGTACGCTCGACAAGAAAGTACACAAATAATCCATTACATAAAAAGCGAATGAACCAATCCGCGCGCTGCATGCCCTGATCTGTTAAAAATGACTTTTCCCACGCTACAAATAAATTCCATGCTTTCACAATAACAAGCGCGGCCACAATCCATATGTAAGCCCCTCCCGTTTGCTTCATCTGCTGGAAATATAGCGGAGCAAGTGCGGCCGCTACAATTGCAATGACATATAGCTGAATCATAAATGTAAAGAGAAATGCTTTTGTAAAATACGGCTTTAATTTTTCTTCAACCGGAAGCAAATACACAAGATCTGCTTCTTTTAATAACGTTTGAATCGATCCTGCCGTTAATACAAGCCCGAGTAGCACCGACATAACAAGCGCAGTCGGAAATGATGGAGTCAGTGTTTGCAGCCATTGCTGATAGTAATACGCACCTGCTCCAATGATAAATACGAAAATAAATTTTAAATGATCGTTAAAAACATACTTACTATATGTACGAACTTCTTTTAAGAAATATTTGAACCGTTCTTTCCATAATGCTTTGCTATTCATAATCTTCTTCCTTTGTTAACGCAATATAAATATCATCTAGCGTCGCACCCGGCATGTTAAACTCTGATTGCAACTCAGATAGTGTTCCTTTCGCACGGATTTCACCTTGATGTAAAATAATAAAGGAATCACAGTAACGTTCTGCTGTCGCTAAAATATGAGTGCTCATTAAAATGCCAGCACCGCTCTTTTTCATTTTGTCCATCATTTGCAGCAGTGATTGAATCGCTAGCGGATCGAGTCCAACGAAAGGTTCATCAACAATATAAAGTGATGGTTCAACAAGAAAAGCACTCATAATCATTACTTTCTGCTTCATCCCTTTTGAAAAATGAGCCGGGAACCACTTTAAACGATTCGTCATTCGAAATTCTTTTAATAATTGCTGAACACGTTCTTCATATTGCTGTTCCTCAACACCATATGCCATTGCTGTTAACTTCAAATGTTCTTCTAACGTTAACTCATCATATAATACAGGTGTTTCTGGAATAAATGAAAAACTAGAACGATACGCTGTCATATCTTCTCGAATACTTTTTCCGTTAATTGTTACAGTTCCTTTTTTCGGTTCCATTAAACCGATAATATGTTTAATCGTCGTACTTTTACCAGCACCATTTAAACCGATTAAGCCAACAAGTTCACCTTTGTTCACAGAAAATGAAACATCTTGTAGCACTGGCCGCTTCGTATATCCTCCTGTGACATTTTCCACACGTAATAACTGTCCCATATGACACCACTTTCTTCGTTATATTCATCCGCCTATTACAGCGGGACTTCTAGTCGTTTCTATATATCCATCTTACCAAAAAATAAAAGATACTACATATATAAACCCAAATTAAAAACGAACATCAAACCATTCTTTTTAGATGGGAGAGAGCATCCGGCCATGCATAGAAGCGGTCAGTGCCTTTTTTAGCACCATGCCAAGTGAGAACAAAAGGAGAAAGCGAGTGGAGATCTTCTTTTGTTTTCATAGCTGCGACCTAGATGCTTGAAAATCAAGTTGGATATATAGTACCTAATTTCTTCAAAAAAATTTAATTTCTTTGCATACCTTCTGCAAAACGGGACATCATAATTAGTGAAGAAGGAACACATTGAAAAAGCAACCACTTAATTGATGAACATAGCCTAGCGAAATCATCATGAAATGGGGTGTCCATAATGGACAAAGAAAATTTACACGAAACCAGATAATTTGTTTCATTTTAGAAACGGGGTGTCTCGAGGAGAGTATATACTGTTTTATAAAATAAACAAGTTCATTTTATAAAGGATTATCATTTCATTGTAAATGGGGTGTCTAAGGCAGAGCACAAGCCGAATTGTCACATATTTCCTAAATAAATGAGGTGTCTGCGAACGGTAGATTATATTAAATGCTTTTTCAATCCCTCTTCAGAAAACAGGAAGCTGAGTCAGCTTCCTGTTTTTCGTGTTTGTTCTCCTATGTAAGTATGGTAAAATACGGCTAAGACCTACTTGAAAGGATGAGAACAATGAATCATACAGCGGATAATTGTATTTTTTGTAAAATTATTGAAGGACAAATCCCTTGCTCAAAAGTATATGAAGATGAACATGTATTTGCATTTCTAGATATCAGCCAAGTAACAAAAGGACATACACTTGTTATTCCAAAAGTACATAAGCAAGATATTTTTGCTTTAACGCCAGAAATTGCATCACACATTTTTTCTGTCGTTCCAAAAATCGCAAATGCGATAAAATCTGAATTTAATCCAGTCGGCTTTAACTTGTTAAATAACAACGGTGAAAAAGCTGGACAAACTGTATTCCACTTCCACCTTCATTTAATTCCACGCTACGGTGAACACGATGGTTTTGGCGCCGTTTGGAAATCACACCAAAATGAATATACGACGGAAAATTTACAAAACATCGCAAGTACCATTGCAAATAGTGTAAAATAGACTATAGAAGCATATAAAATAAAATTGTGCATAACAAGCCTATTCCTCCAAAAGACATATACTGCATGGCTTGTTTCTTCACCCAAAATGCTGGAGGATACGATCTTTTTTGTTTTACAAATAACAGTAAATGCATAGCACGTACAAGAAAGAAAAGACTTACGATAAAGCAAATAGTTGTCACGAGTTTCACTTTTCTCCCCCCTTGTCTTAAGCATATGCATCGTTTTATACATCATGAGTACGAACAAAAAATAAGGAGGTTTCCTTTTATGTCAAAAGCTAAATCCTTTGTAACAGGTTTAATTTGCGGCGGAGCTGTCGCTGGACTAGCTGTTCTTTTTTCCACTCCTTCTTCTGGTAAAGATATGCGAAGTAAACTAAAAGAAAAAGGAAATGATGTGAAAAAGACTTTATCAGATATTGCAGCTGATACAAAATTATTAAAACGTCAAATTGTTGAAACAGCTTCAGAAGGTAAAGAAGTGTTTCAAGAATTGAAAGATGATATGCAAGATACGCTTTCCACATGGAAACAAGATATTTCTCAAAACAAACGTCATATTGAACAAGAGATTTTAGACATTCAAAAATCCATTGAAAAATTGCAACAAGCAGTTCCAGAAAAAGCGTAAATGATGTTCCATTCTTAGTTTTTGCATATAACAAATATTTTTTATAAATATTTCTCCTAACGCGACATATCACATAGATATGTCGTGTTTTTATGCATTTACAATATATGTTATCCTCTACTACGTGAAGATAACACTTATAGTTATGACATCTAAAACGCTTCCACAGTTATGCATGATTTGTACAAGATTATAATTTTTCCGAAAAATTTTCACAATTCTCACAAAAAGACTTTATTAATTTTTATTTTACTGGCATAATAGATACTAATGAATAAGAATGTAAAAGTGGGTGAGGGTGAGTACATGAAAAGTGGAGAAAAAGATTATTCGGTCAAAGAAGCAATGATTTTTAGCCAACGCATTGCTCAATTATCAAAAGCATTATGGAAATGTGTAGAAAAAGATTGGCAACAGTGGATTAAACCATACGATTTAAACATTAATGAGCACCATATTTTAACCATTGCTTATCATTTAAAAGGGGCTTCTATTTCTGAGATTGCAAAGTTTGGCGTGATGCACGTATCGACGGCATTTAACTTTTCTAAAAAACTTGAAGAGCGCGGCTATCTTGTATTCTCAAAGAAAGAAGATGATAAGCGAAATACGTATATTGAAATTACACCAAAAGGGGAAGAATTGCTCTTGCAATTAATGGAGGAGTATGACCCTGAAAATAATTCGGTCTTTAATGGCGCTCTTGCTCTTCGCAACTTCTACGGTAAGTTCCCAGAAAATATCGAATTAATCGCGATTTTAAGAAATATTTATGGACAAGATTTTATCGATATTTTTGAGAAATCACTAGAAGATATTGAAGAAAATTTTACGGAACACGATCAAAAATTAGTTAAAAAATAATACCAATTATTTTTTCGCTGTCATGCGTAAAAATTCTTGCATAAGTGGTTGAAATAAACCTTGTTTTACTAGCGCTTCTGCAGTCTCGTTTACTTCGAGCTGATGTGGAAGCGCTTTTTCAAATTGCTCCAAAAGAGCATCGAATAAAAGTAAACCTTCTCGTTTCTCTGCTATGTATTGTTCGTTCAATTGTTCACAAAGATTTAGTATACGTTCAATATCCTTTTTACGAGCTTTTTTCTTTATAATTAAAGAATAAAATGGACACTTATCTTCGTCGATCATTTTAAAAAGAAGTTCTACATAATATTCAGCTTGTTCTAGTCTCTTTACAACGTCCATTCTCTCCCTCACTTTCTAACACAATGTCTTCTATTTCTGAATTTTATAACACGAACAAAATATCGTATGATACAATATATGAAAGTATATGTATTTTGGCCAAAAGGGGGTATCTCCTCGTGACTCTTATAGAAATTGTTTTTGTCACATTTGCACTTATTGTTCTATTCTACACGAATTTCCTAACGCATACACTTTGCGTACGAAAACAACTATCCGAGAGACGCCAAACGAGCGCTTTTCGAGTGATTAATGTATGTATTACGATTCTATTAATTTCTAGTTATATAGAAATTATATTTCATGGAAAGTGAGGAAGGAAAGCCCCTTCCTCACTTTTTTCCTCTATAAGCAAATTATACCTACTATAATCAATAAAATAAACAGTACAAGCAATAAAATAATAAGTGATGAATTCATTCGCCCATCCCTCCTCTTTCCTTTATATGCACATTCGCCTAATATGGTACTCTCCCCTCAATCTGACAATCATCATAAACAAATGGGTAATTTTTCTTTATCAATAGGAAAAGACGTCGAAATATGATATATTAATTTTTGTACATATTGCTTATAATATAGAATAAAATTACCTTCAGCTAGATTTCATCCTTAGCCTCGGTAAGCCCTGTTAAGCAGGCTTTTAGAAAGCAAAACCAGTGAGACTTAATCGGGCTCTTATGAGCAAATATCACCTCATATGAGGCAATTGTTCATTTGTGCAGGATGAATTAAAAATACATAATAGTAGGAGTGTTTATTGAATGAAGAAAGCTATGCTTGCCTTAGCAGCAACAAGTTTGATTGCCTTATCAGCATGTGGATCAGCTGATAAAATCGTTACCTCTAAAGCTGGTGACATTTCAAAAGACGAATTTTATGAAAAGATGAAAGACAGAGCTGGTAAACAAATTTTAAATGGTATGGTATTAGAAAAAGTACTTGTTACAAACTATAAAATCGATGATAAAGAAGTTGACAAGAAATACGACGAGTATAAGAAGCAACTTGGTGATCAATTTGATGCCGCTCTAAAACAACAAGGATTTACGGATAAATCATTTAAAGAAAGCGTTCGTGCTGAATTAGCGATGACAAAAGCGATTGAAGGCAGTATCACTGACAAAGAACTAAAAGAAAATTATAAACCTGAAATTAAGGCAAGCCACATCCTTGTAAAAGATGAAGCAACTGCGAAAAAAGTAAAAGAAGAACTTGCACAAGGTAAATCTTTTGAAGAACTTGCAAAACAATACTCAGAAGATAAAGGCTCTGCTGAAAAAGGCGGCGACGTTGGTTTCTTCGGACCTGGTAAAATGGTACAAGAATTCACAGATGCTGCATATAAATTGAAAAAAGATGAAGTAAGCGAACCTGTTAAATCACAATACGGTTACCACATCATTAAAGTAACTGATATTAAAGAGCAAGAAAAACCATTTGATCAAGCAAAAGCAGACATTAAAAAAGAACTTGTTGCGAAAAAGATGCAAGATGGCGAATTCATGGCTAAACTTCAAGAGAAAGAACTGAAAAAAGCTGACGTGAAAGTTAATGATAAAGACTTAAAAGATATCTTTGAAACTCCAAAAGAGGACAAAGAGAAAAAATAATTATTATGAAATAAGCTGTCAGGAATTTCCTGACAGCTTATTTTATTTTTAGGTATTTTAGGATTTTTTATATAGACTCTATTAAAGTTCAATGTTGATATTAGGTGTAAAAATAGAACTTCCAATTTAATGGAAGTTCTATTTCGAATTATTTGCTTATTAAACTAACGCCCCCGTTACTTTAAGTGTAAATCTTCACAAACTTACTCATCGCAATATATAACTGTTGTTAAATAACGATATCACTGTAATAAAGCAGAAAAAATACATCTAAAACTTTAATATGGAGTACACCTTTAAGTCCTTATGTTCCCCTTTAACATACATTACCTTTCTACTTATACCTTCGAAAGACATACCTAACTTTTTCATAACACGCTCTGAACCCTTGTTTTCTAAAAAGCATCTCGCCTGTATACGAACTATGTTCATACTGTCGAAACCAAAAGAGGTGATTGCCCTTGCTGCTTCGGTAATTAACCCTTTGCCCCAGTATTCTTTAGATAGAACATATCCAATTTCAGCACTATTGTGTTCTGGCTGCCACCAAACAAAGTGAACTGTTCCAATAAATTTACCATTTTCTTTAAGCTCAATCCCCCATAGAGCATCATATTGAGGTAAAAACGTATTTATAAATTCAATTGTATCTGATAATGAAGAATGAGTATCCCAAGTTACATATCTCGTTACTTCTTCATTCGAAGCATATAAATACATATCTTCTGCATCATCTAATGTGATTTTTCTAAGGATGAGACGTTCCGTTTCTATTTTAGGTACATCAGCAAACTTTTCTAAAATATTCATAAATCCACCACTTTACAAAATATTATCGACTGATAATAATCTTATCATTTTTTAAAATTATGTATTCAATTAACCTGCGAGTTAGTTGAACAAGAAACAAAATTTATATCGTAAACTGAGATAACCTAAGTGTATCATATGTTTCTGTATTTTGTATTAGATTTCCTTTAATAATCAAGTCTTTCATAGTGACTTCATTTCTCTGGTGCTGAATACTTTCTAATACTTGAAACCAAGTAAAATAATTGTCCAAATATTTGTTGCAACCCCATTAAATCGTTGTATCCACCCTTTAAGTCTACGGTGGTAATTATTGACGTTCTGGATGTGATAAAGCCCCTTTGTGCGAACCTTACCATCAGACTTGAACTGATAAATATTCATACCTTTTTCAGTAGCGTATGTTTTAAAGGCACGCCAAGAGTCGGTGCATAAAACATTTTCACTTGAAAGTTTATGTCCGATAGCTTTGTCCAATTGCTCTTTTGTTAATCTACCCATTCCCAGTGTCTGCGAAAAAGTCAACTTATCACGGTCCCTTGCAACTAAAACACATACTTGTTCGTTGCTTATTCCACGTTTCTTTGCGGAACCACCACATTTTCGGGGCCTTCTATCTTTAATCTTTCTTTGTCCTTTTTCTGAGTATAGGAAATAGGTCTCGTCCATTTCGACGATACCCTCGAAATTCGATATATCCATTTTTTTTTAGTGATGATAAAAGTTTGTGTCTCCAGTAGAATAATGTGACGTGAGATACATTGCCAACTAATTCAGCAGACTTACGTAGTGAGTATCCTTCTATCATACATTCTACAAATTTTCCCCATTGGTTAAGACGACGAGTTCGCTACAGTGCGGTATTTGTGAGGTCAGTAAATGTCATTTTACACGCTTTACAGCGATAACGTTGTTTTTTAATTTCTTCACCATCAACAATAGTTGAATATTTACCAAACCGAACAATATACTCCGACTCGCAATCAGGACAATGATAGCCACTCTTGTTTTTACGCTCAGATATTTCTTGTAGAACAGTTCCTGTCGAGGACGATGCAGTAAGAGCATCTATTAAATACTCTCGTAGTCGATGTTTCTCTGCTGGATTTAGTTTTTGAATGGCTTTAAGAATATCAGTTGCTCTCACGGTCATCACCAACTTTTATATAGTTAAACCCATTACAGAACATAAATTCCTATAAGTCAAATTATCAACAACAAACATTAACAGAGCCTTTATATAAAAAAAGCATCTAGCAAAAAGCTAGATGCAGATAAAAACACAAGGGAAGATAAAAGTCTTCCCTTAACCCGTATGCTATTATAACAAAAAAATCTGTGAAACAATATAAAAAATTAGTTTCATTCCAAATATAATTTTTCTATGATTATACTGCTTTCAGCTATACACATAAAAGGTGGATTTTAATGAAATTACTAGTTGTAGTCATTTGGCTTATTTTCGCTCTGTATGGGGCGGATACCTATGCTGAATTACACGGGATACAAAAACATGCCAAATGCAATTACAGTTTATCCAACAATTGCATTTGGCATGTTTTTACTATTATACTTCTTTAACAAGTTTGAGAAAAACAAAGGCTAAGCAATTAGATATAAGCCTCTTTTACAACATAAAGAAGCGCCTAACGGGTATTTTCTCCCTCTAAGCGCTTCTTTATTGCTACTTTTCTTACGCTAATGCAGCAGCTTGTTCTTGCTGATCTACAGGCACTACAGCGTCTCTTAATGCTTTCTCTAGTTCAGCTGTGTATTTCATTTGCTCTTCTTTACTCCAGCCTAATTTTGCTGCCATATACGCAATTACGTTTTCTTTCCAATCGTATACCCAGTGAATGTTGAAGAATACAGCTCCTCTGCGGCGTACGAAGAAGTCAACAGGTTTTGCTGTCATTTCATAGTCCATTGCGTACACAAGCGGTACAAGTACGTCTAGCGGCATATTATACTCTTTTGCATCTGCTTTTAGCTCTTTTGCTAAGTTAAAGAGAATATCAACGTTAGAACCATAGAATTTCGCAAACTCTTCTGCTTGCTTTGCCGTTAAACCGTATTTTGTTCCCTCTTGTGCTTTCTTCGCAATAAATGTTGGTAATTGTTTAGAGCCACCTACATGACCGCCTGAAATTGGCATATGTTTCGTTTCACTTTTCGGATATGCGCTATGTCCTTCTTTTTGTAGTAGAGACGTTACATAATCTACTACCATTTCTGCCATTTTACGATATCCTGTTAATTTACCACCTGCAATTGTAATTAAGCCAGATTCAGAAGTCCAAATTTCATCTTTACGAGAAATTTCAGATGCATTCTTACCTTCTTCATAAATTAACGGACGTACACCAGCCCAGCTTGATTCAATATCTTTTTCAGTAATTTTCACACTCGGGAACATATAGTTGATCGCATTAATGATGTATGTGCGATCTTCTGTTGTCATTTGCGGTACTGCTGCGTCTTTATCATAGAACGTATCTGTTGTACCTACATACGTTTTCCCGCCGCGCGGAATCGCGAAGACCATACGTTTGTCTGGTGTATCAAAGTAGATAGCTTGCCCAAGAGGGAAACGTTTTTGATCGATAACTAAGTGAACTCCTTTAGACAATTGCAGTACTTTTCCTTTTTTCGAATTATCTTTTTCACGTAATGTATCTACCCAAGGACCAGCTGCGTTTACAATTTTCTTACCGTACACTTCATATACTTCACCGTCTAATAAGTCGATAACGCGTACACCACATACTTTTCCATCTTTATATAAGAAACTGTCTACTTTTGCATAGTTGACTGCTTTTGCACCGTGTTCAATCGCTTCTTTCATTACTTCAATTGTTAAGCGTGCATCATCTGTACGATACTCTACGTAGTAACCACCGCCCTGTAATCCTTCTTGTTTCACAAGCGGTTCTTTCTTCAATGTTTCTTCGCGGCTGAACATTTTTCTACGTTCGCTTCGTTTTACTCCTGCTAGGAAGTCATATACACGAAGACCGATTGATGTACTAAATGAACCAAATGTACCACCTTTATGGAACGGTAATAACATCCACTCTGGTGTTGTTACATGGGGACCGTTCTCATATACGATCGCACGCTCTTTCCCAACCTCTGCTACCATTTTCACTTCAAGTTGTTTTAAATAACGTAAGCCACCGTGTACAAGTTTCGTTGAACGACTTGATGTACCTGCTGCAAAGTCTTGCATTTCAAACACAATTGTTGATAAACCGCGTGTTGCTCCATCTAATGCAATACCAGAACCAGTAATACCTCCACCAATTACGATCACATCTAACTCTTGTTTATTTACTCCGTTTAATACGTCTTTACGTTGTTTACTTGAAAATTTCATGGTAATTCCTCCCTTTGATAACGAAAAAAGAGACCACAAACTCCGCTATAGAATTCGCTTCTATAGCGTGTTGTGGTCTCTCCAAATCTCCTACCGAATTATTAACTTATCATCATTATAACACTGTTTATGATTATTTAAAAGCTTTTGTTGCTTCAATCGCTTTTTTCCAGCCAGCATATAGTTCTTCACTTGTTTCCGCTTCCATTGCTGGTGCAAAGCTTCTGTCCATATTCCACTGCGTCTTAATTTCTTCTTGGTTTTCCCAATATCCAACTGCAAGACCTGCTAAATATGCTGCCCCTAAAGCCGTTGTTTCATTTACTTCTGGACGCTCTACTGGAACATCTAACATATCACTTTGGAACTGCATTAAGAAGTTATTCTTAACTGCGCCCCCATCTACGCGTAATGTTTTCAGCTTAATACCTGAATCAGCTTCCATTGCGCATAATACATCTTTCGTTTGGTATGCTAATGACTCTAGCGTTGCACGGATAAAGTGTTCTTTCGTTGTGCCACGCGTTACACCAAATACCGCTCCGCGTACTTCACTATCCCAGTACGGTGTTCCAAGTCCTACGAATGCTGGAACAACGTAAACACCATCTGTTGATGCAACGCGAGACGCATACTCTTCACTCTCACTTGCATCTTTAAACATGCGCATGCCGTCACGTAACCACTGGATTGCTGAACCTGCTACGAAAATACTTCCTTCTAATGCATATTCAACTTTTCCATTTAAACCCCATGCAATTGTTGTTAATAGACCATGCTCAGACGCAACTGCTTTTTCACCTGTGTTCATTAACATGAAGCAACCAGTTCCGTATGTGTTTTTCGCCATACCTTCACCGAAGCAAGCTTGTCCAAATAACGCTGCTTGTTGGTCACCAGCCACACCTGCAATCGGTACATTTTGACCGAAGAAATGATAATCGATTGTATTGCCATATACTTCAGATGATGGACGTACTTCTGGAAGCATGCTTTTTGGCACTGTTAACATATCTAAAAGCTCATTATCCCACTCTAGATTATGAATATTAAACATTAATGTACGTGATGCGTTTGAATAATCTGTTACGTGCGCTTTACCACCAGACAATTTCCATACAAGCCATGTATCAATTGTACCGAA
Source organism: Paenibacillus sp. 102 (assembly GCF_039549175.1). Lineage (NCBI taxonomy): Bacteria > Bacillati > Bacillota > Bacilli > Caryophanales > Paenibacillaceae > Paenibacillus > Paenibacillus sp. 102. The sequence goes on along the minus strand of NZ_JBCGHT010000027.1, from coordinate 25,697 downwards.
TAATAATTCGCCGCGTTCTGCTCTTTCTCTTGCACCTTCAACGTTATCTAAAATCCATTTCACTTTCGTACCTGAGAAATATGCATCAATTAAAAGACCTGTTTTTTCGCGAACCATATCGCTATAGCCTTTTTCTTTTAACTCATCACAAATTTCAGCTGTTTGGCGTGATTGCCATACGATTGCGTTATATACTGGCTTACCAGTTTCTTTATCCCAAACAACCGCTGTCTCACGTTGGTTTGTAATTCCGATACCAGCGATTTGCTCTGGTTTTACATCCGCTTCACTTAAACAAGTTGCAATAACCGCTAGGATAGATCCCCAAATTTCTTGTGCATTATGCTCTACCCAACCTGGCTTTGGAAAATGTTGTGTAAACTCTTTTTGAGCTGAATGAACAATTTTTCCTTCCTTATTAAAAAGGATTGCACGTGAACTTGTAGTTCCTTGGTCTAATGAAAGAATATATTTTTTCATAATCGGTTCCCCCTTATGCTACTTTTCTACTATTTGTATTGTTTTCGCTCTTTTTACTTGTCATATAAGAGATTGCTAGTACAATCACAGTTGCAATTATCACATAAATCAGTGCTGCATTTTGTTTCCCGTCAAATACAACTTGATGGAATAAACCTGCAAGTGATCCACCTAAAATCGGTCCCACAACTGGAATCCATGCATACTTCCAGTTTGATCCGCCCTTTCCTGCAATCGGAAGGAAGAAGTGTGCAATACGCGGACCTAAGTCACGAGCTGGGTTGATTGCATACCCTGTTGTTCCACCTAATGATAAACCAATACTTACAATTAAGAAACCTACAACGAATGGGTTTAAACCATCCGCAAATTTATTTGCACCAATTGCTAATATACCAAATACTAAAACGAATGTTCCAATCATTTCACTTAAAAGGTTTGCAAATGTATTCGGGATTGCTGGTCCTGTTGCAAAAACACCTAATTTTGTACCTGGATCTTCTGTTTCTTTCCAATGCGGTAAGTAATGTAAATATACGATAATTGCACCGATGATTGCCCCAATCATTTGCGCTACGATATAGCCTGGTACATCGCTCCATGGGAACGCTCCCTTAAATGCGAGTCCAATTGTTAATGCTGGATTTAAATGTGCCCCACTAATTGATCCAACTGCATATGCTGCGATGGCAACTGCTAAGCCCCACCCCATCGTAATAACAATCCAACCAGAATCCTTAGCAAACGACTTCTTTAAACTTACACCAGCACAAACGCCGCCACCAAGAACGATTAACAACGCTGTCCCTATTAATTCCCCTAAAAATGCTGACATAAAATCCCTCCACAATCAATTTAAATGATTCCAATGTGATAGAGAGAAAATGAATGGCCATTCGTTTTTTTCGAAAGAAAAAGACCCACAGCTAACACGTTTCTATATAACAATATAGAAACAATGAAATGTGGATCTCTTCTTTTCTCCGTCACGTTTATTAACTTGTCTATAATATTAACCCTAAATGAAAGCGGTGTCAACGGAATTTTTTCACATTTTCGACACTATTTTTGGAAATGTTTCCATAGTTCTTTCTTCGACGTTGTAATCGCTGTTGCACCGGCCTCGAGCGCTCTTTCTACATCCTCCACTGTGCGAATAAATCCACCTGCTAAAATCGGTACACCCGTACGTTCTTTCACTTCAGCAATCACACATGTTAAAGCGCCCGGAAGCACCTCAATATAATTCGGTTTTGTTTTCTCTAAGAGATTACAACTTTTCTCCATCGCACTTGAATCAATTAAAAAAATACGCTGAATCGCGACAACACCCTTTTGCTTCGCCTTCATAATAACACTTGCCTTTGTCGACAATAACCCGTACGGCTTATATTCCTGGCATAAGAACTCCGTCGCATGACCATCGCTCTGCAAGCCATGAATTAAATCAACATGTAAAAACACCTTTTTATTATGCTGCTTCGCAAGTGCTACAACACTCTTCAATTGACCGATATGAATATCTAAAATAACAATGTACTCATACGAGCTATGTATTAATTTTTCTAAATCTTTAATTTGCCGAACTGCTGGAAAAATCTTTTGTTCATGAAATTCCATTCAAAAAATCCCCTTTTTTACGTCATTCTACCTTTTATCAACAGAGGCTAGAATACTCCACTTCAAGGAATGTGAAGGGCGTAGCCCAATGAGTAGGTATTCTAGCCTTCGGACAAGGGATGACTTACTTGCCATCTCGATTGTCCGGCATAGTTAAACCTTTGCGGATAAGTTCATAAACCGCACCCGCAAAACTCGTAATGTAATTTTCTTTTTGGTATTTTTCGATTTCTGCCACTAAATCAGCAGGAAACTTAATTAATTTTGAAATGCGTTCCATATTATTCTACTACCCCTTCGGTATACACTTAATATATACTTATGCTTACATTTTGTATATACTTAGTATATACAAAAAAGGAGGTGAAATCAATGTTAGTTAAAAAAGCGTATAAGTTTCGCATCTATCCAAACAAAGAACAAGAAATATTAATTGCTAAAACAATCGGTTGTTCTCGTTTTGTATTCAATCACTTTTTAGCAAAATGGAATGATGCATACAACGAAACAGGAAAAGGATTGACTTACACTTCATGTTCTTCTCAACTACCGCAACTAAAGAAAAAATTAGTTTGGTTGAAAGAGGTTGATAGTATTGCGATTCAATCTTCGGTAAAAAATCTTGCTGATTCGTTTGACCGTTTCTTCAACAAACAGAATAAAGCACCGAGATTCAAATCGAAAAAGAATAAAGTCCAATCGTATAAAACAAAGCATACCAACGGAAATATTGCGATTGTAGGAAACAAAATCAAGTTACCTAAACTGGGTCTTGTTCGATTCGCAAAAAGTCGTGAAGTAGAAGGTCGTATTCTGAATGCGACAATTAGACGAAATCCAAGTGGTACATACTTTGTATCCGTTCTGATTGAAACAGAAGTACAAGAACTTCCTAAAACTGGCTCATCTGTTGGTGTAGATGTTGGATTGAAAGAATTTGCTATCCTTTCCACAGGTCAAGTATTTAGCAACCTTAAATGGTTTCGTACATTGGAAAAGAAGTTAGTCGATGCACAGCGAATTCTATCCAGACGACAGGAATTAGCATTAAGACGAAAATACAAGCTTGATGAAGCGAAGAACTATCAAAAGCAAAGACGTAAAGTTGCAAGAATACATGAAAAAATCACCAATACAAGGACAGACTACTTGCAAAAAATCTCTACTGACATCATCAAAAACCACGATGTAATTGGTGTCGAAGATTTGCAAGTGTCAAATATGTTAAAGAATCACAAGTTAGCAAAAGCGATTAGTGAAGTATCTTGGTCACGATTCAGAACAATGCTTGAATACAAAGCGAAATGGTATGGCAAGCAAGTCGTTGTTATGTTAAAGACATTCGCAAGTTCTCAACTCTGCTCTTGTTGTGGATACAAAAACAAAGACGTTAAGAATCTAAATCTTCGTGAATGGGACTGCCCTTCTTGCGGCACACATCACGACAGAGATATTAACGCAAGTATCAATCTTAAAAATGAAGCGATAAGACTTCTAACCGTAGGGACTACGGGGCTAGCCTAATCAATTAGGGTTCAATAGAATCCTGTACTTAGGAATCCTCCACTTCAAACAGACCGCAAGGTCGTTAAGTGATGGGTAGTTCAAAGTACACAATTTAGGCGAAAAGAAAAGCTAGTAGGAGAAATTTTTAGCTCCCTTCACTGTCGGGCTACGTCGAATGATCGATATCCTATGTCAAATCGCCGATATAAAAAACTGCCCCAACTCAGGGACAGTTTTTATTGATATATCTTTTTCAACTTATCCGATCCTATGCCACCTATTACCATTAATAGTAAAGGTGCAAAATTCATGACATACGGTGCGCCTGCTAAAATTGTTATACTTGCTCCTGCAAACTTATTTAACAACAATACACTAATTTTTAATAGGAACAAAAGGAAACCAAGCATAAATACACTATCAAAAACCATCTTCCATTTTGGATGCGCTAACTGTTTACTATCTTGAATTACTTTCTGCTTCAATTCCTCATCACTCCTCAATAACTCATCAATCGTAATATCAAACAGGTCACTTAAATGAATAATGATTTCAATACTCGGATAGTTCTTTCCCGTCTCCCATTTAGAAACAGACTGACGACTTACATGAATTTTTTCAGCCAAATCATTTTGTGACCAATTTCTTTTTTCTCTTTCTTCTTTTAAACGTTCGCTAAAAATCATAATGAGTTCATCACCTCTCTCTATGCCCTAGTATGAGTAAATGAATGATGAAGAGTAAAGATAGTTGTCGTTGCATAGCCTGTGCAACTTATACGTTACACAAAGAACAGCGTCATTTCGTACCATATATCATGTCGTTTTGAAACGCAACGTATACTTTCCTTTTATACAAATATTCCATAATGAATATTTCCTGTAAAATAAAAAGAAGAGAAATACATACATTTCTCTTCTCAAAGGGTTTCTATTAAAGTAAAACAGAATCCTTATCACTTTCTTGATTACGTCGCTCGCGCTCTTCTTCTAAACGCTTCATATATACTTCCCCTTCTTTTTCGATAAACTCATTATCCATCTCTTGTTCTTTTTTCGAAGTATATAAAACCATGTAGCCACTTACGACAATCCCAATAATAATAAGATAAATCCACCATGGTAAAGTTTCCACTTGATTTCCTTCCTTTCCTAAGACAAGCCTTGTTAGTTTCACTGTATGAAAGGAAGGACAAGATTATGACTCTTTTCCATACATTCTTTCTCAGCCATAAAAGCAGTACCCTATAAGAGTACTGCTCCGCATTTCACTTTTTAGCGATGAATCCAAACTGCACCTGCAGAATTGTCTTCAGCTTGACCTACTACCTCAAACTTCAATCCTAGTTTTGGTAACTTACGTCCTGCATCTGGAATGATGCTGTTGATATACTGCTTAGAATCATCAAATTTCGCAACTCCTGGTAATCCTTTATAATCAAAGATTCCGCGAGTTGGTGAATCTACTTTCCATGCTGGTGTTTGATCAAATGAGAATGCAGCATCCGCAATTTGATAACGCGTACTGCTCTTCACAGTCGGTTTTCCGTTTAATGTCCCTACGATTGCCTCTGGATGAGAATCTACTACACCTAAGAATCCTTCACCTGGATGAACGCCTACCCAGTTATCTGTAAAGCTTTGATCCGCATACCATACAACCATTCCTGTATTAAATACTGGGCCACGCGCATGTTTTAATGCCGAATCAGAACCAGCATAATTTCTCCACTCTAAGTAATAGTTATGTTTTTTCTGTTCAAATCCATTCGATACAGTAAATCCTTTTAATGTCATTGCTGATTGTCCTTCTGCATCATCAGAAAAAGCAACTTTACCATCTACAGTTAAGCTTGCATTGTCTAGCGCAAATCCTTTGTAAGCTACTGCAATATCTGTTACATATTCAAACTGGAGTTTTACTTTCTTTCCTTTGAATTGGCTTAAATCGTATGACTTATCAACCCACTTACCATCAGTTGTATCCATACCGCCTTTTACATCTTTTTCACCAATTCGATCAATGCGTGTCTTTGTTCCATCTTCTGTAATTGCATTTACTTCAAGGAAATCATAATTCGCTTCCAGTTCATAGAATGCTTTATAATCAAATTTTGCATTTGCCGCATTTGTTAAATCAAATACTGGTGTTTCTAGTGATGTATGCATGTCATTCCCTTTTGTACTGTAATAAAATTTCTTACCAAATGCCGCTTCGATATTTTTTATATCTTTGTCAGGCAAGTTAACGCGAACGATTCCTGGTCGTTTTGACTTCGTAACACTTTGGTCGATATATGTTGCTGCCCCAATACCTTTGCGAAGTTTATCATAATCTACTTCTAAAATATTCGCCCAGTTTCCACCCATATTCTTTTGGAAAAACTCTTTATTTTGTGGTGAGAAACTTGTTGGCTCTGTTCCTGCAATTTTTCCAGACCAACTGCCGCCGCTCATAAGAGACCAAGATTCAACAGGTTCACCTTGTCCTGTATACTTTGTATCATACTCATCTGGTAAACCTAAATCATGACCGTATTCATGTGCAAACACACCAACTGCTCCATCTTCAGGCTCGATTGTATAATCGTATGCCGCCATCTTTCCGCCCCAATTCGAAACAGAAGATTTTGTGCCATCAATGGCATATGGTTTTGATCCAAGTTTTGAACGATGAGACCAAATCGCATCATCTTTCAATTTACCGCCGCCAGCTTCTTGTCCTACACCCGCATGAACAACCATTAAATGATCAATAATGCCGTCTGGCTCGTTTTTATTTCCGTCACCATCTTGATCGTACTGATCAAATTGGTCAAAGTCAGCTAAGTTAATCCCTTTTGCTACCGCTGCTTTTAATGCTTCTTTCACAAAATCACGTGGTCCTAAAGGTCCTTTATTATCATGACCAGTACCAGCATCTGAACCGTAATCCGAAGCTTTTCCTGGAACAGTCAACCATTCCGTTACAGTTCCATCAACTGTATAGCTCCCACCTGATTGTTCTTCATAATATTGCTTAAATGTATTAATTTTCGATCCATCAAATAACGTAAACGGTTCATCACCAAATAACATTTTTTGATAGTGCTCACGATTAAAGTCTTTCGAATACATATATCCTGGTTCTTGATCAATATTGTTATGTTTGAAATCGCTAAATTCTACAAGTAAAACAAGCACTTTATCTGTGCGAACTGCCCCATTATATTCTTCTTGTTTCGCTGGTGTAGTCGGAACTTTTCCGTTTAACTTCTTAGTATTCATTCCTGCATCTTGACCAGCTACTGGTCCTACTGCTGGTTGCTGCGCTTTTTCATTCTCCTGCATCTTCGCATCTTTTACTTTTTTCATAAAATCAGAAGCTTCTTGCGTCAAACTATCTCCTGTAACAATCTCTTTTCCAGGGTTTTCCCCTTTCTTTTTCTCAACATACTTTTCAACAGCCTTTGACGTCTCAGCTTGTGATGCTGATTGATCAATAACTCCGCGCTCTTTCAACGCTTTCGCCAAACGTTCCTCCGGTATTACATGCTCATCAATCGGCAAGGATGATGATGGCGTTTCTGCATATGCAGATTGCCCCCCAAATGCAAACGTACTACTTAATACTGCCGCTGTTGCTAGTACTGATAAAGGTTTTAACTTCTTATTCTTTTTCAATCCATTCCCTCCCCATGTTTGCGAACAATCAACTTTTTTGTCGATATATAAATAATATTGTTAGATTATTTAATTTTCAATATATTTTAAATATTGTAACTCAATTAAATGTTGAGAAATATTTTTCTGACAATTCCACATACAAAAAAGGCTCTGCTATTTTTAGCAGAACCTTTCATTGTGAACATCAGTTAATTATTAATAAGAACAGATTTATCCCGCTGTTCGCGGACAGTAAGACTCCTACTGATTAAAGTTTCACTTTATGATACAGCATACTTTTCAAAGAAATCTTGGACATACCCCATAAACTCTTCTGGCTCTTGACGAAACGGCGCATGGTATCCTTTTTCAATGATATGGAATGTACTATTTTTGAATAATTGGTGATAGGTCTCACCATTTTTCCATGAAACACTTTTATCGTTTCTGCCCCAAATGATTAACGTCGGCACCTTAATCTCATTTGCATCCATCGCAATGCGGTGCTCTCTCATTTTTGTCAGTTCACGATAATGCTCTTTATCATCTCTTCTATTTTTCACTGCATTTTTATCATAATCCGTAATGGTAGATACCGTATTTATATCAACCGACAACTTTGGCTTTTGAGTATCTCCTTTTTGCTGAAAAGATTCGATTCCTGTCGAATCTGCTAAAATAAGGTGCGTAACCGCCTCAGGATATAAGTACGTTAAATTAAGAGAAATCTCTCCCCCCATCGAATGACCGAGCACCGAAAACTCATCATAGCCTAGTTTTTTCATTAACTTATAATATAAATTTGCTTGTGCTGGAAATGAATACTGAAAATCCACCGGCTTAGAAGAACGCCCAAATCCTAAAATATCAACCGCAATAATCGTATGATCTTTCGCGAGTTCCGGATAAATATCACGAAATCCATCCGAAGAACCACCAAACCCATGAAGCATAAGCAGCGGTGGTTTTCCTTCACCAATCTGTTTAAAATATATTGTTTGTCCATCGATTTCCGTCATTTTTTCTGTTGTGTTCAATTTGGTTGCAACAGTATTTTTTACTTCTTCTACTTTCGCTGTCGGCTTCTCAACGATATTACAAATCACTAATACAACAAGAATAAGACAACTAACTATGTAGAACTTCAATTGTTTCAAATTTATCGTCTCCTTTCCGCTACTTTGAACTATGAAAAAATACACTTAACATAAGCTTTTACTTTTTGTTAGGATTTTATAGCTATATAGTTGTAACTATATAAGTTACAACTATAATAAAAAAACACGCTTTCTCTCTAAATGAGAATGCACTTGGAATATTTCTTTTATTTGACTACTTTCATACTATTTAACTCACTTGTAATCATTATAGTTACAAACAAAAAGTAAGTCAATTCTTTTCGGAAATTTCTATTCTTATAGAAAGGAAGGATTTTATCCTATTAAAAATTATACGTAATAAAAGTTCGAAATGATTTTAGCAAAATTCAGTAATCATATAAGAATATGATATAATTCCCATGTTAAACACTGTAAATAAAAGGGATTTAAGGGATGGAACAATTTCAAAGTAATGTTCAAACGGCAGAATCATCTCAGCATTTCCACTCTATTAATTTATAAAGGAGACAATATTTGCTTATGAAATATACGTATAGAATTTATGAAGGCCCCTTAAATACCCTTATGATTGAACTGCCAGAAAAAATTTCTTTAGTTGCAGATTTAAACTATGGTGACACTATTTGTATAGACTTAGAATCAACGATGCAACAGTAATACAATGGGATAAGAAGGCTCACAGCGTCTCTAGATCATGGAGTGGTTTGGCGGAATGGTTAATGAATACCTTAGACGAAGGATCATTACTAGTAGATTATGATGGTAATGAAAAGGATTTAGACTTTTAACATTAATAATAAAAGGGGAAATTCAAGTGAGAAATATTTGGGATACATCTAGTAAAAAACTAGAAGATTTAACAGATGAAATGGTTGTTTCCACTGAAAATAAGCTAGGCGTAAAGTTACCGAGATTATATATTGATTTATGTAAAATACAAAATGGAGGTTATTTAATTTATGATGCTTATCCTACTTCTGTTCCAACAGGTTGGGCAGAAGACCATGTTAGCGTTAACTACATAAAGTGAAACTTTAATCAGTGGGGGTTTTCTTCATCCCCTGCTGATTATTAGCCCTCACCAATCGGGCTTTTACGGGCAGTTGATCCCCCCACCTATCTTCCTCGTTTCCCTCTGGATCTTGAGGTAGGGGTCTTACTGCCCGTTAATGCGGGATAAATGGGATTGGAGAAGAAGGAATTCTATCAAGCGCTTATTACATTGAAGAGTGGGAATTACCAAAAGATATTGTGCTTTTATGTGGCGACGGACATTGGTGGATTGCGATGGATTATAGACACACAAAAGAAAACCCACCAATCATATACATCGATTTAGAATGGGGAGAAGATACTTTCATTTTAGAATTAGCACCTGATTTTGAAACACTAATTAACGGCCTGTTTGTTTATGAAGACGAAGAATAAAGACGCAAAATAAAAGAAGAACGCCTTTTAGTGAGGGTAAACGTTCTTCTGTTTTTATTGTAAATTTGCTTACATTTCTTTTGGTGCTGGTAAATCAGCTTAACTATCTGCTTTTACAATTCCACCTGTATTCCCATCTGCATTAGAAGGTGCCCCGCCGTCTCCTCTATTGTAATCTGGTACAGGATAATCACCGTAGTAAGCTGGCGCTAAATCAGGTCTTGCTGGTGCTGGCACATCCCCGTGATTAGCTTGTTGTGAAAATGAACTATTTAAACCAACAGATATGATACTAACTAACGCTACTCCTGTTACCACAACACGAATTTTTTTAAACATTATTTTAATGCCCCTTTCTCAAACGTTTTTTCTTTTGCCTGTAATGCTGTGTGGAAATACTCACTTGCTTTTATATGATTGTTTTCACCGTAAAACTTAACTGCTAGCTTTTCTGTATATTCTTGAGTGTAATTATATAGTGATTCTTTGTCGAAATAGGTAATTCCTTCAAGAATAATCTTTTCTAATTCTTCTGTTGAAACATTATTATTTAGTGCTTTTAAAATAGTGAAGTGATGTATATATTCTTCATTATTCAATTCAGCACAAATATTTAAGCCTTTTATAAGTAATTCCTCAGCAATATTTATTTCACCTAGTTTATGATGTTCCCTAGCTTGTAGAAAAATAGCTTTAAAGTGTGTCGACATTTTTGTTGTAACCTCGGATAGATGACGAATTGCCAATGCTGAAAGATTTTGACTTGCATATAACCACCCCAAGTTATGACGCACCCTCAAAAGCAAAGTTTCATTATCTTGTTTTTGTAAAATATCTATTGCGGAACTCAAACATTCCTCAGCTTGTTCGTATTGTCCTATTTGGATAGCAGTTAATCCTAAAAGGTTTTCCGATAAGGCAATACTCATTTCATACCCTGTGTGCTTTAAGAAAATTTCTTTAGCTTTGTTTACATATTTTATAGTATTCATTGGTTGCGTTGTATAGTAAAAAAATGCAGAAATACGATAATAGAATTCTGCACATTCTAACTCATCAGGCACATGCTTTAACAGTTTTTCGGCTTTCTCATAATATTCACTAGCGTCATTATAATTCGTTGTTAAGGTAGCATGTATTGCCTTAAAAAAATAGTAATAATACGAAAGAACCCCATCAGACGATGTGTTATACGATTCAATTACATCAAAACTATTTTTTGTAATACTTAAACTATCAGCCAACACTTTATATCTAAAATCTAATAAGGCATAATATAACAATAAATTTTGATCTTCTCCGATATTAGCAATCTTCCCATCAATTTCTTCTTTCAATCGTGTCGCTTCCCCCACTTGCTGCTGCAACATCGACTGATACCAAGCGTCTAATGAATGCTTAATCTGTTCTTTCGTTACTACATGTGCACTCATAATAATTCCTCCTTCTTATTTTTCGCCTAAAAATAATCTGAATATTAATACAATTACACAAATTGTATATCAACTCCCTACCTTACGTTAATTGAAAAATAATTATCAGAATACTTTCTGATTAGCACACAATTAAAAACCACCCTATAAAAGACGGTTTCATATCCCCCTTACTTTTACAAATAAAAAAGCAAGTGACCCCAGCTATACGCTAAAATCACTTGCCTGATAAGTATTATTTAGTTATGAAAAGTAGGTTTATAAAACGAACGATTATCAAGTGCAAAGACACGCTCTGTATATTCACCTGGTTTCGTGCGTCCAAGCGCACGATCCATCATGTTCATCTTCGCATCTAAATTATCGATGTAATGCAGAATTTCTGCTTCTTTTACTAATGGTGGTTTTGGACTACCCCATTCTGCTTTTCCGTGATGAGATAGGACGATATGCTGAAGAATTAATACTTCTTCCCCTTCAATTTTCAGCTCATCTGCTGCTTTTCCAATTTCGTTTACCATGATGGAAATGTGACCTAGTAGATTTCCTTCTAGTGTATATGTCGTTGAAATTGGACCAGATAATTCAATTACTTTTCCAAGGTCATGTAAAATAACGCCTGCATACAGTAAGTCTTTATCTAAAGATGGATATAGCGTAGCAATTGCTTTCGCTAAATCAAGCATCGATACAACGTGATACGCAAGTCCTGATACGAACTCGTGATGATTTTTCGTTGCTGCTGGATAGTCTAAAAATTCATTTTGATGTTTATTTAATAAGTGTCTTGTGAGACGCTGAATGTTTGGATTTCTCATTTCAAATATGTACTGAGTAATCTTTTCTACCATATCTTCTTTTTTCACTGGTGCTTTTTCTACAAAGTCTGAGATATCTGTCACTTCATTCTCATTTGCAACGCGAATTTGTTTCACACGTAGTTGAATGCGCCCTTTATAATTTTGAACATCCCCAGCTACTTTCACAATCGTTTCTGCAACATATTGTTTCTCAACTTCAGGTGATACATCCCATAGCTTCGCTTCAATATCGCCACTTTGGTCTTGTAAGATTACTGTTAAAAATGGCTTCCCATTACTTGCGATACCTTTTGTCGCTGTCTTAATTAACAAGAAGATATCGACTTGTTCACCAACTTCATACTCTGCAATTTTCTTTTTCATTCTGATTCCTCCACCAACTTAAGTACTTTTAGTATAGCACACTACACCTTATTTTCTTTACGCTCACGCGATAATTTTATAGTCTGTTTTTCCGTAAAGAATGATAATAGATGGGCATGGCATGTAAAGAAAATCACTTGTCTATCCTTCGTAATTTCTTTTATTAACTGGATTGTTCGTTCTGTTCTTATCGCATCAAAATGCACAAAGCTATCATCAATAATAAATGGGTAATCATGTTCAAATGTCCGTGCTAACGCAAACCTTAGTGATAAATAGAGCTGCTCCGCTGTCGCCTGACTGAGTTCATGACTGTAAAAACGAATACCATCACTTCGTTCTACAATAAACGTCTCTGCTTCAGACGGTGAAAATATTTTACTATACTTCTCGCCTGTTAAGTATACAAAATACTCTTCAGCCTTTTGTAAAATGCGCGGCAGCTGTACTTCATGATAGTATTGCTTCGTTTTTGTTAACACCATTTTTGCTGTAGCATACGCCGCCCACTTCTTCACTTGCTCACGTACATGCGATTTTTTCATTTCCCATTCATGTAATAAATCACCGTACGTACTACCCTCTTCTAAATTCGCAATCTCTACGCGGTACTCCGCAATGCGCTCGGTCAATTTCTTCTCTTCTGAAAGAAAGTCTCGTATATGAAGCACTTCTTGATTTAAGTTTTCTTCATACCCTTCCACTTGATAGTGTTCCACTAATGACAAGCTTGTTAAACGCTTTTCTAACATATCAACTTGAGGTGATAGCCGCTCTACTTGCTTTTCTGCCTCTTCACGCTTTTCTGCCCTTTTGCCCGCTTCTAAAAACATTTCTTCATCAGTAGCCGCTGCCATTTCTAAGAGCGCATCTCTTTCTTGTGTGATTTGCTTTACTTGATGCTGCAGTACTTCTCGTTCTTCTTTCCAATCAGCAAGCTTTCCTAAAAGTTGTTCCTTCTTTTGTCTTTTTTCCTTTTCCTTTTGAATACGATCACGAATCATATGAAGATGATCAAACTCTGTATTTTTCATAACGTTCTTTAGTTTATGTTCAAACTGTGAAATCATTTCATATAATATTCCTTTTCGCTCCGCCAGCTTTCCTACTTCGCGATATAACTGTTGCATCTTTTCCATGCGTTCAAATGCTGGCAGTACATGTGCATATGTATAAAAACTCGGGAAAGAATAACGCTCTTTATATGTATCTACTTGCTCTCCCACATGAAACGTACCCTGCTCCCATTCTTCATATGCAGAAACCACTTTATCATAGACCCGTTCTATTTGTTGTAACTTATAAGACTCACGCTCAAATAATTTGCGCATTTCTTCATCTTTTTCTAATTGATAACGAATAGATAGTGCCTCTTCATTTTTCCTACCGCCTGCACTTTGCTTTAGCGAAAGAAGTTCCTCTTGTAAACCATTAGAAGAAGTATCTTTATATAAAACAAGCGCAAGTACAATGAGTACAAAAAAGATAACACTCGTAAATAACAACGCACGGTTATCGAGAAATACACTTGTCAGCAAAATTCCTGTATTAATGAGTAATACAAGCAGACAAACTTTCTGCCAGCGCTTTTTCTTTTCCTGCGCATATTTCATTTTTTCTTCATATTTACTACCAGTACCTATAAAACCTGCACCGTGAAACGACTTTTCCTGTTCTACAAGTTTCTCCCGCTCTTCATCCGCTAACATTTGCTTTCGAATGTGCCCTACATTCTCTTCCTGTTCTTCTAATTGCTCTTGCGCCATTTTAAAACGCTCATCAAGCTGCTCTTTCCGCTTATCTAATTCTCGCGCCTTTTGCACCGTTTGCGTTATCATTTCTTTTGCGGCAAGGCTTGTATCAAATGACAGTACACTTTCCTTTTCAAAAGTAGTACCAATTTGTTGCTCAAGCTCTTCTATCTCTTCTTTCATATTCCCGATGCTTACTGTAATATCGCGCATTTCTTGGCGTGCATTTTCATATGACATATGCTGCATAAGAAGTTCTTCTACATAGCTATCTTTTTGCAGGAGCTCTTCTTCTACTTCTATAGAATCCACTTCCGATTGCACCATTCCCATCCTTTTCTGGATTGAATCGAGTTGCACCAAAAGTGGCTCAAGCTTTGCTTTTATCGTTTCATAGCGCTCTACACCTCGAACCGGAAACGGATTCTTCTGCTCCCCTAGCGCCGTTTCATATGCACGCTTTTCAATGACAAGAGGTTGCAGCGTGGCCAATACTTCATAGTCTTGCTTTCGCCTTTCTGCCATCTCTTTTTCATTCCGAATATGAGTAAGGCGCCCTTCACTTTCTTTTAACTGTCCCATTACCTTTTCATACGTACTAATCTTCCCTTGCCACGCCCCGAGCTTTTCCTGCAGCTTTTTTATTTCTTGAAGCAGCGCATTAATCTCCGGCTTACGACCATTCGGCTTAAAACGCTGCTCCATTTCCTTTTCTAACTTCTTATCTAACTGCAGCAGCGCATCACTTCCAACTGCACTCGCTGAAAATAAATAATTTCCGATTTCAGCTTCTCCGATATGATGAATATTTTGCAGACCGTGCATATCAAACGAAAAGACAGAATCAAACAGGCTCTCATTCATCCCGCTCAGCACAATCTGCAGTACTTCTTCGCCAGCTGTTTTTCCATCTTCAAAGTAAACCGTTACTTCCCCAGCAGCCGTTTTCGGAAGGCGCTCGATTTTGAGTATCCCATGCTGCTCCGTCATAACAGTCATAGCGCCTCCATACTTCCCGCCTTCTTTCGGCTCATAACGCCGCTGTCCCCTCGTGGGGAACCCGAATAAAATACTCTTCATAAACGAGCGGATTGTTGATTTTCCTGCTTCATTTTCACCGTACAACACCGTCAGCAATGAAAGATCCATTTCCACATTTTCTAATTTTCCGTAGCCATAAATATGGAGTTTTTCAATTCTCATTTTTTATCCCTCTCTTGCTGGAATAATTGCTCTAATATAATATTTTCTGCTTCCTTTTGAATCTCTGCTTTTTCCTCTTCTGAAAAAGACTCGATGACATTACGCGCGACAGGAGATGTCCAAATCGTTCTCAGCACCGCATCCATATTCGTAAAGGATTCTAATTCTTGCAGTACACTACCGACAAAATGATTCTCCTCTTTTAACCGCTCCGTTTCCGCAAATGATATCGTCTCATTCTTCCACTTCATCACATACACGAAATCTCTACGCTCTTCTCCCGTTGCTAAAATATGAAAAATCTCTTCCACACGTTTCTCATCACGTAAATAAGAAGCTAGTGGTCCTTGTCCAGTAAACACGACTGTCAAAAGAATTCCTTCCTCTTCCTTGCGCCACTCATTCAACGCTTCTGTACAAACTGTCATAAGGTCATCAACTGTTTCTAGTCCATCGATAGGAATTTCTATTTCTCCCCAAACTACATCCGCCGTACCAAAAAACGAACAATTCGTTCCTCGCTCTGTAATCGTAACGAGGTATGCCCCTTTCTCTCCTGTTTCCTTCCGATGACGCCCTTGTATATTGCCTGGATAAATAATATACGGCTCCTCTGCCAAAATCTCGCGCTTATGTATATGACCAAGAGCCCAATAATCAAATCCTTTTTCCTTCAGCTCACGAATTTGAAACGGCGCATAACGATTATGTTCCGCATCGCCTTCTACACTCCCGTGAAGCATTCCAATATGAAACGGCGCATCGCTCATTTTTTCATACTGCGCCGTCATATTATCCGTTACAGCTTGCTGAAGGTAACTAAACCCATAAATAGATGCTAGCAGTTCACCATCTTTATAAAATGGCTTCGCTTCTACATATGGCTCTGTAAACACATGAACATTCTTAGGAAACTCAATTGCCGCCCAGCTTCCGCCTAAATGATCATGGTTACCATGAATAATATATACAGGAATCTCATACTGCGAAAGACGCTTCATTTGCTCCCTTACAAACACCTGTGCACGCAAACTTCTCGTTTCTGCATCATATAAATCTCCCGCAAGTAGCATGAAATCAACGCGCTCTTGAATTGCTTTATCGATAATACGCTCAAACGACTGAAACGTACTTTGCTTCATTCTTTCCCAAACAGATGACGGCACATTCATTTCCATCCCTTTAAACGGACTATCCAAATGTAAATCTGCCGCATGTATAAACTTCACTTGTTTCACAAATAAACGATCCTTTCTTTCCTATCAAAGTTTCACTTTATTTTACCACGCAATGTCACATATTTCTTTGCATATTCTAGCGTTTTATGACAAAATAGTTATAAGATTCTGATTTTAATCTTTGGAGGGGAATTTTCATGGGAGTATACGTTCTAACAGTCTTTGAAAAAGATGGTTCAAAAATGCTAGACGAATCATTTGAGGCGGCAACAGAAGCAGAAGCGAAATCAAAAGGAGAATCCATTTTACAAGAAAAGGGATTGCATAAGCACACACATCGCTGCACATCTTCAGCAGGAAAGCTCGTTTTATTCCAGCGCTAAAAAAAGAAGCGTCATCCGCTTCTTTTTCATTCTATATCTTCATCACACCACGTAAATACCACATCTAGAATCCGGTTACCAATGCGCACGCGTCTATTCCACTTTCCAGTTTGAATTTGGCGCGTTAGCTCATCTTTCATCTTTTCCGTCCAGTCGTGAATCGTTCCATTCCCGTCGTACGGATATACGCTCGGAAACTCTTCCTGCAGAAGACTCAGGCTTTCTATATCCAAATGAAAATGGAAATAGTAGTTCGCCGTAAGCGATGGCTCTTGCAATTTTAAAAACGGATCATCAATTTGCTTTCCACTTCGGTAGAAAGTAAATATATTCACCTTTCCGCTTGTAATTTGGTCAATTTGAATTTCGTGCTTCTCTATAATCACGTCGTGCCCACCTCGTTATATACTACCTTTAGTATATATGTCTTTTGCATCAAAGTTAACCATTTTCACACGAAATTCATTTCCTTCATCTATTTCCCGTACCTCCAAAAATCAGGACAAACAACTACAACAAATTTGAAGGGGAGCGATTATATGTATTTCGGTAGCAAAGGTTGGTATGTAAAAGAACTAAAAAAATTAGGTATCCGTACTTACGAAGGTAAAAAACTAGAATCATATCGTACGCACATCTTGGCAAGTTTACTTGAGAGAGTAAAAAGACAATCTGCTTAAGTTGAAAGAAGCAACGCTTTTTGGCGGTGCTTCTTTTTGTATACCTATATATATTAAAAGGAAAGAATACAATTCTCCTAATTACTTCAACATAGAAAGCATAATCTTCTCTAACTCAGCCTTATTTAAAACATCATCAACAATGACAATTTGATAGGCACTATGTTTTTCTTTAGCAGGAACAATCATCTTCATTCCCTTTACATTACTTCCTGTCATTTTCGCAAAAGTGACCTTTGCTCCTTCTAGCTCATAATTTTCGAGTTTGTCGTTATCATTAATCCAAAAGTAAAATGGATCCTTTCCTTTTTCTAAAACGGCTGATTGATAAATTGTATAACCAAACTCTTCACCTCTATATTCTGAATTGATAATAGGATTCAGTTTTCCCACTGTAGCCTCGGTATCAACTCTTTCTTTTTTTAGTTGATAGCCTTCTGCTATATAAGTTGGTTTTTTAATTGGAAAATCCACTATTTTTTGCGCTTCTTCTATTGTAAATAGAAAATGTTTCCTCACCTTTTCCCAAAGTGGTCCTATTTCCTCTGCCGTTTTTTCTAGTTTCTTTTGCTCTTCTGCACTTAGCAGTTCTGGATTCTCTCCTAAAGCAATTGCTTTCTTTTGAAGAGCATACCACTCTTCTTGCAACTTGATATATGTATCAAATTCTTCTTTTGTTAAATACTTTTTAGCCGCTGCTATATCATCCATCATTTTTTTGTATTGGTTTTCTGGAATCTTCAATTCTGCCAATGCCTGTTCTTTTGTTCCAATCGTTGTTTCTACACTTTTCTCAATGGAAACATCAGGCTGGTTTTTCGTTTCTTTTCTTTCATCTTTTACTACAGTCTGTTCCTTCTGCCGATTAGCCGGCATATCTGCACGTGCATTTAATAAAGATAAGGATGATACAGCAATCACTACAACAACTCCAAGTACAGACAGGCGATATGATTTCTTTTGAAACTTTTTAATCATACGGATCCTCCTTTTTAATGTTCTTTTATTTCGACTTAAGTTTGCTAAACTTGGTACTTGATAATAATTTGAGTAGTGTTCTAGAAGGGTAATAATCGTATGTCCATATGCAATTTGTTCCTCTGCATCTATAAATGTCAGAGCGAATGCATCACATGCCAGTTCCTGATCTTCCCTCATGCACGAGTAGGCGTACCAAAGAATAGGGTTAAACCAATTTAGAATGAGCAAACCATGCATCAGCCAATTTATCCCAACATCTCTTCGTTTTATATGAGCCAATTCATGATGGAAAATATATCGCAGTTGTCGCTCATCTAATATTTTCATATGAACACTCGACAGTAACACCCTTGGATGAAAAAAGCCGAACACCGTTGGACTTGGAATTTTCCCAGCTAAAAGTAGTGGAATACTCTGCTGAACAGACATCGTTTTTTTACAGTTTTCAAAAATTGCAACAATCCGTTCATCTGTAATAACAGGTTGGTTTTTTATATAAAGATGTAAGTGCCGATTCATAATCATCGTCGCAAACCCTAAAATGATAACCCCAGCTAACCATACATATAAAAAGATTGCATACAGTGAAAATGTCGCATCACTTTTATTTTCATTACGATGCGTTTGTTTTTCACTCTCCTCAGCTATTTGTGTTGAACTAGGCGTATAAGTATTTTCATTTGTGACCATCTTTGTATCATCTATATCTACCTTCTTATGCATAGGTTCTTTTTGAGGAAAGATAGTCAAAGTTTCATTGTTGTACGAAAGGATAGAGTAAATACTGTAGGAACTATCCGGTGACCATGGCAATAGAAGTCTTATCATTAATACCATCCATAATAAATACTGCCACCTTGGGGTTAACTTGTTTCTCAGCAAAGTTTTGACGCATAATATAAGGCCAACTAATATACTTGCCATAATGGAGGTCTCTATCACCCAATCAAAAATGCGGGGCAGATAGCTGTTTACAAACAGATCTACCCTCATGATCTACTCTTCCTTTGATTTTCTTCTGTCTTCTCATCCAGAATACGTTTCAGCTCATCAATGTCTTCTGAAGATAATTTCTCTTCTTTTAAGAAATTCACAAGTAAAGGTTTAAACGCTGCCCCATAGAAACGCTTAAGGAAAGATTTTGTTTCTACTTGTAGATAGCTATCTTGTGACACTAACGGATAATACGCATACATACGTCCTTTTTCTTGACGGTAAGAAACAGCTTCTTTTTGAACCAATCGATTAATAAGCGTTCGAATCGTTTTTGGTTTCCAATCCATCGTTTTCTCTAACTCCTCAATCACTTCATTCGCCGTTTGAGGCGAGTTTCCCCAAAGAACTTTCATCACTTCTAATTCAGCTTCCGATATTTTAGGTAATTCTTTCATGATTCAACACTCCACCCCTTGTATTACATTTGTAATCTACAATTAAATATTACAAATGTAATCTCTGATTGTCAACCATATTTTGGATTTCCAACTACATTCTGGACACTACATGACTATCAATCTTACAAAGATAACATCTTTGTAAGATTGATAAATAAAAAAAACAGAATCACTTTTATGGACTCTGTTCTAATCGTTTCAGATATCTGTTTGCTATTTTACAACTTACATCATCGTTAATTAACATGAATCGTTACACTCTCTTGATAAAAACCATCGAATATCACTTGGGCTTTTATGATAGAATGCTCTTTCAAGTGATGATACGTATGTATACGAAACTTCCCATATCTATCAACTCGGCCACTTCCAATAAGTACATCACCATTCATTAATACTATTGTTGAATACGGTTTCGCATAGCCTGTTACATATTTATCATTATGTGTCACAGAATCTACAATTACTTTTGTATCAATATAATTAACAGAATGAATACTCTTCTTTTCTGTTACATCTTCCATTCCCAGAAATTCTCGGTTCATATCAGCTTTTTGGGGGCTGAAACTCAAATTTTTCTGCCAACTAAACCTATACAATATGTCAATGAAACCATATGGAAGCATTTGCGCTAACTTTCCCTCCACTTCTTCAAGCATATTTAATTCATTTAAACCATTGTATACAATCATATTCCAACGTGTCCCTACATGCCTTAAATCGATATAATGAAATGAATTTACATCCGTAAATTTTATTATTAAACAAAAAGGAAACGGCATTAATTTTTCTCATATATTACTGTTTACTAGATACCTTATAGAACATATATATAATGCAGCTTTTTATTCCAGATGCAATAACAATGCTAACCAAAAGCAACCATGCTACATTCGCTAATGATGAAAGCCCACCCTCAAATACATTCATAATAATCATCTGACCAATTATTAAGAAGATCCAAGAGATTACATACTGTCTTCCACATTTGATATATAAAATCCCGTCCTCATAATAGACTTCCATTAAACTCCCTTGCCAAACGCCAATACAAAAGGCAAAGAGTGAAATAGCCAACAGCTCAGCTTGTAAATCCCAGGTCATAGGATGCGGCCTCATGTATATGATTATCCCTGCAATTATTAGTAAAATGAAAATATCTATCCATTTTACTTTTCGAGGCTTAATTTGAATCCAAACGAAGAAAATGACTGTAAAAATCAAAAACAAAGTTATCATTTAATGATTCTATTTCCTTTCTCTATTAGAAGCTTTTGTATTTCTAATGAGATTGTATTATTTCAATCTTTTTTGAAGCTCACTTGTGAAATTAACATTATCAAACATGTAACTTTTCGATACTTTCTGAGCATAGCATGAAGAAGAAATAAAAAAATCGTACAAAAGGGCAAGCCTTCCATGTACGATTGGGCATTTATAATATTTCATGTTTTAAAGATGAATTAATTTCTTTTCAATAGATATAGCTACCGCTTCTGATCGTGAATTCACACCTAGTTTATTATAAATATTGGTTAAATACGCTTTTACTGTTCGTTCTGCTATTCCCATATCAAATGCAATTTCTTTGTTCTTATATCCACGTGCGATGGCTTTTAGAACAAAAAGTTCTTTTTCTGTCAAATTAGGCTTTTCAAAAGGATTTGTATGTACCTGTTTCCTTTTATAATTAACGATTTTTTCCATAACATCTTGTTGTAGTAAAGTCTCGCCCCTAATAGCCGCCTCCAATGTCCGAAATAAATTGTCACGACCAGTATCTTTTAATAAGTATCCTTTTGCTCCTAATTCAATTCCCTTTATCATTAATTCGTCTTCATTATAGGTCGTTAATATAATAATTGGAGTTTTATCCTGTTTTTTATTTAAATGTTCAATTGTATCTAAACCATTCATTTTAGGCATATTTAAGTCCATTAAAATGACATCTGGTTTCTTTTCCTCTATCAAACAAAGAGCTTCTTCCCCATTTTCAGCCTCACCTATGATTTGAAATGAATCACTCGTTTCTATTATTAATTTTAGACCTTCTCTTACAACGAAATGATCATCAACAATTAATACATTATACCTCATGTCTACCTGCTACTAAAAACATAGACAAACATAATCATCTACGTTAGATCATTCTTGCTTCTATGTGCCTCGCTTCGCCACTTACTCGCTACCACAATTTGATATAGCACTCCACAAGCGTAAATTCGGATGTAGCCCACCCTACATATATACGTTATCGAGATGTGATGATCGTATATTCTGTTGCATATTTCAAATTTAGACTTGCGTTAACGTCTCTATCCATTTCAACATCGCAGTTGTCACATTTAAAAATTCTATCAGATAAACGTAAGTCAACTTTTTTATATCCACAACAAGAACATGTTTTCGAACTAGGATAAAAACGATGTACCATTCTTAATTCGATACCATATTCATTGCATTTATACGTCAACCATTCTCTAAAGCGATAGAATTTCTGCACAAATACTTCACGAGACAAATGACGATTTTTCATCATCCCTTTAACATGCAAATCTTCAATTGTTATATACTTCGGTTTGGCTTTCACTAAAGTATTTACAACATATCTAATATATTCCTCGCGGATGTTCGCAAGGTGATTATGAAGTTTTTGTATCAATAAGATTTGTCTATTGATATTCTTTTTAGTGGCAGATTTTTCACCTCTCTTTTTTAAATGTTTATATTTACGACTTAAAGATTTTTGTTGTCGTTTTAAAGACTTTTCTAATCTTTTTATTTTCTGTGTTTTATTGATATTTTGAAAAGTAACGTCATGACTACAAATTGCAAAATCTTTAATTCCAATATCTACACCTATACCATCTTGTGTGTTTATTTGCGTATTCTTTGTATCCACTTCACAAAGTACAGATACAAAGAATTTACCTGCTTTTTGAGAAACAGTTCCACTACTTACTTTAGCATTCGTGGGGATGTAACCAAATTCTTTTAATCGTACCCATCCAATGGTAGGGATTTTAATGCGATGTCGTTCGACGATCCAATCTGTTTTGTTATTTTTCGGAAAATAGCATTTCACAGCTTGGTCGCGCTTCTTTTTGAAACGGGGAAATTTTGTTTTTCCTTTGAAAAAATTTTGAAATGCTTTTTCTCCATTCATAATAGCTTGTTTCGTTGCTTTAGAAGACACTTCTTTGATCCACATTTTATCTCTATGATTCGGAATATATTCGTTATTCAACCACTTAGAAAAGTCCATTCCACTGATGAATTTCTTTTCTTTTTCGTATATTTCTTTATTATAGGCGATATAGAAGTTGTAAATATATCGACTTACTCCAATCGTTTGAATAACTTTATTTTTTTGAATATCAGTGAGTTTGATTTCTGTTTTGTATGCTTTTTTCAACATCCTCATCCTCTTTGATTTTCTTTTTATATTTTCTTAAACCGTAAATTCTACAACTAAAAATATGAAGAATAGAAATCATATCTTGAACAAGTTCTTCTTGCGGAGAAAGGCTTTCATTATTTACAACAATTATATTTACGTTGAATGAATGTAAGAGTCTTTCGAACCAATCATAACCAAAAGGGATCAATCTATCTTTATGCGCAATCACAATTGTATCTATCTCATTTGTCATGTATGTATTGATTAAATCGTTCCAGTTTTTACGGTTATACTTCAGATCGCTACCGTAATCTTCTATGACTTCATCCTCGATCATTCCTTTTGCATTTACAAAATCCCTAAGAAATTCAACTTGATTCTTTAAATCACCTTTTTGATTGGAAGTGGAAACTCGTGCATAAATAACAATTTTTCTTTGTTCGTTTGTTTTGTGAACTCCTATATATTCCAAATATTGTTCATGTGTATAATATCTTCTGTTACTAGGAGAACGAAAAGCTTTTCATTTCCCTTGATTATCCTAACGTTGTAAAGTCAACACGGAGACATTTAATAATTCAGAGAATTCTTTCGGTTCATAATGTTTTCCCACATAATCAGCTCCTTGTGATTATGTTATATCACTTATGACTATGTTTTTATACATTTTAATTAACTAAAAGACATCTCCTTCTTTATTTATCGGTACTTGAATGTAGATTTTCGTCCCTTTCATCTTTTCACTTACTATCTGTATTCTCCCCTCAATTAGGCGAACACGTTCATTTAAGCCAATTAAACCATAGTGTCCAGGATTCTTCCCGATATACCCAGTATCAAAACCAATTCCATTATCTTCAATTTCGATTATTAACATTTCAAAATCATCCATATAATCGACTTTTATATTTACATCCGTTGCCTGTGAATGCTTCGCAATGTTTGTTAAACATTCACTTATTAAATATAAACAGTGTTCCTTTACTAAGTTTGAAATATGAGGGGGACTTTGAATATGAAATCTCACATGTATAGATGTGGCCTCAGAAAAACGCTTTATTTCTTCCTCTACTGCTTTATGAAATGGATTTATGGTATAACGCAAATCATCAATAACCAACCTTGCATCATGTAAAGTTTTCCTCGCTCTTACCATCGTTTGTTGAATAATTTCTTGAGATCGCTCTATATTCCCTCTTTGCATATGGGCATCTATTGCTTCCAATTGCATAATTAAACCTGCTAGACCTTGGGCTAATGTATCATGTAAATCTCTTGCCATTCGCTGCCTCTCATTAGCTAATGTCAATTCTTCTACTCTCATATATGCAAATTCTAACTCTTTAATGTACCTCTGTATGCGATTACGTGCAGCAAATTGCTGCTTATTAATATAGGCAAAAGGAACAATAATTGCTAGTACTAATAGGAACATAGAAATAAGAATAGATACTTTATTTACACCATAATTGACACTAATAGCAACACAAAATATTGCATACATAAAAGTAAAGACTGCAATTACTTGGAATATCTTGTTATACACATATAAACTTTGCGCAATTAAAATAGGAGCTAAACCAACAAAAACCGCTATTGAACCATTTGGCACAATAAATGCAGCAAAAAACATAATAAAAAGTTGAATGAAAAAGAAGTACAGCAACTGACTATTCTTTAGTGAACTAGCATACCAATGAAAAATAGTATGGATAACAATTACAATTGTAAAGAACAAGCTATCAATGGTAAAAATATTGTCACGAAATTCTAGAAGCATTGAAGCTATATACACCAGTGTTATCCATAAAACGATAAATCTTCTCGGGATAAACACTGCTTCTAATAAATTTGTATTCAAATCTATATTTGTATTTAATTTCTTCATGTTCGACCTCCACCATTTGATTATACTTTGAACTACCCCCACTTAACAGTCTAACGAACTGATTCCGATACCTCATACTAACTCTTCAACAAGAAGAACCGTTAGACTTTTGCCTAACCACCATTCATCTCCCATCTACTCATTGGACCATGTCCTACCCATTCCTTGAGGTGGGAGTTTTCTGTCGGAAAATGATAAATTAACCTTACAACATCCTGCAGGGTATCATTCTTAACGATTAAGCCACTACCGTTAAAATATCCATTTTATTCAAAAAAAAGAGCATCCTGTGCCAGTGAACTGCACCCCAATTGTTAGACACAGTCTAACAATTGGAGGTGTAGTTTTTTATGACGAAATACTCTTTAGAAACCAAGTTATCTGCCGTTGCCGATTATCTTAACAGTGTAGAATCCTTTAAAG
>NZ_JBCGHT010000026.1:0-49145 GCF_039549175.1 Paenibacillus sp. 102 | reverse complement strand
TCGCTCGACTTGCATGTATTAGGCACGCCGCCAGCGTTCATCCTGAGCCAGGATCAAACTCTCCAATAAAGTTAGTTTGTCTAGCATCATAAAATAAAAATTGACGTTTCACGTTGTTTGTTTCGTTCAGTTTTCAAAGAACTTGTTTCCGCCGAAGCGACTTTATCAATATAACATTTTGTTATATTTTCGTCAACAACTTTTTTATTTTAAAAGTTGTTTTCGTTCATTTCCTTTGTTGTCTTTCGTGACAACGAATATAAATATACCAGTTCATTTATTAAAATGCAATAGTTTTTTTAATAAAATTTTTCAACTTAGTAAAAAGTATAAAAGCAGTAACGATTACCTATATAAAAACACCTTTCTTCTATAGAATAAATAAATCATTTTCATTTCACTATATTAGAAAACAAAAAAGCTTTGGAGAAATCTCCAAAGCTTTTTTAGCCTTGCTTATGGCGCATAGCCGGGAATAACAGTACATCACGAATAGATGGCGCGTTTGTTAATAACATAACAAGACGGTCAATACCAATTCCAAGTCCACCTGTAGGCGGCATACCATACTCAAGCGCTTCAATATAATCATCATCCATCATATGCGCTTCATCATTACCTTGCTCGCGCTCTTTTAATTGCGCTTCAAAGCGTTCTTTTTGATCGATCGGATCATTTAATTCTGTAAATGCATTCGCATGCTCACGAGCAACAATGAATAGCTCGAAACGATCTGTAAAGCGTGGATCTTCATCATTCTTTTTCGCAAGAGGAGAAATTTCCACTGGATGTCCGTAAATAAATGTAGGCTGAATTAATTCTTCTTCTACTTTTTGTTCGAAGAATTCGTTAATAATGTGGCCAACTTCCATTGTATCTTTAATTTCTACACCATGTTCCTTCGCTAATGTACGCGCTTCTTCCACGCTCATTGGATTCCAGAAATCCGCCCCAGAGTATTGTTTAATCGCATCTACCATATGAAGACGCGTCCATTCTGGTTCTAAATTAATTTCTTGTTCACCATACTGGATTGTCGTTGTACCTAACACTTGTTTTGCAATATGAGCAATCATATTTTCTGTTAGTTTCATAATATCTTTATAGTCAGCATACGCTTCATATAATTCAATCATTGTAAATTCAGGGTTATGACGTGTTGATACACCTTCATTACGGAATACACGGCCAATTTCGTATACTTTCTCTAAACCACCTACAATAAGGCGCTTTAAATGTAATTCAATCGCAATACGCATGTATAGTTCCATATCCAACGCATTATGATGTGTAATGAACGGACGAGCAGAAGCCCCACCCGCAATTGCATGCATCATTGGTGTTTCAACTTCAAGATAACCGTTGTCATCTAGGTATCTTCTCATTTCACGAATGATTTTACTACGAGTAACAAATGTTTCGCGACTCTCCATACTCGTAATTAAATCTAGGTAACGTTGACGATAACGTTGTTCAACATCTTTCAATCCATGGTATTTATCCGGAAGTGGACGAAGAGCTTTCGTTAATAACGTAAAGCCTGTTGCTTTCACAGAAAGCTCGCCTACGTTCGTTTTGAAAACTTTCCCTTCAATCCCTACTAAATCACCTAGGTCAGCTGTCTTAAATAACTCATACTGTTCATCTCCAACAGCATCTTTACGAACATAGATTTGAACTTGTCCGTGTAAATCTTGAATATGTGCAAAACCCGCTTTCCCTTTACCGCGCTTTGTCATAATACGCCCAGCAATAGAAACAGAGATTTCTTTCTCTTCTAATTCTTCTTTAGAGAACTCTCCATACAAGCTTAATAATTCTTTCGTTGAATTTGTACGTTCAAAACGTTTACCAAATGGATCGATCCCTTGTTCACGTAAATTATGTAACTTCTCGCGACGAACAATCAATTGATCATTTAGTTCTTCGTGGTTCATGTTATCCATGGTATTGATATCACTCCAGCTCTATTAAATTTTATAATATATACAGTATATCATTTTCTACTCAACTAGAAAAACTGCCAGCAAGTAACTGGCAGTTCTTCTTTCTTTCACGTAATTATAGGAATTGGCAAAGAGAATGTCAATCACTCTCCCCCTACATTTCCTTAACCAACATGAATTGTTTTTTGTTTTGCTTCTACTTCTTCTACAAATGCCCCTAATAAGGATGCAAGATCTTGACGCGTATTACAAACATTAATCCCATTAC
This sequence comes from Paenibacillus sp. 102, assembly GCF_039549175.1. NCBI lineage: Bacteria > Bacillati > Bacillota > Bacilli > Caryophanales > Paenibacillaceae > Paenibacillus > Paenibacillus sp. 102. The sequence continues at coordinate 46,931 of NZ_JBCGHT010000026.1, read as the reverse complement.
GCACTCTCGCATTACCACTGACACCTTTTAGATACCAAGCTGCATGCTTTCTCATTTCCCTTACTGCAATATCTTCATTCTTTAAATCAATAAGGCGATCTAAGTGCAGCATACATACGTCTATTTTCTCACGTACTGTTGGCTCCGGCATCAATTCTCCTGTTTCTAAATACTTTACTGTACGATAAATCATCCACGGATTACCAAGAGCCGCTCGGCCAATCATAACACCATCAACACCAACTTCATCAAGCATACGCTTCGCATCTTGAGGTGTTTCCACATCACCATTTCCAATAACAGGAATATTTACAGATCGTTTTACTTGTTTAATAATATCCCAATCCGCTTTCCCTTCATACATTTGGACACGTGTACGTCCATGAACCGCTACCGCTTGACCGCCTGCACGTTCAACAGCTCTAGCATTTTCAATTGCGAAGATGTGATCTTCATCCCAACCAATACGCATTTTAACTGTAACCGGCTTTTCAACAGCATCTACAACTGCCGATACCATTTCATATACTTTATCTGGATCTAATAACCACTTTGCACCTGCATCACACTTCGTAATTTTAGGAACAGGACAACCCATATTGATATCAATAATATCTGCTGTTGTGTTTTTATCTACATATTTCGCGGCACCAACAAGCGTTTCTTTCTCACCACCAAAAATTTGTAAACTTAGCGGCTTCTCTCTCTCATCGATATATAGCATATCTAACGTTCTTTGGTTGTTTAATAAAATTGCCTTATCACTTACCATTTCTGCACATACTAAACCTGCACCAAATTCCTTTACTGTTAAACGGAATGCAGAGTTACACACTCCAGCCATCGGTGCTAGCACAACCGGATTCTTCATCTCAATGTTTGCAATCTTTAACACTCGACTATCTCATCCCTTCATCCTCACTTTGGCATTAATTCATCTATTGAAATGTTTAATGTCTTAGCAACTTCTATTACAAAATCTTGAGAAGGATTTCTATTCCCTCTCTCAACTTCTCCTAAAACGGATACAGATACCCCTAATTCCTTCGCAAAACTTTCTTGCGTATAACCTTTTAACTTCCGAAAAGCACGAATGCGTCTTCCCCATTTTTCTGCTTCCATACCGTTACTCCCTCTCGCCTTTTCATTTCATCTACTTGTGAACGTGAAATGTTTTGTTTTATATCTTGATTAATCTCTAACAACGGAACGATAACAAAAGCTCTTTCGAACATCCGCGGATGCGGAACAACAAGATTCTCTGCTTCAATATTTTCTTGATTATAGAGCAAAATGTCAAGGTCAACAGTTCGCGGCCCCCACCTGATTTCCCTTTTTCTTCCTAAATCAATCTCAACCTTTTGCGTTACTTTCAACAATTCTTGCGGCAGTAAATTGGTAGAAATTTTTATAACTAGATTTAAAAAACGATTTTGATCTGTATATCCAACCGGATCTGTTTCATATACAGAAGAGACATCCTCTACTCGAATGTGGTGATTTTTATTTAACAGCTCAATTGCTTGTAATAAATAAGCATAACGATCACCAATATTCGATCCTAACGCAACGTATACAACATTTTTCATGGTCGTTCTCTCGTAATTTCTACTGCCACAGCACGGTAATGCCCTGGAATCGGCGGATCCGGTTTAACAACTTTTACTGTACATTGCAAAATACTTGCATATTGATTCAATATATTCGCCGCTATATTTTCCGCAATACTTTCTACAAGCTTGTATGTTTGATCCTCTACCACTTGTCTACAAAGCTCAAAAAGCTCCCCATAGTTTACTGAATGCTCTAAGTTATCACTTTCGCCCGCTTGTTTTAAATCCAGCTCCACTGTTAAATCCACTTTAAATCTTTGCCCCAATTTATTCTCTTCCGGAAATACACCATGATAGCCATAAAACTCCATGTCATGGATATAAATTTTATCCACTCACTTTACCCCCTTGCCAATCATTGCATCCATCATCTTTGCCATACGTGCCATTTCCTTTACATCATGAACACGAATCATTTCACAACCTTTTTCAATTCCAAGGCAAATTGACGCTCCTGTTCCTTCTACACGTTCCTCTACCGGTAAATCTAAAACATGACCGATAAATGATTTTCTCGAAGTCGCAAGAAGAACTGGATACCCTAACACATGTAACTGCTCTAAATTACGCATTGCTTCTAAGTTTTGTTCTGGCGTCTTCGCAAAACCGATACCTGGATCTAAAATGATATTTTCATCCGGTACGCCTGCACCTTTTGCAATTTTAACACTCTCATATAAATCCGCGATCATATCCGCCATAAGGTTGCGGTAATTTGTATTCTCACGATTATGCATTAAAATAATCGGCACATTATAATGCGCTGCAACTTCTGCAATTTTCGGTTCAGCCTTCGCTCCCCATATATCATTAATAACATGGGCACCCGCTTCAATCGCTTGCTTAGCTACTTCAGATTTATACGTATCGATAGAAATAGGCACTTTCACTTCTTTCGATACCGCTTGAATCATCGGAATTACACGCCCTAACTCTTCTTCCACCGAAACTTTTGCGAAACCAGGACGAGTTGATTCTCCGCCGATATCAATAATATCAGCACCATCACTCATCATTTCTTTCGCATGACTTACAGCTGCGTTCACCTCATCGAAGTTTCCACCATCTGAGAATGAGTCCGGTGTAACATTTAAAATACCCATGATTAATGTCTTTTTATTTAAATCCAATGTATATTCGCCGCAGCGCAAATCATAATTCCACTTCACACTACACATCTCCTCTTCTCAATTCATTTCGGCTCCAAAGATTTTCTCTATGCATTTCATATACACGTATTAGAGACTTTGTAATCTTTCCTTCTTTACCAGGGAAATCACTTTCGCCAATCTGATTAAGCGGAACAATTTCTTGAATAGAATTTGTTACAAACACCTCATCAGCAGAAAGCAGTTCCTTTTGCGTAAAGAAACCTTCTTCCACATGTACATCTAATACTTCAGCAATTCTTATAATAAAAGCGCGAGTGATCCCATTTAAAATCCCAGTTTCCAGCGATGGTGTATATAAAACACCTTCCTTTACAAAAAAGAGATTCGAAACAATCCCCTCCGCAACGTGACCTGCTTCAGTAAAGAAAATCCCTTCTTTGCCCTCTACATTTCCAATTTCACGTTTTCCTAAAATGTTATTTAAATAGTGATGGGACTTTAAACGAAATGCTCCTTCTGGCGTATTTCGTGTTTGCTTCAAAATAACGCCTTCCTTTTCCACCACTACACTCGGAACTGCCCAAGGCTTTATAAATACGATGACAGAGGGTTCTTCATAAACCCCTGTTTGTAAACCTATTTCATCTATACCAGCCGAGACATTAAAACGAACATACGCATGATCTAACCCATTCCTTACAAGTAACTCCTGTAAAATACGCAGCACATCATCTTTCGTCATCGCCCATTCAATTTGCAAAGTAGAAAGCGCACCCATTAAACGTTCATAGTGATCATCTAATAGAAATGGATGACTGTTATAAATACGAAATGTCTCAAAAACCCCCAGTCCATATAAATACCCATGGTCATAAGGAGAGATTTTCGCCTCACTCGCTTCCACATATGCACCGTTCACATAAATTAACATGACGATACACTCGGACTATAACTACGAATAAAATTCTGTAGTAACTCTTTCCCATGAGAAGTCATAATAGACTCCGGATGGAATTGTACCCCTTCAATTGGCAATGTTTTATGACGAAGCGCCATAATTTCTCCCTCTTCTGTCCAAGATGTCACTTCTAAACATTCTGGCAATGTTTCTTTTTTTACAATGAGAGAGTGGTAACGTGTCGCTGTAAATGGATTTGGGATTTCTGAAAAAATTGTTTTCCCATCATGATACATCGGAGAAGTTTTTCCATGCATTAAACGCTCTGCACGAACAACATCTCCTCCAAACACCTGCGCAATTGATTGATGACCTAAGCACACACCAAAAATAGGAATCTTTCCTGCGAAATATTTAATAACATCCATACTTATACCAGCTTCATTCGGACTACAAGGTCCTGGTGAAATCATTAAAAAATCTGGTTTCATTTGTTCAATATCTGAAATTGTAATTTCATCATTACGTTTAACAACAAGCTCTTGTCCAAGCTCTCCAAGAAATTGCACTAAATTAAATGTAAAAGAATCATAATTATCAATCATCAATATCATTTCTCTCACCTAACCGTTTCTTCGCTGCTTTCTTTCGCACGCCATAGGGCGATTGCTTTTTTCAACGATTCTTTATACTCATTTTTTGGATTTGAATCAATTACAATTCCTGCCCCAGCCTGCACATAAGCTTGACCATCCTTTGCAAGAAGCGTACGAATCACAATATTTAATTCCATATCTCCTGAGTAACCAATCCATCCAATTGAACCTGTATAAATTCCGCGGCGAACAGGTTCTAATTCTTCGATAATTTCCATCGTACGGATTTTTGGCGCACCCGTAATCGTTCCACCAGGAAACACAGCTCTTACTAAATCGAAAGCATCCTTATCCGGTTCAACCTCACCACGAACATTTGAAACGATATGCATAACATGCGAGTATTTTTCAATTACCATAAATTCATCTACTTCTACAGTTCCATACTTACAAACTCGCCCTAAGTCATTACGCTCTAAATCTACAAGCATGACATGTTCTGCACGTTCTTTTTCATTTTCAATTAACTCTTTTGCCAAGATTTCATCTTCTTGTTCATTTTTCCCGCGAGAACGTGTGCCGGCAATCGGACGAGTGCTCACTTCATTCCCTTGTTTTTTAATTAACAATTCCGGCGAACCGCTAACAATTTGAAAATCCCCAAGTTCTAAGTACCCCATATATGGTGATGGATTAATTTCACGAAGACTCGTATAAATCTCTAGTGGATGTGTTTGCAATGTTTTCTCTTGTCTTGTAGACAGATTTACTTGAAACACATCTCCAGCCCCAATGTATTCTTGAATACGCTGAACAGCTTTCATAAATCCTTCTTCTGTAAAAGCTACTGCTTCATCTCTATTTTCAGGACATGCAAATGGCACCTTAACTTCAGGAGCTTCCTTCATCCAAAGGCTCTTCCATTCATTCAAACGACCTTCTGCTTCTTCACGTTCATCTATATAATGTGTAATAATCCACAACACTTTCTCTTGTTGATCATACACAAACACGTCATCGAATAATAAAAAGAATATATCAGGTATATCCACGTCATCCACTGCAAAGGAAGAAAGTTTCTCAATATAACGGATACAGTCGTAACTAAAATATCCGATTGCACCTCCTTGAAACGGTGGATAGTCTGGATTATGATCCGTTTTCCATCGTTCCATATACTTTTGCATTAAATCTAAAGGATTACCTTGTTCTATTGTTTCCTTACCGCTTTCACTTATATGTAACGTTTCATTCTTTCCCTGAATCACCGCTACAGGATCAAGCCCCACGATACTATAGCGACCTCCTCGTCCACTTTCTAACAAAATATGTTGATTCTTATTCTGAGAAAGAAACTTATACTGCTTAAAAAAATCTAACTGATATGAAATAGAAAGCGCTAAAGATTTTCTTTGCTGCATATCAACACCCCGTCTTCTTTTATCCCACTCCTTAGAACTATCATCTCAAATCATAGATGGTTAATATAAAATAATCGTCCTTGGGAGCTAGTGAAAATAATTTAACTTTACTACTACTTATTTTACATGAAGTTTTCTAGTCATTCACTCTTTTCCTATTTTCAAACGAAAAAAGAAAAAGCATTCCCGAAAAGGAATGCTTTTTCTTAACCACACTAATTATGATTCAAATTGATAAAGCGGTGTACTTAAATAACGCTCCCCATTACTTGGGATAACCACAAGTACCTTTTTCCCTTTACCAAGTTTTTTAGCCACTTCTGTCGCAGCATAAATGACAGCACCTGAAGAAATACCAACTAAAATCCCTTCTTCACGAGCTGCTCTTCTCGCATATTCGAACGCTTGCTCCGTTTTAACTTGAATCACTTCATCATATACTTCTACGTCCAATGTTTCTGGAACAAATCCTGCTCCGATACCTTGAATCTTATGCGGACCTGGTTTCCCGCCCGATAAAACTGGAGAATCTGCAGGCTCTACCGCATAAATCTTAATGTCTTTATATTTTTCTTTTAATACCTCACCAGCACCCGTGATTGTTCCACCAGTACCAATACCTGCGATAAACGCATCTAATTGATCGCCCATTTGTTCAACGATTTCTGGTCCTGTTGTTAAACGGTGGATTTCTGGGTTAGCCTGGTTTTGAAATTGTTGAGGTATAAAGTAACCATTCTCTTTTGCTAATTCAGTCGCTTTGCGAATTGCACCGCCCATTCCTTCTGGGCCTGGAGTCAATACTAATTCAGCGCCATAAGCACGCAATAAATTACGGCGTTCAACACTCATTGTTTCTGGCATTACTAAAATTGCCTTATATCCTTTTGCAGCTGCTACCATTGCCAAACCAATTCCCGTGTTACCACTCGTTGGTTCAATAATTGTATCGCCCTCTTTTAATAATCCCTTTTGTTCAGCAGCTTCGATCATGGATAGTGCAATACGATCTTTTACGCTACTTCCAGGATTCATAAATTCTAATTTCAAGTAAATGTCTGCGCTGTCTTGTTCTACGATGCGGTTCAACTTAACGATCGGCGTTTTCCCGATTAATTCTGAAACTGATTGTGCCACTCGCATTCCTGTCACTCCTAACACCGAGTATTTTTATTGGTTTTATATACATTTCAATTTTGACAGAAATTTTCTTACTTGTCAATCTATTTGGATGATTGACAATTGGTAGAAATCATTTCTGTTTTATAGGCTATTAATTATATTTGTAATATCTTCTTTAGAGAACTTATATCTTTCATTACAGAAATGACAATGCACTTCTGTTTCATCTTCTTCTTCACGAACTTGTTGTAATTCTTCCTTACCAAGACTAATCAATACTGTCTCAATACGCTCACGAGAACATGTACAGTTAAATTGAACATCCATTGTTTCTAGTACTTTTACTTTATCTTCTCCTAATACTTCATACAGTAACTCTTCTGGTGAAAGACCTTGTTCAATTAATTTTGAAACAGGTGGGATTTTTTGCAGACGCTCTTCAATAAATGCAATCGTCTCTTCCTGTGCTCCTGGCATAATTTGCAGAATAAATCCACCAGCTGCCAATATGCTATCATCCCCATTTACAAGGACACCAACACCAACAGAAGAAGGCGTTTGCTCAGAAACTGCAAAATAGTATGTGAAATCTTCCCCTAATTCACCTGAAACAATTGGAGATTGTCCGATAAATGGTTCCCTCATGCCGATATCTTTAATTACCGTTAAGAAACCTTCTGTACCTACCGCTTGATACACACGTAATTTACCTTGCTCTGTCCCTTCAAAATCAACATGTGGATTTGTTACATATCCACGTACATCCCCATTCGCATGAGCATCTACTAAAATCGGACCAATCGGACCATTCCCCTCGACCTTAATCGTAAGCTTTTGATCCCCCTTTAACATAGCTCCCATAATTACTCCTGCTGTCAATGAACGCCCAAGTGCCGCTGAAGCAGTTCTCCATGTATCATGGCGTCTTTGCGCCTCACTTACCATATTTGTTGTACGTACACTATACGCACGAACTTCTCCATCAAACGCTAATGCTTTTACTAAATAATCTTTCATACTTATTTATTCACCCTTCTCATGTTGTAAATTTGCATTACGTTCATATAACATATGCAAGCCTTTTAAGGTTAAAAACGGATCTACAATGTCAATTACATTAGATTCTTCTGCAATTAACTTCGCTAATCCACCAGTTGCAATAACTTTCGGTTCTTGTTTAGCTTCTTCTTTCATACGCTTCACAATACCTTCCACTTGTCCAACGTATCCGTAAAGAATTCCAGATTGCATTGCACTTATCGTATTTTTTCCAACAACGCTACTCGGTTTCGTAATTTCAATACGAGGAAGTTTAGCCGCCCTACTATATAATGCCTCTGCTGAAATCATAATGCCCGGTGTAATGACACCGCCCATATAATGCTTATTTTCGTTAATATAACAATATGTAGTCGCTGTACCAAAATCGACAATAATGAGCGGGCTTCCGTATAATTGGATACCGGCTACGGCATTTACAATACGATCCGCTCCAACCTCACGTGGATTTTCATATTTAATATTTAACCCCGTTTTTATTCCTGGCCCTACTACAAGCGGTTTAATTTTGAAATACTTCTCACACATACGCTCTAAAGCAAACATAATTGGTGGTACAACTGAGGAAACAATAATTCCTTTCACATCTTGAAAAGAAAGTCCCTCATGCTCAAGTAACTGTTTCACCAACATCCCGTATTCATCTTCTGTCTTATGACGATCTGTTTCCATACGCCAATGCTGACGAAGTTTCCCATCTTCAAATACACCAAGCACTGCATTTGTATTCCCTACATCCAATACAAAAATCATATTCTCACCACTTATCTTATTTAATCTATATTTGTGCAGTATGTACAAAACTGATAATGCCATCATATCATACATACCTATATAATCAGTTTTTCCATCTTCACCATTTTACAAAAAGATCGTTCACTATTTCAATTTTTAATGCAAAGAAGATTCAAATTTATATATAAATCCAATTTGATTTTCTAATATATAAATTGTGGCTATGAAGAACAGAAAGAGACTTTCACTCATTTTCTCCTTCTGTTTTCACATGGCATGGGGCTAAAAAAGGCACTGACCGCTTCTATACATGGGCGGATCCTCTTTCCCACCTAAAAGAAAGAGTTTTATGTTGGTTTTCAATCTGCATTTATATACAAGCACACAATTTCCCTGGGCATAGAAAAAGGAGTGACTATTGTCACTCCTTCATTTCTTATTTATCTTCTACGTTTTCGTCATCTTTTTTCATAGTGATATTCACTTTCACATCTTCAGAAGACTTTTTACGCTCAGGTAAAACTCCATAATCATATAAATGATTGATTTGCTCTGCATCTAATGTTTCCACTTCAAGTAACGTTTTCGCAATAATATCAAGCTTATCACGTTTTTCAGTAAGAATTTGTTTTGCACGAGCATAACATTCTTTCATAATCGTTTGCATTTCTACATCGATTTCATGTGCAATTGCGTCACTGTAGTTTTGTTCTGAATGGAAATCTCTTCCCAAGAACACCTGACCACCTTGTGAGCTGCCAAACTGCATCGGCCCAAGCTTATCGCTCATACCAAATTCCGTTACCATACGTCTTGCAATGCCAGTCGCACGTTGGAAGTCGTTGTGAGCTCCTGTACTTACTTCACCAAATACAATTTCCTCAGCCACTCGTCCACCAAGTAAACCAGTGATTTTATCAAGTAATTCTGGTTTTGTCATGAAGTAACGATCTTCTTTTGGAAGCATTACCGCATATCCACCAGCTTGACCACGAGGGACAATTGTCACTTTATGAACGATATCCGCCTCATCAAGCACAACACCAATTACAGTGTGACCCGCTTCATGGAAAGCAACAATATTACGTTCTTTTTCAGAAATAACACGACTTTTCTTAGCAGGACCTGCAATAACTCGATCCGTTGCTTCATCGATATCAGACATGTCAATTTTCTTTTTATCTTGACGTGCAGCTACTAATGCAGCTTCATTTAATAAGTTTTCAAGATCTGCACCAGAAAATCCTGGTGTACGAGTTGCAATTGCTCTTAAGTTAATATCGTCATCAAGTGGTTTATTACGAGCATGCACTTTCAGTACTGCCTCACGTCCATTTACATCTGGACGATCCACTGTAATTTGACGGTCAAAACGTCCTGGACGTAATAACGCTGGATCAAGAATATCAGGACGGTTTGTTGCAGCGATGATAATAATACCTTCGTTTGCACCGAATCCATCCATTTCAACAAGAAGTTGGTTTAACGTTTGTTCACGCTCATCGTGACCACCGCCAAGACCTGCTCCACGCTGACGACCTACCGCATCAATTTCATCGATAAAAATGATACAAGGAGCGTTTTTCTTCGCGTTTTCAAATAAATCACGTACACGGGAAGCACCGACACCGACGAACATCTCTACGAAATCAGAACCACTAATAGAGAAGAAAGGAACGCCAGCTTCACCTGCAACAGCACGTGCAAGTAATGTTTTACCTGTACCTGGAGGCCCCACTAATAGAACACCCTTAGGAATACGGGCACCAACCTCAGCAAACTTACGAGGATCTTTTAAGAATTCTACTACCTCAACAAGTTCTTGTTTCTCTTCGTCTGCTCCAGCTACATCTCTGAAGCGTACTTTTTTCTTTTCATCATTGTATAACTTCGCCTTACTTTTCCCGAAGTTCATAACACGGCTACCACCGCCCTGAGCTTGGTTTAATAAGAAGAAGAATAAAATGAAGATAATCACAAACGGAATGATAGAAGTAAAGAATGTCACCCAAGCACTTGTTTCCTCTGCTGGTTGATACTTCACTTCAGCACCTTGCGCTTTGTCATTAATTTTCTTTTGTAATTCTTCAGTATTTGGTGCATAAGTAACAAATTGCTCTTCTTGACTAGAATTGCTAAATTGTCCTTTCACCTCAAACACACCATTTTTCGGTTGAAGCTGCACATTGCGCACTTCACCTTTTTCAAGTTTAGTAATGAATTTATCGTAGCTAACTGATGTCGTTTTTTGTGTTGAACCATTAAAATAGCTCACGATTCCAATTACTACTAAGAATATCAGTAAATAAAAGATGGTATTACGGAAGATACGATTCATTCCTAACCTCCTCTCACGGCATAAACACTATAGTAAATCGTAACATAGAAAAACTTTCCTATCCAATTATAACGCCTGTATTTAATTAATTTGAGTAAACACTTGGTTTTAATACTCCAACATAAGGAAGATTACGATATTGCTCCTTATAATCTAATCCATATCCTACAACAAATTCATGAGGAACAGTAAACCCAACGTAATCTGCTTTTAGATCGACTTTACGGCCTGTTGGTTTATCTAGCAGCGTAACGATCCTTACAGATTTCGCCTTACGATATTTGAATAGATCCACTAAATAGCTTAATGTAAGACCACTATCAATAATATCTTCAACGATTAAAATATCGCGACCTTCTACAGAAGTATCAAGGTCTTTTAAAATTTTCACTTCACCTGTTGAAACTGTAGAATGACCGTAGCTAGAAACAGCCATAAAATCCATTTCAAGATATGTATCTGTTCTTTTTAATAAATCTGCCATAAATGGCATTGCACCCTTTAACACACCAATTGCAAGAGGTACTGTATTTTTGTAATCCTCTGCAATAATTGCACCTAGCTCATGCACCTTTTCCTGTATTTGTTCTTCGGAAATTAATACTTTTTCGATATCTTGATTCATCATTTCATTATCCTCCTGGAAGACTCCTTGCTTTTGTAGTGAATAATAATATATTTATCCTTATCTGCTGCTTCATTCGAAATAGCAAATGCAGATTGTTTCAACAATGGAATCCAAATAACATTCCCACTTGCATCACAAACAATTGGCCACTCTTCTCTTTTTTCCCTCGGTACTTTTGCCTCAATAAAAATAGTTTTTATCTTTTTTGTACCACTCATACCTTTTATTGACATGCGATCTCCATTTTCTCTAGAGCGGATAAGAAGAGGATATGATATATCATTATACTTAGCAACAAATATTGTTTCATTCATGTCGCTTGGTAATTCCTCATTTACTTCTGCTACAAGTTCATCCCCATTTACTAATGTAATGGCACCTGGTACTGATAAGACTTGTGAAAAAGGAAAGACAATTTCTTGCTCAAATCGGAAACTACATTCTTCATATGTACGAACAATTTTTAGGCCACTAGGAAAATCAAGCGATCCTGAAGGATGTGTCCGTTTAAAAAACGCAATAACTTTGTCAATATGTATGGAAGAAAGTGAAGACGGAATCTTGTATTCATAAAGATAGTTTAATATTAGTTGAATCCCTCGCCTTTGTAAAGGCATAGACATGGATTCAAATGCAGGAATTGATAAGACGATGTGTTTATCGCTTTTTTTTGTAATTACTTTATTCATCTTTTCAAAAGCTAATTCCTGCAAATATGCCTCATCCTCTTGCATAAATACACTAAATTTTTGAAATTGCTCATGCACATGAGGATTTTCCTCTTTTAAACAAGGTAGAACATACTTACGTAATCGGTTTCTCGTATATGCTTCCTTTTCATTGCTTGGATCCATACGTGGCGTAATTTCTATCCTATCACAATAAGCATTGATTTCTTTCTTTGTTACCGCTAATAAAGGTCTAATTACATATCCACTATGGAAAGGTCGTTTCACAGCAATTCCAGCATAACCCTTCGGAGTACTCCCTCGGACGAGACGCATTAAAATTGTCTCTACCTGATCATCTCCATGATGCCCAAGAGCTACATACTTCGCATCATATTTCTTCATTATTCTTTCCAAAAATGCATATCGGCATTCCCTAGCAGCCACCTGTGCATTCATTCCATATTGCTGTTGATATTGCGATACATTAATTCTTATCGTTTCGCAAATAACCTCGATCTTTCGGCAAGTATTTTCCACAAATTGTAAGTCTTCGTAGGATTCATCTCCCCTAAACATGTGATCCACATGCGCGACTACAATCTTCAATTTCTTCTCTTCCCTTTTCTCTAATAAATAATATAGAAGGGCTAAAGAATCCGGGCCTCCAGAAACTCCTACAACAATTGTCGAATGTTCCTCTAATACATCGTGCTGCTTTGCAAACTCATCTACTTTTTCAACAAATGTATCTTTCAACTTCGCAATCACCTTTCGTTAAAACCAAACAATAGCATACTTTACCTTGCTTATAATGGTACAACTTTTACAAACTTTGTGCAAAAAAAAGATGTGCAAAATTCACATTTTTATCTTACATCCCTCTCCTATCTTCATAGGAAGAATGAAACCACTTTCTTCTATCTCCTATAAGAAAAAGGCCTAGGTATCAACCTAGGCCTCATAACCAAGAAAACTTCTGCTCCTTTATTGTGCTTGTTTACCCATAATTGGAATCGTAGCCCACTTTGGCATATTCTTCTTTACCTTTGCAACGACAATCGTCATATCGTCATTGATATATCCATCACTAGAACGAATAACCTCTTCCATAATGATATCAGCAATTTCTTGTGGATCATCTGTTTGTAGTTCTTTAATTTTACGTTTCATCCACAATTCATGATTTTCCACATGTTGCGCCCCTTCAAAAATCCCATCACTCATCATAATTAGAATATCCTCTGTTTTTAATTGTTCACCAACAACATCCATCTCAACATCCTCAATGATTCCCATCGGCAAGTTGCTTGCTTCTATTTGTAAAACGTTATTTCCGCGTTTTACAAAACTTGGGGTTGAACCAATTTTTAAAAACTTAGCGCTTGCATCACGTAAATCTACCATAGCTAAATCAAGTGTCGTAAACATTTCTTCTGTCGTTCTGAGCGAAAGAATTGAATTAATAGACTTAATAGCAATTTCTTCATCAATACCGGATTGCAATATTTTTTGTAATAATTTTACCGTTTCCTTACTTTCCATATGTGCTCTTTGTCCATTTCCCATTCCGTCACTAATGGCAAGGGCATATTTCCCAACACTTAAATCCATCATCGCATACGAATCTCCTGATACAAATCCGCCTCCTTTTGCCGCTGTAGCAAGCCCTGTATCAAGAGAAAATGTTTTCGCTGACCCAAAAGATATCATGCTATGGCCATTTGGATAAGCAGAAGGCTCTTCATGTTTAACAATAATATTCTCTTTTAAAATATCCGAAAGCATTGGCGCAACTAATTTGTCACATTCACCATGTTGATTAGATGCTGCTGGAATCATCATTTCAATATCAATATTCCCTCTATCTAAACAATAGATATCAACATGTTCCACCTCGACACCAAAGTCACGAAACGCTTGTAAAATTTGTTCTTCCTGTACCTGATGATTTTCCCGTTCACGCTGAATTTCTTTCGCAAAATCTTCCATTACTTTTGAAACACCTAATAATTGTTCTGCAACAATTCTACGATTCTCTTTCATTTGTTTTCGCAACTTTTGTCCCTCATAGAAATGACTTAATTCTCCCGCCATTAAATCTGTTACCTTTTTTCCTCTTACGCAGTGCTTTTCCCATTCACGAACTAACTTACGGTTATGCTGAAGAGTCCCTTCTTCTGTTTCATTCATAATTTGTTTCATATAATCATATGTTTTATCAAAATTCACTACCCAACATTGATCCTTTTTAAAGCATGATTGACACGTCTTTGCTGTAATTGTACTTAAAAATAAATCAGCTTCTGTTTCCTCATCCTCTTCCTCCACATATCCATATACCGAAAAGCTATTAGATAATGCAGAGAATACATTTGCAAATTGATTAATTTTATTAGCTGTCACATCACGCATTCTTCGCAAATATTGTTGTTGATCCTGAGAATGTTCTTGTGTTCCTGGCATAAATTTAGCAAGCCGATCGATAATTATCTTTGGTGTTAGTAAAAAGAATCCTATTGCCACTCCAGACTCTATTAAAGTTGTTATAATGTTTACTTGTTTATCAACGTATAATGTAATTAGACTTGTACCAATTAACAACCCTAAACTAACACCCAAACGTTTTCCTTCTTTTAATAAACCACCAAGCAACCCCGAAAAAGCCAATAGACTAAGTTGAGATAAACTACCTACATTCGCTAAACTCAATATCAATCCTGTAACAACCCCTACCGTTGAACCGGTAGCTGCACCTGCAACAAAAGCAAATAACAATACTAAATATCTCGTGAAAATATGTTGAACTGAAGCGTCGTAAATAAACCAATCTGTTGTACCCGTTAACACAGATGCAAGTAATATAATTAAACAAACAATTTCTTCCGTTTCTAACGCTTGTTGTTTTCCCTTTCTTTCTGTCAATAACGGTACACTTTGCAGAAAAATCATTGTTAAAACAAAACTAAGACCTGCTTCAATAGTACTTACGAGTAAATCATACATAGTGACGGTTTGCTGCGCGAAGTAAACAACAGCGAGATGTGCGGTTAATGCGGAGATAAATACTTGAAATGGTACAAGTCCGACAATTTTACGTGTAAATCGACTAAAGAAGATATTATAAATGAAGAAAGTAAAAATAGATGCAAAGGCAAAGAGTAAATTGTCTAGTGAAACGGAAAGCGCACCACCCATAAGGGCAAGAAATGCGAGTGCCATCTTATCACGTTTCATTACATAAACAGCAGCAAAAAACGGTAGTGCAAACGGTAAAATGTTCGTTAATATATATGCTCGTCCTAAAAGAAAACCGATTACAGCAATAACAAATCCCCATCTAAAGAAAACTTGCTCTAACTTCACTTTCAACTTGCTTGTCCATGTTATTGATCTGAGTTGTCCATCATTCATAGCCAGTGTACTTGTGTTAACAGTATTCCTTCCTGCTTTTGGCATATTTTTAACACCACCTGCATAGTTTAATTACTGTCATTATAAAAGATGATTATTGGGATTTTTGTCAAAACAACAGTCCACGCCCACATAATCGTTCGACTTTTTATTCAAAATAAACCCATATATATACAAGTTGTTAAACATAAGCACTTTAAAATAATAGAAAATTCTAAAAATATAGGATGTTTTTGTAGAAGCTTTGTACTCATTTACAATTTCTTAACAAAAAAAGATCATGCAATATGCATGATCTTTTTCAGATGACCCGTACGGGATTCGAACCCGTGTTACCGCCGTGAAAGGGCGGTGTCTTAACCACTTGACCAACGGGCCGTTAAAATAAATATAGCGGCGGAGGGGATCGAACCCCCGACCTCACGGGTATGAACCGTACGCTCTAGCCAGCTGAGCTACACCGCCATGTCGTCTTATTTAACGGACAATTAGTATCTTATATCAAATCCACTTTAAAGTCAACACGTTTCAAAAAGTTTTTTATTCTTTTTTAAATATATTCATTTACATAAAAAAGCACCCCGAGTGACTTACTCCGGGCACCTCTCTATATGTTAAGAATAAAACGTTCGTTTTATCCGCGACGAGCGCCACGGCCACCACGTTTAGATTCTGTATTACGCTTTAAAGAAGTTAAACGATCTTCACTGTCTTTTAAAAAGCGTGCCATCTTTTGCTCAAACGTTTCTTTTTGATTGCCGCCATTATCACGACCACCACGGTTATCTTTGTTAAAAGAACGATTGCGTTGTGGACGTCCAGAACGTTGTTGATCCCCACCACGTTGATATTCACCGCGTGGACGATCGCCTTCTGTTCTTACACGTTCTTTCGCTTTTTTAATAGATAGACCAATTTTCCCATCTTTTTCAACATTAATAACTTTTACCTCTACTTGGTCGCCTACTTTTAAGTGATCATTAATATCCTTCACATAATTATCAGCAACTTCACTAATATGAACAAGACCCGTTAAGCCTTCTGGCAGCTCCACAAAAGCCCCAAAATTTGTAATACCTGTTACTTTACCTTGTAACTTGCTGCCTACCTCGATTGACATAAAAAAAATGCTCCTCCTTAGTGATTAAAAAGTCAAATTTTACTTTATTATATATAATCCTAAAATATAGTGTCAATAAGACACGACCTACTTAGAAACAGGAAAAATTATCTCCCCTTTTCCAGAGAAGAAATAATCCCTCCTAGCAATCTTTAAAACATACTCTTCATCATTCAACTTTTGAACATCATCTTTTAGTTTTTTTTCTTTTTTTGTTAATGAATCCAATTCTTTTTGCATCTCTTCAACCTTTACTTCTTTTGCTTTAACAGAACTATTTTGCTGATAAAACGTTACACTAATACTCGCAATAATTGTAAAAGCAAAAACAAAAAAAACTGCTAAGCGGCGATATAATCGCCTCCTGTTTTCATTCGTTTGTATTATATGTTCTTTGGAATAATTTGGATTCTGCTCTTCGATCAATCTTTGCCTCAGTTCCCTCATTTCCGAGGTCCCCCTAACTTCTTTTTTATACGCTCCCAAATTTGAAAGATATAATTCTTCAATTTCTTTGTATGTTGTAGTAACTTTACATATCTCTTTATAAAAAGTTTAACACGGTTAGGGAGAAGTTTCCATATGAGCAAAGTAAGAAATCGAACAGGCCAGAAAAAAACTTTCCATACAAAAAGTAATATCCATCTGGAACATTTCCACAACACGTTCCCAATTGAAAATAGTATACGAAATAAAAATAATATAAAAGCAATAATAAGCTGCGCTATAATAATAACAGGTTTTATCATAAGTAGCTGTACAATTTTAATAAAAAATTGTATCGTTTGCACAAAAATATAAATGAGAAAATTTAACACTCGCATGTACACTGCTTTCAATAAGCTCTGATATGCAGCAAAACCACAAAGCAAAGCTACAAAAACATATATACGTAATTCAGCCTCATTTACAGACAACAATACGTAAAAGACAAACAGTGCTTGGACAATCCAAAACAGTATATCATATATAAATACAAGCCAACGATTACGCTGCGATCGCTGCAGGAAGCGTTGGTATGTATCTAATGCTGCTCCAATCCAAGCACCCATTCCAATCATGGAAAGCATTGTATACAGTTGAATTGTTAAACTCATTTAAATAACTTACTAAAGAACCCTTTAGCTTTCTCCCCTTGATTCTCATCAATGTACAAAATTTCATGGATTTTCCCTTTAATGGATACAATACCTTTTTCTACATCTAAATTTTTCATCTGTAAGTTTTGACCGCGAATCGTTAAAAAACCCATTACAGTTTCTAATAAAAACTCTTCACTATCAAAACTCTCTACTTGTTTTACGCCAGTAATATCTATTACACGTCTACCACGCATAACAATGTCATGTTCTACAGAAACATTCTGTTGGTTAGAAGGCATAGTTGAGTAACCCTTATTCACGTCAATCCCCCCATAGCTTTATACTATCTAGTAAATAATGTATGAGGAGAGGAAATATTTTAGAACAAGCCTTCTTCTGCTTTCACTTTCTCTTCACGAACTACTGTATACATGTTAGCTGCATCTTCTTTTTTTGTTGTTTCTTTTAATTCATTTACTTTTACAGTTACTACTTTTTGTCCAAAACGAATTGTTAGTTCATCAGCTACCTTCACATCAGAACTTGCCTTTGCAGCTTGTCCATTAATCGCAATTCTTCCTTGATCGGCTACTTCTTTTGCTAACGTTCTTCTTTTAATTAAACGTGATACTTTCAAAAATTTATCTAAGCGCATCTCATTTCCCCCTTATCGATTCTCTATCTGTTTTGCTTCTTCCCATAAAGCGTCCATTTGCTCTAACGTTAATTCCTGCATTTCCTTATTCATTTCAGCTACTTTTGCTTCCATGTATATAAAACGGCTCATGAATTTTTCATTTGTTGTATGAAGTGCCTCTTCTGGATTCAATTTATGGTAGCGAGCAATATTAACAAAAGCGAATAGTAAATCTCCAAATTCACCTAACATTTTTTCTTTATCCATCTTCACAACTTCTTGCTCGAACTCTTTCAATTCTTCAAAAACTTTCTCCATCATCGGCCGTACATCATCCCAATCAAAGCCAACTGTTCCTGCTTTTTTCTGAATTTCATACGCACGCATTAATTGTGGTAAACTTTTTGGGATTCCTGTTAAAACAGATTCCCTTACATACCCTTTTTCTTGTTTTTTAATTTCTTCCCAGTTTGAAACAACTTCTTCCGCATTCTTCACATCTATATCTCCAAATACATGCGGATGACGACGTACCATTTTTTCAGATAGCGTTCGGATAATATCATCAACGGAGAACCAACCCTCATCTTCTCCAATTTGAGCGTGAAGCATAACTTGCAAGAGTACATCACCAAGCTCTTCAATCAAGTGATCATCGTCTTCTTCATCAATCGCTTCTAGCACTTCATATGCTTCCTCGATTAAATATTTCTTTAAGGATTGATGTGTTTGTTTTTTATCCCATGGACAACCATTTGGTCCACGAAGCTCAGCAATGATTTCCCTTAGTACATCAAATTGTTGATATAAAGAAGCACGCTCCGCAACAGGCGGTATGTACACGCTCGTTAAGTTATTCAACTCTGTTTCATGATCTAACATATAGAGCGGGACTTTCTTCACTTGCTCAAACGATGTTCCTGCGGCTGTTACAATGTATACTTCATACTCATCAGGTAACATTTCCATTAATGTCAACTTTACCTCAGATGCTACGAACGCATCATATACTTGGCAAAAAATTAAATGTTGGCGTAATTCTAATTGACCACGTTCAAATGAAGTTGCATCAATAAGTTGAAACCCTTCAATTGGATCTATTTTTAAACTAGCAAACATCGGATCCAAAAAGCTTTGTCCACCTTCAATTTGCACCTTAACTTGCTTTTCTTTTCCTTTTTGTAAAAGCAATTGAACCGTTCGTTCTGCAACAAGCGGGTGGCCTGGTACAGCATATATAATATCTGTACCTTGTGCTTGTTCTATTAACGTATTTGCAATTGTTTCGTATACAATCTCGAATGTATCATGCGCCTCATACACATCATCAAAAGCTGTATACTTTACTCCTTCTTTTTCTAACTCTTCAATAACAGGGTGTTCTTTCGTACGTACATACATATGGTCTGCTTCTTTTATCTTTCGGTACACACCCATGGTCAGCTGATCTAATTCACCAGCACCTAGTCCTAAAATCGTGATTACTCTACTCACAACCATTCACCTCTATCCACTCTTCTTCAATGAAGCTTGTACCTTCTCTTGCTTCATAACAGTTCCTAATTCTTTTTTTGTAAAAACACTTAATTTCGTAATTAAAAACAGATATACCAATCCGCCAATCGCTACGCCTAGTAACGCTTCAATTGAAGCTAACCCTCTATATCCTTCATCACTCGCTAGTCCAAAACCTTCATAAATACGCATAAATAACATTAATATAACGACCATTCCTAATCCGCTGATCGTTACTCCAAATATGCCTTGTTTATGAATGAGTGGTTCTTCTACAATTTGAATAAGGAAAGCACTATTTAACAAAGCGATAACCATGAGCGAAATTAACGTTGCGACTGCCGCCCCAGTTACACCAAATTGCGGCATTAACATATAATTGAGCAATAATTTTAGACACCCTCCAAATATAACAAACAATGCCGGCTTTACAGTTTGACCAAGCCCTTGCAGAATAGAAGCTGTTGTAATGGATAAGGAACTAAATAAAATAGAAACAGCTAAAATAGCTAATACACCTGAGCCTTCACTATTTTCAAACAACATAATATTTGTTGGCTTAATAATACACGCTAATCCTAATGCAGCTGCAACTCCAATCACAAAAGTTATCTTCATCGCTAACTGCACCTTTTGCTGAATAAACAAATGGTCTCCTCGTTCTTTTGCTGAAGTAATAATCGGAATAAGCGAAAGTGAAAATGAAGTCGTCACAACTGTACCAAGCTGCATAAGCGGGATACTTCTGTCATAAACACCCTTTAATACTTTTGCAATTTCCGCTGGTTCTCCTGTCTGAATAAGCAATGTGTAAAACGAAACTGAATCTACCATTTGTATAAAAATTAACACTAAATTACTAACACAAATAGCCATTCCTTGCCAAAAAAGGATTCGAATGATTTTCTTTTTATTGTGTATCCTCTTCCATCCTTGTAAGAAAATAGAACGAAAATTATGCCGCATATAAAATAAAAGTACGAGTATACCAATAAACCCGCCGGCAATCGATCCCAACATTGCTCCTGCTCCAACTGTATATAAATCAAATTCATGCGCGATGAGGAACAACGATAAGAACACAATAATTGACACACGAATCGTTTGTTCAATCACTTGCGATATAGCTGTCGGTATCATATTGTTAAACCCTTGAAAGTACCCTCGTGCAACAGATAAAAAGGGCATTAACAAGAATGAAAATGAAATAACTCTTAGCAGTTCATCTAAATTTGCATCGCCCATGACTGACGCAATCGTGTGAGCCCCAAAAAATAATGTAAAGAAACCTATACAACCGATTCCTAATAAAAACCAAAAAGAAACACAAACAATTCCCTCTGCCTCTTCCTGTTTCCCTTGTTCTAAACGCTCTGCTACCATCTTAGAAATAATGATAGGAAAACCATAAGTAGCTAAAATTAAACAAAATCCATAAAACGGATAAATTTGTTGATAAATATAAAAACCAACATCCCCCGCTATATTTTGATATGGAATACGGTAAAAAGCGCTTAATACTTTCGTAACAAAACTTGCAATCGTTAATATAATAGCCCCGCGCCAAAAAGCTTGATACTTCTTCGCTTCCATACGAGAAAACTCCTTTTCCTATTCTCATCCCTCGTATTATATCACAAAGAAAAAACAGGATTCCTTTTAGATTTATACAATAAAAAAGGTAGCAAGACGCTACCTTTTAATGAAATACAATCCTACTTTTCGAAAAAACCTTTTATAAAGAAATATTATGATTAAGAAAAATTACTGTTCCATTTGTTTTGCTAAAAAACTTGCAGCAGTATTTACTGCCTTATGCTCTGCCTCGCTTATAATTTCTTCTTTTGAAAAGATGATAACAGCTCCAATCGGATCTCCATTTGCAACGATTGGGCCAACTGTATAAGAGCTAACCTTTTCAGTTACACCATCGATAATCGAAATTTCACTTTCATCTGTCATAACAACAGATTTTCGATCTTCCATCGTTTTTTCGATTAAATCGCCAACACTTTTATTTAAGTATTCTTTTTTAGATACCCCCGCTACGGCGATAATGGAATCGCGATCACATACGAGTACGTTATGTCCTAAACTATCGTATAAAGCTTCTGCATATTCTTTTGCAAAATCACCTAATTCACTAATTGGAGAATATTTTTTCAAAATCACTTCTCCATCGCGATCCACGAAAATTTCTAGCGGATCTCCTTCTCGGATACGAAGGGTTCTACGAATTTCTTTCGGAATTACTACCCTACCTAAATCATCAATTCGACGTACGATTCCAGTTGCTTTCATTCTAATGCTGCCTCACTTTCTACTGATGATGAAAGTGGTGAATTTACCTGTTCATGTAAAAATCACCAACTGTTAGACATAGTATTTTACACATTAGTTCTTCTATACACGTCGAATTGCATTTTTTATTTTGTTTTAGGCATTTATTACTTCTTTTTTCACGTCAGACAAACCTTTTAATAAATTTTCGGCGATTGTTAACCATTTTGATGCCTCTAATCCATTCGTTTTCATAACAATTTTCAAACGAGAACCTTCCATACCAAGACCAATCATACGACCAAAACTATTACCAAGCATAAATAATTTTCCACCATCAATATTTTGGCTTGATTGCTCTGAGAATAAAAACGTCACTTCAAATTTTGTTTGTTTAATTAACTCAATCTGTTCTTTCGTTGCTAACACTTTAATACTTGCAATTTGTAATAAATATCCAACTTCTTGCGGGTAGTCTCCAAAACGATCAATCATTTCTTCTTGTAATTCCTCAATATCTTCAATCGCAGAGACACCTCTAAATTGTTTGTACATCATAATTTTTTGTTTACTATCTGAAATATAAGCGTCTGGCAAGTAAGCATCCACTTCTAAATCAATTTCAACATCAATCGTATTTTCAATTCCTTGTGTTCCTTTACGCTGTTCAATCGCATCTTTTAACATTTGAGAATATAAATCAAATCCGACAGAATCGATGAATCCATGCTGCTCAGCCCCTAACAAATTACCAGCACCACGAATGGATAAATCTCGCATTGCAATTTTAAATCCTGATCCAAGTTCTGTAAATTCCTTAATTGCTTGTAAACGCTTCTCAGCGACCTCAGATAACACTTTATCACGCTTATACGAAAAGTATGCATAAGCAACACGGTTCGAACGACCAACGCGCCCACGAAGCTGATAAAGCTGTGATAATCCCATACGATCGGCATCAAATACAATTAATGTATTTACATTAGGAATATCAACACCTGTTTCAATAATGGTTGTACTTACAAGAACATCATGCTGCCCATCTAAAAATGATAGCATGACAGACTCTAGTTCACTCTCGTTCATTTTTCCATGTGCATAAGTCACACGTGCCTCTGGGACTAACATAGAAATTTCATCTGCTTTTCTTTCAATATCTTCAACACGGTTATATAAGAAATAAATTTGACCGCCTCTTGCAAGTTCCCGTTCTATCGCCTCTCGAATTAACCCTGGATTATATTCAACCACATATGTTTGTACCGGGAAACGATTTTCTGGTGGCGTCTCAATAACAGATAAATCTCGTACACCAAGCATAGACATATGGAGCGTACGCGGAATTGGCGTTGCCGTTAATGTTAATACATCAACATTCGCTTTCAATTGTTTAATCTTTTCTTTATGCGTAACACCAAATCTTTGTTCTTCATCGATAATTAGTAAGCCTAAATCTTTATAGGTCACATCTTTAGATAAAATGCGATGTGTTCCAATAACAATATCAACTGTCCCATCTTTTAAACCTTTAATTGTTTCATTTTGTTGTTTTCTAGTACGGAATCTACTTAACAATCCAATATTAATTGGATAATCTTGAAAACGCTCTCGAATCGTTTCATAGTGTTGTTGTGCAAGAATCGTTGTCGGTACTAAAATTGCAACTTGCTTTTCATCCATAATTGCTTTAAATGCTGCACGAATCGCAACTTCCGTTTTACCATATCCAACATCACCACATAGAAGTCGATCCATCGGACGCCCACGTTCCATATCTTTCTTGATTTCTTCAATAGAACGCAGCTGATCATCTGTCTCCTGATACGGGAAAGATGATTCAAATTCCTGCTGCTCCGCAGTATCCGGCGTATACGCATATCCTTTTGAAGCCTCACGCTCTGCATACAATTTAATTAAGTCATCCGCGATATCTTGTACAGATTTTTCTACCTTCGTTTTGACCTTTTTCCAATCGTTTCCGCCTAGTTTATAAACTTTCGGATCCTTACCTTCTGATCCTACATATTTTTGTACTTGATCAATTTGTTCGATTGGCACGTATAACTTATCATTGCCTTGATATTTAATGTTCAAATAATCTTTATGGACACCATTAATTTCTAGTGTTTCAATTCCTAAAAATTTACCGATACCATGATTTACATGAACAACGTAATCTCCAACTTTTAGCTCTGAATAACTTTTAATCCGCTCCGCATTTGATAGTTTTTGCTTACGTTGTGATTTTTTTACTTTTTTATGAAACAGCTCTTTTTCTGTAATCACAACAAGCTTTTGCATCGGCATTTCAAACCCTGCATGTAAATCACCTACAGCAATTTGAAGGCGACCAGGAAGCAATATATCCGTAGACTCTATAATGTCTGCTTCAATATCATAATCACTTAAAATATATTGTAATTTTTTTGCACGTTCTTCATCCGTCCCTAATACAACTGTCGTGAAATTCCCTTCAGTCCATCTATCAATTTCTGTTTTTAACAACTGCATTTGTCCATGAAAGTCTTGCATTGTTTTACACGTTACATTAACAATATTTTGCGGGTGTGTATGTGCAATATGACGTAAAAATAATGTTAAATATACAAAACTTTTCTTTTTATGGTGTAGAAATTCTTCAAATTGGTGTGAGAACACCAAATCTTGAATAATTGCCCCTTCACCGAGAAGCGATGTATACCATTCTGCTTCTTCTGTCTCAAGATGTGATGCCGTTTCTTGAATACGCGAAATTTCATCTAAGATAACGACACCGTTCTCAGGTAAATAGTCTATTAGACTAGCATGTTCTTTGTAAAAAATAGATAAATATTTAAACATTTGCTCTATAGTCTGTCCGTTTTTCAATATTTCTATCTCGTGACTAACTGTTTCAAGTACTGCTGTCTTGATTCTATCATCAGAGAGCTTCTGCATCGTCTTCATTAAACCTTCCTCAAGACGCTCCACCCCTAATTTTAGTTCATCTTTTGAAAATAAAAATTCTGTCGCAGGACCGAATTTCACGCTTTCTCTTTTATCTTGAGAGCGTTGTTCTTCTACATCAAACGAGCGGATAGAATCTACTTCCGTATCAAAGAACTCTATACGAAACGGTAATTCTTCAGTTAACGGATAAATATCCAGTATACCCCCGCGTAAACTAAATTCTCCAGGTGCTTCTACCATTGACTTACGTTCATACCCAATCTGATGCAACGTATGAAGCAACGCATCTAAATCAATCTCTTGCCCTAGACTAATTTCGATTTGCTTTTGCTTCCATAACTCCTTTATTGGTAAAAATCTACGTAAACCAGCAACTGGAACAACAATGATGCCTTGCTCGCCCATCGCCAAACGATTTAATACCTCAATACGCTGCGCTTTCAGTTCTGGGCTTGCAACCCCTATTTCCGACGCAATTAATTCATTAACTGGATATAACCATACATCCTGTTCACCAAGTAATGAAACTAAATCCTCATATACTTTCTGCGCTTGAAATAAGTTGTGTGTAACAATAAGCTGCGACTGCTTCGTTTTTTTATATAAAGCAGCCATTAATAAAGACCGAGAAGAAGTTGCCATACCTGATACAAGCTGTTCTTTCAACCCTTCTTCTAGTCCATTAATAATGGATTGTATTTCTTTATTTTTATAAAATTGCTCTAATAACCCTATCATTTTCAAAACCCCTCTCAACATAAAGAGCAAGTTAATATATTTTTATGCAAATATTTTGGAAAAAGAAAACAGAAAAATGCTTTGGACACGCCAAAGCGACAACATTTTATTGCAAAAACTTTTCATACTCATAGTACTCAGGATGAGATGAGAGCGTTTCTTGGCACGATTCACAAATCGTTTTTATATATATATTTCCATTTTCATGAAAATGAATCATATCCAACCGTTCTTGCTCTGTTAGTTGAAATAAAACTTTGCTATACACCTTTTCTACGGTAATGGAACCTATGTTACACCCACAATGTCTGCAGTAATAATGTCCGTCCATACTATCCTCCTAAATGTACAATTACTATTAGTATGGATAGAAATAACATAAAATATTCCAATTTAAGACATTAACTATTAAAAGTATTCATAATTTGAAGAAATGGTTTCTTTAGCCATTCTTCACATGCATCCGCAGCCTTTGCAATAGATTGATTTACATCAGTTATTTCTTCTGTTGTAAATCGACCTAATACATAATCCACTACCTTCATGCCATTTTTCGGGCGATCGATTCCCATACGAATGCGCTGGAACTCCTGCGTACCCAAATGAGAAATTGTTGACTTCACACCATTATGCCCGCCAGCACTACCTTTCATACGAAGACGCAATTTACCCACTGGAATATCTAAATCGTCATACATGACAACAAAATCTTCTACATCAATTTTATAGTAATCCATAAGTGGACGAATGCTTTCTCCAGATAAATTCATATACGTAAGCGGCTTTAATAAAATTACTTTTTCACCATTAACAAAACCTGAACCATACATACCTTTAAACTTTTGTTCATTTAAAGAAATGCCCCATCGTTTCGCAAGCTCATCAATTCCCATAAATCCGATATTATGCCTTGTTAATTCATATTCTCTACCCGGGTTCCCAAGTCCTACTATTAATTTCATTCTTGTACCACTACTTTCTTTTTACGATACGAAAAGACGTAACCAAATTTGGTTACGTCTCATTCTATCCAATTAATTGAATAATACACTCACTGATTCTTCTTCATAAACACGAATGATTGCTTCTCCGATCAATGGAGCAACAGAAAGCTCGTGTACTTTATCAATTTTCTTCTCTTCCGGTAATACAATAGAGTTTGTTACAACTAACTCTTTAATATTTGAGTTTTGGATACGCTCAATTGCTGGACCAGATAAAACTGGGTGTGTACAGCAAGCATATACTTCAGAAGCACCGTTCTCAACAAGAGCGTTTGCTGCTAATGTAATTGTACCAGCTGTATCAATGATGTCATCAATTAAAATTGCTGTCTTACCTTCAATGTTACCAATGATATTCATAACTTCCGACACATTCGGACGTGGACGACGTTTATCAATAATAGCGATCGGCGCTTTTAGGCGGTCCGCCATTTTTCTTGCACGTGTTACACCACCGTGGTCAGGAGATACGATTACGATATCTTTAAGACCTTTTGTCTCAAAGTAATCAGAAAGAATCGGTACACCCATTAAGTGGTCGATTGGGATATCAAAGAATCCTTGAATTTGTGGAGCATGTAAATCTAGAGTGATTACACGAGTTGCACCTGCTGTTTCAAGCAAGTTTGCTACAAGTTTCGATGTAATTGGCTCACGAGAGCGCGCTTTACGGTCTTGACGCGCATAACCATAATAAGGAATAACAATATTGATTGTTTTTGCAGATGCACGTTTTAATGCATCAATCATAATAAGTAATTCCATGATATGTTCGTTTACTGGGAAGCTTGTAGATTGAATAATGAATACATCGCAACCACGAATACTTTCTTCAATGTTAATTTGAACTTCTCCATCACTAAAACGGTCAACAGAACATTTTCCTAAGCCTACTCCAATGTGCTTTGCAATTTGCTCAGCAAGTTCCTTATTAGAGTTTAAAGAGAATACTTTCAAATTAGAATTTAGATATTGAGTCGACATCTAGATTAACCCTCCACATTATGATTTTTTCTTATTCAGCAATTGATCAACATAGTCTTCTTTGTTAACTTGACGTGCACGTGCAATTGATAATGCTTTTGATGGAACATTCTCTGTAATTGTAGAGCCTGCCGCAACATAAGCACCATCTTCAACTGTTACAGGAGCAACAAGGTTTGAATTACAACCAATAAATACGCCATCTCCAATAACTGTTTTGAATTTATTCTTTCCATCGTAGTTCACCGTAATTGAACCACAACCAAGATTCACGTCTTCTCCAACTTGTGTATCCCCGATATAACTTAAGTGTGAAGCTTTACTTCTATTACCAAAAACAGTCTTTTTAATTTCCACGAAGTTTCCAACGCGTACTTCATTACCGATGACTGAATCTGGGCGAATATGTGCAAATGGGCCGACTGAAACTTCCGTACCAATTTTACTATCATGTACAGTAGATTGACGAATTGTTGTCTGATCTCCAATTTCACTATCGCGCACCACTGTATGTGGACCAATTTCACAATCAGAACCAATTACAGTTTTACCCTCAATAATCGTTCCTGGATGAAGAACTGTATCACTACCAATAATTGCATCCGCAGAAATGTATGTGTTACTTGGATCAATAATTGTAACACCATTCAACATGTTCTTATGATTGATACGATTCTTCATAATAATTTCCGCTTGCGATAGAGCGACTCTGTCGTTAACACCTAACGTTTCATCGAAATGCTCCGTTTGATAAGCTGATACAATATGACCTTCATTTTTCAAAATTTCAATAACATCTGGAAGGTAGTATTCACCTTGTACGTTATCATTTGAAACTTTAGAAAGTGAAGCAAATAGTGCTTTATTATCAAAACAATACGTACCTGTATTAATTTCTTTAATAGATAGCTCTACTTCATTTGCATCTTTATGCTCAACGATTTTTTCAACATGACCATTTTCATTACGAACAATGCGGCCATATCCAGCAGGTTCTTCTATGTATGCCGTTAGCACTGTCGCCTTCGCCCCTGCTTCTTCATGATGCTTTAACAATGCTTCCATTGTTTCTGCTGTTATAAGTGGTGTATCACCACAAATAACTAAAGTTGTTCCTTCTTCATTTGCAAGTACATCAGCAGCTTGATCAACAGCATGTGCTGTACCAAGTTGTTCTGCTTGTAATGCAAATTCACTTACGTTCCCTAGTTGTTCTTGTACTTTTTCAGCACCATGTCCAACTACCGTTACAAGTTTCTGCAATCCTAATTGAGATACTTGATCGACTACATGCTGTACCATTGGTTTTCCGCATACAGGATGAAGCACTTTGTATAGCTTGGACTTCATACGTGTGCCTTTACCTGCAGCTAGAATCACTGCAAATCTGTTTGACATATAGACCCTCCATCGCAACCTATTTATCCATTAAAGATATTATCCTAAATCACTATATATTTCAAGAAACACAGCATAACTATTAAATTTTACCATACTTCTTAGAAGATGTTTTACTCTTTAGTATCTTTTTTTAGGAAATAAGATATACTATTTCGAATGATTTTGAAGAAATTAGAAGTTTACATATAACGTGGACAATAAAGTGAAGCTTTAATTAGCGGAAGGTTTTATTCAAAATAAATATAAAACCTTTCTTTTTGGGTGGGAAAGAGCATCCGCCCCTGCATAGTAGCGGTTAGGGCCTTTGGGGATCCCGTGTCATGTGAAAACAAACGGAGTAAGCGATTAGAGATCTTCTTTTATTTTCATAGCCGGAACTTAGGTGTCAGGAAACCAAAATGAATTTACAAATAAAAAACAAACTCCTGTAAGTGTTTACAGGAGTTTGTTACAAAATTATAGAGCTCTTTTTATTCAAGCTCTTTTTATTCGAATTTTACGAAGCTCCTGCTTCTTCAAACTCAACTTCTTCTAACTCGCCTAAACGGTGATACTCAGTTAAAACCGCATCTTGAATTTTAGAGCGTGTATTAGAATTAATCGGATGTGCAATATCACGGAACTCCCCATCTGGAGTACGTTTACTTGGCATTGCTACAAATAATCCATTATTGCCATCAATTACACGAATATCATGAACAACAAATTCATGGTCTAGAGTAATAGAGGCAATCGCTCTCATACGGCCTTCTGTGTTTACGCGGCGTAATCTTACGTCAGTCACTTCCATCTTGTGTTCACCACCCTTTTCTAAATAAGCGATATGTTTGTATAAATTCCACATATTTTCTATTTTCCCTCTAATTTTTTAAAAATTTTTAAGATAAAAATTTTTATTTTAATGGAATATAAGAATTATTGGACGTTACCGCTTACAATTATTTATTTTATAAGGGCAATTACTTCAATTTCGACGGAAACATCTTTCGGTAATTTTGCAACTTGTACACAAGAACGAGCTGGTTTATGTGTGGAAAAATATGTCCCATACACTTCGTTTACATCATTAAAATCATCCATATCTTTTAAAAATACAGTTGTTTTTACAACTGTATCAAATGACGCTCCCGCTTCTTCTAATACAGCCTGTAAATTTTGAAATACTTGTTCTGTCTGCACTTTTACATCACCTGTTACAAGCTCTCCACCTGCTGTTAATGGAATTTGTCCTGAGCTATAAAACATATTATTTACGATAATCCCTTGTGAATATGGACCAATTGCTTGTGGTGCTTGATTTGTTTGAACTACTTTCATATTTTCTCACCCTTTTATTATTTTATTGTTACTCTCAAAAATAATTTATCCCTACAAACTTAGTTCACCTATGCTAAAACAAATAGAAGGTACCTTGCTAGTAGGCGGTAAGACTTTAGCCGTTTAAATCCACTTTGAATTTCCAACATATAAGTCGCTGCCTCGAAGAACACAAAGTTACCTGAACTCGTTTTCTCCTTTTTTATTTGGTATGGGATAGGAAGAGGATTTGACCCCTTCTATGCATGATCGGATTCTCTCTCCAACCTAAAAAAAATAGGGTTTATGTCGTTTTTTCAATTTGCATTTATATATAAGAAAAGGCTTACCGCCTACTAACACTTTCATTTACAAAAAAAGATAAAGCTTATGCTTTACCTTTTTATTCAGCTTCTACAAGCCCTTCGTCAAATGGTACAAGTGAATAATTCCCTTTTTCCACTTGAATTGTTTTCTCTTTAATATCTACTTCTGATAAACGGATTAAAGAAACAAAGTTATTAATAAGTCTTTCTTCAATATCTGTTGATTCTACTAACACGCCGATTCCAACAACATTAGCATTAAACTCTTCTAGCATACTAATCATGCCTTGAATTGTTCCTCCGGCTTTCATAAAGTCATCAACAATTAAAACATTAGCTCCTTCTGGAAGACTACGTTTTGCTAAAGTCATTGTTTGAATGCGCTTAGATGAACCCGATACATAGTTAATGCTAACTGTCGGTCCTTCTGTTACCTTATTATCTTTTCTTGCAATTACCACAGGTACATCTAAATAATTTGCTACCGCATATGCAAGTGGAATCCCTTTTGTTGCTACCGTCATAACCGCATCAATTGACTGCCTTGCAAATACAGAAGCAAAAAGGCGACCTGCCCCATTGATATAACGCGGATTACTTAAAAGATCCGTCATATATAAGTATCCACCTGGAAGGATACGATCTGGATTCTCAAATAAGCTACAAAGCTCATTAATAATCTGATTTGCTTCTTCTTCACTTATATATGGAATATATTTCACTCCTCCTGCTGCACCTGGTATCGTTTGCAATGTGCCGACCCCTTGTTGTTCAAACGTTTGTTTAATAATAACTAAATCTTCACTAATAGAAGACTTAGCTGATTGATACCGTTCAGCAAAAAAAGTGAGAGAAACTAACTGACGAGGATTTTGCAATAAATAGTAAGTCATATCGACTAGTCTTGTACTCCGTCTAATTTTCACACTCTCACCCCAAATCACGAATATTCTAAACAAATCATAACGTATTATACGTCTTTATTCAAGGGTTTCTCGCTCTCCTAATAGACGTACTGCATATACTTGTTCACAAAATCCTTTTAAACCATTATAAATACGATGCATACGTGAATCATGATGTACTAATCCAAATACCGTTGGTCCACTACCACTCATTAAAACTGCATCTGCACCAAAGCGCTTCATCTGTGCCTTAATACGCGCAACTTCAGGGTGCATCTTAAATGTCACATCCTCTAGTACATTTCCAACAGCACCACAAATCCCTTTATAGTCGCCACTATTAATGTATTCAACCATCTGTTCTACCTCTGGATGTGTAACGCGATTTAATTGTAAGTTTCCGTATACGTCAGCAGTAGATACACCGATGTGAGGCTTAGCTAAAATAACCCAACAAGAAGGAGGTGTCTTTATATGTTCAATCTTTTCCCCTCTTCCTGTGGCAATCGCTGTTCCACCATATACACAAAAGGATACATCAGATCCAATTTCTGCTCCAAGTTCCGCTAGTTCATCTATTTTCAAACCTAAATTCCATAACTTATTAAGTCCTCGTAATGTAGCAGCTGCATCGCTGCTGCCACCCGCTAATCCTGCTGCCACTGGAATTGTTTTTTCAATAGAAATAGATACGCCTTTCTTCACTTGAAATCTCTCTTTTAATAATTTCGCTGCTTGATAAGCCAAATTACGTTGGTCGTCTGGGACATACCGATTATGGGATACAATTTCGATACGGTCTTCTGATAACTCCGTTAGCTCTAAACGATCTGCTAAGTCGATTGTTGTCATAATCATTTTCACTTCATGATAACCGTCTTTTCTTTTCCCTAGTACATCTAACGACAGATTAATCTTTGCTGGTGCTTTCACTAGTAGCTTCAATCTATTCACCCACTCTATGTACTCAATCTTTTATCGTTTATTTTACCATAAATTTATAGTAAGACGATGAAACTTCCCTAATTATAACGAAAAGCATTCAGAATGAAACTACTTATGCAAAATGATGATACCTTTTAGCGTGCAAAAAGCCGAGGAATTTCTCCTCGGCTACCGTAGCATAGAAGTTATCTTACAACTACTGGTTTTGTTTCATTAATTGCTGCTCTGCAATCTCAATGGCCCGTTTCACCATATTCCCAGCATCTTTCGCACGAATTCCGCCCCATCCTTCTTTCTGAACAACATCATAAAATCCAAGCTCTTTTGCAAGCTCTTCTTTAAACTGATTTGACATGACTCCTCTTCGTCTACTCAATGCAGGTTCCCTCCTTATTTTGCTACGGTATAATTAGTTTACAAAAAAATGCCCTTCTTTATTTATGGGAATATATGTAACAAGATAGGTAATTATCCTAAAATAACCTCGTTATGAGGGTCATCATAAAACGTTAATTCCACCGTCTCTGTTAAAACATCTGCATAGCTATAGGACACACGCTGCAATGTATCCTCTTGTTGATCTAACTGTACCACAAAAACAGAACGGTAAGTTTCTGCTAGTACACCTGATTGTTCCACTGTTTTTCTTCTTCCACTATTCGCCTTTAACATAAGGCGCTTCCCAAGATGATGATCTAATTCACTTTTAATTTCATCTAAACGTTTTGACATATACTTTGCTACACCTCACTGTAATTTAGAGTGAATACATAAATACATGGTATATCTATCCCAATCATTTCCTATACATAACGGACAATATCTTCGCAAGAACCTAATGCGCTCGAATAGATAGAAGAATTACTATATTGTAAAAGTATCATTGTATAGTCTGTACGTTCTTATCTTTTTTTATCCAAACACTTACAAATCCTTGTTTAAGGTACATATTCATCCATAAAAAAAAGCAAAGTACATATATACCTTGCTTACTCTTCATAATACTGAAAAGGCAACCCTGTTCGTAAAAGTCCTCTTGTCTCAATACCACCGAGACCTTTTTGCCCAGTAATGGTATTTCGAACAACATCCCATACGTTTACGCGTTCCATAAATGAAGTAAAACTAATCTTTCCCACTACATATACTGGATCCAATGCATGAATATTAATACGAGATGGTGAGCTAGCAAAATTAGCACCAGCTCGAATTAAAGCTTCAAAATGAGACTGACATGCCCCAGCGAAAATTACAAGTTGATCTAAAGAAGGGTATTTTTTCCTTACTTCCCGAACAGCCTGTACAAAATGCCGAGAATGACGGTAAGCCGCTAAATCTCCCATAACTCCTTTTGATTTTGTATATGCATCATGTCCTGTAATTACTAAAATATCTGGACGAAAATGATCGATTAAATCAACTACCTTTTCATGCATTTCTGTTTCTTTACAATGTATCCCTTGAACTGGAACACCTATCTTTGTATATAAATCTAAACATTTCCGTAAATATAATGGGTCTCCATCTATATGCAAAACCCTACCTGGCATTTGAAAATAATTAACTTCACTCGTATATCCACCTGTAGAATTGTGTTCGTGACGTTGCTTCATCAAGACGTAGTCCTGATGAAACAGACGATATGTTTGCTCCATCGTTTCCTTTTCACGCTTTGCTCTTTTTTTATACTCACGCTGATCAATGACAATTAAATCTTCAAGCGGTGCATCTGCTATAAGCCTAACTTCTTCTCCAAACAATATTGCAATTTCACCTTTTATTTCGGTAATACGAAAAAGAATATCTCGATTATAAGATTGTCGTTCCACTAAATCTCCCACATGTACAGCCATCATCCTACCTCCAAACTCATTAGGCCATCTCACTAACCATGTTCTGTTTTTAACGTATGAATTTAGAGTGAAAAGGGTGACAAAAAGGACAGCTCGATTCAAGCTGTCCTTTTATTATTTATGAGAGATTAACGCATTGCTCAGCGCTGCGAATTCTTCAATTGATAACGTTTCGCCTCGTCGTTTTGGATCAATGCCTACTTCTGTTAAAATACGCTCTAATAACTCTTTATCTTTCGGGAAACCGTTTAGATTATTTGATAAGTTATTCATCAATGTTTTACGACGTTGTGCAAAGCTTGCTCGTACTACCTCAAAGAAAAACTTCTCATCTTTCACTTCTACAATTGGTTTTGGACGTTTTAAAAGACGAATAACCGCAGAATCTACATTTGGTTGTGGTACAAATACAGTACGAGGAACAGTCATCACTGTTTCTACTTCCGTATAATATTGGATTGCAATAGATAAAGAACCATAATCTTTCGTGCCTGGTTTCGCTGCTAAACGATCGCCTACTTCCTTTTGCATCATAACAACAAATCCACGAACTGGTAGCTTTTCTTCAAGCAACTTAAATAAAATTGGTGTTGTAACATAATACGGTAAATTAGCTACCACCATTACGTCTTGTCCTTCTTCAAATTGCTCTTCAAATACCTCATGCACATCTGCCTTTAAAATATCCTTATTAATAACAGTTACATTACCATAAGGAGCTAACGTCTCATCTAAAATTGGCAATAATCGTTGATCAATTTCAAAGGCTACTACCTTTTTAGCACGTTTTGCTAATTGCTCTGTTAACGCTCCAATACCAGGACCAATTTCAATGGCTCCGCTCTCTGATCCGATTTCTGCATAATCGACAATACGATTTAATACATTTGTATCAATTAAAAAATTTTGTCCCAAACTCTTTTTGAATGAAAATCCGTACTTTTCAACAATGTCTTTCGTACGATTTGGTGTTGCGATATCCTTCATTTCTTTTCCTCCTGTAATACTTGTTTATATGCTTCCGCAAATGCTTCTTTTGAAACTTGAAACATTTGTAAACGTTTATGTAACTGCTTTGCATTTGTATAACCAATCTTTAATAGTTTACCCATTTTTTCTCTACGACTTTTTGCCTGCTCTCCACCCACTAAACCAGCATCTACTAAGTCACTCCAACTAATTTCGCTCGTATAAGCTTCCATTTCTTCGTGAATATTTTCTAAAGCACGGCGAATGGACTCATTGGAAGCATGTTCAATCCCGACTCCTTTTTTTCTTTTTGCAAGCGCCTCTTCTTTCGGTAAGAAAGCATGCTTACAACCCGGAACCTTCTCCGAAATAATTTTCCGAATACGCTCTCCTGGATAATCAGGGTCTGTCAAAATAATAACGCCTCGTTTTTGCTGTGCCAATTTTACTTGCTCAATGACATGATCACCGATTGCTGAACCGTTCGTCTCAATTGTATCTGCATCAACAGCACGCTTAATTGCAACTGTATCATCTTTACCTTCTACAACGATAATCTCTTTAATTTTCATGACTGCCTCCACACTCATTTCGTCTCTACTTAGTAAAACAAAAAAACGAATACTTTTCCATTATTATTTTCCCATTAATACAATTTAAAAAGCAGAGGAGAAAAAATCCTCTGCCTACTCTTCTTATTGTAACACTTTAATCTTTACTTGTTTTCTTCCCCATAAATGTATCGGCCAATTAACTAAATTGCATTTTCCTTCTTTTATCCTTTTCATTCCAAGGTGACAATACAAAAAAGATAAGATAAAAGAAAAGAATGGAACCCTATCCTTTTTTATTCAATACCAAATAAAACTTTTGCATTTTCTGTAGTTACCTTTGCGACTTCTTCATATGAAATACCTTTTAAGTTAGCAATTTCTTCTGCCACAAGTTTCACATAGCTTGGCTCATTTCGTTTACCACGAAACGGATGTGGCGTTAAGTATGGACAATCCGTTTCTATCAATAACTTTTCCATTGGAATTTCCATTGCAACTTCTTTCGGTTTCTTTGCATTTTTGAAGGTTACTGGCCCACCCAATGAAATTAAGAAATTCATATCAACACATTGCTTGGCCACTTCTACACTGCCACTAAAGCAATGCATAATTCCTCCTACCTCAGCTGCATTTTCTTCTTCTAGAATATCCACGATATCTTGCGTTGCATCCCGATTATGTATAATAATAGGCAACTTCACTTTCTTTGCCAACTGAATTTGTTTACGAAATACTTCTTTCTGTATTTCTTTCGGAGATTTGTCCCAATGATAATCTAATCCCATTTCACCAAGAGCAACAACTTTTGGATGTGTTGCTAATTCTTCTAACCAAACTAAATGCTCTTCTGTCATATCAATTGCATCAACAGGATGCCAACCAACCGCTGCATAAATAAAGTCATATGTTTCTGCAAGATCAATTGCTTTTTTTATTGTTACTTCATCAAAACCAACAACAACTGTATACGAAACTCCAACTTCTTTCATCCTTACAATAACTTCCTGTAAATCTTCCTCAAATTGCTCTGCATTTAAATGTGAATGTGTATCAAACAACATAATAAATATCTCCTTTTATTTGAAATAAACCCTATCATAGTTAATCTTCCCTAACAACGTAACGACAACAATAGTACAATCTTAATACAAAAAGGGAACTTTTAAAAAAATTCCTGACAAGAAAAAAGATGCTTCACGAATGTTACACGTGAAACATCTCTTATTTTGTCAAGACTACTTGATTTTTGTACCATTTGGTAAATTTTGATCAATTGTTGCTAACGAAAGTACTCCGTTTTCTTCACCTGCTAAAATCATGCCTTGTGATAATTCACCACGTAATTTAACTGGTTTTAAATTCGTTACACAAATAACTTTTTTACCTTTTAATTCTTCTGGTGTGTAAAATTTAGCAATTCCAGAAACAACTTGTCGCTTTTCTGTACCTAAATCAAGTTGAATTTTTAACAATTTATCTGCTTTTTTTACAGGTTCTGCTTCTATTACTTCCGCCACACGCAATTCAACTTTGAAGAAATCATCAATTGTAATTTCTTCTGCTTTCGGTTCCTCTTCCTTTTTCTCTTCCACTTTAGGAGCAGAACCTTTCATTTGTTCTTTAATATATTCAACCTCTACTTCTACCTCTAAGCGCGGGAAAATTGGCTGTCCTTTGACTACTTTTGTATCAGCTGGAATACAACCAATCGCAGAAAGACTATTCCAAGATTGATACGCTTCATCTGTAAGGCCAAGTTGCGCAAAGATTTTACTTGGTGTTGCTGTCAAGAATGGCATAAGCATAATACCCGTTTGGCGAAGCATTTCTGCAAGGTGTGCCATTACAGAAGCAAGTTTATTACGATCATTCTCGTCTTTTGCCAATACCCAAGGTTTTGTTTCGTCAATATATTTATTCGTACGGCTAACCAATTGCCAAATGGAGCTTAATGCTACTGAAAACTCCATATTTTCCATTGCTTCTTCTACTTTTTTCAATGTATCTTGTGCAAACGCTACTAATATTTCATCAAACTCTGTTACATTTTCTTTAAAAGCAGGAATTTCTCCATTAAAATACTTATCAATCATCGCTACTGTACGATTTAATAAGTTTCCTAAGTCGTTTGCAAGGTCAAAGTTAATTCGCTCAACAAAACCTTCTGGCGTAAATACACCGTCTGATCCAAATGGAACTTCACGAAGTAAATAGTAACGCAATGCATCTAATCCATAGCGATCAATCAACGTAACGGGGTCAACTACATTACCTTTTGATTTACTCATTTTTCCATCTTTCATTAAAATCCAACCATGAGCAAATACCTTTTTCGGCAGTGGTAAATCTAGTGCCATTAAAATAATTGGCCAATAAATTGTATGGAAACGAACAATTTCTTTTCCTACTAAATGAACATCTGCTGGCCAATACTTTTTATATTTCTCTTCATTATCTGTTCCATATCCTAGTGCTGTAATGTAATTAGATAATGCGTCTACCCATACGTAAACAACATGTTTTGGATTACCTGGTACACGAATTCCCCAATCAAAAGAAGTACGAGAAACTGCTAAATCTTCTAAACCTGGTTTAATGAAGTTATTAATCATTTCATTTTTACGGGATTCAGGTTGGATAAAGTGTGGATTCTCTTCGTAAAATTGGAGTAGTCGATCTACATATTTACCCATTCTAAAGAAATAAGATTCTTCGCGAACAAGTTCTACAGCATGACCACTATCTGGACTTTTTCCGCCGATTACTTTGTCGCCTTCCATAATCGGATCAACAAGTTGATGTTCTGTGTAGAATGTTTCATCCTGTACAGAGTACCATCCTTCATATTCATCAAGATAAATATCACCTTGATCCACAAGCTGTTTAAAAATCTTTTCGACAACTTCCTTATGACGATCTTCGGTTGTACGAATAAAGTCATCATAAGAAATGTCCATTTTCTCCCACAATTCTTTAATTCCTGCTACAATGTTATCAACATATGCTTGTGGTGTAACTTGTAGTTCTTCTGCTTTCTTTTGAATCTTTTGTCCATGCTCATCAGTACCTGTTAAATAATGAACATCATATCCTTGCATGCGCTTGTAGCGTGCCATTGCATCTCCTGCTACCGTTGTATAAGCATGCCCAATATGAAGCTTTCCGCTTGGATAATAAATTGGAGTAGTAATATAAAAGGTTTTATTTTCCTCTGTCATTGTTTTGAACCTCCCAAATGACCTCATATGTATTTATAAATAGTATATCAAAAACTGACGCATAAAAACGAATTAATGCTCGATTATCTTTATCATCTATTACTCATATTCAAAAAAATATACAGTTATTTATTTGAATTATTGATAAAATTTAAAAATACAGTAAAATACTTGCGTAATTCTTTCATTTTCTATTATATATAAGAAGTAGAAAAATCTATAATTCTTTCATAAAATATAAAATTTAAGAATTGACGGAAATGTAAATGATTGGTATCATATGTTCATAGGGTATTTTGTCGAAAAATGACGAATTAATATATAGACTCGCAAACTTACAGAATATGAGGAGGATAACGAATATGAAATCTACTGGTATCGTTCGTAAAGTTGATGAATTAGGCCGTGTTGTAATTCCGATTGAATTACGTCGTACATTAGGAATTGCTGAAAAGGATGCTCTTGAAATTTACGTTGATGACGAAAAAATCATCCTAAAAAAATATAAGCCAAACATGACTTGCCAAGTAACTGGTGAAGTATCTGATGGTAACCTTTCTTTAGCTGAAGGTAAAATTATTTTAAGCAAAGAAGGCGCTGAACAAGTCTTAAACGAACTTCAACAATATATTCAAGCAGCAAAATAAGCTTCTCAATTATGAGAAGCTTATTTTTTATCGACATGATATATTTGATAGACGTCTCGTTTCGACAAATCTCGTTCTTTTGCAACTTTTTTAATTGCATCCTTTGAAGACATTCCTTGCTCGTTTATATAATGTTCAATATGGTCGTATACTGATATAGATTCCCACCATTGTTCCTCTGGAGCAGCTTCCTCTTTTGACCCAGATACCAATATACAAAATTCACCACGAACTTCATTTTGTTTTGTCCATTCGATGGCTTCTTCTATCGAGCCACGAATAAATTCCTCAAATTTTTTCGTTAACTCTCGGCACAATACAATCTCTCTATTTCCAAATACTTCTCTCATAGAAATTAATGTATCATCTAACCGATGCGGCGCTTCATAGAACATCATTGTAGTTGGAACATAACGAAGTTTTTCTAATTCTGCCTTACGTTCTTTTTTATTTCTTTGCAAAAATCCATAAAAGTAGAAATGTCTCGTTTCTAACCCTGATGCAATCAACGCCGTAAGCGCAGCATTTGCCCCTGGAAGTGGGATAACATGATATTGATTCTCTACGGCTTCTACAACAATGTCGTAGCCTGGATCAGAAATACAAGGCATACCAGCATCACTTACAAGCGCTACTGTTTTTCCATCTTCTAGCTTATCTAAAATTTTTTGTCCACTTACTTCCTTATTATGCTCATGATAACTCATAACTGGTGTTTCAATTTCAAAATAGTTACAAAGCTTTTTCGTCTGCCGCGTATCTTCAGCTGCAATAATATCAGCCTCTTTCAATATCCGAATTGAGCGAAACGTCATATCTTCTAAATTACCAATCGGTGTTGGAACTAAATATAAGACTCCCTTTTCATTTGCTTGAAAGCTTTTTTGTTGCCACATAACGTTCTCCTTTTTGCATATATGCTTCTTTTTCTTTTCGCTTTAACTGTTTAAAGTGATATTCAGCTTGC
The DNA here is from genome assembly GCF_039549175.1 of Paenibacillus sp. 102. NCBI lineage: Bacteria > Bacillati > Bacillota > Bacilli > Caryophanales > Paenibacillaceae > Paenibacillus > Paenibacillus sp. 102. The sequence continues at coordinate 5,937 of NZ_JBCGHT010000026.1, read as the reverse complement.
ATAGCTGTCGTTTTCTCTTCATGAACCTCTACATATTTTAAAACGACAGGAAGCCTAGCACGAGTGTAACGCGCTCCCTTCCCGTTATTATGAGTTTGAATTCGTTTCTCTAAATTATTTGTATACCCTGCATAATAACTCTTATCTGAGCATTCCACTACGTAAAAATAATGTTTATTTTTCTCCATATAAGATCGAACGAAGCTCCTTTGTATACTCATTATCTTCCTCATATACAAAAAGAGGCGGTAAAATTTTCAAATCTGCATTTCCATCTTTAATTCCTTCTATTAGTAGCGTATTTGCTTCTTTCCCTGCCTTTGGATATACAAACTGCACACGCTTTGGTTCAATCTTATACTTTCTCATCAATGTTACAATATCCAGTAATCGACCCGGACGATGAACAAACGCCACCTTACCACCTTGCTTTACAAGCTGACTACTAGCATATACGACATCTTCTAATGTACACATAATTTCATGACGAGCTATGGCTAAATGTTCATTCATATTTTTCTCAGATGCTGTTGGTGTTTGGAAGTAGGGAGGGTTACATGTTACAACATCATATTGATGACGCCCCAGCCTTTCCGGCATATCTTTTAAATCTCCATGTATTAAATGAATTCTTTCTTCCAGATTGTTATACTGAACGCTTCTAATTCCCATATCATGTAAACGCTCTTGAATTTCTACACCTGTAATCGTACCTTTTGTTCTTGTACTTAATAAAAGCGGAATAACAGCATTTCCTGTACATAAATCAAGTAAATTCCCCTTTTGAATCGGAACCCACGCGAAATTTGCAAGTAACACTGCATCTAAAGAGAAATTAAACACAGATGGACTTTGAATAATTTTCATTTCTTCCGCTAGTAAATAATCTAAACGTTCATCTTCATATAAGTGCATATACTATTCCCTTTCTTATACTTAACCTACCCTATTTACGTAAAAGCAAAAACTATTCCATCTTATCTTTATTCTCATGTATAAAAAATTACCTTTCCAAGTATATTGGAAAGGTAATTTCATTTTTTATTTAAAAATGACAGACAGAATAAACAATCTCCTTCTTTACGTACACTTCCATAATGTAAATTACAGATATGGAAACCTTCTTGATATAGACGGGCTAAGTTATCATACCCTTCACCAATATCCGTTTTGGGTTTCATTTCTTTTCGTTTTTGAGTTTTTTTCTTTTCCTTATCCTGTATTTCTTCAAAACGACGTCGCAAATTTTCATTTTCCATTTTAATATGTTGGTTTTCTTCAAGTAACTCTGCAAGATGTTGCTTTAATTCTCCCAACTGCTTATATAAATGGCCAATTTGCTCTTCCATACTGGAAACCGCTGCAAAAATATCCTTTTTCTCCACAAGCACCCACCTCATTAATCTGTGGTTTGACTCGAAACGACCCCTTCATTAATTAATTCATCTAACGTATATTCTACTATCCGTTCCTTGTCTACTAGTTCCACTTGAATTAATCTTTCTAAAATATTTAATCCGATGACGCGTCCAAGACCATGCGGTGTTTGTATACGTTGATCTAAATCAGGAAGTTGCTCTTTTGCCGCTTCATATTCGTCATTCTCATATTTTAAGCAACACATTAATCGGCCACATAAGCCAGAAATTTTTGCAGGATTTAATGATAAATTTTGATCCTTCGCCATTTTAATGGATACAGGTTCAAAATCACCTAAAAATGTAGAACAACAAAGCATGCGACCACATGGGCCAATACCACCAAGCATTTTTGCTTCATCGCGAACACCAATTTGTCTTAGCTCAATTCTTGTCCGGAAAATTGCAGCTAAGTCTTTTACAAGCTCACGGAAGTCAATACGACCGTCCGCTGTAAAATAAAAAATGATCTTATTACGATCAAACGTATATTCTACATCTACAAGTTTCATATCAAGCTTGTGTTCCCCTACCTTTTGTTGACAAACTTGATATGCTTCTTTTGCAGCATGTTTGTTCTCTTCAACAATTGTCCGATCATTTTCATTCGCAATGCGAATAACTTTCTTTAGCGGTAGTACAACATCGTTTTCATCAACTTGCTTTTTTGTAATAACTACTTTCCCATATTCAATACCTCGTACAGTTTCCACGATCACAAATTCATTTTCTGAGATATCGAATTGATTCGGGTCAAAGTAATACACTTTTCCGGCCTTCTTAAAGCGAACACCTACTACATCATACAAAACGGTCATCCCTCCTGCAACCGCAACACTAACTGTTCGAACACAAGCTGCGCATTTACATTAGCGTTGATTCTATTTTTTGCTTCTAATATATTAAAAAGAGCTGATACAATGCGCTTCTGAGCGTAGGAGAAAGAATGAAACATCTCCTTTTGATCTTGAAAGACAAGACGATTTTCCTCTCCTAGTTGAACATATAATAAATCCTTATAAATAAGGAGTAGCATATCTAAACCTTGTTGTAATTGTTCCTTCTCTCCAAAGTGTTTTCCCCACTTTTCTTGTACAAAAAAAAGAGAGGTTGTATCTTTTTCGAGCGCTTCACATAATTTTATCACTAAAGTTCGTGCTTGTGCAAACCATTCATCATTGCATAGCAATAACGCTTCCTCAAAACTATTGGTAAGTTGTGCGGCGAGAGTGGATAAAGAAACTGCAACTCCATCCGCTTGTAACCTCTCAATTAAGGCTTCTGCAGCGAGGGGTCTAAATGTTACAACCTGACAACGAGATAAAATCGTATTTAAAATTTTATGACTTTGTTCAGTAAGTAAAATAGCCGTTGTATCACTACTTGGTTCTTCTAAAAATTTCAATAAGGTATTAGCAGCATTTGCCGTCATTCGATCTGCATGCTCAATAATATACACCTTTTTATTTGCCTCTAAACCCGTTTTAGAAAACTCTTCCTGCAAGTCATGAATTTGTTGTTTTTTTATAGATAACCCATCTGGTTTTACAACGTGTAAATTCGGATGATTGCCTGAATCAATCCGCCGGCAGTTCGTACATATATGACACGGTTCTACACCTTTTCTTTGTAAACAAAGAAAACTTTTTGCCATTTGAATTGCCGTTTCATATTTTCCAGTTCCTTTTGCGCCTTCTAACAAATAAGCGTGGGATATACGCCCTTTTGCAATACTATTCATCAACATCTTTACACCAATGGGTTGTATAGCAGAAAGCTGCTCCCACGTCCTCGTCATAATGCATACCTCACTTGTTTTATACTTTCCTTTTATTATAACAATTTATCTTCTATAAGCTGAATAACTTCTTCCATAATCTTTTCTATTGGTTGATCTGCATTCACAACAACTATGCGATTTGAAAAGCGATCTACAAGCTGTAAGTACCCCTCACGAACGCGCTCATGAAATTTCATACTTTCCATATCTAAACGATTCACTTCACGATTAGCATCCTTTTCAATGCGTGCTAAGCCCACCTCGGGTTCAATATCTAGATAAATTGTCAAACTAGGCATACAGTCTTCTGTTGCAAATCGATTAATTTCAAATATTTTATCAATACCTAGACCTCTTGCATAACCTTGATAAGCAAGTGAGCTATCAATAAAACGATCACATAATACAAGGTAGTTTCTCTCCAAAGCTGGCATAACTTTTTCTACCAAATGCTGTCTACGTGCTGCAGCATATAACAATGCCTCTGTACGCGCCTCCATCATCGTATACTCTTGTTTATGTAAGATTTCTCGGATCTCTTCTGAAATTGCGATACCACCTGGTTCTCTTGTTGCTATTACTTTTTGTTCTTTCTTTTCAAAGTACGGTAATAACTTTTTAATTAATGTCGATTTACCTGAACCCTCTGGCCCTTCAATTGTTACAAATAATCCCTTCATCCTAAAACCTACTTTCTTTCTATATCATACACATTCATATATTCTATATTTCCTTGAAAACGAGCACCCGTTTCTTCTAAATAAGAAATTTGTTCGATATGTTCTGTAGTAATTTCCTCTCCGTACATAAGTAAGGGAATGCCTGGTGGATATGGAATAACCATATCCGCTGCAATCATCCCAGCAGCTTCTTTTAAAGGTACAACTTTTTTCTTATACTTTTCTAATTGCTTATAAGTACACGGTAATGAAGAAGAGTTCCCCTTGTAAGTATACCGAATAGATGGTTTCTTGTCTGTTACCGTATAATTACGTAATGCTGAACGTATTACTTCTATTACTTTTATATACTGCTTATTTACTTGCAATGGTAAAATGAATAAAACATTAAATGGATCTGCCATTTCTGCGTATATACCTATCTTTTCAAATATCGATTGTAATTCGTATCCAGAAAGCTCACAGCGCGTTTGTACCGTAACTTTGAGCTCATCCTGCAAAGGATACTGTAAAACAGCGATTTGTGGAATACGCTGCAATTCTTCCCTAAATCCTCTCGCAAACTCCACAATTTCATGGCAGCCCTTCTTCTTCATATTCGCTAATGCAAAACGCGCTACATCTAATGAAGCCATAATTGGATAAGATGGGCTGCTAGATTGTAACATATTTAAATAGAAAGAAACTTTCTCAGCATTCACTAAATTACTATTGATATGTAAATAAGAACCCATAGTCATAGCAGGCAATGTCTTATGCGCTGAGTGTACAACTATATCAGCACCGTATTCTAATGCTGACTTAGGAAATGGCTCTCCTATACAAAAATGGGCCCCATGTGCCTCATCTACTAAAACAGGAATTTTATGTGCGTGTGCACACATAATACTTTCTTTTAAATCAATCCCCATACCGTAATAGTTAGGATGTGTTAAAATCAATGCCCTGGCTTCTGGATATCGTTCAATAGCTCTTTTAATGACCTCATGTTGAACGCCCACTGGCACGCCATACAATTCATCAATCCAAGGCTCTAAAAATACTGGATTCACTCCAGCTAACTTCAAGCCATTGATAATAGATTTGTGGCAATTTCTTTGTACAAGAACAATATCATCCTCCTTGCAACATGATAAAATCATTGCCAAATTTCCGACTGTAGAACCATTAATTAAAAAACAACTCTTTTTCACACCATATACATCGGCCAGTAATTGCTGTGCTTCATCTATACATTCAAACGGACTATGTAAATCATCTAATCCTGTTAATTCTGTTACATCGATAGAAAGTACATCACTAAAGCCGGATTGTGCCTGCTCCGGAAAATTCAAACCATTTTTATGTCCTGGAACGTGTAAAGATAGAGGCTTTTTATCTTTAAACTGAATTAACGCCTCATATAACGGTATTCGATTTTGATTCATATTCATCTCTTCCTTACTTTTCATTCTATACCTATTATACAGATATATAAGAGCAAAAAAAATAATAGGCATATGTGCCTATTTAAGAATATGATATTTGAATTTTTCGCAGTTGTTTTAAATAGTGTATATATTTAGGGTCATTTGTTTCAGTTTCTACCATGTCTCGTTCACAAGCATCGCATATAAAACTTGTGTGTACATGTATCCCATCATCTTTCCTATTCTCACATACAATGCAAACCTCATGTTTTGTTTCCATATCTTTATCCTCATCATTTTCCTGTAAATAAAACGATGTAGGATATTCCCCCCTTCTATTTTGAATTAATATATACTTACTCCTATTCCTTGACACTTTTCCGAAAAATATACATTGTTTTGTTATATAATATGAATCACATTTGGGCAATGTGTTTGTCATCCATAGACTGAAATTAAACTTTCCTTCACAATACTTTTTCACCTAAAAATAAAAAAGCACGAGTCAATTGACTCGTGCTTTAATTGCTTGGCGACGTCCTACTCTCACAGGGACAAGGTCCCAACTACCATCGGCGCTAGAGAGCTTAACTTCCGTGTTCGGTATGGGAACGGGTGTGACCTCTCTGCCATCATCACCAAACTATTGA
>NZ_JBCGHT010000025.1:0-50517 GCF_039549175.1 Paenibacillus sp. 102 | reverse complement strand
ATATATTCATTACTATAATCATGATCGTATTAAAATAAAACTAAAAGGAATGAGTCCTGTACAATACAGAACTCATTTCTCGCAAGCTGCTTAAAAATATGTGTCTAACTTTTTGGGTTCACTTCAACAATCAAGTGCTTTAAGTTTGCAAGTTTTATAGTGACAGTGTGACACCCTCTACATGTTATGACAAATAATACATTAAAACTTATTTGCCAAGTTTACATACGATTCAAAATAAACTTCTATATCATTTTCAACACTTGTTCCTTCACATTTTCGTCAAACTTAGCTCCTTCTACATTTGCTCCCTTCCAAACTACATTATCTAGCTTGGCACCGGTGAAATTCGCATCCGTAAAGTCCCCATTTAAAAGGGTTGCTCCTGTTAAATCTGCATTTGTAAAGTCTGCATTTCTAGCATCTACTTCTGATAAATTTGCATTTTCCAAATCCGTCTTTTCAAATTTACCATTTGTAAGATTGGCACTGCTAAAATCCGTTCCAGTGCAATACGCCTGTGTAGCATCAATTCCAGATAAATTCGCATGGCGAAAAGTAGCATGATTTAAAATTGTTCCAACTAGTTCTCCATATGAAAAATCAACTTCGTCAAAACATGTTTCAAAACAACTACTTATATTCAATTTCGCATATTTCATATTCGCTTTAGAGAAATTCGCTTCACCAAACCTACAATCTGCAATGTGTATTTCCTCTAAATTACAACTTCTGAAATCAGCCAACTCAAAATCACAATCATGAAACGATGCTCTCATTAATGAAGAAGCCCCTAACATGACCCGTTTTGCCATAATACGATCTCCCATTACCTCTGACAGGTCTGAAAAAGTAAGGTCCAAATCACTCATATCTAGCCCATCTATAACCTCATCATTGTATTGAGATCGATTTAATATTTCCATGACTCTTATTCTATCATTACTTTTCTCATTCATGATTACGAATTCCTTTCATTTAACTTTCCAGATAGTCCTTCCAAACGACATTTGGAGAATAGGTTACAACCATCCGACTTTCATGAAAACTCGGTATAGCCATTGCTTGAGCTGGTTCCAAATATTTCATTACATGTAACCAACTATCAAGCAATGTATCATTATCAGCTTCTAATGGATTTTGTAAAAGATCTATACAAATCCCACCCCAATCCAGTTCTGATACGACAGCTGGACTATTTAGTAATAATTCCTTATCAAACATTTCTAAAATATTACCACTAAAATATGTTCTAGCCCCTAGTCCTAAGGGACCGTTAGGAAGAAATCTAACCGGTATAGGTAGAGACGAAATATTCATCCACTTCTGTAAGCGTTCACGTTCGGTGTTCCAAGGATTGGGTACTGGCCAACAAATTTGAGCTACTCCAAAACGAGGTTTCGCAATTTCCGAGATTTGATCAGATAATGCAAAAAAATCTGGCCATAATTTTTGTGGTATAGATTTATGAAACTCAAACTTCAAAAATGAACGATGGCTCCAATTAACTTGAAAACTCCCTCTATAGTTCACAGATTTATCACGATACAGGTGAACTTCAGATACCCTACGCTCCGAAATTACTTTTTCTAGAATTTCCTGACGGTTATATTCTACCCGTACCGTTTCACAGTTGCCCCAATGAGTAGGAGCAAATTTCTCATTTGACTCAAACACATCCAAAAGACGAAGTAATACTTCTTCTTCATTAAAAGATACTGTGGGGTACATTGAAATTGAAAAATAATTAGGTTTCATTTATATCCTCCCTTAATATTAAAAAAATAAAGTTACATAACATTTTTCATTCACAGTTTCATCCATACACCCCCACCAGGTACAGTTGGATCAGCTTCCCATTTGTGCGTCACTTTACCACTATTTGGATCAGTATAGTAAATTTCACTGTTTTCTCCTAAAGGCCCACTTGGTCTTGGCTGAGGAGGAATCCCATTTAAATCGGGTACGTCACTTGATATTGTCACAACATGTCTTCCATCTTTATCTTCGAGCATTTCTCTTTCAGCTCGCATTTGACTGTCATTATGAATAACGTGTTCTTTGTCACTTATTTTGTGTTTGTGATCATGAACTAAGTCAATTTCACCCTTAGCATTATACCCTATACTGTCTGGACGCGTAAGATGCCCTTCACTGGATGTATGCGTAACAACCTTACCAACGTTATTGTCCTTTAATTCACGACCTAAATGTTCGCTCAAAGCATCTCTACCTTTTGCTTCTTCTTCTCTTCCACGCTCTCGGCTCTTTCTTAAATTTTCAGTCTTATCATTCCAATCTTTACGATCTAAAGGTGGTTCTGTTTCTTCACAATGACGGTCATATCTAATATCATCTGCTACGTCATACTCTCCTCGCACTTCAGCTTCATCTATTTTCTTTCGATAATATTTTTCTCGTTCTGGAGTTAGTTTAATTTTGTTTGGTTTCGTATTACTACCTTTAACTGTATCCTTACCAAAAACCTTCTCCACATTCTCCTTCATAAGCTGATAAGTATCTTTCAGAGAGTTTGATCCTCCGAATTTCCCTCCACTTGCTAGCGCAGGTTCAGGGAATAAATTCGGGATCTCAATATTTTTAATCTTCTCCACAACATTCTTCATACTATCCGGCAACTTATTCATTAATGCCGTTATTTCTTCCAACTTACCAACTATTTTACTATTTTTCGCGGCTACCTGAAAGACTTTTGTACCCTCTGCGAATTTTCCGAATGCAGCTGTTCCTTTCACTGCGGCGGTTACTTCACCGACGCCGACAAAACAACTACCAATATCAAATATCGCGCCACCAAGAGCATAAGGATCGGTCAATGCTTTTTCCACATAACCTTTTACGGAGTTAACTAGTGCCTTACCATACTTAGGATAATCCTGCCAGCTGATGATGGCTTGTCCAAGATTTTTTATCGTATTACCTGCTCCGTAAATATCGTCCAGTTTCCATTGTTCTGTTTCTACGCCACGTATCGAATTAAAGCCCCACTCACCAAGCTCCCAGGCTAGGTGAACTAATTTCGTTGCACCTATCGCAATCCCACTAATCGCGGAACCTGCCGCCCCTATAAAACCTTCTAACACCAAGAGATCATCAGAAAGTCCTTTCAGGAAAGGAATGTTCTCCCCTACCCATTTTGTACCTTTTCTCAATACATCCCATTTCTCACCAGCACTCTTGGAAAAGTTTTGAAGCCAAGCCTCCACTGGATGATTGTCCGCCCATTCCTCTTGCTTTTTCTTCATTTCTCTTTCAGCTTGCAGTTTCGCTTCTTTTTCCGCTTTCGTGATTTGTGTATCCATTTCATGAATGCCTTTTGCCAATGCATCTTGCGCAAAGAAGGCTTGAAGTTTCGGATCAGTATGAGATAAACTACCCATCTGCCCTGCAATTTGAACTTGTTTGTTTAGGGCATCGAGAGTGTTTTCCGCATTGCTTTTTTCTTTTTTGCTTTCAAATTGCTGTACTTTTTGAATTGTATCCTCTAGTTCTTTGCTGGCTGCAACCAGTTTTTCATCAAACTGGCTGTTCGGCATACTCAGTGAAATCAAATCACTTACGCTGTTGTAAATATTAGAGATGCGACTATCCATTTCATGCTTCTTGGGTTGGAGATTGGAAAGTTTGTTTTGTGTTTGCAGTAATGCATCTTCCAGAATAATCGCATTCTCATCACTTTCTCCCGTTGTTGACTGAAAATCCTTTAAAGTTGTCAACATTTCCACAATGAGCAATTCATTGGTAACTTTCAACCCAGTCACAACTGCACTTTGGTTATTATTGATGTCGTTGACAATCGCATTTCCTGTTGCACCCTGCATGGCATCGGCCTGGATAATCCCATTCAATGCGTTTTTGGCTTGTTCAAGTTGATCATTGGTTTTACTGGTGTCTTTTTGGAGTTTTGCCAGTACTTCAAGGAATTCCTTTAAATCTACTTGAAAGCCCATTTAATCCGCCTCTCTTTCTGGTGAAGTATGAACAGCTTCATAGAAGGCAAGCGCTTTATCTAGTGGTAAAAAGGCACTGGATAACTTGCCATTTGCTACTTGCATACTTCGTAAGAAAGTAAAAGCAAATTGTTCTTCCCATTCATTCGTCATCCCAGGTGAAACGACCCGCTTAATCATCATATTGGACACATAAATCGCTGGTGTGTTACTCATTTCACCAAACGGCCACAAGTAACCAAGATAATCTACCACATAATCGTTAAATCCCTCTCTTAACGGTACTTTGCGCCCTGTTAAAATCACGAGTTCTCCGATTTTACTGTCCTTAAACATGTTTTGAATCACTTCTGGCATCATGTCTATGTCCAATTCCACAACGGTACCCAGCGGCAAAATTTCACTATAACACGCATCAATCAAACCCATCAAACGTAAAAATTGAGAAAATGGAATGTCTAATTGCGTTTCCAATCGTTCAAAATGAATTGCCTCATTCGGATAATCAAAAGTCACTGAGAATTTTGCGCCGATTTTTGGTTTGTTTTCAAAGACATCTTCTTGATTTCGAAACGCCTTGTAAACCTCACGAAAAAGGGAAGGCTGATTCCCCAGCAAGTTACCCATTTGTAATAGTTCGTCAGTAATCTCTAAATCTAATGTTTTGTCATTTTGTAAAACAACTTCTAAAAGTTCTCGTTTGTTATATTCGACCATATTATTTGAACCTCACTGTGTTTTGTTGGATTACATTCGCCATTTTGGCATCTTCATCGACAATTTTGTCCGCGACGGCTTTCATTTTGCCTGTGTCAGCAGAAGATACTCCTTTAAATGCTTCTAAAGTTGTTCCGGCTTTCTCTACTAAATTTTGAAAACCCGTCAACCGAGATAGATTATTCTTGGTAATGTTCGGTGAGGGAACTTTCTCTATCCGACTAACTGCGCTCTCTGCATTTGTGACTGCTCCGGTAAATTTCCCCTTATCTATACCTATTTTTCCCATTGGTATTTTCTCCTTTTTTTATAACATAGAACGCAAACCGCTAATACTTGCTGAAATGCTCGCAATAGCGTCACCTATTATAGACTGATCCATTTCTAATAGCATGATTTTACTATTCATCGCGTTTAGCTTTTCATTGTGCTTCTCTTTATCTGCATCAAGCGCTGTTGTGATTTCTTCTAATTTTGTATCGAATTTATTACGACGTGTTCCTTTGAACTGGCTTGTTGTTAGACTCCTGCCTAAATTGGTAAACTCTTTCTTATAAGAATCAAAATGATGAAGTTCTTCCTGTAAAGATCTCTTTGCGGCTTTTAAGCGCTCTAACTTTTGGGCATTTGCCCTGTGACTAGCCATTTTACTATCATAACTTGCCTTAAATCGATCAACACGTGCATGGATATCCGCTTTTCGTGCAGCTTCTTTGGCTTTATCTTCTTCTTGAGCCATAATGTTTTCCCTCCTCAAAATCTATTTCCCTATCAAGACTATCTTTCTGTTTATAACTACTCAGCCATACACACCACTCGCAGATAAAATTGATCTACTCACTAACTAATTTCACCCGTCCTGCATTTCGTCCAACAAAGAAATGAGACTCATCTAATTCCACTGTAGGTTCACTATAACTAGATTTCACATTTATTAATCCTTGATCAGCTAAACGTGTTCCAATCATCCCTGCTGGAATATTTGCTCGTAATCGTTTATTAAATTCATCATAACTGTTCTCAATTTGTTTTTGATTGCCGTGGAAAATGAAATAAACACCTACTTTAGAACCATTTTTTAAGTATTTATTGAATGTTTCATCCGAAATAAATGTTTTATCTCCAAATATTTGCGCATCTGGAATATACACAAACATCGGTTGATTTTCACTTTGTGTCTCTCTTTCTTCAATTTCACTCATTAGATCATTAACAAAAGTACTGTACTCCATATCTGATACAATCACATCGAAGCTTTCTTTGAATCTGCCAAATCGTTCGCTCCCATTAAACACAATTCTTTGTGCTTTCCCTTCAAAATGTTTAAAGTTTTGAACGATTATACGCTCAATATATTCCGTTTGCTGTGGCGTATCGTCTCCAATCACAAAATAACCATGTTTTTCTGGTACAAAACCAATGACATTTGTGGTTTCTTTACTTAGAGCAAGTGGTAGTTGTAGATTATCTAACATCTCTTGTACCTGTGGATTTGTATAAAAATCATGCATAGAGATCGTTTTAGATAACATCGGAATCTTGGTAGGACGTGTGCCCTTCCATTGCTGATTCATCTGTGCAATCTCTTGCTCTAAATTATTCAATCGATCAATATCATTTTTTCCATGAGTTGGTAAATAAATTTGAACTTCATGTGGCTCGTCTAGTTTGATTTGCGCTCGTCCAACAATTTCTTGCGAAATCAAAGCATCACGTCCTACAACATCTCGAATTGCACCTTCTTCCACAAGGAATAGCCCAATATGTGATGGAATATTACTCGCCATACTCATTCTGAAGCTGTTCGTACGAAGAACCGTCATAACTACATAGAGTCCCAAACTTGCTCCTTCTCGTAAAAGCTGATTTAACACAGATTCTATAGCTTCCTCTAAAGGACTCTCCTTAATTGAGTCAAAACCATCAACAATGGTAACAATCCCTGGCAACTGCTTTCCTGATTTCTCTTCATATTGAGACAGACTTGCGACACCATACTCTGTAAATGCGTCTTTTCGACTTTGAATTTCTTTGCGAATTCGTTTGAGGAACTTCATCAGTTTTTCTTCTTCCTCTAACCGAACAATATCCACCACATGCGGTAAATTTTTTATTGGAAGTAAACCATTCGTACCAAAATCAAATAAGTTAAACTGGACCTGTTCAGGATTGTTAATTCTTGATAAATTCATTACAAGAGTTTGTAATGCAGTGGATTTCCCAAAGCCTGGAGATCCATAGATTGCAAGGTGACTCAACTCTTCTAAATTAAGTAAAAAGTCAATTTGTTCTTGTCTTGATGGAATATCCATCAAACCAAATGGAACTGAAAGATTTCTTTTTAAATCCCCTGAAGTTACCACATTAATCTTTGGACTATCAATTTCTGTTTTTAATGGAGGTAACCAAGGTTTTTCAGGAAGAACTGCATTTGTTTTTTCAGCATGAATCACAATATCTTCTACAATCGCGTCCAATTGTGTTTGTTTTTCCTCCTTTTTCATGGATACTTCATCATCTTGGGATAAATCTGTAGTTAACAATTCGTGCTGGCCCAATTGATTAATTAGCCAAATTCTTTCGTCTACTTTTTCTTCATATTGTGCATCTGGATTATAAGTTGCTCCACTCCACGCAGATTGAAACAGTTCATAAATTTCATTGTTTCCGACCTGTAAATACGCTCGTCCTGGTTGAGTAATCGTTGCTGCATCAGGTGTTTTAATAATTTCATTTGAATCACTTGGATCAGCTACTTTTAATGCTAATTTGAATCGTGAGTTTGACCAAATCTGGTCGTCCACTACTCCACTTGGCTTTTGAGTAGCTAAAATCAAATGAACTCCTAACGAACGACCAATACGTGCAGTTGATACTAGCTCAGCCATAAAGTCCGGTTCATTTGCTTTTAATTCTGCAAATTCATCGCTGATTAAGAAAAGGTGCGGTAATGGTTCTGATGGATATTTTTTCTTTTCTACAGGATCAGTAATTTCTTTTCCCTGTTTGTACAACTTGGTATACCCATTAATATGATTAACACCAAATTCACCAAATTTCCGTTGTCTCTTTTGCAATTCTGCTCGAATACTTTGTAATGCTCTTGCAGAACTTGCACCGTCTAAGTTTGTAATCGATCCTAAAAGATGTGGTAAATTCTTAAATAAATTCGCCATACCTCCACCCTTAAAATCAATCGGTAAAAAGCCAACGTCTTCTGGTGCAAAATTTACTGCTAAAGATAAAATATAACTTTGGACAATTTCCGATTTACCAGATCCTGTTGTACCCGCCACGAGTCCATGTGGGCCATGTGCTCGTTCGTGTAAATTCAAATAAACAATGTCATCTTTTCCTCGAACACCCAAAGGAACAGCTAATGACTTTGAAGTGTCTGCTTTTTCCCAACGAGCACCAATATGTAACTCTCCAACATTTTTCACATCATATAATTCTAGAAAGTCAATCGATTCTGGAATCGCATTTTTCTCTACCTCAACATGTTCTAAATTAGCTAAGCGTTTTATTGCTTGCTCAATTGGATAACTTTTAGGTAAATGGTTGGGAACAAAAAGTTGATTCACGTACTCATTATTATTATTAATTAATACCGCGGATTCGTTACTTTGATAATCAATAACTGTGGTTGCTGTCTCTGGCAACATGTTTAACGCGTCTTTCCCCCAAATGACCGTAACACCGTATTGACTCATATCTTCAGCTAAAAATTCATTTAATCCATGCCCAGAGAGCCAGCTCTCGTCTAAAATCGTAAACATATAATGCGGAGCAAAGGTTACTTTCTCATTGCCCGCCTCTTTGACTTGTTGCCGACGTTTTGTTAACAACTGATAGAACGAATTTAAAACCATGTCACGTGTCTGTGAATTATGAATAATTCCTCGTAAATTTAAGCTCCGTATTTGAAAATGTGGCAACCAACGCCATGCATGCCAGCAATCTTGATAATCTTCTTCTGGAACTAATGCTACAAATTCTACATCTCTATAAGAATGTAAAACGGAAAGCTGAAATAATAATGTCTGTGCAGCTATTCGTAGTACTGTTTTTGTTCCTGCAAGTCCTAACGTTTGATTTAACGTCGAGATGGCAATAGGTGCATCTTTTAACGTTTGATGTGGCCAAACAACTTTTTCTTCTGCAAATTTACTTAAAGCATCATCTTCTTCTCTTGAATGATAACTGACTTTATAACTACTTTGAATCTCTCCATGACCCAAACGAATACTTAAAAAATCAGCATTTGTCATAGTTTTTTCATAAATTCGTGGACTGTATTCTTTTGTCATCAAAGACAATGAATCCATATCAGGAAAGTTATACGTTAAAGCTTCAAATTGCTTTTGAGAGAGCAACGACAATTCTTTTTCCTTTTGAATAAGATACTTTTCATAGTACTCACTTCGCTTAAGATTCTTTTGTTTCACTTCTTTCTTATTCGTAATATAACTTGAAACAGAGAACCCTGCCGTGAGTAAACTTACTCCTCCCATGCTTAACATCATAATAGGGTTTCCATTACTTAATACGCTCGTTGCACCACTTAAAACAACCATTGCCAATGGCGGAACAATCGTACGCAATAATTCATTTCTCCCATCAGTTTCCTCAGCTCTTGGAGGTTGAATTGCTATCTCTTCTTTAGGCTCTCGTAAATGAATTCTTGGACTACGTCTAAATTCAGGGAAATTTTTGGGGTATTCTGGAATAAATATCTCGTTAATAATCTCCCAAGAATTTAGTGAAAATTCATTGGTTATCTTACACAACTTAAATTGTTTTTCTCTCAATTCAATAAGCACACCATCAATAACAAGTTGATCCCCTACAGACAAAACTTTTTCTAATCGATCTACTTTCTTTCCATTAAAGTAAACTAATACCCCATTTGAAAACAGATTTAACTGGTAAGTTTCATTCTTTTCATTAAATGTGACCAGGGCAAAAGCCTTAGTCGGAATGGTGATTCCTGAGTCCTTTGAAGAAGAAATCACAAAATTTGTTTTCGGCTTGATAGTAGTTAAAACTTCTAATTTTTCATGAGGTAACGCGAGAATTCCGTCCTTCATATCACCTGTCCATGGATCTTGATCCATGAACAAATGCGTGCCATCAAAAGAAATTTCATGGTTACCAATCTTAAGTGATGGCTTTGACATTGTTAGTTCGTGACGCGAAAATATATGACCAAATGAAAAAATATCATAGAGTACAGACGCTTTATTTACAATTTGATCATCAATTGGTACACCTTCACTAGATAATCTATTGTTTAGATTTCTGATCATCCGTCTTCCCCTCCAATAACTTCATGTACTTTTCCATCTCTTCCTTATATTTCGAAAGTAATTCTTGTTTCTTCGAACCATTCATCTTGTTATCTGCATTTGTTACATCATAAACTTTTGTATAGGCGTGAAGAATATATTGATTATCTCCAATATTTTTAGCAATATTTAAGGCCTTTTCAAAGTCTCCTTTTCCTATATAGATCCAATAAAGTAATGTGTTATCATTTGATTTTTGGGAAATAGTCCCTAATACAGATTCTTTCTGCTCATTAGACAAGCTATCTAGTTGAATCGAGCTCACTGCTAACACATATTGTGCGCTTTTAGGAAGATTCTCTGGTTTGTCTTCCTTTAAAGAATCTAGAACATCTGAATAATTATTTGAAATAAACTTTGATTCGGCACTTATGATTCGTTTTTGCTGAGGTACAATATTTAATGAATATATCCCTACCCCTATTGAAAGACCTAATGTTGCAAGTCCAAGAATAATTGTTCCCCACTTAAAAACAGTGTAATTTCTACTTTTCACCAGTATGCTTGTAGCATTTCTTATTTCCTTTTGAATCGCAACTGTTTCCATTAGTAACTTGTCTATCTCTTCAAACGAAGAAGATTCTTGAATTTTTTCGGAAAAAGGATCTCGGACTGCACCGGCCCCATCAATAAGACTCTCAAAATCCAGTTTTGGATTTAAAATATAAAGAAGTAATGCCTTGTATTGTTTTAGATATACTTCTTCTGTTGAAAGATAAGGAATAACGGTATTCATTACGCCACGATGACCAATAAACAACTCTTCCCCAAAAATAAAGATATTTTTAGGGTGGATAAATGGCGTTACTGGTTGGTTAAGATATTCTTTTAAGAAATTTACTTTTTGTGCTAAAAGAAGGCGATCAAATGCATCTAATTTTTTAACATATTGTTCAAGCGAAAAAGATAATTCATCTTTTTCATAAGTGATAATGATCTGTTCTTCATTCGCCACTTCTATCTTTCCAGTTAAAAAGTGTGGTGCTTTATTTAAAAATAACTGGAATTGCTTTACACCTGACAAAGAATATTGATTAGCTGTTAAGTGCACTTTAATAAAAGTAGATGTAGTTTCCTCTTTAATAACTATCAAACTATTTTTCATTTCACCCATACTCTAGTGTTCCTCCAAACTCCCTATAATTTCTTTTACGACTAATTGATCGCCATCCGCCAATGGATATTTCGCCAATATAACATTTTCATCTAAATGAATTGGCTTATTTTTTACTTCCAATGAAAAATGAGTGGGCAATTCTATATTTACTAAAGATAATGAATCAACCAATAGTTCTTTCAATCTATTAGAAGAAACCTGATTAGGTATTGTTAAATCAAGTATTTGCTCATTAACATGAAGTTCGATATTAATCATTGTTCTTTCTGCCATTGTTTACTCCTTTTTCCGAATAAATAGGTTTGAAAATCTTTTACCTAATAACCAGCCTAAAATTAATATTCCAGTCACACCCATGCTTAACAGTATCCAGAAGGTCCATCTAGGAATTTCATAATTGGTATGTTCCACAGTTGCTTCATTTTCATTAGAAGCTTTGTAGTCTTTAGAAAACAGCTTCTTGGTAATTGTATCCTGTGGTTTCTTTTCTACACTCTCATCGTTAAGAAATACTTTTTCTTTTATACTTGAAATACTCTTTATATTTTCTTTCTCAAGTTCCTTATTTTTTGTGTTTTTGTCTTTTAAAAACAAATCTTCTATCCCTGTAACAGAATTTTTATTTTTATCACTTTCTTTTTCATAAATCACGTTGTTATGAATCGTTAGTCTTCCATCTTCAGCATAAGCTAGTCTGTTAAAACTAGTAAACAGATTTGTCACACAAAAAGAAATTAGAAGAAAAAAAACGAGAAATTTTGGTTTTATCATTTTTTCCAAATTCGTACATCCTTTCTCCTAACAACATAAGCTATTACTCTTGTTCAGCTTTCTCTGACTTTTTCACACCTGGAAAGGCAATGAAATTCGTACCAATTCCTACAACAATAATAATTATCAATAACAAGTAACTTTCCCATCCAACATGTATATTATTGCTTAGTGCTGTATAACCATTTTCTATGTTTTGAAGCGGTGAAAAACGATAAAATAAATCGACAATACTACCCGGACGAGTACTCATTCCTAATAATGGTGTTAACATGAGATATAATCCTAAAAGTGAAGCACAAACATAGAGTGTTATATTTTTAAACTGACGAGAAAAACCTGTTATTAATAAAGTTCCACCTAAAATATTTAGGAACGTGTAACTAAACCAAGAGATATTAAACACTCCCAAAATACTAAAAGTAGTTATTCCAGCAAAGAATAGTGAGATAATTAGACTGACACCTGTTATCTTCATAACATTAGGAACATTTAGCCATGCCCTTGTAGGTGTAATAAAAACCATATCTTCCGTAATTTCTCTGCGTTGAATAGTACGACATAAGGAAATGCCGGTAATGACTGAAAGAACAGCTCCAACAAGCGTCATATAGTAAGGAATAATAGAAGTCTGGCGAGTAGCTTCAAAACTTCCTTTTGTAGCAAGTGGGGCTGATAGAAAATTGAATACTTTATAATTATCTGCTCCACCTTGTTTGGTATTAGAAAGTACTTTGCTAAACTCTTCTGAGTATTGTTCATTTTTACTTGTATTCTTTTGAATTCGAGTGACTGAAGTATTTAAATTATTCAAAACAGTATCTGCATTTTTTTGAACATTATCTGTAGTTTCTTTTAACTCCTGAATTTTTGGAGAAATGTCATGAGCTTTCGCTGCAGATTTTTCTATACTTTCAGCCGAGCTCTTTGAATTCTGAACTAAATCTTCCATTTCTTTAACTAAGCTATCTGTTTCTGAAGAAATTGATGTTGTATCGTTCTCTGCAGGATGTAGATTTTCTGCACTGTTTACAGGTTCTTCTT
Organism: Paenibacillus sp. 102; assembly: GCF_039549175.1. Taxonomy (NCBI): domain Bacteria; kingdom Bacillati; phylum Bacillota; class Bacilli; order Caryophanales; family Paenibacillaceae; genus Paenibacillus; species Paenibacillus sp. 102. Next base: position 37,549 of record NZ_JBCGHT010000025.1, on the reverse strand, counting down.
GGATTTTTTCATTTTCTTTCCCTGATTGATACGTTTCATTAATCTGTTGATTGGCTTGCACAAACCAATTATTTAACTTTTCTGCTTCATTCAGAAACTTCTGAGGTTCAGTCATTAGATTTAAAGTTCCATATAACGTATTTTTCGTTTTACCATCATTTTCATCCGTTGTTGATCCAATTGTTTCTTGTAAATCTTTTATTTGGTCTTCAATACCTGTATAGAGTTGATTTCCTTTATTCTTAAATTCTTCATAAATTTTATCTGTAATAGCCTCTATCTTTTGTTCATCTGTGCTATTGTTATACATACGATAAACAGAGTTTGGATTTGCCAACTCTTCGAGAGTCTTCTCTTGATTTTCAGTTTCGTTAATCATATCTGCATAGCCATCAATAGATATGGAATTTTCTGGATTACCAAATAAGGTAACAATTTGCTGTGCAGTGCTATCAAGCATTTGAAATTGTTTCAATAACTCAGGTAAGTCAGATATTAAACTCTTATTTACATCTATATATTCTGCATAACTAGAATTCACTTGAGTTTGCTCATTAACAATCCATGAATAATCAACAGAGACAAAAGAGTTTTTCTTCATCTCTTCACCCAAGGTCCAATCAATATCCGCCTTAAACGTTAGGCTAAAACTTGAAGGTAACGGCGGAAGATCCTTTTCTTCAGAGGTTGGCTTATTAGGATCATTTTCTGTTTCTGGTTTCGGCTCTGCTTCCGGTTTCGATTCTGGTTCCGGCTTCGATTCTGGTTCCGGCTTCGGCTCTGCTTCTGGTTTCGGTTCCGGTTTCGGTTCTGGTTTCGGTTCTGGTTCTGTGGGGTTCTTTTTCAATGAAATACTGAATTCATGATTAGAAACTTCACTCCACTCAGACATGTACCCATATGGTTTGAGTTTTTGATCCAATTCTGTTTTTAACACCGGTAAAAGATCCTTCAAATTTCTTATTCCTAAACTTCCTTGTTCTGTATGGTCTGTCACCAAAGAGATTCTATTATCTTTTGTTGGATCAATAGATATAGTGACCTCCCTACTATTTATAGAAATTATAGAGTCATGTTCAGAATTAGCTTCTAGATAGGAAAAGTTTCCTTCCTTTCCTATTTCTTTTTCAAAATTTTTCGCATAACGCCGAACTATAGTTAGCTCATCTTGGAATTTTTTGGATTGAGAATCAGTTATAATATTCTCAGCAATTAACTTTTGTAAAAGATGTTCTAAAGTGTCTGCTGGAATTTGTGGTAGACTTCCTTCTATTATTTCACGATAACGATTATCTAAATTAACTTTATTTTCTTTTGAATCAGCCATTAGTTTCACAATCGCCTGTTTAATATCCTCCTCAGAAGCTGTATCCGGATTTTTTTCTGCACTTCCATAATAAGTTTGTGCAATCTGTTTTCTTAAATCATTAAGAGTTTCAACTTGCGATTGCAATTGCTTAATTTCATCTTTTAGTTCATCAATTCGAGCAGTTTGTGTTTCTTGAAATAGCTTGGCGTTTAGCAAGAAGTCCTTATAAACTCCAGCTGAATTCACTTCATCTGTTTCCAATGTATAAAAGTTTCCTAGTTGGTTAAACACTGATTGGTTCAAGCCATCATATTTTGCTTTATATCCCGATAAATCAGATTGCCGTTGGGTTTCTAATTGCGTTTTCTGTAAGTTAAATTGATCCTCAAATTGCTTTAAGGAATCTTTTAACTTTTCATTTGTTTTATTGATATTCTCGTTAACTGATTTTTGGGCTTCTTTTGTCGAGGTACTGCCTGCTTCTAAGCTCTTATTATTACTATCCATTAGAGTTTTTACGGATGAAACAAATGCTTGTTGTTCTGAGAGAAAATTTTTATTATCTTCATCAAGAATACTCGAAACATTTGATAAATTATCAAACCCTCCCGATAACTCCTTAAATGGATTTTGAATATTTGTCATCAGATATTTCTTAGCATCAGTTTCTGCTCCAACAATTTTATTAACATTTCGTTGGGCTTCTGATAAATTTCCTACAATACTTGAGAAATACATCTGCACAATTCGTTGATTGAAATTTTTCAAAATATCATTTACTTGTGTTTGAACGGCTTGATTGGATATCTCATTTTGCCCTTTACGTACACGATAATTAATGGTCGCCTGTTCTGGTGCCATACTTTGAAGGGACAAAAGACGTTCGGAGAAATCTTGAGGAATAATAATTTCTGCATCAAATTGACCATTCTCAATTCCTGCATTAGCAATATTCCTACTGACCGTCTGCCAACTATTTTTGGAATCTTGATTAATCAGAGTAACAAAGTCCGCACCTAGGTCATACTTCCTCCCCTCAAAAACAGCCCCTTTATCTTCATTCACTAAAACATATTGAACCTTGGATACTTTTTGATTTGTAGACCGGTACACATTATCATCTTTAAAACCAAAATAAGTGAAAGTCAAAATAAGAAATAATCCACCAAGTATAATGACGAGTAATGGAAAATAACTCTTATATTTTTTTATCAAAATACATTTCTTCCTTTCAGATAAATTAAAAAAGGTGTCAGCACAATGAGTTGCACTGACCCCTTTTAAAAAAATTAACTTAAGCCAAACGAACTTGCATCCTGACGATCACGATCTGCGACAGTATCTGCATATTTGGTCAACTGCATATGAATACTTTGTAATAAATTTTCCATTTGTTTCACATTACCTTCAAGCTGTTTGTATTGGTCCAAGTAAGCTCGAAAAGCTTCCCCCTGCCATTCTTGGGCAATCACTGAATTCATAGAATTCACCTTACGAATAGCGTCTTCAATTTGTGAAGAAGCAGTTTGATAAATTTTCGCCTGAGATTTTAGTTGTTCGGGTGTGACTGTAATAGCTCCTGCCATAAAATCATCTCCTTGTTTTTTACTATCCATATGTACGGATAACATCATTCTAAAGCAACTTTGATTCTATTGCAACAATTTCCATCATTGGCAAAATATTAAACAAGAACGATTAGAATGTCATGTTTATAGAAAACCCATTTCCATTTTTTTATGTTCTTTTACTATGTTCAAAATGCGACAATTGATTCTAAAAAAGAAACAACAGGAATTAAGTGAATATAAAACAATTAGAATGATTCAAGATCATTTATACCTTTTGTATCAAGCCATACAAAAAAAACCAAAAAAAATAACAAAGATCTTAATCCGTCTGTTTCACCGGTTTTGGTGCAAAATTCCAAGACTCTTGCAAGTAATCTCCTAATCTTGGACATACTGATAGTATGACTCTAAAAAAGGTGCGTGATCAGTCAGTATGGAAAAGGAAAATTTGTTTAAATGGAAGCATTATCAGCCTGAACTAATCTTATTAACAGTAAGGCGGTACCTACGGTACAATTTGTGCTTCCGTAACCTGGTGGAAATGATGGAGGAAAGAGGATTATCAATTGCTCACACAACGATTATGCGCTGGGTTCATCAATATGGACCTCAACTAGAAGAGAAAGTACGACATCATCTTAAATCAACAAATGATTCGTGGAGAGTCGATGAAACCTATATTAAAGTAAAAGGTCAATGGATGTACTTATATCGTGCAGTTGATTCAGAGGGTAATACAATTGATTTTTATCTAAGTAAATCAAGAGATAAACAAGCAGCCAAGCGCTTTTTCAAGAAAGCCTTGGCTTTTTCGTATGTTTCTAAACCTCGCGTGATAACGGTAGATAAGAACCCTGCCTATCCTGTAGCGATTCAAGAGTTGAAGGGAGAGAAACATATGCCTGAAGACATACAACTAAGACAAGTTAGATATCTCAATAATATAGTGGAACAAGATCATCGTTTTATTAAGAAACGTGTGCGTTCTATGTTGGGATTCAAGTCATTTAAAACAGCAACCTCTATATTGAGTGGTGTTGAAGCCATGCATATGATGAAAAAGGGGTAACTTGTTTTACTGGACAAGTCTGTCCAAAACCAGAAAGAATTTATTCATAAATTGTTTGGCTTAGCTTCATAAGATAGAAATGAAGAGAAAATTACTACTCTATGTTTCTAACTAACATTTTTGCACCAGAACCTTTTTAGCTAATTCGTTAAGATCAGCAGATTGCTTCATACCTTTGTAAAACACTAGAAAAAGGTAGCAAACTGGAAATTATTTCTCTATAATTAAACTTAGGGCTTATAGGGAGGGAGCTATATCCAATCATCTGGTTGTGTAGATTAAAAGTATAATAGAGGAAAAACAGGGGGAAGAGGAATGTCAAAAAAATTAATGACTTTATTTTCTGTTGCGATGGTTACAGCTCTTATGATAACTGGTTGTGGTCAAAGTGATAAAGCAACTACCGAACAAAAAGAGAATGTGACAAAAGAAAATAAGGAAGAGAAAAAAGATTCACAAAAAGAAAATAAAGAAGAAAAAACGGATACATCAAAAGAAAAAGAATCTAAAGATACAAAAGCTAAATCAAACGATTATTCAAAGCTTATCTCATATATGGAAAAAGAAACACAAGGGAAAACGAAAGTCCTTTATGAAAACAAAGAACCGCAAGTACATAAGTTACAAGATGTTTCAGTATCACTTGACAACTACACATTAGTTGAATTAAATGATTTTCATACCGATTTTAATATCCCTTTTAACGACCAAACAAATGGTGGGGTTATTCTTGCACACTATACTGTAAAGAATGATTCAAATAAAGATGTTTATTATATGCCAAATTTAAATATAACATTTACAGGTGCTAAGAGAGATTACAGTAACTATAAGGATTTAATTCCAAAGGAAGAACAATTACCTACAAAGCTATCTCCAAGCAATAATTATTTAGTAAAAGCTAAGGAAAGCATTTCTGGTTATATTGCATATCCATTTGGTAAAGATGATTTAACAAAAATTTTAGAGCTATCGACAGTTTCAGTCAAAGTTCCTGAAGCACAAGCGAATAAAGGAAAATATGACGCCCCAATTGGAAGTGCTGGAAATTTGGCATTAAGTTTAAATAAACAAGGTGATCAAAAAGTTACAACAGATAAAACTTTTTATCAAGATAAAGCAACAGCTGAAAACATGGGCGAGAAGTCAATGCTAAATGAGAAATCAAACATTAATAAAAGTGAGCAATTAGGTGCTACAAAAGTTACATTAGATGGATATCAATTTACCAAATTCACACCAAATTCCGTTGAAGCCCCTCGATTTGAAAGTTTCAAAAATGGAATTGTTTTATTAACAGTTAAATTTAAACTCGATAACAAAGAGACCGAAGATATTTCGTTGTCTCCAATAAGTTCTAAATTAAGTGTTAATGATGGTGCACAATATACACTCAACGAAGGTATGTTACTAAATTACAAATATGGTGATTCGATTAAAACTGGAGCATCAGGAGAGTTATTACAGATTTTCATTTTAGACCAGGAGCAATATGAAAAGATTTGGAAAAACAAAAACTTTGAGATTGAATTAGGTCCTATGATGAATAAAGATGCAAAAGACATTTCCAAAGGACACAAAGTGAAATTTACATTACCAAAATAGAATAGATATTTTCCAATGGTTTCACACAAAAAACTAAATATGTAGCTATAACCCTGAACCCTCTTCAAGCTGACGAAGAGGGTTCTTTACAGAATTTCAGAACGTGAAAGCCCACTATGGTGCGGTAGCACCCCCTTTAGGGGTGGGATAAGAGTTCGGTCAGACAAGAGAGGGCTTGTGCCTCCTTAGTTGTCTGAAAACATGCTATACTTAGCGTATAGACAAGTACAAGTCTTTAAAACAATCTCGTTCGTTGATAATTAGATATAGTATAAGGTTCGATAGCCTAACTCACGCTATCGGTAAAACTATATGTGTCGTGAAGTACAACACGCAAAAACATATGCAAACCAACATCTGAACGGTATGGTAACAGTACCGTAGCCCACGAACCTATATGGTCTGTCATGGGAGGGGCAATGAGATGCCCTCATCTTGAAGGCTGTTCAAAATAGAAATGGACTGCGAACGTTTAGTCATTCAAGAATCCCACTCGTTAATCCGTAAGAATTAGGGCTTGCGACTTTAGTCGTGGGAGTCTCAATTGTTGTTAGTTTAGAATAAAGTTTGATTAAAAATGATGCCCAAACCCTTATTTTTTAGCAACCAAAAAGACCCCATTTTGAAAAAAGATTAATCAAAATGAAGTCTTTGCTTTTGGATAAACTTTTTGTTTTATAAAAAAGTTTGATTAAAGCTTACTTATAATTCTTTAATCGAAAAGGAATAAAACAATGTAACGTATGACTTTATTTTAAAGCCACAACAATAAGTCTTCTTTTTTTATATATTAGTAATGTCAAACATATTTCTTTCAATTTGATTCCAAATATCATTGATTTTTGTAGTTTCGAATCGTCTAAACAGGGTTGAAATACTAATTTGGCTCTCTTCTTTTAATTCGTTGTAAGTTAATCTTCTATTGTATTTTTTGTATACCCGAACTAACTCTTTTTCACACGTACTTAATTCAATAGGCTTCTTTCCACCTTTATATTCATGGCGAAATCCGCACTCTTCCCTTAATTTTTTCATTGTAGAAAAGTATTGACGATATATATCAAATGAAAATACTGTCTGATCAGTTAGCTCAGGAATAGTAGCAGCACGACCTAATTTTTCACTAATCATTTTGTATTCATTTTTCAGTACTTCTTTTGAAATTTCATCATACTTTTTAACCTCAATTAGCTGTTTGCAACATAATAAAGTTTCTGGCCAACTTTGATTTAATCTTATCTTTAAAGTATCGCTATAAGGGTATCGTTTTTTATTTCTTTTACTGTTATAAATGCTCTTTCTTGTGGAGCCTATGCGCTCAAACTCTTGATTTAGTTGTTCATATATTATTTCTTTAGGAATGTACTTTAAATGGTTATTTAAATCATATAGACCTGATTTAACAACAATTTGAGGAAAAGCTAAATTGAGTTTTTTACGCAATGTCTCACTTGTATAATGCAGATCACCTTTCTTTGCATCATACACTTCCGCAGTTTTAACATCTTCTTTCTCCAAAACCTCTTTTACATGTTTTAACAATTCATTCTCGCAATATACAATGTCTTTTCGTCTCATTATTGGTTCATTATTTGTATATTTCATCTCACACCACCGAACATTTGACAGTTTTCATTTCATAATAAATTATTAATAATTATATTATAATACAAATTAGATGAATTTTTGAAAAATATAACTATTGGTTTAGATTGAACTACTCACCACTTAACATCCTTACGGACTGTTTGAAGTGGGAGATTCCTAAGTACAGAGTTCTATCGAACTCTAATGGATTAGGCTATCCCCGTAGTTCCTACGGTTAAGAGACGAATTGCTTCGTTTCTAAGATTGAGCGCTGCATTTCGATCTCTATCGTGATGTGTGCCACAAGAAGAGCAATCCCACTCACGAATTGTTAGATTTTTAACATCTTTGTTTTTGGATTCACAATTGGAACATAATTGACTAAAAGCAAATGTTTTAGATACTACAACAACTTGTTTTCCATACCACTTTGCTTTATATTCCAACATAGTTCGAAATTGTGACCAAGATACTTCACTAATCGCTTTTGCAAGCTTTCTATTTTTGAGCATATTACTGATTTGTAAGTCTTCCATACCGATGGCATCGTGGTTTTTGATGATTTCAGTAGAGAGCTTATGTAAGTAATCGGCTCTTGCATTTGCAATATGTTCATGGATTCTTGCAACTTTCACACGTTGTTTATTCCAGTTCGAAGAACCTTGCGTTCTTCTGGAAAGGATACGCTGTGCTTTTGTTAACTTCTCTTCTAATGTACGGAAGAATTTAGGGTTCTTGTATGTGGTACCCTCAGAAAGAATAGCAAAATCTTTTAATCCAACGTCAATTCCACAAGTGGATTGAGTTTTAGGCATCTCTTGTACTTCTGTTTCGACAAGGATAGATACAAAGTATTTACCACTTGGGTTACGTCGAATCGTTGCATTTAGAATACGACCTTCTACTTCACGACTTTTGGCAAAGCGAACAAGGCCAAGTTTCGGTAATTTCATTTTGTTACCTGCAATCGCGATATTGCCGTTCGTTTGCTTAGTTGTGTAGGATTGAATTTTATTGTTTTTAGACTTGAATCGTGGAATATCATTCTGTTTCTTGAAAAAACGTAAAAAAGCATCTGCGAGGTTTTTTAATGTGGATTGAAGAGCGATACTATCTACTTCTTTTAACCAAATCGTATCATTTTGCTTCTTTAATTGAGTGAGCTCGGCAGAGCAAGAATGATAGGTTAATCCCTTTCCTGTTTCTTTATAAGTTTCATTCCAAAGGGCGAGGAAACGATTAAATACAAAGCGACTGCAACCAATGGTTTTAGCAATTATTATTTCCTGTTCCTTATTTGGATAGATACGAAATTTATATGCCTTATTTACTAACATGGGTTGCACCTCACTTTTTAGTATGATGACTACAGTATACTAAAAAACGTAGGCTTTCGCCTACCGACATTCATCTCCTACCTAAAATTGGTGTTTCACACCTTCACATTTTTAAGGAAGGAGTCTTCTGTCAGAAGATGATAAAAAGTGTGTAGGGAAAATCCGTATCTAAATTTTTGAAGTTTAATCTTGTTTCTAAGACAGCAAAATGACTTGTATCTAATTTTTTCCCGCGAGATAAAAATCTGTTTTCAATACCTCTCATAGCCATCAATTCTAAGGAGCGAGGATGTAATGTCATTGCTCTAGAATTTCGTATACGATCCACTCTTCTTTCCAACACAACAACTTTTATACCTTGAATAGCTAATTCACATGCAGTCATTAATCCTACTGAACCACCACCAACAACTGCTACATGATAATGATTTCCCATGTCATACCCTCCATGTATTTGATTGATTAGGACTAATCAATCAAATACATGTACACATAATAGATTCCCAGTTAATAAATATCATGTGTTATGTATGCAAGTATATCTCATTTTTGTTTCCTAGGAAACAAAAATGCACTTAGAATATAAAAAATGAGGTGATAAACTCGTTCTTCCCCACTGTATCGAATTCTCATAAACAATTATGGAAAGATAAAATTTTCGTTTTGAGGAACATCTAATTTCTTAGGTTGATGGACATATATGGTGCCCCCTAATACACCTCCCATATTTTTGTGATAACGCCGAATTTTCTGTTATTTTTTGAGGAGTATATTAATTTTCTTAATAATCTCTCCTTCTTTTAACTCCATTTATAAAATGGTGCTCATTATGAAATAGTGCTCATACAGTTTAGTTCGAAGTATAGTTTAAATTTATTCTAGATTTTGTTTTAAATCAAAACCTACATTAATCTATCGCATGCATTTGAAAATGTTATCCGGCAATCTGTCCCTTTAGTGGAGTAATATACTGGTGCTTTACAACCTAGAAATGGGCATATCAATCTATGATATGCCCATTCTTATCGTATAAACTAGCTCTTCACCAATTTTCTCACAAGCCCTATGATCCAGTTAGGTCGAGAAACTTCATTGTAGAGAGCCATATTTATAAAACAGATTCTTTGTGAATTATTAATAACCTTTGTGTCCATGACTATCAAATTTATAGGTTTTCCCTCCAATTTCAACAGTGGTACTTTGATAAATTGAACCATCCTCTATAGCATAATATGTAAAGTATCCGTAATAAGGGAAATGATACCCACCACCGACTTGGAACCATCCGATCTTAGCTGCTCCAGATTCATCGAAGTAATACCATTTACCATCAATTTGTTGCCAGCCCGTTTGCATTACGCCTTTATCATCAAAATGATATATCTTGCCATTAACTTTTTTGAAACCTGTCAGTGCGGCTTGTCCATCATTGTTAAAATAATATTTTTTTCCGTCAATAGTTTCATGACCATCGAAAGTATAGTGCTGACCATCTTTAAAATGATAATTTTTTCCATCAATTACTTTCCAGCCCGAGTAGGTAGCCCCATCCTCTAAGCTGTAATATACCAATGCAGCCTGCTCTGGTAAAGAGATTTTGGAGACCCCTGTCTTTCTAATTGAGCCACCCTTCTCAAACATTAATTTCTTTCCGTTAAAATCAACAGCAGTAATTTTATTTAGTGCTTTACCCTCTAAGTCAGATGCCCTTTCAAGCACACCTTTATCAGAAAAGTGAAGAATTACATTTTGATTTTCTAGACTTAGTTTATTTGTATTAACATTGTAATCTTTAAAATAATAAATATTCCCGTCAATTTCTCGCAGACCGTCTTGAACATACACTCCAGAAGCATCAGAGTAGTACGGGCCATTCCAGGCTGATCGTTGCAAAGCGCCAGAATCATTAAAGTGATAATACTTACCCTCAATTTGTGAATTAGAGCCTGAGGCCATTCTGTTAGAATCCGGATCAAAATAATACGTACTTCCTTCGATTTCTTGCCATCCCTTTAAAAGAACTCCTGAAGAATCTGCATAATACCAAACAGGATCTTGGTCACCTTGGTTTACCCAACTATTCTTTATCAATTTTCCTGAGGAATTATATGCAGTCCAAATAGAGTTATCATTTTTATCATTACTTCTGAACTCTACACCTTCATAATTCTGTTTCTGATTTTCTTTACCTGGATACCAGTCTCTTAACCAGTTATGAACTTCATTGTTGTTTTTTTCTGTGAAACGAATTTCGGATTTGAAACTCCAATCCGTACCAAATTGCTGAATGTAAGAATTACCAGCCAAACTCACTCCATTTTTGTTTATCAAGCGGAATTGAACTTTATTGTCAGGAGACTTTTCGTCGATTTGGACAAGTTCGAACACTTCGTCATCACCAATTGAATCGGAATACTGAAGTGCATTTCCTTCTTTCCCTGAAAGATATTTTGAACCTGTTTTTACCAATACTTTATTCGTTCCCTTCTTATAAGGGATAATTTGATAAGCTTTACCGTCATTTAGTGTACTAAATGGTAGGGAAATAGGTGTCTCTAGGATGTTAGTAGATTCCGCCAATATATTAGTTGACCGGTTGTTAAAATCTGCACGAGCTTCAGGGTTATTTATAACATAATTAGAAAGAACTTCTCTACCCACCGGATGTGAAGTCAATGTTGCTACCTGCTTTTGTTCTTCTGTTAAATAAGAAAAGCGGTCCACCCCTAAACCTTTAAATCCATCTAGAGAATTTGCTCCAAACCTTTTCTTGTAAAATTCGTCAACTAGAACTTTATTTTGACCAGATGTTTTTTCTACAAATAAGGTAATTTCTTGATTAAGTGCAACTCCAGTTTTTCCTTCGTCCAACTGGGCTTGTGTAATGTAAAGAAGATCATGCTCTGAAACAGATTCTGCATATGGCTTTAAATCTACAATGGTACCAGCTTCTGTAATCTTAAGTTGCTGTCCCGATTTTAAGTTTTTAATTTCACTTTTTCCATTTGGATAGAGGACTTTAATTGGTCTAGTAAAATTCGAATCACCTTTTGTATGATGTACAGAAATATTGAATTCCCCCGATTTAAAATTAGGAGCTCTATAAGATACATTCTCTGCATATGGACCAGTGTACGTAGTCAGGTCAGGATCCCCCACCTCTATGCCAAGTGCTTCCCAAACGTTTGCTAGTATTCCTAATGAAGTAATACCTACATCAAGCACTGTAGCTACCCCTGCATTAGCCTTGTTCTCAGCAATAGGGGCTACAGAAAATAAAATACCTAATGCTGCTGTAGCAGGAATTATTTTTTTTCCAATTCTAGTTACTTTAAATGTTTTCTTCATCTTTTGTCCTCACTTAGTAAGATTTTTCACTTTTGAATAATCCAAAATCAATATTTGTAAGTTCATCTTACTTTAAGCATCTTTCATTTCCCTTTCATAAATGTTACAAAAGGCTTTCATTGAATTTATCTATAATAGCTGAAGTAATAAAAAAGCACCTTGAATTCCATTTTCTCGGTAGAATTCATTATACCTACCATAAGGTTTCTTACTATTGAATATTCTTAGGATTATTAAACATAGATTTGCATATGTGTGAGTAGATTAGTAGAGTGCTTTGCTTAGTTTTTGTATTTATATAATGATGAAATTCAATTTTTTGATTTAGAGATTATGGTATTTGATGTAACAAATAGATTTTTAATAGCAGAAGGTTAAAATGAAAAAAACTTTTATTGTATTTTGTATCATAATACTTCTAGTAACAGGATTGATTCTATATCAGAATTCTTATGATATGAAACAAGAAGAAGTGATTATCCAAACAAAAGAAAAGAAAATAAATTAAATGGTGTATTAGCATTACCTAAGTCAAAAGAAAAACCAGATTAATTATTTTTGTTCATGGTGATGGGCCTGTAAACGCAACTTACGATGATGGCTATTTACCTTTATGGGAGAGTTTAGCACAAAAGGAGGATGCTTCACTTGCGTGGGATAAACCTGGTGTGGGGAAATCGATCGGCCAATGGCTTGATTAATCTATGGAAGATCGTGCGAGCGAAGTGATGGAGGTTATTAAATGGGCAAAGAAAAATCTTGATATTGATCCTCAAAAAATAGGTTTATGGGGAGCTAGTGAAGATGTTTCCTTTAGTATTTTAGTATCACCTGCTATTAATTGGATAGAACAAGGGAAGTATTATACAGAAAAAAGTATGGCTAATGCTGGTGCAACAAAAAAAGAAATATCTCAACGAATAAAACAAACAAAAAGTTAGGATATATCTAGAAAACTTGATAATCTATACCCTAGAAAAAGATATAGACTATAAATTTCTAACAAATATCCTAACTCTCTTTGCTTATATTAAATTACCTTCCATAAAGATAAAGCATTTATCCAGGTTGAATCACCATTTCCTTGATAACTTTGTACAGCTTCGTAAATTTTACCTTGATATTCTACTCTATCGTCTTTTTTATATGCAGCATATGGATCCCACTTTTTATATTCTGAAGAAGAACCATCTTTCGTTGTAACTTTAATCTCATTACTCGCAGCTGAAACCTTTCCTTGAACATCTACAGCTTTAATTACATATCTATACTCTGTATTAGCTTTTAAACCTTCATCTGTATATTGAGTCGAAGTACTTGTACCTATTTTAGTACCATTACGATAAATCTCATACTCTTTTACACCAATATTACTTGTAGGCTTTCCCCACATTAAATTAAGACCACTTGTACTAACTTCAGTCGCTTGTAATCCTGTTGGAGCAGTTGGAGGGACTTGATTTTGATCTTCACTCTTTGTGATTACACTAACTTGATTACTATTTTCAGATTTATTTCCTGCTGCATCCACAGCTTTAATTGTATAACTATACTTTGTATTAGCTTTTAAACCTGTATCTTCATAACGTGCTGCACTCGTTTTCCCTACCTTTGTTCCATCACGATAGATTTCATATTCTTTCACACCAATGTTATCCGTAGAAGCGTCCCATTTTAACTCAATTGTTGCTGTTGTTTGATTTGAAGAACGTAGGTTACCAGGTACTGTTGGAGCTATTACATCAATTTCATTATCACTATTAAAAAGAGAAAACATTTTAGAAAAAGCTCCATCCTCTACATCAGGTAACCCAGAAGCATCTCCAGTTGCTTGGCCGATTTGCCAACTTTCAGTAGATTTTTTATCACGATAGACTGACCACATACTAATTTCCCCGATACCTTTTTCTTTAGCAAATTGGAACAATTCTTTTGCATTATTTAATGTAAAAGTTTCATTTTGAGTATCATTCTTTCCAATCATCGGTGTAACAGCGATTTTTGTCCAAATATCAGAATCCTTAATAGTATCTTTATATAAAATTTTTAATTGACTATGCAAACTATTGATAGCACCTATAGCAGCTTGACCCATTTGTTGATTCTGTTGTCCATAATCCATAGTCATGATATTAATAGAGTTCAATTCTACATTGTTATTTAACGCGCTTTGGATTACATTTAATCCATCATTTGTTAATCCATAAGGCATTACTGGTAATGTGTAACCGATTTTTACACCCTTACCCTCAGCTTTTAACTCCTTTTGTAATAACGCAATTGCTTTTGATCTTCTTTCAATAGACTCTGAATGTGAAACTAAAGCACCTTCAATATCAAAATCTATGTGCGTTAAATGCAATGTATTGATAACTTTCTTATAAGCATCTTTTAATTGATTTACATCTGTAATAGCTGCCGCAACATCTGCACCTAACCCAGGAGTATTACCTGCATTTGCTCCACCAAAGGAGACCTTAACATCTCCGCCCATTTTCCTAATTTGTTTAATTTGGTCGTCTACATTACCATCTCCAATTGGAGAATGGCTTCCGCCCCATACAGGATTACCATTTTTATCTGCTACTACAAACGATAGAGTAAAAAACCTAGTTCCTGTTTCTTGTGCATATTTTAGTAAATTTTGAGGGTTCATTCCATTGTCTACATATGGTGCAAAAACATGATTTGGCCAAGTTATTCCTTCACCAAATAAATCATTGGGATCGCTAGTATCTGGTATATACTCTGATCCAGTATATAATTCCCATCCACTATATTGTTGAGGAGGTAATGTACCTGCATTTATCCAATATTGAGAATGATAAACCTTACCTTCATATGTAACATAAGAACCACCTGGATAATCTTTATTTCTATTCCAAAACGGTGCAATTTGTTGTTCTACTGCCTTTTGAACCTTTACTGTATTTTCTTTCGCATATATAACAGAATCATTGATAAAATATGATACAGGCATCATCATAGAAAAAACTACAGCTGTTTTAACTAGCTTATTAGATGGATATTTTTTCATGTTCATAACAATTCTCCCCACATTCCCAACTTACAATTCTAAAAAAATATAATTATGTTTGTTATTAAATAAACTATTTTTATTATCATCTTTTTGCATCAAAACCCTCGTACTTACCTCATTATTAAGGTATTACCTACGTTAAATTGCTTTCCATAAAGATAAAGCAGATATCCAGGTTGGATCACCATTTCCTTGATAACTTTGTACAGCTTCATAAATTTTACCTTGGTATTCTACTCTATCACCTTTTTTATAAGCTTTATATGGATCCCATTGTTCATAAGATGAACCTTGTTCTTTTGTAGTTGCAGTTAAAATGTTACTTTTCACTGATTCATTACCTGCCTTATCAACTGCTGTAACTGTGTACTTATATGTTGTATTAGGCTGTAAATTTTTTTCTGTAAATGATGTAGATTGTGTCGTTCCAACTACAACCATTTTTCCGCCCGATGTTTCTCTGTATACAGCATATTGATCAACAGCAATGTTGTCGTCTGATGGACTCCACATTAAATCTATACTTGACGATGTTACTCCCATGCTATGTAATCCTTTTGGTTGAGTCGGAGCTTCTGTATCTGGAGTTTCATTTGTTGTTTTTACAACAACATTTTTACTTTCTTTGGAGACATTGCCAGCTGCATCTAACGCCTTTACTGTATATGTATATTCCGTATTTGCTGTTAAATTTTTATCTGTAAAGGTTGTCGCAGGTACGGTATTAATTACTTTACCCTCACGTAATATTTGATATTCTTTCACACCTACATTATCTGTAGAGGAATTCCAACTTAGTTCTACACTGTTCGCTGTTACCTTTGCAGCATGAAGTGCTTGTGGTTGAGTTGGAGCTTCTGTGTCTGGTTTAACGTCATTAACCAAATTTACATCTATTACATTATAGAAAGCGTTTGCAGTGTCAGCTACATCCCAAACAGCTAGAATAACATGATATCCACTACGGTCAGTAGGTACATTGATTTTATGTGATAGGTTATTAGATGCTGCCGAACCATCATGTTTAACAGTCCCGATAGGCTCAAAATCAGCGCGTGCGAGTGGCTTATTAGGATCCCATCCTTTTTTAGTAATGTAATAGTGCCATTGACTAGTTAAATGTGGAGCAGTGTATTTCCAAGTAAAAGTATTTTCTCCTCCATTAATTGTATTCTTAAACCATCGATTTGAGGTTTGTTGATCAAGAATACCATCAAATTTTCCGCCAGCGGAAGCAATTTTCCCATCTACAGGACCACCCTGTGGAAATCCTTTTGGCGCTTCTAGACTTTGTGGTTCATACATAATACTTCCACAATTTAAATTAAGTGCTCCATAAGGTTGACTACATAAGGCGGCACGGCTTCCTGGTTTTTCAACAAATCCATGTGCAGATGCATTTTGAGGCATAATCATGGCCCCTAGAATTCCAGTTGCTAAAATTGTTGTACCTACAGCTATTTTTTTAAAAATTCTGTTTGTAAAATTAAATGATTGTTTATTATGCATTATTTTAATCCCCTCTATCTTTCGCATGATGAATTACGTATTTGATTTTAAGAGGGTTTTGATGCAAAAAAATAACAACAAAATAGTCTTCCATTTTTTGATATCTTTTTTGGATCTTTAGCACAGGGGATAATTATACAGAGTTAGTTGGCAATTCTCTAATCATAGATATATACTGCAAGTTTGTAGATGTTATACAGATTTAACGAACTTAATTAAACACTCAAAAATTGTTGTATTAGATCGTACTTTGTTAAGAAATTCTGTTTTTTTATTCTTTCCAGAATGAGATTTACATAAGTTAATGTAGTTATAAATGTACTTAAACAGGTTAATCTTATTAAAATCCCCCTTCTCTCTTTCATTTAAAAAATGAATATGATATGAAAATTTAATATTAATTCAGTATCAAGGCTATATGTAATAAGATGCTAACTAATAAGTTGAAAATTCACTTTTTCTAAAGCAAAAAAGATATTAGTTGGTGTTTTTCTAAATAATACGTATTTATAACCTATATTTTCATAGTACTTATTGACACAAATTTACGCAATTTAGTATCAAAATACTTAATTATGTGAGAAATTGACTGTGTTATAATATGTTTTACAGTGTATATAATTGAAAAACATATTAAAGACATTGCAATTTTATACAAATACTATAATAAATTTGTAAAAACACATCTAATCTTTCAATATTTTAACGAATTATCCGAAAGAAGTCTCCTTCCTCAAGCGTGTGAAGGGCAATAGCCCAACGATAGGTGGAAGATGAATTTCGGTTTGGCGCAGCCAAAAAGCATGTAATTGTGCTTTTTATTTTCTCTACGGTATAAGCAGTCTTATAAAACAAAAAGGCTGGTATATCAGTGAAATTAGATAGTAATAATCATTCAGTGTTCTTGTTGTATTATCATCTTGTGTTGGTCGTGAAATACAGAAGAAATGTATTAGATGATGATATGTCATACTATGCAAAAGACATGTTTGTATGGTTATCCGAGAATTACAACATAACACTGGTAGAGTGGAATCATGATGTTGACCATGTACATATCTTGTTCAAGGCACATCCTAATACAGAAATGACAAAATTTATTAATGCTTATAAAAGTGCAAGTTCTCGACTAATTAAAAGAGATTTTCCACAGGTAAAAAAGAAACTTTGGAAAGAGATGTTTTGGTCAAGAAGTTTTTGCTTACTAACTACTGGTGGTTCACCAATAAATGTAGTAAAGAAGTAGATTGAAAATTAAGGTGAAAAGTGAGGTGAAATGATATGACAAAGTATAATAAAGCATATAAATTTCGTTTGTATCCAACAGAAAAACAAGCATATCTTATACGTAAAACCTTTGGTTGTGTGCGCTTCGTATATAACAGAATGTTGGCTGAACGGAAAGAAGTGTATGAGAAATACAAAGATGATAAGAAACAACTAAAGAAACAAAAGTTTCCAACTCCAGCAAAATACAAAGAAGAGTTTGAATGGTTGAAAGAAGTTGATTCATTAGCTCTGGCAAATGCTCAACTAAACTTGCAAACTGCCTATAAGAATTTCTTTAGCGGTCAAAATGACTTCCCAACATTCAAAAGTAAAAAAGGCAGAAAGTCTTATACAACGAATGTAGTGAACGGAAATATTATGTTACTAAATGGTCATATCAAATTACCAAAACTGAAAATGGTACGTACCAAACAGCATAGAGAAATACCACAAGACCATAGTATCAAGTCGTGTACAATCTCCATGACACCTACTGGTAAATACTATGTGTCCATCTTGACTGAATATGAGAAAAAGATTGTACAAAAAGAAGTAGAAACAGTTGTTGGATTAGACTTTGCCATGGATGGATTATACGTTAGTTCTGAGGGTGAGAAAGCCAATTATCCTAAGTTCTATCGTGAAATGTTAGACCAATTAGCAAAGGCACAACGAGTATTATCAAGACGTACGAAAGGTTCTGAACGTTGGAATAAACAACGTATTCGTGTAGCGAAGTTACACGAAAAAGTAGCTAACCAACGTAAGAATTTCCTTCATCATAAGTCTAAAAAATTAGCTACTCATTTTGATGTTGTAGCGATTGAAGACCTAAACATGAAAGGAATGTCGCAAGCACTTCATTTTGGAAAAAGTATAGCTGACAATGGTTGGGGTATGTTCATTTCTTTTTTAGCTTATAAACTACACGAACAAGGCAAACACCTTGTGAAAATAGATAAATGGTTTCCTTCCACAAAAACATGTAGCAGTTGTGGAAGTGTGAGAGATATGCCATTGTCTGAACGAGTATATTCTTGTACATGTGGTATAAATCTCGATAGGGATTATAACTCAGCCATCAATATCAAACATGAAGCAATACGCCTAGTAGCATTAGCATAAATAGCAACAAAATAACCTTTGGAACAAGGGAGTTAGCTCGGCTGTCTTAGGACGAATTCGTTAGCTATCAAAAGGAACGACTAACCGAGAAGCCCCCACTTCAAGTAAACTCGTAAGAGTTACTAAGTGGCGGGTAGTTCACAATTCTCTGAACAGCTGACATAACCTCTTGTTGCCAAAGAACATTGTTCCCTTTATTATAGTGAGATTTAATTTTGTCATTGGTGATATTATTGATTTCTGCCTTTGCAACCTACTCATTGGACCATGTCCTACCCATTCCTTGAGGTGTGAGTTTTCTGTCGGGAAATGATAAAGTTAGTTAAAAAAGAAAAAAAGATCCTAAAAATAATAGGATCTCTTTTTTTTGGTTTTAGGGTATAACCAAACTGGTAGAAAGCTTGCTTTTTGGTTTTAGGGTATAACCAAATTGATACAAAGCTCGCATATTGAAGTATGTTAGAAACTTCAATATGAATTATAATCAATTATGTATATAAATTCATATGCAATTTTGCATATTATTATACTTTCTTGAACCTCTCACGACTTCAGTATACGAAAAAATCATAGGCGTCAGCCTACTGACATTCATCTCACACCTAAAATTTGCATTTCACACCTTCATATTTTTGAGGAAGGAGTCTTTTGTAGGAAAACGATATCATTATAAATTTAGTAAAGGTTAAAAACCATTAAAAAGGACCTGCTGTCCGCAACAGGCCCTTTTTTAGAATGCATAGAAGATTAACAGGAGATTGCCTTAATATTACCAAATCTGGTTTATAAATTCCACTCATTGGTGTTAAGAAATAAAAATTCTTTTCATTAGAAATGAGTAAATCAGAAATTTAACTCATAGTTTCTTATCCTCGGTCTACTTATGTTTACATGGTGTATGGTAACCTGGAAAAATATCTCTATACTGCAATCTAGCTGCATCCTATTCTAACGAAACACTTAGTCATCAGAAGGAATTGTATTTCCATTTTAGTACTATGATTACTGTTGATTGGCATTCCCCAAACTTCTACCCTTTTTATCTATATTTTCTCGATGTTTTGCCTCTTCTTTTAAGAGTTTATAAATTTCACACTTTATAATATTTCTTTTACGTTCTATGAAATCTAGTTGTTTGTCCAATTCTTTTATGCGTTTGATTATTTCTTGTATTAATATTTTGTTACTCATAGTCTGCCCCCCCTATCAAATTATCCCAAAAGCTATAGTAGCTATTAATCAAATAGCGTTCTTTTGCTTCTCATAATAAGAATTTTTGATTAACGGCTTATTATAGATATAATTGTCTTTTAGCCTCTTATTACTATGAATTATGTTTTTTCATTTTATCTACATCAAAATTTATATTTCAGTGCCCACTCAATCTAGCTAGACTTCATATTATTGATTCGTTTTACATCTTAAAGTTCAAAAAACAAACTATTCCCTGATTGTTTTTCTTCCTCTTCATTTTTAACACATACCTTTCATGCAGGATATTCTTTCAAAATACTTACAACATGAAATCCCTTATTGTAAATTTGGTATTTTTATTTAAAATACGGTATGTGAAATTTCACTAATTATCTTCTTAAAAAACAATAACTACACTATACTCCTCATCATACTGTTACTCATAGTTCGGTCATCCATTTAAATACCTATTCATAAACCTGATACTGCAACTAAGCATATTCAACTTTGTTCCTAATCTATAATATATTTTCTATTTCTCTTTTGAATACAATCAAAATATTCCGTCAATAATATAGATACCATAATATTTCTCCAATCCCCCTGGAGTCGAGCAGTTAGTAAAAGCTAACTGTTCTTTTATTGGAAACATTTACTTGATGATTTCAATGTAATATAACGTTACTATGATAGTAGCTCAACTAAAATGAGCTGTTATACCCATTACCCTAGGTAACTAGGGTTTTAAAATGCATTTTTGTTTAGTAATATCACTCTAATATTGATAACAAATTTTCTTTTTAAACCTTTCATCTTTTCCCTCTTTTCAATTAAAATAGCACTTTATTAAATTTCCAATTGTACTACTATATGATTAGCACCTAAATTGCCTTCCTTTTCTATAACGAATACAGATTCACCTTACATTGAACTTACGAAAAATGAAATTATGCATATCCTCTCAAAAATAACTAGTACATATGGTACAGTACTAGTTGCTGATACAGTAAAATAAAACCATATGTAAAGACGTAACACATCTCTCAACTATATGCCTCGTCTATCTGATATGTTCTCTATTTTCTTGTATCTGTACCCGTCAATATGATTTAAGTTGAAGAATGACATTTGTCATTGTAACTTTTCTTCTGAAACAATATATAACAAATTTCCCTTATTAAATCATATTAACATGGACCATTAGCTCGGCTGGCTCAAGTGAAAGACTCATAATCTAATCGTCTAGAATCACGAAGAAAATTTTTCGTTGGATAATCATTTTTCATAGTCACAATCCTTCACTAAAAAACTACACTTTCTTCTGATTATCCTCACTTTTCCTAGAAAAGAATACTAACTAATAATTGCAGGACTCTTACAACCTAAACCAACTCTATTTTCGATATCACAAATATAATATCGTAGGAGTTAATTACAAAAAATGAAAAAACATATCTCTATTGCATTATTTTTACTTTTATTCGGATTATTCTCCCCTTTCTCTAATATATATGCGGAGACAAATAAACAAGAATTAAGTAAGCATGATGTAATTTCTTCTGTTTTAAATAATAATAATAATCTAGAAGAAAAAATCAGTTATATTAGGAATGGTAATTTTAATGATTGGTCGGTTAAAGAGATTAATCAAACCTTAGATAAACTAGATAATTTAAACTTAAGCATAATGGAACGAGCGACAATAAAAAGAGAAATAATTCGTCAGTCCGGCTTTTCTAATTTTGATTTTAAAGGAACAAATTCAGATGTTTTAGCATTTAAAGAATTAAAAATAGCTATTATTAAGACAGATGAACCGCTTATCCTATATAGAAGAAGTAAATCTGGTGAACCAGAATCTAAGTATGGTCTTGGCTATTGGTGGGGAGATAAAGAAAGAACTATTGAAGAGACTCGAAATAAGTTAGCTGTTTTAGAAGCATGGGGAAATCCACTTAATACAACATATAAAATTATGGTACCAAAGGGTACTAAAATGCTTACAGGCGTTACTGCTCCTCAAACTCAATATCTTAAAGGAACAAGTATAATTCAAGAATATAGAAAAGGTGGGGCTATTCAATACTGGATTAATAAAGTAAATAACAGTTGGTTACGTTAAAAAGTTTCTTGGAGGATAACATGACGAATGATCATGAATTTATTAATTTGATACTAAATTGTGAGCACATTTTAAAACAAAACATCCCTAGTAATTCAGAAGATGCTAAAAGGTATTATTTAATGTTAAGCGAACTAAAGGGTTTAAGAATAACCATAAAATTAAATCAATTAAACACCAAGTTATATTACTTATCAATAACACAAATGCTTGAAAAAGATGATCCAGAAGAAGTATTACATGCTGTTTTAGAACTCAATAAATTTTATTGTGCGCATTATCAAAACGTATAACATTGGAGACCTGTTTCAAAAATCAAATTTGAGTAAGAAAAATTTTAAAGACATGAGAGTACTGTTTTTTCAAAGCATACCATTTTAAATTACGTTGAAAATTCATATCATATTACCAACATATGCGCTCCATATATGCCACAAAAAAATTGAGAAAACTTTTAATTGAAGATTAGAGAGATTACGTCTCTATAATATCAATTCACTTTATATTCCAATGATATTAAGCTGACTATGAGGACATTTTCTTTTTAATTACATCCTTACAATTGAAAAGATTACATTCTAACTCTCTTTAAATTTTAAATCCGAAAAACAAAAAGGGACTCATTAAGGATACTTTTTTGTTTTCTCAATAACCAATACAATTAAAAATAGTAAGATATTCTTGAGATAGAGCTGGCAATACATTTGTGTACGCAAATGTATCGTGGTTCAAGGTGAAAGACACTCATAAGAGTGTCTTTTTTTCTACAAATGCTCACACAAATGGTTTTTTTTAAGTTTCCATTCATGTTCAATGAGAAAAACAAAAAGAACTTGTAGTGATTTCTACAAGTTCTTTTTGAGATAATGGTAACAAGGGACAAACAAATTATCTTAACAGACACAACAGAGGAACTACTCGGATAATTGCTTGACAAGTTTATTATATAACAATTATTAACATTTAAATATTAATAATTGTTATAATTATGCGAATTAATACAATCAAAGAATTTATTGCGTTTTTGTTCATTCAAAACTTACTTTAGAATAAATTAGATATTTTTCTCAAAGTTTTACATAATACTAACTATATAAAGAAAAAATCCCTGATTCTGTTGGGATTCTTTTTCTTTGTGTAATTGACTCACACAAATGATCTGTACATCAATTCACCTTTGATATACAGATCATTTGTATGAAAATTTTTATAAATACTTGCAAAATAATGAACTTACATAAATGTTTTTAAAAGTTCTTGAACTAATGGAATTGCTCCACCTAAAAATTTTAAAACTGCCACTGCGATTTCCATATTATTTCCCCCTCTTGTTTGAGTATTAAGATGTGGTAAATCTTTATACCCTTATTATAGTCAGCGCTTACATAAATATCAATACATTTAGATATGCAATATTTAATATTAAAGATGTGTTCTATACTGTTATAATAGAAGAGGTAAATTTCACAGCACTCTTAAGTGAATAAAACAGCTCGTGAACATAAAAGTTTTCGTAGCTAAAAAAGAAGAGGATTTTTATAATCCTCTTCTTTTTTCTATATTCATACATTTACTCACACAGAGAAAGCTTAATCGGCCTGCAAAAAGTATACTGTTCCTGATATATCAAGAGTGTTGGTTCTGGTACAAGAATGTTAGATAAAAACATAGAGTAGCAATTATCTCTATATTTCTATCTTATGAAACTAAGCCAAACAATTTATGAATAAATTCTTTCTGATTTTGAACAGACTTGTCCGGTAAAACAAGTTGCCCTTTTTTCATCATATGCATGGCTTCAATACCACTCAATATAGAGATTGCTGTTTTAAATGACTTTAATCCTAACGTAGAACGAACTCGCCTTTTAATAAACCGGTGGTCTTGTTCCACTATATTATTGAGATATTTAACTTGCCTTAGTTGTATGCCTTCAGGCATGTGTTTCTCTTCTTTCAACTCTTGAATCGCTACAGGATAGGCTGGGTTCTTATCTACTGTTATCACGCGAGGTTTAGAAACATACGAAAAAGCCAAGGCTTTCTTGCAAAAGCGCTTGGCTGCTTGTTTATCTCTTGATTTACTTAGATAAAAATCAATTGTATTCCCCTCTGAATCGACTGCACGATATAAGTACATCCATTGACCTTTTACTTTAATATAAGTTTCATCGACTCTCCACGAGTCATTTGTTGATTTAATATGATGTCGTACTTTCTCTTCTAATTGAGATCCATATTGATGAACCCAGCGCATAATCGTTGTGTGAGCAATTGATAATCCTCTTTCCTCCATCATTTCTACCAAGTTACGGAAGCTCAAATTGTACCGTAGGTACCACCTTACTGTTAATAAGATTAGTTCAGGCTGATAATGCTTCCATTTGAACAAATTTTCCTTTTCCATACTGATCACGCCCCTTTTTAGAGTCATACTATCAGTATGTTCAAGTTTAGAAGATTATTTGCAAGAGTCTTAGAACTTTTGCACCAGAACCAATAATTCTATGACTTCTTCTTTCCAAATTAATTCCCCCTTTAAAACTAGATTTGTTGATTATTTTTTCAATATGCTAAATATTTATCCGGACAAAACAACCATATTCTACCATTAATTGAATTATTTTTTAAATTTAATTTATATTCTAAAATTTAACACTATTATTTGAGTGTTTTCATCGTAACAACTTAATTTATACAGAATAACTAACTGTTCTTAAAAATATTCTATTTAAGAGGCTGCTCTTCTAATATTAATTCTTAGCATCAGATAATATTGTTAAATATATATATATATTTTCAACAATCTCTTTTTTTTTAGATAATTAGTGATACACTATATGTTGTATAAAGCAAGAGCAATTGTTAAAGGTGGTTATTATAGGTGAAGAAGATATCATTATTTTTGATAGTTATTAGTCTATTATTAAGTGCATGTAATGGTACTAGTATTATTAAAAAAGAAGAGAAAGTTGTAGAAAAAAACACGCAGAAAAGTAGTATTATTCCGCAATATCCTATTTCTGATGGTTTTTATAAAACTATTATTCCTTTAAAAGAACAAAAAATAATAAATGCAGTTAATATACAAACTAATTCTAAATTAGATATCGATAAAGTTGAATTAGGTTTAATGCATATTTCATCTAAGCAATTTGATACAAAAAATCACTTATTACAAATAGGTGAATATCTCCCTCAAAAAACAATAGAAGAATTAGTGACAAAACAAGAGGTACCTTATGTGTCTAATATTATGGAATTTGATTATTATACTAAGAAACATTCAGGAGGATTGAGTTTAGCTGGTGTTGTTATTGGTTTAGCTGTGACTTCAAATTATTCTAATGAAGAAGCAAATGCCAAAGGGAGTGAAATTGCTAATCAACTTTTAAAAGTTCTTTATGAAAATAAGCAATTTGTAAAAGTTCCTATTACTTTTTGTATTTTTAAACAGGAAAGTTCTAGTTCTTTAAAACCTGGTACTTTTATTTCTAGTGCAACTATACAAAAAAATGAAAACAGCGTAGGGCAGTGGGTTAATATTAACGAAAAAACTTTTGCTTATCCTTCTGATGATTTTAAGCAAACACATGCAGCAGATAATGATAAATTAGATGCTTTTGCTAAGGAAGTGAAAAAATTTAATTCAGCTGATTATATACCTGTTAATGCTACAGTTTTTTATAAAGATGATTCTATGGATACTATAAATATGAACGTTTTATTTAAATTTACTGGTAAAGCTGAATTAGTTGCTTTTACACAAATGATAACGCAAAATATATTAGATGTTTTTCCTAAAGATACTAAGGTTCAAATGACTATAAAGTCGGAGCACAAAACTGAAGCAGTTATTGTAAAAGAAAAAAATGAAGATGAACCTTTTGTTTCTTTTATTGAATAGTAAAATAGTAAAAAAGACAGTTTAATAACTGTCTTTTTTACTATAAATATCAGTTCAATTTACCATGATTGTATTATCATTAGCTGTTTAATATAACTTGATTCTTAAAACAAATGAGATTCAAGCTATTTTGGATCCGATGTGACAGATTATTTTTGAATCATTGCTGCCCCGATTTATCCTATTCGTAACGAAGTGCTTCAATTGGATCTAATTTTGCCGCTTTATTCGCTGGAATTAATCCGAAGATAATACCAAGCGTCATCGAGAATAACACACCCCCAACAACAACCTCCCATGAAACGAGCGGTGGCCATTTTGCAAATGTAGAAACAATATATGCTCCTCCATAGCCAAGGCCAATTCCAATTAATCCACCAAGAAGCGTTAACATAACCGCTTCAATTAAGAATTGCAGCAAGATTTTACTGCGCGTTGCTCCAAGTGCTTTACGTACCCCAATTTCACGCGTACGCTCTGTTACAGATACAAGCATAATATTCATAACACCGATACCACCAACGACTAGTGAAATACCTGCAATACCACCAATGACCATTGTCATGATGCCTGTCATTTTTGAAATACCTTCTTGAATTTCTTTTAAATTCATAACTTCGTATTTACCAGATACATCACTTGGTTTACGACTATTTAACACATCAGCGGCTTTTTTACCTGATTTTTCTAAATCATCCGCAGTTTTTGCTTGAACAGAGATACTTTGAATTTCGTCTTTTCCATATAGTGTTGGCCACAATGTAATTGGAATTAAAGCTTTCGATGGTCCCATTCCCATGAATTCATTATCTGATTTATAGACACCTATAATTTGCATCGGTTGTCCTTTCATCTCAATAATTTTTCCAACTGGATTTTCCTTCTTAAAGACCTTTTCTTCCATACTCTTACTGATCATCATAACATTATTACCTTGCGCAATATCTGACTCTTGTAAAGAGCGACCTTTTACGACTTTCACTTTATTTACTGAGAAGTACTCACTATCTAACCCTGTAATACTCACCATCTCTTTTTTATCCTCAATATCGAGTGGCTCCATACTTGTATTCGTTGTAAGAACATGCGCAATCTCTGGAAGTTTTTTTATTTCAAAAATATCTTCCTCAGTTAATTTTGGCTGCTCCATCATTTCCATACCAAATGGATCATTTATATCCGCACTATAGTGAATGGGAATAACGTTATTACCAGCCCCAACGAACTGCGACTTCAGCGCCGCTTCCCCGCCTTGTCCAATTGCAACAACAGTAATGATAGAAGCTACACCAATAATAATTCCGAGCATCGTAAGTGCTGAGCGCAGTTTATGAGCTAGAATAGAAGACAGGGCAATTTTGATACTATCTAGTAAACTCATACCGCACACCTTCTATCTTCTGTAATTTTCCCATCTCTTATCACGATTCGGCGCGAAGAATATGCCGCAACTTCCTCCTCATGCGTAACCATAACAATCGTTGTACCTTCTTCATTTAACTTCGTGAAAATATCCATAACTTGCTCCCCAGACTTTGTATCAAGGGCACCAGTTGGTTCATCAGCCATAATAAACGTTGGATTATTCGCAATGGAACGCGCAATCGCCACACGCTGCTTTTGTCCACCTGAAAGTTCACTCGGCAAGTGATGCACCCTGTCCGACAATCCAACCTTTCCAAGTGCTTCAAGGGCTCTTTGACGGCGCTCTGCTTTCTTCACACCACCATAGATAAGTGGAAGTTCCACATTTTCTACTGCTGATAGACGCGGCAGCAAGTTAAAGTGCTGGAATACAAACCCGATATATTCATTACGAATGAGGGCAAGTTTTGCTTCATCTGCCGTTAAGATATTCACGCCGTTTAACACATATTCACCTTCTGTTGGACGATCTAAGCAACCGATAATGTTCATGAGTGTTGATTTCCCTGAACCAGATGGTCCCATAATCGAAACAAACTCACCGCTTTGAATCGTTAAACTAATGCCATGTAAAATTGGCACCGCAAATTCCCCTTGGTAATATGTTTTATGAATATTGTTTAACGTAATCATTTTTCTTTCACTTCCATTCCGTCATATACATTGTCGGAAGGATTTTTAACCACCTTTTGCCCCACTGTTATGCCTTCAAGAACTTCTGTCCAGTTTCCGTCAGTAGAACCTTTTTTCACATTTTGTTTACGAAGTTTTCCTTTTTCTTCTACATAAACAAATGGTTCACCATCTTTTTCTACAATGCTCTTACTAGGGACAGCAATTATCTTCTTATTTTCTAAGTTTACTTGTAGTGAGACGTGATAGCCCGGAGATAAACCTTCTTGTCCATCTAAACTAGCTTTATAGGTATACTGAGACATATTTTGTGTTCCGTCACCAGCTGCTTGCATCTCTGCATTTGTCGGAAATTCACTTACTTCTGTAATTTTTCCTGTCCACTTCTTCTTACTATTTGCTTTTGCAGTTGCAGTAAATGGTTGATCTTTTTGAATTTGTGACTTTTGAAGCTCTGTTAATGTCCCCTGGATTTGGAACGGATCTTTAGAAGCGACTTGTAAAAATGACTTTCCTTGTCCCCCCATTGCTTGCGCTGAGCTTTGTGCCGCATCTTTATCTAACTTTTGTACAACACCAGAAAAATTACTATAGATTGTGAGTTCATCTTGTTTTTTCTTTAATTGTTGTGCTTGTAATTGGCCCTTTTCCTTTTCAAGTTCAGTAGTTTTTTGCTGTATTTCTATTTCACTTACTTGCTCTTCCATTGGGTCTGTTACTTCTTTCCCAGCACCGCTATCTTTCGCTTTCTTAATCTCTTTCTTTAGTGAATCTATTTTCTTTTTCCCTTGATCATAGCGCATACTTGCCATTTTTTGATCAAGCTCAGCTTGCTTCATTTGTAAATTGATTTCTTCATTATCATAAGAGAATAATTTCGTTCCTTTTTCTACTTCTTGCCCTTCTTTCACCGCAATATCCTTCACTTTTCCTTTTATCGGATCTGCATAGAAACTCTCAATATTTCCAGGCTTTACTTGTCCTGAAATCAACTTCGTATTATTGAGTGTACGTTCGGTTACTTTCTCAAAGCTAACAGCGTCTCCCTTTGCTGCACCTGCACCCTTTTTCTTCCCTTGCGTCATAAAAATATTGATGGCTACAATAGCGACAATTAATGCAATGACTCCGATAATAATCCATTTTTTCTTTTTAGTAGATCGATGTGTTGTAGTTGATAACATTATGTATTCCCCTTAATGATGATATAATTTAGTGCATAAGTCTATTGAATAATTTATATCGGTCTCCTAAAGTAAATGACTATAAGAACAAAATAAAGAGGTCGATCCTTTATTGTAAAGAAACTGACCTCTTTATTTTGTACTTCATATGATATAAATAATTGCAAAAACTAAACTACATCACTGCTTTTAATAATTCTGTTACTAATGGGATTACTCCACCAATGAATTTTAAAACTGCGATTGCGATTTCCATTTGATTTCCTCCTCTTTTTTGAGTATAAAATTGTGGTAAATTTTTATACTCTTATAATAGCCAGAGTTCTTTCTGATATCAATACATTTCAATATGCAATATTTCATATTTATATACATTTTTAATTTTTTAATATAATAAATCAAACAACTTTTGGTTATAGAATCTCCCTCTACCTAAAAAGTTCTATTTCATAATGTAAGAGAGATTATTTTAGGCTTTTTCCCGAAAGAAAATATCACAAAGAAAGAGTTAGGGTGCATACACATGTCATTCAATTGACACTCCCCCCCCTAAAGGGGCAAGCTGGCTAAAGCCAGTGGGATTCTTGCTACCAAGGGCGAAGTCCATTTCTGGTATCGCTGACATGCAAGATTGCGGTGTGCCATCACCACTCTCACGACAAACCCTATAGGTTCGTGAGCTACGGTACTATGACCATACCGTACAGTAAGTTGCGTGTTCAAATGTTTTAGCGTCTTGTTCTTGACGACACATATCATTTTACCGATAGCGTGAGTTAGTCTATCGAACCTCATACGATATCTTGTTTTCAAGGAACACATAGGCGTTTTAAAGACTTGTTCTGGTCTATAGTTGCAGTATACCAAAATACAAGTGTTTTTCTACGACAAAGCGATACCTTCATCCCATGCCTAAAGGCGGACTAACGTCCTACATGGACTTTTCCGTATCGCGAAATCTGTAAATATTTCGCGATATTATATGATGAATATATGAACTATAATATGAAATGAGTTAATTATATTCCTTTATTAAATAAATATTGTAATTCTTAATATATGAATGTATAATAAATAAGCGTCTTCTTTTTATATGTTTTAAGTAGACAAATCACTCATTTGCCGAAAAAGAGCCTTTTCTCTAGGGAGGGTTCTTTTTTCTTTATACAAAATTAAATAGCTACAACTTCCTACTTTAACTTATATAATTATTTTTAAAATAATTATATATAAATAAATTAATAAAAATATTTATTGCTTTGTAATAAAGTTTATTCAAAAACACCCTACAAACTAGTATTATACGATTAAAAAAACGTAAAAACACACACCCTAATTCATTTCAAAATGTGATTCAAAAGTTTATAATAATCAAAGAGAATTTCTTAATGTAAACTAATATTTAAAAGTCTACATTTATATTTGACCTAAAAAAAAGAACTTGCAGATTTCTACAAG
Organism: Paenibacillus sp. 102; assembly: GCF_039549175.1. Taxonomy (NCBI): domain Bacteria; kingdom Bacillati; phylum Bacillota; class Bacilli; order Caryophanales; family Paenibacillaceae; genus Paenibacillus; species Paenibacillus sp. 102. The sequence continues at coordinate 6,858 of NZ_JBCGHT010000025.1, read as the reverse complement.
TTCTTTTTTTCATACTGTTAACGTAAAGGAAAACATATCATTCAAACAGTAACATTAAGATTTTTATAATTCGTTGTATTATAGTAATAATTTACGAATTTCTTCTGTACTTAGGCCAGTGAACTTTGCAATGTCTTCTAACGGCATGCCATTCTTATGCATACCACGAATTAATTGGATCTTTCCTTGTTCAATCCCTTTTTCTAAGCCTTTTTCTAGCCCTTCCTCTAAACCCTCTTCACGAGCATGCGCTATTTTAGCTTGCTCATCTAGAAGTACTTTTTCACGCGCTTCATACGCTGTTCGGAAAGAGGAGTCATGACTCATATTCTCCCATTTATTCATTGCCTTTTTTAAAATTGGATCTTGATTCATTGCAATCTCCTCCAATGTTTGAGTTAAATGTTCGTCTTCATGTGCTGGTAATAATAACATCCAGCGAACAAATGCATTTTCCCATGGATTGACCTTTTCTTCACGCCATTGTTTCACCAATTTGGGTATCTCTACAAAATGAATTTCAATATCGTCACTTAATAATTGCTGCGTCTTTTTATTCCATAATTGTCCAATTGTATGGCAGGCTTCATCATGTGAAAACAACATAAAATCCAATAAATTAATGGTAATTGTTTTCCGAAGTGAACGATACGGCATCCCTTCTTGCATTTGGGACGTATAAAGTTTACTCCAATAATATAAGGATCGCTTCACCATGTCATGTGTATTCCGAAGCTGAATTTCTATATTTACTTGTGTTCCATTATCCAATGTTGCTAATAAATCTAAAATGGATAATTTATCATCTTCATAAGATTTATGAAGATGCGGATCTTCTAATTGCAAAGATGTAATAGGTGCATCTAAAGATTCCTCTAAAATAGCATTCAAGAATCCAGTCAGGATTTCCTCATTGCCTTTTGTTCCGAATAGCTGTTTAAAAGCAAAATCGATTCGTAAATTTACTAATTTGGTGGACATGGATTCCCTCTCCCTGTCTTATAATATCTCTTTTTTTCATTGTACATAAAATTAGATAGAACATGCAAACAAGCTCTAATGATATTTCACATATTTAGTGGATTTTCTATTAATAATATATATTCATCCTAATATCAGCATCCAGAAAGTACTCATACATTCTATTTAGACAAAAAATACGTAAATGTATTTTTTCTTTTATGCAGTCTATACATATATCTCCTTCATGTTTTTCCACTATGTATTTAATGATATTCAGTCCAAGACCAGAGTCCCGATTATTTGTTCATGAACAATCCTCTCGGATATATTTCTTTAACAACTTGATATATACGGTTACAGGAAGAAAATAAAGTGCGAAAAATAAGCTATTCGGTCCCAGCTTAAAAATATCAACCGCAAAAAAGAACGCCCAATTGTTGGACATCTAGGGGGTGGAATAGCCCGAAGTAACGCTCAAGGAAACGAAGGGTTGCTGTCGTTGTGGAACTGAAAAACTCCGACTTCAAAGTTCACTTAAGAAAAAAGATGTCCAAATAACTTGTATTTTTGGACACCCTTTTAATCTACTTTATTAATAAGCCTGTAGAAGTAACTTCATAAACTACTCTTTTTCCAAAACTCTCTTGTTTACTATTGTCTACATTTGTGAAAATCGCCCTATACCCACCCTCAAGATGGGTAAATTCAATTTTGTCTCCTACTTTTACTGGTACTTTTTGCGTTTCAGCATTCTGTTGTTTATTTCCATAAATTTCTTTATTGCATACTACTTTTCCAGATGGATTTTGTACTTTAATACTCGCATACGTACTATTAAAGTAATGATGCGGCACGCCTGCTTTTAAATCAATTTGCATTTCTTCTGTCGACTTATTGAAATTAATTTTGGCAAACTCAAAATCTCCAATTCCTTTCATCGACCATGCAAATTGATTTCCATCTAAAATTGTTGCTTCTGGCATTTTTTCTACTTTTTTCAATCCTTCTTTTGTAATCTCATACATTGCTTTTGTTCCAATAGTCTCATTTTTCCCATTATCAATATCAGTTAGAGTAGCTCGTACCTTTTCCTTTTCTTTATCTCCTTCTAAATGTGTAAATTGAATATAATCTCCTACTTTTACTGGTACCTTTTGTATTTCAGCATTTTGTTGTTTATTCCCCTGAATTTCTTTGCTGTACACAACTTTACCTGATGGGTTCTGTACTTTGACACTTGCATACGTACTATCAAAGTAATAATGGGGTACTCCAGATTTTAAATTCACTAGCATTTCTTCTGTCGACTTGTTGAAATCTAATTTTGCAAACTCATAATCACTATATCCTTTTAATGACCAAGAGAATTGATTTCCTTCTAGCATATTAGAAATGCCATTTAGAATTTTCACCTTTTTCTCCACAGTTCGATCAAATATATCTGTTAGTGTAATTTTAGCGTAAGCTGTTGAAGGTAATTGCATAGATTGACTAACCTCGGTTTGATAGGACTTAATATTATCAATTACTTTAAGCGGCTGTCCTGTTAGATTTTCATTATTATAGATTTCTATTTTCCCTTTAAACTGCGGTGTACTTTGCGGTTTAAATTCCCAAGATACACTCATTTTTTCATTTTCATAATGAATATTTTGAACATCAAAATCTAAATTTCCCATCTCCGGTTGACTAGGTTGGTTTAGGTTAAACGTCTTTCCTGTTCCAATTGATGATTGAGTATTTCCTCCTGCCTTAACCCATACATATTCTGAAGTTGCTCCTCCATCATATTGATAGGAAGTATCATGCTGTCCAGAAACACTTTGATTATTCCAAGAACTCCATTGTTTATTCGATACTTTTCTACTATAACCATTTTTAAGACGAGCTTCTCTAACATCTTGTCCATTACCAGCCCAGTCTTCTTGAAACATCGATAATCCATAATTAAATGCGACATTAGCAACTGGATGATCCATAACCGCAACTAACTTCCATTCATTTGTTTTCGTATCTTTTATCCATTGACCAAATTTTGTGTGGCCATCTTCTTGCCAAGAACGAAGGAGCATTCGATACCATTCACTATTTTGCCAATTATAAGTGGTTTGAACTTTAAGACCCGTTCCTTCTCCCCCAAATCTACTCGCTTGTGACGTTGGGGATAAGTATTCAGCCTTTATTTCTTGGTTTGAGGCTATTGGATCCCAAAGTGCAAAATGTAGTGTTCGTTTACCCATTTGATCAAAACCACTTTGTTGTTGGAATCCAGCATAGCCACCGCCTTCTCCACCTTGATTCCAATTATGTACAGCCCAATAAGTATATGGTGCTGTTTGAACTGGTGACCAATCTATACTAATAATATCTGAAGCGGCTGTATTTTGCGGTGTGACATATACCGATGGAGCATTTGTGCGAGTTGCCGCCTCCGTATGTACCATAGATGTTCCAAACAGTGTAAACATGGTGCAGGCTGCTGTAGTTACTAAAATTTTATTAAATACTTTCTTTTTTTTCTGACTACTCACTAATTTCACTTCCTATTCTAGTTTTTATCATTCTCCGACAGAAGACTCCCTCCTCAATTTGCGTAAAGGTGCGATAGCACCAGCAAATAGGTGGGAGTCTTCTGTCGGTTGGGCTAAGCCAACATGTTTGTTACTATATACTTGTACAGATTGCTCTTTGAAAACTGAAGATATGAGGTTGATTGTAGAAAAATCGTTGCAATCGTAAACTCTTCAACGTTCTATCGCCCCACGCTTGCCGAAATTGCGAAAATCAAACTAAAGTAGGAAGCGTGGGGCGTCAACGTACATAATACTTAAGTTCTCACCGTAGGAACTACGGGCAAAGCCTGCTAAGATAACTGGTGGATACATCGGTGTTCGCAGGAATCTCCCACTTCAAACAGACCCCAAGGTCGTTAAGTGGGGATAGTTCAATATTGAATATTAACTTAGTAGAGGAATCTAACAAAATTCAATTCATAGCTATTCATTTAACACTTTATTGAACAACAAAAATATTAAAATAACTTGTTTTTCGGATACCCTCTTCATCTACTTTATTAATAAGCCCGTAGAAGTAACTTCATAAACTACGCTTTTTCCAAAACTCTCTTGTTTACCGTTATCTACATTTGTGAAAATCGCTCTATGCACACCCTCTAGATGTGTCATTTCAATTTTGTCTCCTACTTTTACTGGTACTTTTTTCGTTTCAGCATTCTGTTGTTTATTTCCATAAATTTCTTTATTGTATACTACTTTTCCAGATGGATTTTGTACTTTGATACTCGCATACGTACTATTAAAGTAATGATGTGGTACACCTGATTTTAATTCAATTTGCATTTCTTCTGTCGACTTATTGAAGTTGATTTTGGCAAACTCAAAATCTCCAATTCCTTTCATCGACCATTCAAATTGATTTCCATCTAAAATTGTTGCTTCTGGCATTTTTTCTACTTTCTTCAAGCCTTCTTTTGTAACCTCGTACACTGCTTTTTTTCCAAAGCTCTCTTGTTTGCTATTGTTCACATTTGTAAGAGTGGCTCTATGCACACCTTCTAGATGTGTTAATTCAATAAAATCGCCTACTTTTACTGGCACTGCTTGTGCTTCAACATTTTGCTGTTTATTTCCGTAAATTTCTTTGTTATATACCACTTTACCTGATGGATTTTGTACTTTAATACTTGCATACGTTTCATTAAAGTAATGATGTGGTACACCTGATTTTAATTGAATTTTCATTTGTTCTGTTGATTTATTAAAATCTAATTTTGCAAATTCGAAATCACTGATTCCTTTCATTGACCATGCAAACTGGTTTCCTTCTAAAATATTGGCAGAGTTCGGTATATCTGGTTTAATCGGATTAGAATCTGTACTTTTCCAAATTTCAGTTGTTAGATTTGGATACCCTAGCACCGTCACCTTTTGGATTGTATCAGTATTTGGACGTAATCCCCATTTCTCAAAAAATGGAATTAAATTTTGTTTTGCTACTTTTGACGCTATAATCATAAATAATTGTTTTTTATTTTCATCCGTTTGCGGAATCTCATTTGAAGGCATGTCTCTATATAATTGATGTAACTTAGGGTAGAAGTCTTCTCCATACGCCAGCTGTAATTGCCAAAGCATAACGACTTTAACAAAAAGATCACTAATCTCGTCATAATTTTTATTCGGTTGATCTAAGTATTGAAATGCCTTAGTATAAGCACCCTCTTGTTTCAATCTAATAGGTTGATTAGAAGTAAATGCTTTTTCTACGGCAAGGCTGTAAAGATTGACTTGTACCTCCGTCATATTCTTAAAATTCCAAGGACTTTGTTGTCTCATATGTCCCGCTTCATGCCAAGGGCCCCAGCCATCTTTTGTGAATTTATTAATATCTAATACGTGTTGGATTGCATCTCCTACATATGCAGTTCTATGAGGATATGCATACATATAATAATCCAAAGAATGGTTCTCTTCTACATAATGAATATAATGTTTATCTACTTGTTCTTCAGATAATCCAGATATTTCATCTTGAATTCTAGTAGCCTCATCCATCTTTTTTAAGAGTTGTACAGGGTCTGTATTAGAGCCCAGCAAATACTTTTTAACACGTGCAGGGCTGGCAGTAATCAATACACGCTCCCCTTTTAACTCCACCGCATGTGCATTTGGATATTGGTTTAGCATATCTATTAAATCTTGTTTCGTATGCTTTCCTAGTTCAAAGAAAGGAGTAGCAGTTCCACCTGTTGTTACTTTTGTTTGAATGGTACCACCTTGTTGTTTATTGTAAAAATAAATCATTCCTCCATTGGGAGATTGTATTGTGTTTGTACCTGGTTTTAATGTGAATGATTTAATTTTAGAGTCCTCTCTCCAAGAAGCATCATACGAAAAAGTTCCAATATATGCTTCGATATTTTGATTTCCTTCTACTTGAACTGTTATTTGTTCATTTGGCTTAGCATATAAACCTGTTGGCTCATATGGGCTAAAATTAAATCCCCTTCTTTCAAGATCTCGAAGTTGAATGACATCCCCCTTCCCTTTTACTGCAAATGACCGATTTTCCACTTTAACTGATTTTTCATTTTGCAATACTGTAGATACTTTCTGTTTCTGTGTTTGTTCCTCCGCAAAGACCTCTAATGACGGAGTTACTCCAGTAGCAAAGATAGATAATGTAGCAATTACTATCATTGATTTTTTTGTCTTTTGCTTCTGTTCCCTTTTCATGATATTCCTCCCATTATTTTTCTAAAAACTTGAAACTTAATTAAATATAAGTAATACTTATTACTTATATTTTCATAGTATCTGTTGACACATATTGTTACAAATTAAGATAAATTCACTTATTTATACAAGACAAAAGGTAAGTTTCAATGTATTTAATAGTACATATGGCTAGATCAATGTATTAAAAAATGAAAAATTTTAATACATTGATTATGCTGAGCGCATAAAGCACCCATAATTTGTCGAAATATTAACAAATTATGGGTGCTTCAAAGTTTATTAAGTCGACAAAGATAAAAAACTTGTATTTACTAGAAGAGTATGAATCCCCTTCTGACTCGGAAATAAATTAAGATATTGAAGTGGGTAACACAGTCTCCTGCAAGTGATTTCTCGTATCACTAAATATGAAATTCTTGTTTTTTTAAATAAAAAAATCGCCTTGACTAAGGCGATTCACATTTGTAGTTTAATTATATATTTCATGCTAATAATTATGGGATGTAATTCTGGTCTTACCCCCGTCAAGTAGACAGCTGTAAAAAAAGACTATGCGGCCATCGAGATTCGATATTCAATCGGAGCTCGATGGTTAAGCCTTTTTTGGAATCGTTTGTAGTTGTAATGATAGATGTAT
>NZ_JBCGHT010000024.1:0-55338 GCF_039549175.1 Paenibacillus sp. 102 | reverse complement strand
TTTGAGTTCGCTTTCTTAACAACCAATATAGATAAATATGGTAAAATGTTAAGTGGATGGGAATTCAATATATTATTAAAAGTAGAGTGGTTCAAGTCGGAGGAAGGCACCTTAGGGTGTCTTTTTTATATACACTTTACAAAATACAACAATATAATTACTAATATTTTGTTATGATATTCTAAATATTACACTTATAAATGGAAAGGACTCATAAATATGGGATTTAGATTTCATAAGAGTAAACAAATAGCTCCTGTTATTAAATTAAATGCAAGTAAAAAAGGGCTTGGAGTTAGTATTGGTGTAAAAGGCGCTCGTGTTAGTTTCGGCCCATCTGGAACAAGAGTTACAACTTCTATCCCAGGGACAGGTATTTCTTATCAAAAGCACATCAGCAATAAGCCAAAAAACATGGAAGAAATAGATTATCAAAAACCTATATACACTCCACAAACAGTAGCTGTAGATGCTATAACAATAAGGGACAGCAAAGCTACTATTAATAATCGTAAAGTAGCGAAACCGCTATCTATTTTTATGCTAATTGCATTTATTACTTCAGTGGCGTTCATACAAATTTTACCCGCAATAGTATTTGCAGTGATCGGATTTATATGCTATCGGTTAAGCTTGACGCCAGTTGGCATAATATGCCCGACATGCAGAGCGCAACACCTAGTATTTAAGAAAAAAGAGATGCAATGTTCTTGTTGTAAAAGTACTCTGATATTAAAAAGGCACTCGTAATGGTGTCTTTTTTTATGAAAAAACCCCCACACAATGTGCAGGGATTCATACTTTTAGTACAGTTTATAACCGTTATGTTTATCTTCCATCATACTTTTTGATACATCGCTAATTATATCTTTAATAGCTGGGAAGTTGGATTTAATTGAAATAATATCTTGTGGTCGTTGTTCAATATTATATTTCTTATAGATCCTTTTTCTAGCAACCTGTTTTGCATAAATTTCTGCTGAAACTTCCCCTATCACTCTAACATGTATTGGCAACGCTGAAATACTATAACCAAAAGTTTTAAAACCCTCTTTAATTCCTTCATTTAAAACACTTCTATATGTAGCTGACACTGTCATTTTCAATACAAGAAATGGGAGTAAAAAAGCTATTACAAATGTAATAAAATAACTCATTTTAAATTGTAATAATTTTAAAAAGGCACCTATTGAATAACTTACAAATAGCCCTATTACAACTATAAATAATTCATTTACATTTAATATCATCTTTCAATCCCTCCTTCATTACTTGCAGCTATTTCAGCCTCATATTGTTTTTCATGATAATCAATTCTACTATCCATTGGATTCGGGATATTATAACGTAATCCCTCTCTTACATCAGAAACTATCTCTTCACTAACCTTCTTTTCAACTGAACTACAACTGAAATATATCCAATCAACAAAAGAAAGTACAATCCATAAAAACAACACCCACCAGATTACATAAAATGATATACCGTACATCATCTTAGAAATTAAATTGACTTCTAATCCATCAAAGGTAATACATATAATCACAACTATAGGTAAAAGAGTACTGTAAAATCCGATATTTTTTAAAATAACACCTAGCTTAGTGTTTACCGTCATTCCTAGATAGTCAATTGTTAAAGGTACAAAAAATAAAAATAGTGTAGAGCAAAAAGCAACCTTACTTGTGTCATTAGATAAGAAAATAGGTTTTATAGCTACACACCAAGCTATAAGTAAATACAAAAATCTAATTAAATAATGATTATTCCCCTTTAGCTCCCCCATATAATCCCTCATTATACTAAGTTATTAATATACTAAATTTATCACATAAATTACCAATAATAAATTAAAATTGATATTTATCAGTAAAAAAAGATATTATAATAATTTCACGTACTATATCAGATTGATAAAACCATTTTCGGAAATAGGGTAAATTCTAAATGAATTAAATAAAAAAGAACTAAAGAATATGTTCTCTAGTCCTCATTACCTACCAACTTATTATCTATTTCTGAAGTATCTACACCTTCCCCAAACCAATCTTGTAATTTATTTTTAGCCAAATCCTTAACATCTTGATCAATATACATAACAACTTGCATAAGCGCAATTCCTAACGCACCTAAGTCATCTGTATAACCAACCACTGGAATAGCATCTAGAATCAAATCTAAAGGAAGAATAAAATAACCTAAAGCTCCAAGAATAATCCCTTTTGTCTTCATTGGAACAGTATCTTTTTGAAGGGTGTAATACAATAATAAAACTGCATAAACAACATTAGCTCCTGCTTTTTTACCATACTTCTTCACTTTATCCCAAAACTTAGAATCTGAATAATGTTTACTAGATCTCGTCAGTTCCTCTTCTAATTTATCCGTTGAATAATCCATGAACAAATCCCCCAGTCTATAATTAATTGTATCAAATCAAATTTTACTAAATACCACTAAATAAAGATAGTAGTCCAAGTAATAACAGGTTTAAGAAGATGAACCCTAGGATACTTAGTGTAATTGTTTCATCATTCCCCTTATCCTCTAACTAAGTAAGTTGTAATTTCCTTATTTATTCCTCTATCTTAGCTAGTAGTATTTCAGATTAGTATAAAACCGTGTATTTTCCAGCTTTTCTTCGTAATAAGCCTTGACTGAAGGTTTTAAGGGTTTTTATCATGTGGGAACGATTATGGAATACGGCTGGAAGGCAAATTTATCCCCTACTTTGAAAGACTACAAAAAGTAATCGATCAAAATAGATGGATAAGCGTCTTTGTTTTTGCCATGCGGTCACTTATAAGGTATCCGTATGTATAGACCCTGTTCACTTAGCGATTTTCACCGCATACATCCTTTTTCTATGGTTTGTCCTTGTAATATCGTCCCTACACGACTAACTGAATGTATTCCCTAGCACCGTGATGCTAACGATAACCACCCGAACCTTTTAGAGAATCGTCCCTAGGTAAGTTCTCACCTACCCTAACCAGATGAACAGGAAGCCAGTTAGGGGTGCTGTTTTTGTAGGCGCATACTCTGTACCCCCTGCACGACCAACAGCAAGCCACGCCGTAACACGTTCCCGCTATATAGCAGCACGGAATTACGGCTTATCAGTTTTTATTAACGTGGTTTCAGGCAATTCCACGTTGAATAGAAAACAAAAAAGGCATCTCCAATTCCTGAACGGCCTGTACATTCACAAGACTTCTAGGTTTAGAGATGCCCTATATATATCTTTTGACTACAAAAATTACAATTCTAGCATTTACTAGTTGAATTTTAGCCAAATCATAGATAAAATGGGTATATCAAAGAAGCCTCGTGAAAAGGCATAATTGTTTAAGGATAGTGGTGGTACACTTCTTAAACGGAAATCCCGTCTGGTTAAACAGGTTATGTCTAGCTAAGTGGTGGTACACTTGCTAGAACTGAGTCATTCCCGCTAAAGGTTGGTAGCCGATAGCGTATGGGAGTGGCTTTTTTATTTTCTATTCATATTCAATTGTTCTATCGATCTTCGTTTATTTTAAATATCAAATTATGTTTTGTTTTGTAGAATGATGCTTGTTGTGTACTACGTTACAACAAGCTTTTTTGTTTGTAAATACAGAAATGACAACTTAAAACTACGCGTAAGTAGAAAAGTAGAACTACGAAAAAGTGTAAAAGTATACTTTTCTACCTGACTTTCAAATTTAGTATACCCTTTCTAACTTACGCGTAAGTAGAAATGTATACTTCTAACCCCATATTTAAAAATTGTTTCTCCTTAAAAATTGCAATCAACCCTTAATTGCCGGTATATAGAGAAATACCTCATAAACTACGTGAAAGTAGAAATGTATACTTTTCTACTTAAAAAATTACCCATTCTATAACTTACGCGTAAGTAGAAAAGTAGAAAAGTATACTAAAAAATCTTACGCTTAAGTATACTTTTCTACTCTTTCGATAAATCTGTTTGAAAAACATAAACTTTTCTACGGTATACTGTTGCGAATATTGTACGTAGATGTTACATTTTACTCAAAGGTATACTTATTCGGAGTTTTATGGAGGAATGTCGAAAATGACTAGACAAGCAACTACATACGTAATCGGTAACTTTAAAGGTGGAGTTGGGAAAACAAAAACAGCTACAATGTTGGCTTATGAAGCTGCTACAGTATTTAATGAAAAATGTCTTTTAGTGGATATGGACCCTCAGGGGAATGCTACAAGAGTCCTCGCTAAAACAGGTGATATTGAACAAATAGACAAGTCTATTACGGATGCATTCTTAAATCAAAATTTAGAGAATGAGATTATCCCAGTAATTGAGAATTTGGACATTGTTCCATCTAATACTTCATTTAGAAAACTATCTAAAATCCTCTTTGATATGTTCCCAGAGGATGAACTTGCACAAATTACATATTTAAAGAAATTACTAGAACCATTAAAAGATAAATATGATCGTATTTACATTGATGTACCACCAACAATCAGTGACTACTCAGATAACGCTATGATAGCAGCTGATTATTGTATCATCGTTCTACAAACACAAGAGTTATCTTTAGAAGGTGCTCAAACATATATCGCTTATATGCAGTTTTTAGCAGAAACATATGATGCAGACCTACAAGTTTTAGGTATTATTCCAATGATGTTACATCAAGGAAAACGAGTGGATAATAAAGTATTACAACAAGCTCAAGAAATGTATGGTGGAAACGTTCTAGATACAATCGTGAGATATCAAGAACGCCTAAAAGTGTACGATATTGAAGGAATTCATAAAAATGTTAACGTTAGCGGCAATATTGATATGTGGGATGAAAAAGCTCATCAACTATTCATCGATGTTCTTAGCGAACTTAATGAACATGAAAATTATTTCGCTACTATTAATGCTTAAGGAGGAGGTTTTTAATGTCTAAAGCACCATTTCAGCCTATAGTCACAAAACCTGGAAACACTTTAAATGACAAAGGCGTACAGATAAAAGGAACTAACGATTTTGGCCGTAATAGTGAGCCTGTTAAGAAGCAAGTTATTAAACCTATCATCAATAAAGCAAAAGTAACTGCTCCTGAGAAGCCAGATCAACGTTTAGTTCCATCAAAAACTGCTAAAATTTCACCAGCTGTTTTATTAAAGCTAAATACTCTTAAACCATTTATAAAAGAACAAGAAAGCATGGATAAGGCATCGATTAACAGTATTATCGATATGCTTCTTGAAAGCTATGTAAATACTAAATTAACAACGCGACAATCTGAAGGTTACAAAGGGATGTATAAGCACCTTTATGAAATGTTGGAAAAGAAATAACAAGTAGAAAGTTTTAAATAGGAGTGGTTAATATGGATAAAAAGTACCTAGTGACCGTGACACCTGTTCAAGATAACCCTAAAACACAGAAAAAGAATTCATTGTCAGCAGCAGACAGGAAGAATATAAAAGTATCACCTGAATCACTTAGTAAAATAAAGGCCATTTGTACAATGAAAGACATGAAGAATTATGAGTTTATTGATGAAATATTAAACTTCTACATCACTAATAAATTGAATGAACGTGAAAAGCATACCTTGAATGACATAATTTATGAAAGAAAATAATTAAAAAACGCTAATATAAAAAGCCCTACATATTTAGGGCTTTTTATATACTTACTCTTAAGTAGAAAAGTATAAATGTATACTTTTCTACTTTTGCGTAGTTTATTAAAAACCCTCACCAGAACCACCACTATCTCATTTGCATAGTTATCATTAACGGAATTTTCTACGTACTAAATAAAAAGCTAAGGACCCCATAATAACAGGTGCAACGAAATAAAAGAAACTTGAAAAAGAAAAAGTAAAAATAAAAAGAAATGGTGTAAGTGTATAGATAACTGCTAGTCCTATAAATACAGGAATACCAAATTGCAATTCTCTACATCGTTTGATTTTCCTGTATAAGACTTCCCCAATTAGACAAGCTATAAGAGCTGGTATACCACCATAAGTGACGATAGTTTTAATGAATCCAAATAAAACGTTCGGGTGAATAAAGCTAGAATTAAAAATATATGAAATCAAGAACCATCCGAAAATAAAAGCAAACAGACTTGCAGCGTAACTAATTACAAATCTTATCAACGTAATCATCCTCACAATTTCCTAATATTATCTTCATTGTATGACAGTTATCATTATGTAAGATAGATATAAGTAGAAAAATATTGGGGATGTAGATTTTTTTAACAAGTAGTAAAAAAACTTTGCAACTAATAAAGTAATAAGGTTTACTTCAGTAAAATAAGGTATATTATATTTGTTGAATAGATTCTCTTTAAAAACAAGATAAGTAGGTGAACAAAGTGGGAAAATATCAATTGGATTACAAAGGTCAGGTAGCTGTGGCAAAGTTTCATGAAAAACAGACGCCTGCCAAATTTGATAAAAAGCAGCAACTTGAAAAATTGCGTGCGGAGTATTTGAAAAAGAAGCAAAAACAAACAGATAAATAATATGTTACGTTTCCCCTAATTTTTGGTGCGAACAAACACAAGAAAAAAGTGGATCCCTGCTCTCACAAAGAATCCACTTTTTCTTTTTCTACAACCCTATTTTTATATGTTCCTATCCTGGCCAGCGTTACCCCTTCTTGCTCTCACCAGAACCTCCACCACGGCTTTTTCTTCTCTTTTGCAGCAGCAACCTCATCACGAAATTCCTGCATCAACCTCTTAGTTTCCTGCATCTCACGTAGCGTTTTCATTAACGTCTCGTCTCGCGCTTCTAAGCGTTTTTCCACGCGTTCATTATGCGCTTCTACACTTGCTTTGATTTCCTCATTGCTTTGCTTCGCCTGCTCACTCAATCGCTTTTCCATGGCTAACATACTCTGATTCATTTCTTGCGCCATAACGCTATACTGTTGCTGGAGTTGTTGTTGAATGTGGAATGGGATTATATCAGTTTCTTGGGATTCCTCAGTCTTCGCATTTGTATCTGCGATTTCTAATTGTTGCGCAATCATCTTTGCAGCCTTCTCCAACGTCATACCGTCATGCTTACTTAATTCTATCAACTTCTCAAGCACCATAACGTCATACTCGGTGTATTCTCTTCGGCCACGTTTATCCTTTTTGACTGTATATCCTTCTCGTTGCAACACTTCCATGTACTTTCTAAGGGTGCTATCACTTATTCCTAGTCGTTTGTATACTTCACTAGCAGAATAAACAATTTCGTCCGTCATAACGTCACGACACCTCCTAGTGAGAGTATTCCATTATGGTTAGAATTTTCCTGCAAAGAAATGTTCGCCACATAAAGTAAAGTTAAATCATTTTGCAATCTCACAAACGGTGTTATCATTTAAGTGAAGATTTAAAGTAATAATTCAAAATAGTACAGATAAACGTTTAGAAATAGCAAGTTGACAATTCTATAGCTTTTTAAAAAGAGAGGAATACTATAATGGCGAAGAAGAAATCTGGTAAACAACCTATTATTGGAATTTGCGCTTTATGTAAAAAAGAATCAACTTTAGAGGAAAGTCATATTGTTCCAAAATTTGTTTTTAGATATTTAAATGCACATTCTTTTACCGGAAGAATTAGGACTGTAGCAGAACCTAATCGTCCATTACAAGACGGAAAGAAATTGCATCTGCTATGTTCTGACTGCGAAGACCTATTCAATAAAGATGAGACTCTTTTTTCAAATAAAGTATTTCACCCATTTAAAAAGAATGGATTCGATGGCCCTGTAATATACAATGGAGACTGGTTAAACCGTTTCATTACATCTGTGAATTGGAGAGTTTTACATCAAGATTTACAAAAAATCACCACTGAACAAGATAACGATAAACCACTAACTCCAGAAATATTAAACACATTATCAAACGCAGAAAATGTTATGCGTTCTTATCTTTTAAAGGAACGATTAAATTTAGATGTTTTAGAGAATCATATTATCCTCTTTAATGAGGAAATAATGCGGGAACTATTTAGCCATCCCCATGCAATAATCCAAGGATCTGCATTTGGTACTCCGGTAATTATGAACAAAGATGCAATGTATGTGATTTCTAATTTAGTTGGAATCCTTGTTATTACGATAATCAAAAAACATCCAGAAGAAATATGGTTAAACTCTTTTGTTAGTAATGAGTCTGGAGAAATTCCACAATCCCAACATTTCGATAGTCCTATTGTAACAGAGCTCAGGAAATTTGAAGATTTTAGGCAGGCCTACATTGAAGGCATTTCAAAAAATCAATTAGAAAAATTACAAGAGAAAATTCGTAAAGATCCCGATGGTTTTAAGAATAGCGAAACTTACAAACGCATTATGATGGATCGAAAACTAAAATAAACAAACCTCCTGCATTACTGTATGCGGGAGGTTTGTTTATTATTAAATAGCTTTAGCAATCTCAACAAGCAGCCTCATAAACAGCGGAATCATTTGGACTACAATATATCCAATCCCCGCGCGACTTATTAACGAGAATCCCCGTTCCTGGCTACCTACCATAATGAACAATCCACCGCATAACGCCACAACGGATGCTATGGGATACGATACTGCTTTGATTAAAAAGATAACAGGTTCAAACGCATTTACAATACGATTGTATAGTTGGCCATCTATATAATTTTTAAACTTCCCATCATTGGATTGAACATCTTTAAATACCTCGTTAACATCACTTCCGGGTTCAGCAGCGAAGGCATGAGTAATATCTATAAAGTTACTGAATATAATAGCACTACCGATTACTAATGATACACGCACTGCGACAGGTGCGTATTTTTTTGCCTTCTTTTTGAACAAGCCCCACTTTTTCTTCGCTCCATAGTTACCATCCATAAAATCTTTGATGCTCATTGTCTCAGTTGCCATATGGACCATCTCCCTATTTTTAGTGGAAATCAGTAACTGTAAATATGTTGCAATCCAACCCCTCGCACAACTTCTGTAGGTTCTTCCTGCGGTATTCAGTTGTTGTGTACCAAGTAAATTTAGGTGGTTTATCAAATACATTACAATCAATTAGCTTACGGTACTTCTGCATCTTCACACGATTTGCACTCATCTTCTGCTCATGATCTATCTCTACAATGTGATATCTTCCATCATCGTTAAACAATGCATCTGCAATTATGGAAACAACTCCCTTCACATTCATTTTCACTTCTTGTTTCCATGAAGCAGGACAATTATAAGCAATATAGATGTCATTTCTCATGATATAGTGCCGGAATTGGTTAGAACGCTTTAAAACCTTCTTACTTCCAATGCGCTCACGTCCCTCTTTATTGAGGTAGTAGATCTTTTCAGAATCCCTGAAGCTAGATACATATTCTTCAAGGTCCTTCATTACACGGGAAGCATTCCTGTCACCACCAAGGTCATGAAGTACTTGAATCTGTTTTCTACTTAAGAATCCCAACTTCTTCAAGCTCAAGAGTATACTCTCGGTTCTGGCTTCCTTCATGGCTAGTTTTTGCATCATCATGCTCCTTCCTTGCTCTGATATTAATGTGTGGCTTTATAATGTTATCAATCTGTTTGTTATCGATATAAACAGTTTGCAAGACCTTCTTTTCATTCGTTTGATATATAGCCCTCCCCTTTATATTGGGAAGACACTCTGCACCGCCCTCATCTAATACGGCACGGCTTCCTGCTTCTGTTTGTAATCTAAAGCAAACACGAGCACCGATATTTTGCCGGAGTTGCGATGGTAAGGCTTCATTTGTTGGATACTGAGTCGCATATACCAAGCGGAATCCTGCTGCCCGGCCGCGTCTTCCTATGTCTACAATGATGTCCTTGCATTCCTGATATGGCGCTATGTCGGCAGCTTCATCTACAATAATGAAATAGCGAACTGGATCCTTAGCTTCTTTTATATCTTCGTATCCGTTTTCTAGTAAGTATTCGTTTCTATCATTCAGTTTCGTTTGCAATTCCCTTAGAGTCTCAAGGGCTTCCTCAGGGTTCTTCGCAATTGATTCGACTTGATTTAGGAATCTGTATCGGTTAAAAGATAGACCCCCCTTCAAATCGATGAGGAATAGTTTTGTATTATCAGATTGATTGCGTACAAGGGATGTAATAATGAGCTTTAATACATTAGATTTACCCATATCCGTCATGCCGGCCGAGATCATATGTGAAATTGCATCGAAATCATGTTTTACTAATCCGTCCCTGGTAAATCCGATAGGAACTTCCCATCCTCTGCATTGTTTCATCATGTCCTCTTCAAACTTCACGAAATCAGGTATTCCCTTCTCATAAACTCGTATTTTCAATAAACCATCATAAGACAGCTCTATTTCCTTTCTGATGCACTTTTTCTTGTTTATAATGTTTTGTATTTGCTTTAAGATATCTTTTCTGAAACGAAGAGCTTTTAAGTCTGATAGCTTAAAATCATAAACTTTGCTCTTGTGATTCAATCCGTCTTCTAAATGCTGCATCTTTTGTTCAAAATCGGAGAAGCTAAGTCCAAGAGGGATTCTATACGCATACTCCATTCCCCACTCATTTCTCGTCTTACGAAGCAGCTGTATCGTTTTTGTATCTTTACCCTCTTTCACTTTCAAACCACAGTTAGCACAAATCCTCTGGATCTTAGAGGCATCATTTGTTGCTCCTTTTTGATGCATTTTTGAGAAAAGAATTGCACCACCGACTGCTGCGGAACTGACTAACTCAAATATCAAAGTGAACACCACCCTTCTTTATGTATTCTGTAAGAATAGTCCCTGCAGATTAGAAGAGTTGAAAATTACTATGAATCATTGAAAATAGTAATCTCACAATGTCCGAAGTATCATTCTGTGAAAGAATTCTATTCGGAATAGGTAAAACGAAGTTTTAAAAGGCTATCAGATTGGCACTGTGAATCGTAATTTGTTTGGTATGGTAAAAGGTATTGTGTACTGTTTGGTCTTTATGTCAGTTTTTTTCTCGTGTTTAAAAAAATGACGGAAAGGGCAAGCTATGTTTGAGGTGGTAAAGGTGTTTGGATTAGGGAAACATCGCAGTAAATTCGGAAAATGGTTAGATAAACAAGGGATCACACAAGGGGAATTAGAGAAAGCCGCAAAATTAAGTAGGGGTACAATTTCAAAGTTGTGCAACGACAAATCATATATACCGAAATTTTCAACGATAACTCAAATTACAAGAGGTTTGAAAAAATTAGGAAAAAACATACATGAAGATGATTTTTGGATGTAGCTTCGTAAAAACGGGGCTATTTTTATGCAAAAAAACCATCCCGAAGGATGGCAGGGGCTATTTTCTAATAACTACTTGCTGTATTTTCACCTCTGAAAAAGTAGTCACTCCATGAATCAGTGAAATATACATAATAAGTACCTCTCCTCATGTTGGTAAATGTTACCCATCCATCTACCCCGATGACCTTGGAAGATGTGTAATTTCCAGTACTAGTATTATATAGTTTTACAGAGAGCGCGGGGCCACATCGGAATACTGGCATTGCAGTTGCACGATAGTTATCCCAGTTCACATTAGCACACCAGTTAATTTTGACTTTTATAGTCTGCCCTGATGAAGCATAAATAATATTATCTTCGGTTCTAGCAGGTCCATCTGTTTCAAACGGATGACGAGAAACTGCCGCACTTGCTGATTCACTGAATCCAAACAATGCCACTAGTGATAACACCAACAATCCCATAACAGATAATAATTTCTTCATGAGATTCCCTCCTCTAGGTATTAACATACCTAGATATTCTATAAACCAATGAATGAAATTATAATTTTTTTCTATAATTCTAATAGACGGAATATTAAAGTGAACAATCTATTAAAATGTTACATTTCCCTTGATTTTTGGATGTAGCTTTGCTCAAATGAGTAAGTTTTTTTATTTTACTCAAATGAACCTAAGTTGATTTTTAAAATACATATAAATTGTATGGAATATTAAAAAGGAGGGATAAGATGTATCCTTATTATTGGCCTACATTTGCATGGGATGGAGTATTACCTAGAGATTTTATGAATTATGGTGGTCATTGTAGTGGAATAAGCGGATTTTTACCACCACAACAATTTTACACCGGGGGAATGTACTCTAGTGGATTCGTACCATATGGAGGATGGACTTCTGGAGGTTTTTTACCATACGGACCAGGGGGATCAGGAGGTTATCCAACATTTTATATAAATAATACAGATCCTTGGTTCTTTCCAAATCAAGGAATTACACCTTCTGGAGAATCGGCATCTGGCGACTATTTTCCCCTTGATAGCGAATTACCAATTAATGATTAATAATTTATTAAAAATCAGTTCATACTTATTGAGCTGATTTTTTTTGTAAAATACTCTTCATAAAAGAACATACGTTCGTATATAATAAGAACAAACAACACGAATCGAGGGGTAAATATGGAGAGTTGGGGATTTCCGCAAATAAAAGGGCGTGGCATGGTAAAGTGGCAACCGTTCGCTGCGATTCCAGAGCAATACGAAGGAATTGAACGTATATTGGAGGAACAATACAAGGTCCCGAAACCATTTTTGACCGAGGATACAAAAGAACGAATTGAAAGAGCACTCAACGATTCTCTACAGAACGATAGTGAAATACTTGTTTCGTACTACAGAGATGGATATATACATGATGAATACATAACGGTATTGGATATTGATATACATACGAAAACACTTGTATGTTCAGATGCATTTGGATTAAATACTAAATTTAAAATTGATGAATTTGTGGATGTAGCTGACTGATTATAGTCAGCCTTTTTTTTACATAATTTTTGTAAGGTTTTTGTAAGGTAAATGAAAGTTTAGAGACAGATTAGGGTTGTAAGATGAGTTTGTGTTAAAAAAAACGGAGGTGTTTTAAAAGTGAAAAAAGCATTAAAAAGTTTAACGGTTACATCACTAGTTTTAAGCGGCGGCTTCCTTTTTGGTTTTAGTGAACAAACAAGTGCCGCTAGTCCTCAATCAAATAAGGCTGAGGTTTCTAACGAAAATAGAGGTATAGCGTCATATGAATTTACGTTCTATGACTTAACAGACTGGAGAACGGAATTTTTCACTCTAACTCCAGGGAGCTCAAAGAACTTCTTAGGGAATTATGATATATCGTCTATAAAAATGCCTCCATCCTCTTATATTATTATTTATTCTGATTCAAATTACGAAGGATATGAGAAAAGAATTGAAAATCCTAGTGAATCAAATTACAAAAAAGTCAATTTAGACAAATACTATATGGGCGATACTGATAAAAAATGGAACAATAGAGTCGGATCGTTAAAAACAGGTGAGTTATACTAAGAATAAAAAAAGCCGACTCATAAGAGCCGGCTTTCTTATTACTTCACATATACATAGGCTTCGTTTGCTGTTACATAGTATGTTTTGCCCTTGCTATTGTGTACTTTGTATTGTGTTGATCCATTAACAGTTACTTTTGCATCAATTGTAAATCCTAATCCTGCATCTAAAGTACCAGCAACATCTTTATCCTGCCAAGATGGAGCATCATAGAAACGTAGGTTATTAACTTTAGAAACAACACGCTTCCCTACAATAGACGAATCCACTGTACTTTTCTTATCAAACTTCACATAAGATGGGTCATTCTTAATCCATTGCTCACCGCCAAGATTTAACCATCCATCTTTTTCAGCCCACACAACATACGATTCTGGTTTGTTAAGTTGACGAATTACAGAATAACTTGTATCTGGACCTTTACGTAAATTCACATTGGAACCTTGAATATAAGCAACACCATCAGTCACAGCAGTAGGTATTTCTTCAGGTTTAGATGGTTGCTCAGGAACAGAAACATCAACATTAGAATTATTGTATGCACGCTTCACATCAGCACGAAATTGTGCTTCCGATACGCCATGACTACGTAAATAATCAAGCGGATCTTCATGATCTGTACCGCCGAGATGATGCGTTACATCGCTATGTGTCCACAATCCTTTTTCAACACTGATACCACGATCACGTAGGATTTTAGCAAGTAACTTCACGTATTTATCATAGCTGCTTTTAAATTTCGCATAATCCTTTGTTTCGCATAATTCTACGTGTACAAATCGTTTATTAGCAGCAGGACCACCACCATAAGCAATGTACTTTGTATCAGCGATTTGGATTGTCTCGTTCCAATCTACTGCATAATGAACGAAAGCATTTCGCCATGTACGAGTTTCATATTTTTGGATGTTGATAGCTGGAGCTTCTGGAGTTGCTGTAGAATGTGCCACAACGCCCTCATAATCACCTACACCATAACGATAAGGAGTTTTAGGTAGTCCATCAATAATAAGAGCTCTATCTGCAAAAGCTTCTGTAGTAAGGCTAAATAGAAGCAGTAAGGTCATAAATACAGAGGAAACAAGTTTAAAAGATTTTTTCATTAGGCATCTTCTCCTTTTTCTTCGTAATCAGTCCAAATACCCAGAGCAATCCCAAATAAATAAACAGCCTTTTCGACCTTATCCAAGTTACCTTCGAATCCAGTCACTCCAAAGACCGATAAAATTAATCCAAAGCATGAAAAAAGCGCAACCCATGTTTTCCAGTTGCGCAAACGTTTTAAAATATTTTCTTTTGTAAGTGGCAATTCTTATACACCTCCTTTCAAGAGTAATCCAATAAGCGCTGTTACAATAGCGCCAATGATAATCCGGAGAATCCATGTAGTATTAGAACTGATTTTATCTAGTTGCTTATTGATGTTAACGATATCTTTTTCGTTACCTAAAGTGCGTGATTCCAAGTTCCGAATATCCTGCTGAATTGCTTTTTGTTCTGACTTGATATCTTTTTGATCTGATTTAATTTGTTGGATCTCTTGTTTTAAATCGATAATCTCTTGCATCGTTTCACTCCTTTGCAAAATAAAAAGACCAGCTATTGCTGCTCCGCTTCTGTTTGATTTTCAGTTGTTGGTGTTTCTGCTTGATTTCCCTTATCGATTAAGCTTTGAACTAAAGATTCTAAAGATGCTATTCGACTATTCATCGCTGCTAACTCTACATCTTTTGCTTCTAATTCCCTTTTTAAAACTGCTATATCTTGGTCGTGCTTTTCCTCAAGTTCTTGAACTGCTTTCATTGTTAATGATGTCATAGAATACAAGTGAGTACCTGTTTTATCTTTGTCAACAAAGGCTTCATCTGCTTCATCAACGATAAGACCATAATATTGTTTGATGTCTTTTGTTGTTAAAGGAGGATCATTCGGGGCTTTATTCTCCCTCATCTCATAAAGTAAATTTACATCGCCTTTATAATTAAACGCCCTAACCTTAGCATTTCTAACTTTCTCTAAAGCAGAAAACGGCACATCACGAATATTTGATTTGTATTCTCACAAACTCGGAGTTAATATATGAGCTTGTACTCCTCCCCAACCATCTCCAGCAGAATCACTTAAAACTTGAATGATATCTCTAAAACCAGATGCCCTGCTATTTCTCAACTTTGCTGTTGGTAGTCTCATTTCTGCATAAGAGTCATTCCCAAAGTCTATTAAAGCTAATGATGTATTATACAAACCCGTTTTTCCACGTCTAAAGTACCAACTTCCCACGCCTGAATAATTAATTTGAGCATCATTGGCATGGAATGTGCTTACTCCGTTTCTTTGCATTTCCCAAAAAACAGATTTATAAGTTACTCCATTTATAACTTCGTCAACAATTCCTATGTTTGCACTCGCTGTTGGCCATCCTGCGCCCATTTGTGTCATTTGTAGTGTGCCTAATATAGTATTAACGGTATTATCTCCACCAAGAATAAGGGTTGGTTGAACTGAACCATCTGTACGTCTGTGATAACCAACGTACATTCTTACAACATCACTTTCTATAAGACGCATGAATTGATCATCTAAACTCACATAATTGTGTGTGTTAGATGTTCTGAGTTGTACACCGCTCAGTAATTGACCAACAATCCATTCAGCTTTAACTTTACCTACTAAATCAATCAAATCTGCCTTAATTTTTATCGTCTCTGCTGTTTGGTTTATTTCCGAAATTACTTCACCTTTTTTTACTGTGTTGCTAATTTCGTTTTCAGTAACCTCAATGCGCCCTTCCATTTCTTTTACATATGCATCTTTAGCGAATGTTCCGTCTGATTCCGTCTTTGTGTAGACATCAGTTGCCTTAGCAGATATTTCGATTCCTTTTTCATTGGCTGTAATCCTGCGTTCTATATCTGTAACCTTCTGGTCATAATCCGCTGTTGCGACCTTATCAGCTAGATCTTCCATGATTTCATCTTTATCAACAATATCATTAGGATTTTCAATAAATGATGTAGCAGTTTCGCCAAATTGAAGCATAGGATGAGCAACCCACATTGTTCCGTTTTCAATAACACAAGATCTAAAAGCTACATGAGTAGCGCCTTCGGGAACTGTAGTTCTTAATTCTTGTCTTATCCAAACATCCTCGTTGAGAGTGAACTCTTTTATCTCTTCTTTGATTTGAGCGCCTTCTGCATTAAAAAATATAGCAGCAAGTTTCATTTTCCCGTCTTTATGCTCTGCTATATTCTCTGTTTGAAAATACGCTGAAATCGCTACCTTCTGACCAACAGTTGCTTTTACTTGTTCCGATGTTAAACAAGAATTACTAGCGCCAGTACCTTTTATTTTTACTGATGCATCACCTTCAAGAGTTTTACTTTCGTCTCTTGATATATTTAGAGCTTCGAATTTCCAGTATTTCAAATCTTTTTTGAAACGCGTGTTTCGGATTTCGTTTAAGTATTTAATGCCACCTACATATTCTTCAACTTTCGTTATATCAATTTTAAGCCCAATAGCTTGTGCATTTTGGTCAATCCTAGAGTTAGCATCAGTAATTTGTTTACCATACTCCGTTGTTGTTATAGATAATTGTGATACATCATTAGTTAGTCCCTTTACGGATGTATCTATATTCGATACACGTTCATTCAATTCGTCTACATCACCATAATCGGGTACAATCGGTTCCCATTCAGAACCATTCCATTTTTTCAAAATACCCGGCTTACCTTTTGAAATATCGAGCCACAATGTTTTGCCAGGTACAAGGTTATCTGTAGGTGGTTCAACACTTTCCTGAATAGCTGTTTGGTAGTTATCTAAGTTCTCTATTACTTTTTCAGCTAATGTCTTTGCAGCTTGCGATTCCTCTTTAGCTTGATTCGCTTTGTTTTCTGCTTCTTTGATAAGCTCGTCCAGTTTATCAGTAAGCTCTTTAGAGGCCTTATTATTTAATTGGGCAAGTATACGTTCGTACATAAGTCGTAACGCTTCTTGAGGGTCAGTAAGCTCAATAAAATCTCCAAACACGTATTTAATCTGACTTGAATCAGTTCTAGAATGGTCGCCAGCTAGAACACGCGCTTCCAAAATTAATGTTGGTGTAAAACCGTGGTCCTTAATGTAGATTGTGTCGCCTTCAGCAATTTTTTCATGATCCATTCCGAATACCATTTCAACTGATTGCGCTTCAACTTCATATTTTACAGATGCATTAATACGCTTTTTCATTTCGATTCTAGCTAAAGTCAATAATCGTTGAGCGTCCATGTCTTGATCTGATACTTCCGGTTCATAAAATCCAAATTTATGTTTACCACGTACACCCCATCGTTGAAATGCAGCAGCATCTGCAATGTAAGGGGAACCGTAATTCACTTCTTCAATTGTCAGTAATGTTCCATCTTCTTTTCGAGCATAAGGAACAAGTGCTGTACAGATATTTTGTGAGTTTTCCATACGATGAACACCAATTAAATCTTTCCCTAGAACGACTTCTTTACCAGTGAATCGTCCTCTTCTTTTTATCATATCTACACTACGTACAATTTGACCACCACGACCAATTCTAGCTTGGTACTCGACTTCTAACTCATACAGCTTGCACATTTCTTTAATCATTTCCAACGGACTCATGAACTTTTCGATTTTGAGACCATGAAGTCCATTAAACTCTGCGTTTCCGGCTAACCAATCTGTTTCCTGCAAACATATTTGAAGCATTTCATACGTACTCATCTGTGGTAAAATTTGCGGTTTTATAATTGCGTCTTTTCCAAGTCGAATCCACTCTGCCGCTGTATATACTGTAAGTTCTTTCTTAAACGAATCAACATCAGTATCAATTATCACATAAGGAATGAAACGACCTTCTGATACCTCTTTGAGAATGATATTTTGTTGCTGCATCAATGGCATATACTCTGATAAAGTAGAAATTTTAAATTCAAATGTGTCTATATTATTCTTTAATTCCCAATGTCGAAGGTCATCCCAATAATGTTCTGTGTTAATAACACCGACGACTTTCTCGGATTGGAAATCAACAATATGAAGTTGGTCCGTAATCATCTGTATCTCTCCCTGTACTTAATACGCTTTTTACCAACCCATTTCGGATGAATGTCTATACGATTGTTCCCACGAGTAAGCTTTAAAAATTCACTAAATACATCTTTTTGGTCAATGCAGCTTTTGCCATTTATCGATACAAGATTACGAGATGAATCAATAAGGATTTTATCTCCCACATCAAAAATATTAGATTCAGATGGATCTATTTCTCTATTAATCTTATAAAACCGCAATAAATCGATTGCCATAACTTTGACTGGTGGGGCAGTACTCCACATTTGCATTCCAATTTGGATTTGCGAAACAGGATTCATATGCCATCCTTCTGTGTCGTACCACTCGAAATATCGTGCAGCCCCATCTTGCGCATAGGCCGCTCCTTCACGATCATCAAATTTTGCAATATAAGCCATCCACATGTTGTTTACTCGTGCTACATATAAACGACCATAAAAATCATTCCATGTATCACGATAATCACCAGTTTCGTGTATTAAATCTTTCCAATGTGGATGTGTATAATGTCCAAGTGATACCTTCCCCCAATTCGCACGCTCATAGTAACTTTTTTCTTCAATCGATGTTCTACAAACAACTTTCGAATTATTATCCAATAACTGAATTTCAACTCTTCCTATCTCTTCTACTGTAGACGCACCAAACGAGACATATGTTTCAAGAACAAAGTCCTGAATAGGTCCTTCGGGAATAGATCGTCTAATAGATGGGCCGTGATATCGTTCTGTTATAGTACCAAAACTTTCTGGAACTAAATATTCATGATCTATCTTCAGACTCCCACTAACATCGGAATTATCAGAGCTAACAGCTGGTTGCCAACCTAGCATATCTGCAAAATCAGTACCATATATCTTTGTCTGACGTTCTTTAGGCGTAGTTGTGACTGGCAAAGGGTTGCCGATGCGGAAATATTCTTTATCGTTCTTCCAAATATCGAGGAAAGTAGATGGTCGATCAACTTCGATTTCAACAAGCATATCCGTATCGACTGTTCCAGCATTATTAATATCTGCGCCCCAGTTAAGTTCATCAATCTCAATTGTTTGTTCCGCACCTAATTTGTATGGCATAGGACAAATGAAAGTTAATGTACCTTTTCCTTTATACACAAATTCAGCAAGATCTAATGTGCCATCAAGAATAGCTAAATAAGTTCTATCGGGCTCATCATCGAAGATTAGTTCACATGGTTGATCTGTTATTAACCAATCCGCTAAATCCTCTTTGATTTTTTGTAAGTCACTTTGATTTTTAGCTTTAATAACAAAAGGAACATCAATTCGACGTTCCTCAGTTGTTGTATTTAATAAATATCCACCTGGTCTATGCGGAACTTTTAATAATTCTCTTTTTATAGGAGCCCAAGTTGGACGGTTAAAACCTAACAATGTAAAAATATAGTCTTTTCTAATGTTATTAAATGTAAAACTAGACTTGGTAATAAAATCACATCCAATCTAAAAAAACGCTTTAAAATTGCGATAATCTCATAGCGTTGCGTTCATTTATGTCTTTGATGTCCCCAGCCAATAATTCACCTACAATTTTTTTATCCATAACTAGATATGTCGGACTATTATTAACTGATGTTGTATCAGCAACGAAACCTCTACCAGTACCATTAGTTTTTTCTTGTGTTGACTTCCCACTTCCATTTATATTTCCAGCATTTGTAATCATCTGGATTTCAGGAAGTGTTAATAAATTTCCCAATAATCCTTTTACTTGCGGGAAAGCTAGTTTAAGACTGTCACTGATAGGTCCACCGAAATCTAAATGGTCAAGATCGCTTAAAGGCCCTGTTTTCGCTGGAGAGAATGGTAAGAAATCACGAGCTTTTTGCGCAAGGTCACTAACCGCATCAGTAACCCAACTTGCTGCACTTTTAATCCCATTTGCCATCATTTCAATTAATCCACGTCCTGCATTGAAGAAAGTTTGTCCTAATCCAGTTATAAAGCTGACCACTTTATTAAGTGTCATTTGCACACCCGTTACAATGCCGTCTAGCTTAGAGGACACCCCACTAACGATACTTTGCCATAATTCACTGAAGAAATTTTTTATCATTCCACCCCAACTGCTCGCATAGGCACTTACTTTTTCTAGTTTTGAGCCGAAAAATACATAAATTTCAGCTAGTGCATCATTCCATACTCGTTTTATATCACCCCAAAATTTGACGAATGGTTTAACAATGTCACCTGCGAATTTACCTAACCATCCTAAAATTCTCCCCGCTCCCCAAAGTTGAAGCCATCCCCATAGCAACTCAAGCGCACCATTCCAAATTTGCTTCACACTTTCCCACACTTTCGACCAGTTCCCAGTAAATAGAGCTGCGAAAAAATTAACAATTCCAAGGATGATGTTAAGCGCTCCCTGAATTACCGATTTAATAGCTTCCCATGTTCCTATAACAATTTCTTTTATGATTGGCCATAAAACTTGCATAATTGAAACTATAATCGGCATAACTGTTTGTATTACGGAAAGCACAAAATTCCACACATTTTGTGCTGCTTGCATAATCATCGTTCCGTTTTCAGTCCACCACGTTTGGATTTGTAATAAAATTTGCTGAAAATACGTAGTCATAGCTGTCCAAATAGGAACCAAGACACTGTACAAAATGAAATTCCAAACCGTGATTGCAGTTGTTTGGATCATTTGCCATCCTAATATAACAGCGTTTCTGAAACCTTCACTCGTATTCCATAGATAAATCAGTCCGGCTACTAATCCAACAATTGCAGCTGATACTAGCCATACAGTACCACTCATTGCCATTAATCCTGTCACCAGCGGCGAAATTAACATCCAAATAGAAGACCATGCAGCGAGCATTCCGTTCCATAGTCCTATTCCTATTGCTAATGGTGATAAGATTAGTGTTAATGCGGGAACTAGCATGATAATTGCTTGTATTATTAAAGCGATTGTCGGATGCGCTTGATTGAATAACGTCACAAGTTCAAAGAATTTAGCTGCAAAATTTACTATTGGAGTCATGAGCATTCCGAAGGCATCAACCATCGGCTGAATTGCTGTAACGAAAGCACCTTTCATTCTTTCCCAAGCTAATCCTAAAGGGGTTAGTGAATCTTGAAGTTCTTTAATCTTCTTATCTGTTTCTTCTTTCAATGCCGCTAATTCTGTATTTGCTTGTTCTTTCGCTAACCTCATTTTCTCTTTCCATAGACCAACGTATTTAGTTAATTCCTCATCGGTCATTTGAGAAATTGCTTTTACCTCTTCAGCTGATTGCGGCCCCATTTGAGCGAGGTAATTAGAAAACTCCGTCCCTGCTCTTTGTGCTATACTAGCTAAATTATCTTTCCATCTACCTAATATCCCTACTTGCTCCTCAAGATTCTTCGTTAATTTCTGTCCGCTGGTCTTTTTCATTTGTACTTCTTCAAAAAGATTCCATGCTTCCATAATTTCCGAGGTTCTTTGTTTAACAGCATCTCGATAAGCCGTTAAAGCTTCTTCTTGTTGTTTGTAGACTTCGGATGGATCGGGTCCTTTCGCTGCTTTGAACAAACTGGCATATAAAAGAGCACTTGTAGCCGCAGCGGCCAGTGCTACCATTTGAAATCGCATAATACCTTGTGTAATCATGTTTATCATATCTTGAAGTTGCTTCATATTTGCAGTAGGTCCTAGCATTTTAAGAGCAAGAACAGAAGCGTCACCAGCATTAGCTAACTTATTCAAAGCATCAGCAGCAGCTAGGCCGCCTTTATTAATCATGAGTAGAGGATTACCCATACGATCATAGTTAGTTGATATTTTACTAGCTTGGGTTGACATATTCATCATGGCTCCTGCAGTTTGCATGATACTCAATTTCGCCATTTCATTAGCTTCTAACATTTGTTCGTTAAGTTTCTTTTGTTCTGCTCCAAGCCGTTTTACCTCTTCCATGAAGTCAGCGGTAGAACCTCGATAATCCTTTGCCGATTGTGCTAATCTAAAGTAACCGTGTTCAACCTCCATCATCTTGCCCTGGTACTTTAACATTTCTTGAGCTTGTTCTTTGTAAGCTTCTTTCATTTCGTCAGCCATCATCCGCTGTTGTTCACTCATACTGTTGTATAAATTTTGATAAGACCTGCGTTGCCTATCATACGCTCTACTAGATCTACCAGAACTCGTTTCTGTTACCTCAGCCATTCGTCTTGTTGCTTCTGCTTCTGCATACCTTTCAGCAGCTGCCTCACGTGAACTTCGAGATATTTCTCTATTTGCTTCCGTTGCCCTATTAGCAGCTTCTGTCATATTCTGACTTGCTTCGTTTGCATTGCGTCCCATGGAATCATATGATTGTCTAGCATGGTTACTCATTTCTTCTAGTTGTCTTGTTGTTTCTCTAGTCGCTTCTCTTCCAGCTTGACCCATATTTTCGCCAACACGTTCCAATTCTCTATTTACCTCTTCAATATCACGACGAATGTTACTACGGTCCAACCTGGTTTCTATTTCAACTCTTCCGTCAGCCAATTACTTCACCTACCTTCCATTTGCGCCTTTTGTGCTTCCATTCTCTTTTGGAACGCTTCGAGTTCTTGTTGTTCCCTTATTTCTTTAGCTTTTGGAAGTTCGTACATGGCTTTCATTTTCTTGATACGTTTCCGTTCATCAGAATTATGTTTATCTTTAGGTGGTATTTCACAAGTGCGGTAATATAGCGCTTGTCCTATTGGCGATTTACTTGAAAGATTACGAAAAAGAGCGATAAATTTGTTCCATTGCATCTTTCCTTGTTGTTCAATTAAATCGATATTATAGTCAAACAAAAAAGAGGAAAAAATCCGTTCTGCATCTACTACAAAGTCGATAGTAGGAATTGTCGGCTTTTTTTCCTCTTCTTGCTTTTCTTCTTTCTGTTTCATTAAAGTCTTCAAATCAATATCTAACCTATCTTTTAAAACATCGATAAGTAACTGCGCCTTATGCTCGCCATTCAATTGATTTAAAGCTACTTTATCAACAATCAACATATTTAATGCAATATCAGATTTTATTTGTTCATTGATACTTTCATCGTCAAATAGTTCAAATAATAAAAGCACATTATCAAAAGCAAGGTTTAATTCCAAACGAACGCCATTCCACATATAAAAGTCATATTCACGTTCGGTTAACTTCAACATTATTTCTTCACATTGCTTAAGTATTTATTACGCGCTTCATCAGCTTTCTTTTGATTTTCCTCAAGATAAATGCTATTTAAGTAATGAACAAGTCCCATAAGATTTGTAGATGATTTGCCTGCTTTTTCGTAAAGATCATCAAAAGTACCTTCACCTAAGAAAGTCTCAACAATATCCCTTGTAACTTCTTTTTGCTTTTGAGCTGTCTCTTCGAAATCTTCATCTGTAGCAGTTTCGTAGTCCTTTATAATTCCGGTCGCTTCTTTAATTTTCTTATCAAATCGACTAAAGGCCTTGTGGTACTTAGTTAACGATTCATCATCGAAATTAACTCGATAGACTTGACCAGCTATGTCTACCTCTTTATAAGTCTTTTCAAATTCAAATTTAAATTGTGTCATATTCATTCTCCTTTTTTAGATAAATAGAATAAGAGCCGTATTAACGACTCTTATTAAGGTGTAACAGGTGCTTTTGTGAATGTCGGCATTCCATCAAATGAAATCGTGAATTCAATCTCACCTTTAGAATTCGCATCGCCACCTGGAGCTTTAATTTCCGAAACT
This sequence comes from Paenibacillus sp. 102, assembly GCF_039549175.1. Classification (NCBI taxonomy): domain Bacteria; kingdom Bacillati; phylum Bacillota; class Bacilli; order Caryophanales; family Paenibacillaceae; genus Paenibacillus; species Paenibacillus sp. 102. The sequence goes on along the minus strand of NZ_JBCGHT010000024.1, from coordinate 31,167 downwards.
GTAGCAGGACCTTCCCACTTGTCTCCGTTAGGTTCCGTCACTGTGAATGTTGTTTTGCGCGCTGGACCAGTTTTGTTCATTAAGCTAAAGATGTAGTCCTGCGCTTTATCACCGTAAAAACGATGCCCTTCAAAAGAGTAAGATAGCATGAATCCAGTGATATCACGTTCAGCAGCTCCACCGCCATCATAATAGTACGTTTCTTCTGACTCTTCGTTATTATCAGGATCAACAGATGTAATCCCTTTTGCGATTCTAGCTTTTGTTATGGTTTCTGTTTCTGTTTTAATCTCAATCTCAAATTTATAACCGTGGTTCAGTAAAAATGACATATTCTTAACCTCCTATTTCTAATTCCGTAGTAAAAAGCGCGGTGTATATATACTCGTTCGCTGCTGTCTTTTCAACGAAATTAGGCTCCACATATACGTTGAACCTTCTTAGTGTGTATGAATCGTCAATAGCGTTAAAAGCTCGTCTATGGACGTTATTTAGTTCTCTTGTAATAAATTCAACTGTGTTGTTTACTTCCAGTTGGTTACTGCTTTTTACGAGAATTTGAATTTGTTTGTTGATGATTTCACCTTCGTAATATTGCTCTCCTGGTGCTGACGGAATCATTCTAATAGCAATACTTTTTTGTGATGTATCATTTACTCCTATATCCAATAAATCGGCTTTTATAGGAGCAAATAAGATACTCGGCTGCAAAGTAGTGGTTAAATGCTTCTTGACCGATTCAATTAGCCATATCATGTTTGTCCTCCTATAAATTCCGTTTAATCTCGTTTTCTACGATTCTTGCCCAATCCGTTACATGTCTAGCTTTTGCTTCTTCAAACCATAAGCCTCTAGCGTTTGGATTGACATCCTGTGAGAAATTGTACTGGGGATTCCAATACAACCTACGCGCATATGGAGTATTCCATTCAATGTGACCTTCTCCTGGTCTACTGAAACGAAGTGACGAACGTTCTAACTCACCAGTATCTTTTGGTATATAAAAGTTACTGTCTTTTAAAACCTGTTGATCTAATGTAAATTGCGCTTTCTCTGTCGCTTCTAATACCTTACCTTCAATTGCTTGTGTATCCAATTGAATATTTACTCTTATCAAACTAAAAGCACCTCCACATGGTGAAGACTACTTCTATCATAAAAGTCATTAACTTTACTAACGGTCATTTCTTTTCCGTTAAATATGACTTTGGACTTCTCCTTGAAGGAAACAGGTGTTGAATGTACTGCGTCATGAAATAACAGTGTTTGCATAATAACACTGGCTCCATTGCCATTCATAACAACTGTTTTTTTAGGTTCAATTCGAACCCTTTCAATTGTTATTGCAGGTTTGTAGTTATCACTACCACCCCAAGTGTCATCCTCACCTTTATACTCCAAGTACTCAACTGTATGGATTAATAATGAACGTCTGATTGGTTTAGCCATGCACACACAAACCCGCATACAGTAATCCAGTAGGTCTGAGGAATTTTGGGACGGTGATTGCATATTGATCGTAGAAACTAGGTGCATCATCTGCACCTGCACTCATTCCGTTTTCAGAATAAGAGCCAACGTCAAAACCTCCGCTACCTTCACTTACAGTTGCGGAAGTCTCGCCATTAATTGCTAAAAATTCAACTTGAGCAGCAGTTGCTTTCTTTACTTGTTTTTGAATAAAAGGCGATAGCTTATCAAAATCAACGCCTTCTAACTTGTAGTTAACGATATGGTCAATTTGATCGCTAGCACGTGCAATAAGGCGCCCTAATAGCAACCCATCTGCTACGGGAGTTCCTTTATATTCGTTGGTATAGTAATTAGCATCTATATATGCCATTCGATCACCTACTTACCAGCAGCTTCCTTCTTCAACTTAGAAACTTCGGACTTCAGTTTTTTATTTTCTTCTTTCAGTTGATCGTTTTCGTCTAATACTTTATTAAACTCAGCTAACGAAACGTCACGACCACCAGTTGCGCGAGTGACAATATTACCTTGTTCATCGATTTGATCGTATCCGTCACGAAGGTAACTATCTAAACGACCTTCATCGATATTTAGTGTCTTATTTAATCGTTTTACTTTTACAACGTTGCTCATTTACATTCTCCTTTCATAAGAAAAGAGAGAACAATTAAGTCCTCTCTTAAGCTCCTGCCGTGATATTAAATTTAATTCCTTCTACTTTCTTTTGGATAACGAATAAATCCCAGTATTTACGCTCGTAGTAAAGGAATTTACCACCTGTTGCTGCGCTTGGTGTGTCTAAGTCAACGAATTCATATTGTTGTGGTGTAATAACAGATGCAGGGTGTACTAAAATCATGTTAATTTGTTTAGCAGTTGCATCAGGAACAGCACCGTTTGTGAAGTTGTAAGCTGTTTTCATGCGAGAAGATGAAACAACTTTGATAGCTACGTCTTCTAAAGAGTAAATGCTACGATTCACGTTACCATTGCTTGTTCCTACATCTAAGCTATGTTGGATTTCTTTCGCTTGTTTTAATAGCTTATTAACTTGTGGTGTTACATAAAGGATACGTCCGTCTTGCGGAACTTCCGCATCGTCCATTTCCATCATGAAATCATCGTAAGTGCTTAATACATTATCTACAGTTAATGCAGTTGTATTGGCAGTCTTTCCATTCGTAGTAAACTCAGAATACAGTTTTGAAGCTGCGTACTTGTCCATTTCAGGGATTTTTTGCTCATCATTGAATACACGAGTAATGTTAGCGATAGATAAAGCCATATTTGTTTCATCGATATCTTTTGGATCTACTAACGTACGGAACTCACGGTCATGGGCAATTGTTTTCGTTTCCCAATCATTATCAGCACGTCGAGTGTAGCTACCTACAACATCGCGGTCCACATCAACGAATCCACCTACTGTAATACGAGGGATTTGGATTGTCTTCGCATTAACCCATTTGATATTTTGGTTATTTGCTGTATTGTACAGATCAAAGAAGCTTAATCCTTGTGAAAACTTCTGTTGTAAAGCTTGTTGGTAATTTTGTGCGTAATTCGGTTTTGCCATTAATAAATCACTCCTAATTTTAATTTAATTGAATCTATTTAAATGCTGCAGCCCATTTCTCTGCTTCTGTCAGTACTTGTTTCTGATGCTGACCAGTTGTAAATGTCGGCTTTGGAGCACCTTGTGGTTCTTCCACTACACCTTTAAAATGTGGAAACTCCTCCACTACCATTTCAATAGCCTTTGTAATGTCTACATCATCACTAACCTTTGTTTTTGCTAGAGTAATAACTGCATTTAAGTTCTTTTCTTCTGTAATACCTGACTTAATTGCAGCGTTTTCTGCTTGCAAATTAAAAAGAGACTCATCTTTTTCTTTTAATTGAGTCTCAAAGGTTGTTAACTTTTCATTTGTTTTTTCTTGCTCAGTTTTTAATGATTCTTGATGAGTATTCCAATCGTTAACCGTTTGTTTCAGTTGATCTAAATTCTCTACACCAAGTTTCTTCAAGAATGTCGCTTCCTGCTTTTGTTTCGCTTCGTCCATCTGCTCTTGCGTAAAAGTGACAGGCGGTTGTACAGGTTGCTCCTGATTTACAGGCAGTGTATTTTCTGGTGTCGCCACATTTGGTTCACCTCCTTCCGGTGCAACTGGTGGATTATCTCCTCCTTCAGAGAAGAACTGCATTCCGTTTACTCGTAATCTAAATGCTTTTAGCATCGTAATTCCTCCTATACAATGTTTTCTCGGTTATATTGACGTTTGCGCTTCGTTTGATTTATGAATTCCCTCATAGCAGCTTGGCGTTGCGAAACCTTGTTCTTCGCTTCCTTCACGCCTTCTGGATCGCCTAACGCTTCCATAACCTTTACTTCTTTCTTCGCTTTTCTAATCTGCCGTTCCAGGTGTCTTTGCTTTTGGCTTTCCTTATATACTCTAGAGTTCTCCGCGGTGTCATACGGCACATAACGCTTCGTTGATTTACCTTGTATATAAGGATAGATGACATGACGACAATTCACGCCTAATAACCCTGCCGCTTCACCATATGATGTGCTAGAAAACGGAGGGTATCGTTTACTTTTACCACTCTTTGAAAAGATTTTCCCTTGAAACGGAGCACAACGCGGTCTCGCACCAAGGTGTGAACTAACTTCTATAAGGTCCACTTCATACTCATCCATACGAGTAATTTGCATCTCATTCGCTACATTTTGACTAACAGAACGAGTTATCATATTAACGTAACCTTCTGTACTCCACCGCTTCCCAGCTTTATCAATCAAAGCAGGGATTCCACGCTGCGACCACTCAGAAACCGTCTGTCTTAGTGCCTGTTGTGCTGTTATGACACCACCAAGAACTTTACCTACTGTTTTATTTAAGATGTCTAGATAAACCTGTTGAGACTGTTTGAGTATAGTGGTATTTACAAGATTAAATGTTTCTAAAGCTTGTCGCTCATAAGTATTAAGGATTCCTATTAGCGCAGCACTTGTATACATCGCTGGCGCGGCAGCTATGATTCCTGCTTGCGCCGCTTCTTGGTATAACAGTTCATGTTGTTCCACTGCTGTAAATCCAGCTGCTTCTAGCATCTTTCGTACTTCCTCAGATGTTTTACCGCTATAACGCGCAATTGTATTCATTTGTTGCTGATTTAACTTTCCTAGTTTATTCAATTGAACAATGCGCCAATGTTGATAATCGGTAAAATCCTCTGCGGTTAACAACAGTTCCCTGTCATACTTCAGCATTCTGGCCATATTTAAAAGCAACTCTTCTTCGATTGCATTGTAGATATCCACTACAAACATAGAGAGTTGCTGTAACTTATCAGGAGGGAGAGCCATTATCCTTCATCTCCTGGACTATTATTCTGTTGTTTATTGTTCATACCAAAGAAATCAACCTCTTCCGGCATAACCATCTTGTTCTCGTCTTGGATTTCCTCTAAGATCTTCGCTGCTTCTTGTTCAGAAACACCATGTATTTTCATGATAGCTTTTTTCTTACTTGTTAGGCCGTTTAGAACTAATGTAACCTGCTTATTAATCTCTGCTGTTTGGTCTTCTGCAATAGAATCATCAAACGTAACGGTAACTTCGTATTTATCAGTACTTTCGAACTCGTCATATAAAGCAGCGATTTCAATGATGATATCAACTAAATCACGAATACCATCTTCAACGACCGTTTCATGAGACTGCTTTGTTCTGAATGTCTTGGAGTTTTCACTAACAACTTCTGTTGCTGTTTTAACACCTTGTCCATCAAAACTAAATGCTCCAGCAGAAAAGCCGACTTGCATCGCTACATAGTTTAAAAGCGCATTGATAGCAGCCGTATGCTCATCAACACGTAATTCCACTGATATGTCTTGAATTTGCTTAGTGCCATCTTCAAAATTCATGGCTTCATATACTTCGTCAGTAGCATCAAAATATCTCAAGGGTATACCTGTTTGCGAATCAACAATGGTTCTAATTGCTGAAGTTGGAACCATAATACGTTTCTTACCAAAAACAAACTCTCGCTGAAAGCTATCGAAAGCAATATCGAGTGATTTTAATGTCCCTAAAGCATTAGCATAGATAGAGATACCAATCGGGGAGCTCATATCTAAGTTATTTGCTATATTCGGTTTGAAATAAACAAACGTTTGTTTAGATAGATTCTTGATACCAACTCTATCTTCCAAATTAGGATATAAAGTATTTAAAGGAACTTTTACACCTAATTCCCCTTGATTCTTGCTTTCATACAACTCGTTTTTAATTACATATTCTTCGCCCTCTACTAAGTGCCATTCAAGCAACGTATACTTCTTATCACCTTTAGAGATTTCATTTACAAACACACCTTCAGTGATATGCTTGTTATCCCATACAATGGGAATGAAGCAGTCTGCTGTGACAAAAGAAAGCTTAATCCCGTTGTCCCAGTAAACCTTTATAACCATTCCGCCTAAAGCGAAGTTATATTCTAGATACCTTTGGAACTCTTTAATGAAGTTGTTCTCGTCCAGAACATTCTTAATATTATCTGACAGTGTTTTATCAGAAATATTGATTGAGCACTTCTCATTGAATATAAGAGCAGCCATTTCCTGCGAGATGACTTTTGCCATGTTTAGCGATGCCATCTTTCTGCTCTTCTGCCCTTCAATCGTGTGGTACTTAACGTCATGCCACTCACCATAATACCCACTATATAAGGCTTTCCACATATCAATATGCTTGTAGGATTCCTCATTAACAGGTATCTCTTTTTTATCGGATATCTTCTTAATTCCTTTGATTAACCCCATTTTATATAGCCACCCCCTTACTTTTGCAACGATGTTTCCAAACACGTTCTCACCGCCTAATATTTTAATCCGAGTTTTTGTAAATTATCGTTAACATAGTATTGGAATGCATCGCATGTATGATCATCTATCTTTATAACTTTAGGATTATCACTTTGGAGAGTATCAGCATCCCATTGATACTTCTTATGTTCTTCAATAAAAATTTGATTAGCAGGTGTATTCAACACAAAAAAACGTCCCTGAGCTAATAAATCCTGGACGTTATCAATCATGTCTATTTTCTTTTTCTTTGCAACTGGGTGTAGCTTAATCCCATAATCTTTAAAGAATTGGTTACGGAGCGCCCCTTCTGCAGAATCGATTGTCTGTATATCAAAATATCTATTGTACATCTTGACTACACTATCCATCCATTCTTTCAAGTCCTTAGATAGTTCACTTGGAGCCTTTTTAACTACTTTATTAGCAGGACTGTAGTAATAAGCATCAAGCAAAATAACATTTCTTTTCTTAGTAAATCCAAGTGCTAGATGAGTAGTAGCTGATACTTGGTGACCAGTGTCAGTCGCTGTATCAATAAGAATAATATCATCATCTTTTGGAAGTTCATCGATCTCTTTAATATGATTCATGTTATAAATCATATCCCCTAAACCAATGACTTCACCTCCATACATCCAACGCCAATAATCTAAATCATGTTCCTTGTACTTCTCAATCTTCCTAATCATTTGCTGAGATAAGAATCCCTTTTTATCATCCATGTATGTTGAATGATGAATGAAATAATCATCATCTCCAGCTTTACTATCTAACCACTCATTAATCCAGCTGTAAGGATTTCTCGGTGGGTTATATGAGAAGTACACTTTTACTTCCTTACCTTCAATTTCTTGACGAATGAAAGTATCCTCAACAATATCTATGTCCTCAACACCAGCAAACTCAGCCGCTTCCTCGAACCATAGCGCCATGACGTATCCTTTTGCAATCTTAGCAGACTTAAGTTTCAACGGATCATCGCAGCCATAGAAGTAAAATGCAGTATTGGTTTTCTTATGCCTGATAATTAAAGGCGATTTACCAAAGTAAAACTCACTCTCTACACCAAGCATATAAATAGCCCACTTAATTTGCTCATATATAGAAGTAGATAGGTACTTACCAACCTTCCTTAAGCAGACTACATTACCTTGGTCATCCTCTAAAAAATCTGTTACAAGCTTCATAGAAATAACCGAAGACTTCATGGAAGAACGGCCGCCTTTTGCAACGATATGAGATTGTTCAGCAAGCCATAACGAATAGAAATTGACGTTCATTAAGTCCATGATATTAACTGTTTTGATCATTTTCCATCGCCTTTCTCATGGCTTCTTTATCGTTTACAATGATTACACGGCTGTTACTATTAGAGTCATCTGTAAGTTCTTTAATTTCAGCTTTCGTCTTCTCAACATTAACCTTCTGAATCTCCATCTGCATATGATGTCTTTCTTCTTCAATTTGTCGCTTGAAGTTATCAGGTACTAAATCGAAGTACTGAGCCAATTTGTCCAAAGCCTTCATTTTGTCAGCTAGTTTAACAGAAATCCCGTCGCGGCCTTGCTTTACTTCAGTAATAATAGAGCCATCTACCATATCATGATCTTGTAGGTCAACGAAATTCATCATTCTTGTAACAGTAGTTCCATCTTCACTTTCAAACTCTACTTCCCTTTGACCAAAGGTCACATAGTTAGTAATATCTGCAAAAGCAATCTTAATGTACTCTTTCAGCACATCCATTGCTTCCACAAATACATTTTCAACTAACTCGCCTTTCAGTTCTTTTATATAGGAAGAAACTCGTTCACGTCGTAATAATCGACTACTTTGCACATGAGCACTCTCTTTGGTATATCCAGCCTTGATTGCAGCTTGTGTACCATTGAAATATTTCACGTAATACAAACAAAAGAGCCGTTCCTTTTCAGTCAGCTCTTCATCTTCTAAAATCTCTTTTAGTTTCTCTTTTGTTTTGGGATTTTTAACATTGGTAACGCTCCTTTTCGCAATAGTAACGTTACCATTCATTTGTTCATCCCATTTATCTTGTGATTTCCACTTTCTGATTTGCGAAGGCTTGAGGTTTAACTCAGCTGCAATATCAATTAATGGCTTCTCACCTTTACTTGCTTTATACATTTCTAATGCTTTATCACGATCTGGGCTTCTTTGCCTAGCCATATTCACCACCTCGCGGTAATTCCTTTTGGGTTTTATTTTAAATCCAATTATTTTAATGTATAATTATATAAAAAGTCATAACTTTTAGAATTGGGGTGTCAATCATGAAAAGTTTCGGTGCATTAATAACATCTACTATCTTTTCAGTGCTTTTGGTATATTATAATGTCAATTCCTTTTATAATAAATTTACATCGGGTAATACATATTACTGGGTAAATGCTATCCTAGCTGTGTTATTCCTTATATCCTTAATTATTAACATAAAAGATATCATCAAGAAAAACTACACAACTTCTGAATCGAATTAAGGAGCCTATTATGGTTCCTTTTTCTATGCAAAATAAAAAAGCAGCGGATTCGCTACTTCGAATAATCCACTTTAAATTAACATCGATATCATAATAAATTATTAAAAATATCAGTATAGGTAAATAGAGAAGAATGTAAGCTTCTTACCTAACAACATATATTTATATTTAACTTTAATTTATTACAAAACAATCAATATGCATTTATACTCACATGTCACTATTGAACATTAGGTCTTTGTTAACTATCTCTATTTTTGTTCGTTGAGTTTGTTTGTTTTGTTAAATCGATATACAACTATTAACTCTATTTAATCAATAAATCTAATTATAACATTTTAAAGATTAATACATATAATAAAGTAGATTACTAGAAAGGAGGCGTAAACATGGAAAGTTGTGTTTTATTCGTAAATGGCCAACCATTTTTAGTTGTCAAAGTTGCTGGAATCGAAATTGCTAGAGTAGAGATTTCTCTTGATGTAGCATTATCTTTAATAGTATTAGGAATTCCGATTTGTGCTTAATGAATTGAACTTGTTTTTAAAAGAGGGCTTCGGCTCTCTTTTTTATGTTATCTCCTCACCCCCTTATCATCCATTATCAATCCAATTCCTTAACTTCCTTCGCCTTAATAAACTGAATCATGAGCGCTAAACAATATGTAAATCCTGTTCCGTATCCAATGAAGAAACTTAACAAACTCATTAATTCACTTCCTTCGCAAAATAAAATAAGACGCTATACCGATCACGGTAGCGCCTACGATAATTGCTATTGTTTTAATCATTATGTTTAATATTCTTTCCTTCTTCAAGGCATGCTAACTTTTCTAAAAGATCATAATAACTACCATAAGTATCTATAACTCCTTTGCATGGTCCCACTGTCAAAGCACCTTTAGAGTCTTGCTCTTTCCACTTCCTGCTAGCTTCTTCCATAATATATCCAAGTTGATGTATATTGTTAGCAATAAATCGTTGTATTTCGTCCATCATTCATCTTCCCTCCAGTTAAAACTATCCGCTTTTTATAATAAAAAGAGCACCCGTTTCCGCGAGCGCCCTTTGAAGGATTACGAGAGTCCTCATTAACAAAATTTAAAGTAGCTAAAGTTAATGAATTACAAGCAGTATATGCTTGTCCTATTCAAATAGTGCATAAAAAGAGAGCATCCATGGCAGTAGATGCTCTGTGTGATAAGGAGTTTACATTGAGTACTGAATAGGACCTAAGAGAGTTTGTCCTATACTTCAATATATGCTTGTCCCTCTTAAAATGTGAAAGAGGGCACTTCCCCAAGTAAGCGCCCTCCCTAGACATGGGGTAACATGTCGGAAACCTTTCTATACATTGTATAGTTATATACTTGTTCACATTCCTCATTATTATGTAATTTCTATATAACAAAGAAAAAAGCACCCGTTATGGATGCGATTAAATCTTTTCTATAACGTAAACCATCGTCTTTCTTGATGGTATATGATAAGAATAATCTTCGTTTTTATGACTGTATGTTTCGTATTTACCTATTACTTGAAACCTCTCAGCCTCAGATTCACCAAATTTTGATACATCATCGCATAAAATCATTAATTGTGTTCTATCAGTGTGCAACAAATTGGAAATTTGTCTATCGGTATATACTCCTCCTACCGCTAATTCTTCCAACGTTTCTACATATATCATAATCTCTTCACCTCTCCCGACCTATTTATTCTACAAAAACCATAAATATCCTTTTATTAGAATGAAATAAAAGCCGCCACCGAAGTGACAGCTCTATAAGGGGATGGGAGAAATTCACATTCACAAAAGGGGTATATATTAAGCGAATTTTAAGCCCACTGGCATTCTAGATGCTCTCAGGCTTTTCTCGATCACCGCACTTTATACTTTAAGCTACGCGCTTTGCGTCAGTGACCGAGAAAAGAGTGAAAGCTCTTTATATCCTTTAATTTGTACCAAGACGTATCATTTCTTCCGACGCCTTGCGTGAACCGACACAGTTTCAGGGGACAGAGGGGATGGTCTCTGCTGTATCGGCTCAAACAAAGAGCGGAAGCTCTCTGCCCTCGTTTTGGTCATTAGTAAGGATTGTGAGTAATTACTAATGTGAGGCGAACCGCTTGATTAAATTCAAAAATTGTTCTTATTACTTGTACCGGAAGCGTGCGATTCATTCAATCATATGAACCACCCACCTTCCATCTCCAACTCGGCATGTTGGAGGGTTTGTAAATCATAAACATGGCATCTAGTATTATATTTACTTTCAACTCAGAGAACGCATTCTGAGCTGAATGGTAAATACAATAGAAACAGTATGACGAATGCGAGCTATCTCACACCCGCCACACTGGAATATGTTTAGTTTGTTTTAATCATTTAATTGGTCTTTTCGTCTATTTGCGGATTCTTACCGCCCCTGCCCGCCCTTTTATGCGGTATACGTTACCGTGACATTCTCGCATAAGAACGTTTCACTTATAGGTGTACTAATCCTTTTCAATATGCGATTGTCAAAGGGCTGTCCAAAGCTCATTAAAGAGCTTGTAAGATAATGATACGGTGATTTGAACATCTAGATATCCGCTCCTTTATCGTTAATTTATCCGCATTTTATCCGTGTTTTCTACTCAACCTTTTCAACTCTAAAATCAACTTCATTTCTTCCGTACATATTACAATTGACAAGATAATCACTAATCAATTCATTGATATACTCTATTGTTCCACATCCATAAAAACTACCGTTTAAATATAGTCTATAGCGAAGTTCCATTTCTCAAATCCTCCTTATATAATCCGCAATGCTGTAGCAATAGCCATAATTGCGCTCTTCTTCTGATAGTAATACCAATTGTTTTCTAACGTCATTTGCGCCTTAATAGCCTTATCACTCATTAATCCATGATTTAGATACTTACGTTCAATAATCTCTTTCTGCTCTGAATCTAAAGAATGTTCTAGCGCTCTTTTGATTTGTAAGTACTTGTAATCGTTTATTTTCCTTGTATCACGCAGCTCCGGGAATAACTGAATACTTTCCCTTTCACATTCGCTTTGGTTCATCATACGGACAGATAGAGCCTTGTAATCTCGCAATACCTTCACTACTGCCTTTTGTATTAACTTATATTCCTCGTTGCTTATTTCTGGAAAGAATGATAATTGCTCCATCTGTAATCCCCCTATTTCTAATTTTACTATTTTCAAATTACATAAGGTATGTGAAATTTTAATACCTATCTTCTGAATAAGGGAACATTGCGCATTAACATAGCCCCCACCACACTATTGCGCATTGTTCCGCTATTCATTAGGCCTTTAAGATTTTACGTTTCTTGCTCTTCATTTTTTCTGCAGCTACTTTGATATTATCCGAAACTCTCTTGTAATCCTGGTCTGTCTGAATCATCCCATCTAACATAACTGGAATTAATCCTGTCTCATCGATGTATTGTAAGTAATCAACTGGTGCTCGTTCTGTTTGTTCTACCAAGTATCCATAAATATCAAAATCCGCTCTTGGTATAGACTTCTTACCATTCGGTTGATGAGACATCCTTACATAAGATTGAATTACTGATACCGGCACCAAGAATACTGTCTTATCCTTACTAAACTCAATAAGGAAGAAACACACTGCTCCCATCTTCTCCGCTTTCTCCAAGTAATCTAATTGATGTTGCGCAATGTTACTTAAATCAAACCGTGTTGTACACTCTGTAGATTTCGCTTCAAACGCAATAGCTCGTCCTTTATAAACACCGTCATAGTCCACCGTACTTTTAGCTTCATAGAATCCGTTTGTTACTTGACTACCTTTACTTTTAATTACCTTCACAGGAGTCGGACGCTTGTTTATAAGCGCCACCCCCTCTCTTTGATACATTTCATTTGATAGATTGATAAGCTTCTCAAAATGCATTCCTCGGTTTCCTAAGCCCATTGTTATTTCCTCGCTTTCTTTTTTTCTAATTTCCTTAGTTCTTCTTTTGATTCTTTGTATAGGTATTCCCACACTTCGTCCTCTGACATGTTTTTTTCTTTTGCGTAATTGTGAACTAGAGACTGTAGTGCCCATGTAATTGTCTTTGAATCTTTTTTCTCTTTCATTCTCCTAACCTCACTTTCTATCAAAGGATGATTTTGTTTAAATTTTACTTAAACTTTGCTTAACTTATATTAAAGATTCTCATCAATTTAAAAATCGTTATATAATGATTACAATAGAATATTAGGAGTGTTAAAAAATGCAAAGTATAATACTACTTATTGTTTTTGTATTTATAGCAATTTGTTCAGTTTTTTCCTTAGTAAATGAGTTTAAAAAGCCAAAGAAAGATGGGATTTTAATTTCAATTGAATTCCTGTTTTTTATAGGGATGATATTATTAGTAAAAGATATTTTAATTTACATGTTATAAATCCCCATCCCCTGAATAAAACTCAATATTCCGTCAATACTGTAGATACCCATTTCTTACCCATGACCTGAGCAGTTAGCTTTTGCTAGCTGCTCTTTTGTTTTCTGGACTCAATAAAGATAAGTCATAATTTGATTTCACGAATTCCACACACAACGCTTTATTTGTTCCGTTCCCTAAATACGTGTAGATCAATCTCATTTCTTCTTTGGTAAAGCTTGTCCCTAATAGCCAATTAAAACTTTTTAAGACTTTTCTAGACCAATATGGACTCAATCCTTTACTAATAAGTCTTGATAACCATGCGAATAACTTACATTTAAAATCCAGTTCGCTTTCTACACCCTCTAACCGAAAGTACAGGTTGTTTTTAGGTTCAAATATTAACTCATTACCACTGTTTACAAATGACTTAGGAAAGTACATTAACGCCTTATCCACTAATTCTTTTACCTCTTTATTCATTTCAATCCCCCCTTGAATAAACTCAACATCTTGGCATATAATGTCTATGCATCGAATCATCATTTTTGGAGAGAGCAGTTAGACTGGGCTAGCTGCTCTTTTAAATTAATGAACTGTCAATCAATATAGGATCATCTTTATATCCATTAAACTCCTCTTCCCATTTGTACTTTCTTTCTGTTGAGCATATTGCATTTAGTGTATTTGTAAATATCTCTAATGCTTGTTCTCTTGTTACTTCTGAAGGAGCTCCTTCTTCTTTTACCTGCTCTACACTATCACCAGCAACATTTTCTACATATATCCCAATCGCCTTTTCTGCATCCTCTGCTGCAATCAACGCATAGTATTCGTGATTATTAAACTCAAAGTATTTCATATCCATTCCCCTTTTCTACAAAATGAAATTTTTGTTTAGTTTTATAGCAATTCTTTCAAATTAATAGGCTCAACCATCAATTCTCTTTGTTCTTTTGCTGTACTTGTTCCTCCCCAAAACATTTCGCCGCTCCCGACAATAAAAGCTTCAATCGCCCCGCCTGTTCTGTATTCCGACTTGAAACCAACAGTATCCCCAAATCTAAATAACTTACCAGGTTCTAAATTTGCTAATCTAACTTTCACAGTGTCTCCTCTTTTCTATTCAAATAGCGTTTTTGTATTAATTTCTTGCACACTTTCCACAAACATTCGTAGAGTGTATGGAGAGAGAAATGATTCTAAAGGCACCGAATCTCCTCTTAAAGGAGCGTGAACTGTTGCACGCTCTTTCTTACATAAACACTTTCTTATTCAAATAACTATTTTGTTTAAAATTACTTATCCTTCAATCCGCATTGTTTCATAGCTTCTTTTCTAATTTTTGTAGCTAATTTTCTATCTTCATCGCTTAAATGAGCAAAGTTAGTGGATCGGATGTAGTAAAACCATTCGTATATTTGAAGCAACTCATTTTTATTTAATTTCATTTCCCTCTACCTCCCTGAATAAAACTCAATATTCCGTCAATACTGTGGATAGGCGATAGCCAGAACTCATTTAAAGTCCCTAACATTTCTCCTCGTTCCCCCTTGGAGAACCAGCCGAGCAGTTAGCTTTTGCTAGCTGCTCTTTATTGTTTGGGCACTTCTACCCAGACTCCGTATTTCATTTCCCACCCTTGGTTGTACAATTGGAATATTTGTTTTTCTATTTGAGACATTTTTCTTTCCTTTTGCTTTTCAAGATCTTGCAATTCCTTTTGTAAAGTTCTTATACGACTTTCGCATCCTTTAAGCACTTCCATATCTGTCTTTACATAATGCTTATAAGCTTCAATTCTTTTCTCTGACCACTTTTCCATATCCATTCCCCTTTTCTAATAAAATAGCGTTTTTATTAAAATCCCTTCCAATACTCGCTTCAAGTTGTTTATTTTTTGGCCAATTTCTTTGTTAAGAAACTGTTAAAAAATAAATAAAAATTAATTAAGAAACTGTTAAGCTCCATTTAAAAATTCTTTTACATAATAAAGTTATAAACACAAAATAAGGAGAGGTTTTTTAATGTCTTTTTCTCAATTAAATATTGATGCTTTTCGAGCTATCAATGATTTAGGGAAGCAATATTCATCCCTAAACTCAACTATGATATTTTTAGCGGAATATATGGTATATATTTTAGGTTTAATTATTATCGCTTATTGGTTTACTCGATCTAGAAAAAACAAAATGATGATTATTCAAGCAATGGTTGCTTTCGTAACTGCTGAAATAATTGGAAAGTTAGCAGGAAAATTGCATTTGAATTATCAACCATTTGCAGTATTACCTAATGCTAATAAGCTTGTTGATCATGCAGTAGATAATTCATTTCCTAGCGACCATACGATTCTATTTTTCTCAATTTGTTTTTCATTTTGGCTTGTTCGTAAAAAGGCTGGATGGTTATGGCTTGTACTTGCATTTTGTGTAGCTATTTCTCGTATCTGGGTAGGGGTTCATTATCCTTTCGATGTCATAACTGGAGCTATAATAGGAATTATTTCAGCACTATTTTCGTATTGGTTAACACCGAAAATTACATTTTTCAAACAATTACTTAATCTTTACGAAAAAATAGAACAAAATGTAATACCATCCAAAAACAAGTCGAAAAACTTTTGATTAATCACAAAGCTAAAAAGATTACATATATTACCGATTATTTTTTCAATATTGTCTTGAGCAAAGAGCACTCCCTTGGGTGCTCTTTAATTTTAAAATAACGATTTTGTTCACTTTTTTGTAACAAACTCAAAACTTTAATATGTTAATATTAAGTTTGACCTAAAAACTCATATTAACTATGCAAAAGTCCTAGCCCCTTCTAGGACTTTTTGCATTCAAATAACGCTTTTGTTTAGTTTTCAATGATTAGATTAATAGCTCCAGCTTGATCTAAATTTATTAATAATTTTTCTGCTACTTTCTTTGTAATTGTATTAGTAGCAAATGCAATTTCCTTATCATCTACAGTAATTCTAGCTTTATCTTCAATGTATTCGATTTTCACATCTTTCATATTTCACAGCTCCCTTTTCTACAAAATTCAAATTTGATTAATATCCGCTAGCCAATCGATTCGCTGTTTTTCTTCCTTGTCATAGAAATGAACCTCGTATGTCGTTATGACGCTTGTATCACGCTTCAAGAACTTATCAGCCGTGCTCTTTGCTGTGTAATCGAAACTCCCAACAACATCATCAATTGTTAACTGTTTCATGCTCCTAGCCCTATTGGTCTTTTTCTAATTACATTTTTTCTTGCTAGGTCCATAATTAGTAAAGCAACTTCATCGGGATCTCTTTGCAACTTCTCGCCGATTGTAAAAACACTCTCATTGTTCTTCCATGCTTCACGTACTAACAAAATGTCATCTTCATCCCAAAGCATGTCTAACTCTTCTAAAGCCACATACAGGTTACGACGCGAGTTCTTCATGTATTTCCGTTGCTGCGCCGCTATCGTGTAATCCTCCATTTGTAAATCCGTTTCTAATCTCGCCATCCCAATTCCCCTCCATCTGCATTTGTAAAGCCATTTCCAAACGTGCCATGACGTCATGACGTCTTCTATCCACTTCTTCCGGGCTCCGTTCCCCTGCCGCGCAAATACATGATGCAAATTGATAACAGCCATTCCCTATATCGTTTCTGATAACTCCCGTTCCATCACATGCACACATCTTAATTCCCCCTCTTATTTAAATAGATATTTCATTAAGATTTTAAGTACCCGATTTCCCTTGCATAATCACGCATCTTTTTCATTCCTTCTTCTGACCAACCCCAATGAGTACAGTACAATCCACTGTAACCATTTTTACCGTTCGAATTATCATTACCAAATATAAAGTCTGTAAAATCTCTGATTAACCCCCACATTGTTCCGCCACCAGAGAAATAATGTTCCTGTTTCTTATTCATGTAAGAACTTCTTGTCATACGCATCGGAACATTCGTACCATGGTCAATGAACCATAGATTTCTACCATCATGCTTAAAATGAGCCGTTTTATCTTTGTAACGAAAGAACTCTCTCTCGTGATCTGCTAAGTAATTGATAAGTTTATTCGCAATTTCAATCCGTTTTTGCTTATCCACCTTAATTCCCCCTTAGAATGGTAATGCTTTTCTTCTGAAATCCTTTGTATCTTTGAAAACAATCGCTCTAAAGTTATTGAATATCCGTGACACAATCCGCTCATCATATGCGCCTTCTAAACGCTCTCCTGTAAGGTTTGTAGTGAAGATTGTAGATTTACCTTGTCTACCATCGAAAACATCGAACAACACCCTATTGATGAAGTTTGTTGCCTTTGTATTTGCATCTAATGCTCCTAACTCCGCTCCTAAATCATCAACTACCAATACATCCGCTCTAACTAAAGTTCTAATGATTGCATTCTCAGTTAAGGAGGAATCTTTGTTAAATGTGCTTTTGATTTTCCGTAGCAATTCACCAACTGTAACGAAGACAACTGATTTCCCTGCCCCTGCAAGCTGATCTGCAATGGAGTAAGCAAGATGCGTTTTTCCTGCTCCACAATTCCCGGCCATAATCGTATTGAATACCTTCTCATTGAGATAATCCGTTGCGATGACCTTTGCAAGTTCAAGGTTCTTCGCTCCTTCCTCGCTTGTAGGTTGGTAGTTATCAAAGTTAGCCTTTTTAATATTTGAATCTGCAATCATGCTTTGCTGATGGAACAAGAATTTCTTTTCATTCGCTTTATCTGCATCATATTTCGCTTGTTCATGTTCCTGGAGCTTCTTACTTTCGTTTTCAAGGAAGCATCGAGGGCATACAACTTGTCCACCGAACTTCATCTTATTCATGCCATGCGTATCACAAACATCAGAATCCATAGTCATATTCACCTTTTTGGCTATATCGGTTGGTATTGCCAGTGCCGCTCTCTGCATTGCTCTTCGCTCCTTTTTTAGAATTCATTTGGATAGTTAACTGATCGAACTTTTCACGTAGCTTTTTAGGAGATAAGATATTTCCTTGCCAAAATGGATCTGCTTGGCACCAATCAATAACATCTTTAATCTCTTGTAATTCACGGTTATCCTTTTCACGCATTAATCTAAAGTCATTAGCCCAAGAATCGAAGTTAGGCTCTTTTTGTTTAGGATTATTACCCTTAATTTTTTCAAACAAATACTTAGCTGCATTGGTGTCGCAAGTTTCAAACTTGTGACGGGAAGGTTTTTCTTTCTTCTTTTTATCTTTTTCTTTATCTATATCTAATTCTTTATCTTCTTCTATATCTGTTGCGTGACTACCGTGACGTGTCACGTGACCTGTCACAGGACGTAAAAATTTCCCGTCTTGATAGTCAACTAAACTCATGATTTTCTTGTTATTTAAAACCGACTTCAAATCCAACACCGGGGTTCCTAACAGTAAACATTCATTAAGGAAGACTTCTAAAGGACGATTTATTTTCATTTCATTACATCGTTTGCAACACGCTACGCAATTTTCTTGAGTATCCAATCCCCCATGCGATTTAGGAATCAGATGATCTAATGTGTTTGCTGATTCTCCACAATAAGTACATGTCCCAACATCATTCCCTAATAGAAACTGTTTTTCTTTTTCTCTTTGTTTTTGCTTACGTAACCGGTTTTGCTCGCGTATTTTCTCTAATCCATCAACGTTTTGATGTTTCTCCCAATTCGAGATGCATATGTACTGATCGTCTGTGATGTCTATCATTCCGAACTGTTTGAATGTTTGTAACGCAAGTCTTACTGTTGCTATCGGTCTATTAAAAAGTGTTGAAAGCATTTCTTCTGTAAAAGGAATGTTTTCACTCAAGAAAATGTAACCATTGGCATTTGTCCTTCCCGCTTGAGACAATAATTTAATCCAAATAATCAGTAATGTATCTGCATCTGGTAAACTTTCAATCAATCGAATCTTTTCGTCCTCAAACATGTTAGTAGAAAGTTTTATCCATTTAACATCTGCCATTTAATTCACCTTCTTCATTTCCGCTTTAGTGTTGCCACGAACGTATTTGTTCTTTTTCTCTTTACTTGGAATGATGAAACTATATCGTTTTAATCTATATACTGTTTCCATCTCACTCACCTGCAACTTTCTTTGTAGAATGAGACTCTACATATTGTTTGATGCATTCTGTTTCAGCATGTAAATAATCACCGTCAAAGTCTAAGCAAATTTCACCGTAATAGATTTCTCCAGAGCATCCAGCACATTCTTCCATGAAATCTCTTGCTGATGAGTCTTGATGATTACTATTTAATAGTGGATTTTCTATCATTTCCCTTTCCTCCCTTTACTAGGAAAAGTCGATGTGGTATAATGGATGTATTGATTTCGTGATCGACTTTTCTAAAACGACCTATCTCCCAATGGGTCGTTTTTTCATGTTTTCATAGTAACTAACCTGCAAATCTGTTAAGATTTAGTTACCGATATGTGTTTCAACTGGCCTGTGTTTCTGTACGGGCTTTTTTGTTGCTATTCTTTAGCTAGCGGATACATTGTTCTCGCTTCTGGTCATAATGACAAGCACAGGCTTGTCCTATTTGTTCAATATTTCGTAAAATTTTTTTATTAATCTATTAAAAAGCACATGCTAAACTATTTATGAGTAGATAGTCATGCGACAATCTAACACCCTATGCTCTAGTCTTTTGCACCTGGCTAGAGCTTTTTATCTTGGACATATTTACCACTTTTATTTTTAGAAAATTATGATAGTATATCTTTACCGAGTCTTTTCGATCGCTCGGCAATACTCTTATAGAAGGGCCCTGATTCCCTCAAATCCTATTGCACAGGGCTCTTCTATTTCCTATCTAAGACGATGTACTCATGATGTTTTACAATAGCTTCTACGCTGTTATGTACTCCTCTAGCTTTTAAATCCCGTATCATTGCGATAATTTTCTTTCTTTTGTATTTATCTCGTTGTTTTTTATCTTTCATCTTGTGACCACCCTGTCTTTTTGTCCCAAACATCTATCCTATAAATCAGGTAACTACCGACTGAAATTATCGAACCTAAGATTGCTAGTGACAGTGGGTTGTCTAGCATTTACATCGCATCCTTTCCAAGAAACTTATTGATGAAGTAAAGCTGCCCTTTCCCTGTAATCTTTGGTGTGTATGTTGTGACAAACTCACCATTCCCTGATGTATGTACATGTGTTTTCAATTCAAACAACTTCATGTCCATTGCTTTTTGTGTTGGTTTGTTCACCATGCCTGTTTTGCTACAAAGATAACCATTCTTTCTTAACCAATCGAACAAACGATTCTGACCGATATTCACGCCTTTTTGTTTCAATATCGTTGCCAAATCTTTTACTAAAATTGTATTCGTTGATACTTCAACAGCTTGAGCGAATGTTAATAATGGTTGTTGCTGCAATACTTTCCGTTCAGCTTCAACTCGTTTTTGTTTTTCTTCTTTTAAGTTAGTAAGAAGGCCAATCATGAAGTCTGGATCAGTTACCGCTTTTTCTAGGGCTTGGTCGGTCATATATACTCCTTGTTTGCGGATTGTTGGAAGAACTTCTATCGCTAACCAGTCCTGGAAAGCCTCTGCGATTTCGTTATTTGCTTTAAAAGTTAGCTTGTAGACTAAGGATTCAGGTATTAAATCGCCTTTCCCCACAAGTGGGGAATTTTTAGGAAGATAAGAATTCACCCTATCCCATCTGATATACGTTTTTCCATTTTTCTTTTGCGTGAATCCTAAGCTTTTGGAAACCTGTTCTACATCGAAGAATACTTCGCTATTTTCGAATTTTGCAGACACCTCAAAAATTTTATTCTTAAAAGTTTTTAATGCATTCATCTCTATCACTCCTCTTTAATTTGTTCGAAAAAATCGAACTTATTATTCAAAAAAATTTTATTAATACTATTAAATTCGATTTATTTAACTTTTTTAAACAGTTCTTCAACTGGTATAGAAAATACTCTTGAAATTGCAAATGCAGCTTCTTTACCAGGTGATTTTGTACCTTTAACATATTCGCAAACTGTGCTCTTAGAGCGTTTTATCTCCTTAGCAAGTTGTACTTGCCTCATTTCATTTTTATCAAGCAAAGCCGACAATTTTTTGTTGTCAAAAATCATTTTCCTGTTCACCTCGCTTACAAGTAATACTATAACAAAAAGTTCGAAAAAAGGGAACTATTTTTCGGACTTTTTTATTTATTTTTCATTTATAAATTTATCTATAACAACTTACAACACTGAAAAAGTTTGCTCAAGGCGAACTTTTATACTAAAATTAACTTGATTACTGTTACAGTATATTAGTAACCAACTTAATAATAAATTATTGCACATTATTTTAATTTCTATAAAAGGGAGGAATTACTTGTGCGTGGGGATAGGGTAAAACAATTACGAAAAGAAATGAAATGGACCCAAGAAGAGTTGGGGAATCGTGTTAATCTAAAGAAATCTACTATATCTGAAATTGAAAACAATAAAAAAGATGCTGGAAGAAAAGCAGTTACAAGAATTGCTACTGTATTAAACTGCACTACAGATTATTTACTAGGGTTATCTGACGATCCAGAATTGAACGAAGAAGAAAACAAGATTGTTACTGAAGAAGGAAAGAACATAATGGCTTTAATTGAAAGTCTTCCAGAAGATGAGAGAAAGAAAGCATGGGAGCAATTAGAGATGTATGTTACTTATATGCAAAGTAAAAAGAATGGCTAATCAAAGAAGACTACCTAACGTGGAAGTCTTCTTTTTTATGTATGTTGTTTTCCTTATAAGATTCGTCTAGGCATAATTTTAAAATATCTTCTGCTTTAATCGAAGCACCAAATTTCAAACCCAATTTTACAGCTTCTCTAACTAATTGCTTTTTTTTCAAATGTACTTCCCCCTATATCCTCTGTAATATATGTGGACTTTCTTAAAATGGAAAGCTTTTGTTATTCGGGTCAAAATGTTTCTATTTCTTTTAGAGCAGAAATGACACTATCAATTAGATAGTGTCATTTTTCATATTTATATTAATCAACGGTCCCCTAGCCCTGAATCAATCATGTATAGAATTATTTTTTGTTCTTTTGCGCTGTGAACTTTCTCTTTTCCTGTCACTTGAAAAGCCGTGGTAGAAAAACAAACTACAATAGCAATCGTCAAAATGGCTTTAATAACCTTACCTTTCAAGTGTTTCACCACCATTTATGTATAATTCATCTATAACGTTTCAAGGCTGTTTTTTGTAGAATGATATAGAAAAAATAAATTGTTTGTACTTTATTATAAAACTACTTCCTTTTTTAAAATTTCTCGTTCAATGAACTCGAAGAATCCTGGCGGCTCTTCATCTAACATTTTATACGCTTTTTCAACTATTACCATCTTCAATTCTTGCATTAAATCTTCTCGTTCTTTAAAAACAGTTTGTTGAACGTGTTTCAATATTTTTAACTCTAATTGATCAATAATAGCTTGTACCTCTGCTTGCTTTCGAATATTTTCTACTGCCATAAACATTTCTCCTTTAGATTCAATTATCCTTTAGAAGCGTGTAACTCATCATATAACTGCTTTATTATAATGATGTTTCATTACAGCGAATTTCTTAACTGTTTTAATGTTTTTTTGACCCAGTAACCTACGTTTTGTTCTGTTTCTCCCAAGATTTCAGCTATCTGTCTATTTGTAAGCATCTTTTCATAACGGTAGTAGAGAATCTTGCGTTGCTTATCGGTCAATGCACGCATCGCTTTATCTAATCTCTCGTTTTCTACAGGAATAATGCTTCCTTCCCCTACTTCTTCAATAACAACTGCTTCAGGGCTTTCTCCTTCACTATCTTGTAAACTCCCAATCGTTTCAATCGTAGGGAAATTTCCTTCTAAAGCGTTCTTATCAAAAATTAGCATTTGCTTTTTATTTCTGTTTCTCTGTCTCTTATCAAAGTCAATAGCACGGCCACGGATTAAGACAGAGCAATACCTTAGTACTCGATTGATTCTATAAAAATCTTTTGATGTTTGATTAAGTAAATTGATGTTTTTTTGAGAAGGATTTTTAAAAGCTTCGTTCATTATTTCTTCGTGCTTTTTATCTTTTAAAAACTCTTGAATAACGGGGTTTTCTAATATTAAAGGTAGTCTCTTTTGCATTTGCTGTATGTACTCTAATTGTTTTTTTTCTTCGGTGTGATCACAATTATTATTGGAATTAGAGTGAGTATGTTCTTCCATAAAAAAGCCTCCTTTTTTGCCAGGAATGTTGTATATAAAAGAAAAAAACCAAACGTTACAAGAACAAGTGTTCTCATTATCTCCCAAATTAGTGCGAAAATCTAGTACTTTTTACAAAATAAAACAATGTTTTTTTTATAAATTCTTTTTAGTTTTTTAACACTTCTTTCTCTAATAAAAGTGAGGAGGTGTCTGTATGAAAAGTACACAAGCTGGTACCAAAATAAACGCCGGAATAGACTTCATAAACGCTAAAAATTTTTGGAAAAACGGCCATTATGGACAAGATACAGTTATTGCTGTAATTGACACAGGTTGTGATATTAACCACGAAGAGTTAAAAGACAACATTATCGATACATTCAATTTTACAGATGATGATAACGGTGAGGTTAACGTAGCAACGGACTATACGGGACACGGGACACACGTATCCGGAATTATAGCCGCAACTAACAAGAAACATTCTATTGGTATAGCTCCAAAGGCAAAACTTTTAGTTATTAAAGCCATTGGACATACAAATATTTCAACTCATGAACACTTGATTAAATCTATTCGCTTTGCAACTGCTTGGAGGGGTAAAAATGGTGAAAAAGTAGATGCAATGAATCTCTCCTTAGGCACAAAAGAAGATGCTCCAGAGTTAAGAAAGGCAATTGACGAAGCGTTACAAGAGAATATCTTTGTAGTAGTGGCCGCAGGGAACTACGGGGATGGATCGGAACTAACCAATGAAATTCTTTACCCTGGATACTATGAGGAAGTTATTCAAGTTGGTTCTGTTGGAAAAAAACTTATTCCCACCCATATGAGCAATACAAACAAGAACATCGACTTTTTAAGTCTCGGAGAGTCTGTTTACTCGACCTACCTTCAAAACAACTATATAAAGCTCACAGGTACATCAATGGCAACACCACAAATTACAGGAGCAATTTCTTTAATCCTGTCCTATTTCAAAGCAAAGAAATTACCAATTTCCCAAAACATTATTTATCAATATCTTGTTTCACACTCCTTTTTATTAAAAGGATACACAAATAAAACCCAAGGAAATGGAGTTCTGAAACTATAAGGAGGTGCTAAGCTATGACCCCATTTGAAATGTTTAGCGCATCAATAGGCAATTTTGGATTTCCTATTGTAATTTCTATTTATCTTTTAATTAGGTTCGAGAAGAGGATTGAGGTTTTAACGATTGCAATTAACGAATTAAAGCAAGTCGCAGAAAAAGAAAAATAAAAAAGCATCGGTCATTTTAACCGATGCTTTTAGATAATTAAACCCCAAAGAGTAAAGTTGCAACTATGTTATAAACAATAGGTACTAAGAACATTACAATGTTAAGAATAATTCCCCATAAAGACAATTTATCTTTGTTCATTCGATAACCTATAAACCCGATTATTGCACCAATTGGAGCAATAGGAAAAGGCATAATCATAGGCAATCCTTGTATTTTTTCTAAAGGTACTAATCCAGTTAAGAAATTGATTACAAGTGCTGCTAAAATTACTGCAATAGTTATTGAAATTCCACCTAGAATACTGTTCTTGCCTTGTTTTTTTACTTCTACGCTGCTATTTGCCATTTTAAATTCCTCCACTTCATTATTCAAAGAACAGAAAATATAATTTCATACTGTAATAAATTACAATATTTAAGAAGACAACCAATGCTAACGCATATACTGGATTAAACATCTCGAACCCAAACGTACCATAAAAGAAGAACAATAATGCCAAGAAGCCCATATTCGACCAACAAGTGATATAGCCTACCTTATACTTAATCATTTGATCCCGTTCGTCTTCTTCCTCTTCCTTTAACCATTTTTTATCCTTTTTAATCTGGATTGCATTAACTATTGTTAATACAATCCAAAAAATTGTGATTAAGGGTAAAACCCACGATAATATTCCTGGTTCTCCGGCTTCCATTTTCCATATGTGAAAAGTGGCTTCCATCAATAAAATACTAATTACTATTTTAATTAAAAAATTGTAAAGGTAATTCAATCCTTCTTCACCTCTGTAAATATGTCCTCAACCGCACAATTAAAGGTTCTAGCTATTCTCATAGCTAAACCAACACTAGGCTCATACTTTTCTCTTTCAAGAGAAGCTATCGTTATTCTTTTTGTACCTACCCTTTCAGCTAACTCTGTTTGAGTCAAACCAGCAATTTCCCTATGTTCTTTTACCTTATTTGTGGTATAAATTTTCATTTCATTCAGTACCCCTCATTCCAATTAGAATAGCTGAATGTATAGTATTCTATACTTTCTATGTATAGAATACTATACATTAGTTAGATATGTAAAGGGAATAATTAAAATTTTTCATAAAAAAAGGAAAATCCTTGATGGATTTTCCTTTTTATTTTTCTTATTTGAATGGATTACACCATTGTAGATCAAACCAAGCAGATACCGCAATAGCCCACTCACTACCATTTTGTGTATGTGGCCATAAGCAATCCTGTAATTTTCGGTCACAAGAACAAGCAAAGTAACCAACAGATCCATAACACTTATCGTGCGTTTTGCAACAACTATCTACTGGAGAAATCGGAGCACTTGGACCTGAACATCCTGGTCCACACCAGTTACCATAAATACAAGGAACGCTCTCTCTTACCTCTTCACGGGTTTCAGGAAGCTCTAAATTTTCCTCCGTTGAAGGAGTTAAAAACTCTTCTGTTACTTCCATTTCACGCGTTTTCACTACTTCATTTTCAATTACTTCATATCCTTTAAGAACAAACTTTCCGTTTGTTTCGACTACTACACTTCCAGTAACCTTCTCTTCTTCATCAGCATTTGTATAAGTAACTTGTACCTTGTTATCTGTACTAGATAAAATAACAAATTCAACCGTAACACCGTCACGTTCAAATTTGTAACCACGGCGATTATCCAGGTCATATGATCCAAGAAAAGATGTTAATTTTTTAACTAATTTCTTTGCAAGAACATTATCTTCTTGAAACTTTTCAAGTAGAAGTTCTCGTTTTTCTTCTGATAATACTTGTAACTGTGTCATTAACAAACACCCCTAAATATTATTTTGGCGGCAATACCTGGATTCGAACCAGTAAAGAGAAAAAACGGTCTTTTAAAAGACATACTGCCTTAATATTGGAGATGGCAGTCGGATTCGAACCGACGATAAAGGTTTTGCAGACCTTTGCCTTACCTCTTGGCTATGCCATCATTTCAGTATTTTGTTGCCTTACACTTGTAATAGAGAAGCAACCTCCTAAAAACTAAAAAGAATTTTAAAAAACTTTCATTTTTTGGACGGCAGCAGTTGAGTTCGAACCTATGCTAAAGGTTTTGCAGACTCTTCCTTATCTCTTTGCTATGCCATCATTTCAACATTCCATTTCCTTACGTTTGTAGTAGAGAAACAAGTCCCTAAAAATTAAAAGATCGTGAAAAAACAAAAAAACCACGCTAAGATCATGCAAGATTTTATACAGTTTTTCGGCTAATCCAGTAACAAACGGGAACCCTAAAACCCACGCCAGGATAGGAATGTATAAAAAATGAATAGAGTCATAGAAAAAGGAAAAGGCGGATTCCTTGTGAGATTAGGGATCCGCCTTTTTCTTGCTACCGATAATAGGACGTTATGTTAACCAAACATGTATACTATATACATAGAATTAAAAAGATAAAAAGAGAGTTTAACTTTGGAGGACATACAATGGATTTTTTCATGACTTGTGAAGTTTGGAAGACGGTTAAACATAGTGATGTAAAACTAATATTAGAAGTAGAAAATACCTTAAAAAAACTTGAAAATAATCACTATGGTAATGAGATTGAAAGCATAAGTATTATTCCAATTATTATTGAGATAATACCAGAACTTGAGGACGCAGGTTTTTTCAAAGAAAGAAAACTCTTCAAAAGAAAAAACAAAGAAGCGGATATGAGATTAAGAATTAATATTGAAACGTTTTTAAATGCCGATCGTGATAGAAAGAAATTGCTAATCATTAAAAATGTGATTGAGTGTATAAGAATATTAGGAACAAAGGCCAAGAAAGATTTTGATGCTGAAAGATTAGAGAACGACATTCTAAATTTGTTTGAAGTTGAAAAAGGCGTAATTGATAATATTGATATGTAAGTGAATTACAAATTACTTCCAATAACGATAATTATGTAAATGAGCTGTCTATAGGGGCAGCTTATTGTATTTTTTGCTTAGCGTGGTTTTTTTCCAAAATGTTGGCGGTACCCCTATTAGATTTTGTGTAGTTGTAAGACTCCTGCATCTAAAACAACTTTTTTATACTGTCACCCACTCTATCTTTATGCCTTCACCGTTTAATTGAGCAATAAGTTGTAAGAAATCTCAAAAACTAAAAAATTTATATTTCTTTTTAGTTTTTGAGATTTGCTTTCTCTACTACTTACGAGAAGAAAAAAGCGGAGGTATTGATTATGAAGAAAAATTATGAAATTACTATCTTTACTATGCCCCACTGTCCGGCTTGTACTAACTTAAAAAAATGGCTCACTAAAGGGAATTTTACCTTTATAGAAAAAGATATTATCAATGATTTAAAAGCTCAAAAAGAATTTAAAGACCTAAGCTTAAAATATACCCCAACCATTTTTATTGAGGATGGAGAAGAAACCCATAAGTTTATTGGAGCACCAATTAAAAAACTCGAAAAAATCTTACTATCAGAATCCATTTCACAATAAATGAGGTTAAAACTATGGATATTATCGAAGAAAAAGTTAAGAAATATAATCAAGTTAAAGCTGATTTAATGAAAATTGCTCAATGTATCGATTATTGCAGTGAAGATGAAAGGAAAATTTATCAAGACATCGCTCTAAACTACTCAAAACAACTTAAATACATAAAGGAATCAATTGAAAAAATTTACGGCGTAGAGCTTTGCAACTGTTGTACCTTTTCAGACAAATAAAGGATTGGGAAATAGATCGACATCAATCAGATGTAGAAAGTATCAAGTCTCTTTTCTCTATTTTCAACATCTCAACAGACACGCTTCTTGGCTTCGAGAACGAGCAAGACGATGCATTGCATTTTTAATACTTAGCGACGTCAAAAAATCTCATGAGGAGCTATATGGACGTCAAAAAGGACGTTTGGCAAACTGAGTCTTATTGTACGTAAAAATGCTACAAAACAACAAAGATATATTGTGGTTTGATTTCATTTTAGAAGAAAGGTTTTCCATTTCATAGTGGTAAATTTTTTTAAAATACTACCAATTTATCCATTGAGGGCTTCGGCTCTCTTTTTTTATTTTCTTCGACAAAATATAACAAAATAGTTGTAACTGGATTTGTTATGATAGTCTCGAAAATCTTACATTTTAATCAATTATTTTAAAAAGGTGGCAAAGACATGCAAACATTAGCAGGGTTGTTTTTACTTGTATCAATCGTATTTCTCGCTTTATTTATCATTGCTATTTTTCGAAGAAAACCTAAAGCAAAGTTATTCATAGGAGCAATCGTATGTTTTATCTTGGCGTTAGTTATCGTTCCTACTTCAAATAAGGAAGAACAATCCCAAACTAAAGAAAAGAGTCAAACAGCCTCTTCTGAAGTGAAAAATGAAACTAAGAAGGAAGAACCGAAGAAAGAGGACGCAAAACCAGCACCTAAAAAAGAGGAACCAAAGAAAGAAGAGCAAAAAAAAGAACTTTCTAAGGAAGGTGAATCATCTAAAGTTAAAATCGCTGTGGGAGCTGTTGAAACTTTAGAATCAGTTGGAAATGAAATTACAAACGAAAAGGCACAAGGTGTTTTTAAAGTTGTAGAAATATCTATTACAAATAATCAAAAAGACGCGGTTACTATTGATGCTAACAGTTTTAAATTAGTAGACAGCCAAGATCGTGAGTTTAAATATTCTACTCAAGCGCAAATGGCTTATGATATATCTAATGGTGGAAAGTTAGACTTTTTCTTAAAACAACTTAACCCTGGTCTAACACAAACAGGGAAAATTATCTACGATGTGCCAAAAGACGCTCAAGGATTAGTTCTAAAAGCTCGTGGCGGTATGACAGGTAAAGAGATTAAATTGAAAGTAGAATCGTAATAAGGCACTCGCAAGAGTGCTTTTATTTGTACATTTCGAAAGGAGAAACAAAATGGCAAAAAAATATACTAAACTTGATGAACGATTCGGAGTTATAGATTTTCCAGTAACACTTGCAGAAATGGTGGATATATCAAAAGAACTTCCTAAGACAGAACGGAAATTCTACGAGTATGCTTTTGATGCATTAAAAAAGGTTATGAAAAAAGAGGAAAAGATGTATGCTTTTGAAGTTGCTGATCCGAAGCTAACGAAAACTGGTTTTATTGTTGTTGGTGAACATAATCTATACTTTGTAATGATGAAAGGTGGATTATTCGGAGGCGCTGAAGCAGAAACAGTTAAATACAAAGATATTAAGAGTGTAGACTTTGATATCATTCAAGGGCCGTTCGGTGTATCTCTTATGAATACAGGTATCCTTTACTTAGAAATGAAAAAGATGTTTGGAAGTAAAAAACGTACTGTTCGAAATATACCGGATTATAATATTGATGCGCTTTTAAAGGCAGTTCGTGACAGATTGAAATAAAATACTGATTTTCTCAATATAAAAATTTAAGTTGATGTAGTAAAATGGTAGTCGGATGGGAATTCAATATATATTATTAAAAGTAGAGTGGTTCAAGTCGGAGAAAGGCACCTTAGGGTGTCTTTTCTTTATGGAGAAAATCCCCACACATTGTGCAGGGATAAGTACCATCTTTTTGTGAAAATCAAAGTTGTTATTAAATCAAACTAAAGATAACTTCGTTTATAATTACACTTATCCCCCTTTCTGGTCTTTTACCTAGTCACCTTATATCTGTACCATCTGGGAGATAAAAAGTAGCACGAGGCATTTCTTTTATTTTTTTCCAATCAAAATGCCAACGATTAAAGGCATTAGGACTTACAATCCGTCGCTTTACTTGTGTACGACCATTTTCCCAATCACGCAAATATACAGTAGGACTATCTTTATATTTAAATAGAAAAGTTCCTTCGCGAAGAGGTGGTCCTTTAGGATAATTTTGTAAACCAACAGGAATTAACCCTTCCCAATCTCTGAAAATCCCATGATAAACAGCCGTACTAACAATTAAACGAATTCTTCCATGATCTACAAGATAAACTTCGGGCCTTATAGGATCTTTTACTCGTGATCCATTAGATACTGGTGGTCGAAAAAAATCTTCTTGTGGAGCCTCAAATTCATTAGACTGTTGTCCAATTGAATATTGATAAGGTACATAATTATAATAACCATCATAATAATACATTAACATTACCTCCTTTAAGTCAATACAAGATATGGCATGTGACCACTAATTGACTTAAAGGACAAAATAAAAAGGGCAGCCTAAAAACATGCTGCTCTTTTTATTTATTAAAAAAATCCCCACACATTGTGCAGGGACCAAGTGTAAAACAATATCTTAGATGAACACCATCAAAATAATACATTTATTATCCAATAGCAAAAGACCACCTATTTCCGTAGATGGTCCCTGCCTCTTCAGCTTTATTGTACACATTTAAATTATACTGCTAATCACATGCTACTTTGTTATGCAATTTTGCATTAA
>NZ_JBCGHT010000023.1:0-57330 GCF_039549175.1 Paenibacillus sp. 102 | reverse complement strand
TGAAGTAATACCAAGCACCGTTAATTGACTGCCAATTTGTTTGCATTGCTCCACTTCCATTGAAGTAATACCAAGCACCGTTAATTGACTGCCAATTTGTTTGCATTGCTCCACTTCCATTGAAGTAGTACCATATACTTCCTTCTTGTAGCCATCCTGTTTGCATCATTCCATTAGTGTTTAAATAATACCAAGCGCTACCATCAGACACCCACCCCGTTTTCATGACTCCGCTTGAATCTAAAAAATACCAGTTATTATTATTTTGTAACCAACCTTTTTTTACTGTCCCATCTGAATTGAAATAATACCATTTACCCTCTTGTTGGACCCATCCAGATTGAGTAGATAGCGTCCCACTTTCATTCGTTTTAATTACTGGTTTGTAAGCTGGTATAGTTTCTGCGCCTCCCTTTAGAGGAATAGAAATTATACTAGATGCTAGGAAAATTGCTGCGGTTTTTTTTAACATTTCCTGATAATACTCCTTTTATTAGTTATTTAGTTTTGTATGAACCAAACTACTATTTTAACAAGGAAGCAAGAAAAAACAAATAAAATATAATAAAAGTTTAATAATGACTAAGAAAAGTGATTAAAACGAAAGAGATTGCTACTGAGCATAAAAAACTTATATTACTGAAAGTAAATATAAAATAAGGGATGGTAATATATAAGTCTATATTTTCCATTTATTATATTAAGAAAATGATGGTATTAGAGATTAATTTATTGTTAGAAATAATAATATTTAGTGAATATATATAAGGGATAATTCTAAGTCTAGTTCTTCCATTACCAAAGTCGCCACTTTGTATAATTCATTGGATTAAGTTGGAGATTTTTTCTATTATCTTAAGGGTTTTATTGTTTGCTTTTTATCAATTTTACTTTTTTGTAAATTAAATTTTTTGTTGATGCATCATTACTACTTATATTAATATGTTTTTATTATTATATTTAAAAATAAATATTTAATAAAAAGTAATAAGATTATTCTTGAGTAATAGGAGGTTTTATTATCAAAGGTAAACATCGTAAGATCGCCCTCACAATATTAGGGTTCTATTCAATTCTAATTCTTTACTTTATGTTTCTTGGTTTTGATAGGCTGGGATTAAAATATATTAATTATGAATATCAATACCAACTAATTCCGACTAGTATCCCTTTAGGATTACCAAATATGACAGGTGAAGAAGACTTTAACCTATGGATTTTTAATTTTGGGAATTTAACTGCGTTCATACCTTTTGGAGTGCTGATTCCTTTGCTATATCGCTGTAGCTTCATTAGATTCATCACCTCATTTTGCATTTTTATCCTTATATTAGAAGTTTTACAAATGCTAACTTTTCTTGGAGGATTTGACATTGATGATGTAATTGTGAACGCAATGGGTGCAACAATAGGGTTTTTTGCATATAAAATAGGATCCCGTTCAAAAACTATTTTTAAAAAATTTATTATTACTTGCGTAACAGCATCTATCCTAACTCTAGGATTAATCGTTATTGTAGGTGAAATTAACAAATCATTAGAAAAGCAACAACAATCTCTCAAAAACGGAACTATTATAGGACTAAATCAACTAAAAGAAACAAATGAATATACACCGAATGATAACAATTTCCGTAGCTTTGAAATTGCTCATAAAAAAATTGCACCTAATTTAAATATGTATAGTAGTAATGGAGCTAATTTTCAGCAATTTAAATACTTACTAAAGGGTAAATATGTAAAAGTTTCAGGCTATCTTGGTATTCCAGATGGTGCTAGAAAGCGTTCCGGAAAGATAATTATTTCTGTGGATGGAAAAGATGTACAAACAATTCAATTTTCTCAAGAAAACATATCTACATCAAAAAGTTCTTTTGAAATAGAGTTGGATAAAGCAAATGACCTTTGTATCAAGTTTATCGATACTGATGCATTACTATGGGATGTTACACTTACAGAATGGAAAAAATAAGTCTTCCAACTTAATATATATGTCGAACTCATAAATAATAATCTTAGAAGTGAATTGTTCATCCAGCAGTTCACTGCAGCGTATATTTATTAATATAATGCTAACCCTAATTACAAACAAAGGGAGAAGAATGTTTATCACTCTTCTCCCTTTGTTTATATGACTATTTACAGGGCATTTATTAACCACTCCTGATCTAGAAATGGAATCTTCTCAGTTCCGTGACGAAAATAATATTTCCTCTCTCACAGCATTACTTCCCATATCCCCTATATTAAATATCGAGCAAATAGAATTTATTTCCATGATTTGACTATTTTACAAATGGAAATAGTTACTAGGTTTTCTCATTGTTTTTGTCTACCTATCCTTTCACAATCACATCTTTGTTAACGCTTACATTGATGTGAAAACATACCCCTTACTGCTTCTATGTTTTAAACTATGATTTTTTTCTTATTGTTAATATGCAGAACCCTAAAACAATAAATCCTAATCCTACAAATGGCATCATAGAAAATTTCGCTCCTGTTGATGGCAGAATGAATTGTTTGTTATTTTCTATATTTTCAGAATTTTCAACTTGCAGTTTTGCATCTTCATTTTGAACATTAAAAGTTTCTTTAGGACCTTCATATGTAGCATTTACTTTCGTAACTTTTAATTCTTCTATGACCTTTTTATCTTGTACAGTATGCTTTACAATTTGTTCATTCTCTTTAATCTCAATGAACCCTAACGACTTCCCTTTTACTACTATACCATTACTACTTTTTTCAATATTTTTTAGTAATAATGCAGTTGTATTTTGGACTTTTTGTTTACCGTCAAAAGTAACAGCTTGTAAATTCTGCAATTTCGCATTTACTTTTAGTTTTAACTCTTCAGTCGTCGCATTTTTAGGAATCACGATCTTAAATTTTTCATTTATCGTGAATTCGTTCTTCTTTTCACCTTTTTCATTTCTTATTTGAACTCCTTCTGATGCTCCTTCAATTTGAACAGAGTATCTACCATTAACTGCATTCGTTTTAATCATATATAAACTTGTTTCAACATAGTTCTTATTTTGTTTTAATGTTTGTTGTTCAGTAGGCACTACTTCAAAATATGTTTCCTGAACTTCAGTCCCCTTAGAAGCCTTTTCCACCAAATCTTTCACAAGATTGTAGACTTGTTGATTTTGTGGTTTTATATCAGCAATTCCAAATTTTCCAGCTGCAATCCAGATAGCTAATTGGGTTGCATAGTAAGCTTCTTCCTTTGTAGAAACTCCTAACTCTGCTGGTGTTTTTTGAGGATATCCGTAAAGTAATACTCGGTACACTAAATCATTTTCTTTACCGATTTCAGGAAGGTCATTTCCATTAGGTGAATCTAATTTAGGTGATAAACAATATGCAACATCTTGTTGTGATGTTTTAAGAAAATCTGACTTTATTTTTACTTCCCCATCTCTGAATTTTATAAAACTCCAGTCCATTTGAAATTTTTCTTGTTGTATGATCTCGGCTGCTGCTTGTGGAACAGAAACTCCTAGCAACATAATGATTAAACTTAAAAAACCAAACCATTTTGTTAACATCTTACGTTTCATTTTATTCCCACCATTCATCAAATTTTAAGGATAATTTTCTTTCATGTTGATTATGCTTGCTGTTAATATTTATTTAATTATTCAGAAAATTTAAAGTGCAAATAATGATTATATTTGATTTCTATAAAGTCAAATACTATCTACTAGTAAAATATACTTTTAAAGTGATAATTTACAAAACTTAATGGATTGTACACATTTTATTGTATCTTATCTCTCTTTATGTTCTTGCATATTTATTTTCAGAAAATTTAGCGTTTTGTATTTTTATTATATTTAGAAATAACAAAACTTGCAATTGTTTTTTTATGCAATATTGCATAAAATATAATTATTTATTTTGTTATAATTATATGATTGTGGATACCACTTCTGTCATAACGAGGTTAGATTAAGCGAACAAAAACAAATTTCTTCAAAACCAACTCATATGTAACTATATTTAATCAGTAGTTTTTAAACAACACTTTTGCTATTTGAAAATTTATACACCTCATTAAATGTTATTTTTAGTCGCTGATACGAGCTATATTAGCCAAGAAACTTACAAAACAACCGAAGAACATAGAAAAATTGAACATCAGTTTAAATGAAAAAGCAAAGGGCTGTATCAGCCTCGTTGGTATGGTTTAAAAAATTATCTATTCCATTTTTAGCTAGTTTTATTGATTTATAATATCAAATGTTTACTTTAGTTTTGCAATGCCCTCAATATTAATACTTGGTAGATAAATAGGTCGAAAGAAGGGAAACATAAATCAATGAAACAGAACATTAAAATTTTAGCTATGACGGTTGGTCTATCAATTATGGGGTCAACAGCGGCTACATATGCAAATGCTGATACAGGTTGGAAACAAACTGGATCGGTATGGAATTACTACAATGTAAACGGCATGAAGCAAACAGGCTGGCAGTCCATTAATGGCGCATGGTATTACTTCAATGGAAGTGGCGCTATGCAAACAGGCTGGCAAGCTATTAACGGTGCTTGGTACTACTTCAACAACAGCGGCGCTATGCAAACAAATTGGCAAGCTATTAACGGTGCTTGGTACTACTTCAACAACAGCGGCGCTATGCAAACAAATTGGCAAGCTATTAACGGTGCTTGGTACTACTTCAATAACAGCGGCGCTATGCAAACAAGCTGGCAAGCTATTAACGGTACATGGTACTACTTCAACGGAAGTGGCGCTATGCAAACAGGCTGGCAAGCTATTAACGGCGCTTGGTACTACTTCAACAACAGCGGCGCTATGCAAACAGGCTGGATTCAAGATAATGGTAAAAAATATTACTTAGAAAGTAATGGTGTTTGGAACCCAAATGCTGAATCTACAAATAATATTGCAAGACCTGATGGGCAACTGTTAGACGCATTTCAGAATGAAATAAAAAAACATATTAATAATCAAGAAGAAAATATAACGATGACATACAAATCCAAAAACTCTAATATTAATGAGGTTATGGATACACTTGTTAAAGAATACGACAAGGCAGTCGAATCTAATGAATACTTAAATTACAATATCGCAAATACACAATACTCCATTCGTGGTATTCCAGGAAATTACACGTTTACATTAAAGATTACATACCGTGAATCTAAAGAACAAACGAACTATGTGAGGACACAAGCGAAATCCATTATCAGTTCCATTGTTCAAGCTGGTATGGATGAACATGAAAAAGTAAAAGCAATTCATGATTATGTTGTAAAACATGTCTCTTATGATACTTCTTTCCAAGCTTATACAGCATATGAAGCTTTAGCAAATCGTTCTGCTGTTTGTCAAGGATATGCATTATTAACATATCAATTGTTGAAAGAGGCTGGAGTAGAAAATCATATTGTAACAGGAACTGGGAATGGACAACCACACGCTTGGAACCAAGTGAAAATTGAAGGAAAATGGTACCATCTTGATACAACTTTTGACGATCCAATTCCAGATGTACAAGGACGAGTAACTTATTCATACTATAATCTGTCAGATGAACAAATCGCTCAAGACCATCAGTGGGATCGTAATAAATTTGCAGCAGCAACAACAACTTACTCTAATGAATTAGCAAATAAAATCAAATCAGGTAGCTCAAAATCATGGAAATACCAGGAGATTTTAAAAGCCATCAAACAATAAACTGTATGTTTTGATGCAAAAATTTCATACACTTGTAATTAATCTTTAAGTCTTAAACATGCTGATATTATTAATCTACAAAAGATGAATAATATCAGCATAAAAAACACATTTACTCAAGTAGAGGGTATTGCAAAACCAAAATAAACATTCGATATTATAAATTAACAAAACTAGCTAAACATGGAATAGATAGTGATTCAAACTATACCAACAATAATAAACTCTCATACTCCAGTTATATATTCACATTCATCCTAATCATACGCGTTATACAGTATCAAAAAGGCTATAAAGTACTTTTTAAAAGCACTTTATAGCCTTTTAATTTTTTGCACTATTACACTAAAATCTTAATGCTTTTGTTCTAATCAGTATTGTGGGAGAATCAAGTAATCGATTTTTCCCTTAACTTATTTGGGTTACATATCTAGATATTAGTTTTTAATGAAAAATAATTCAAAAATAAGCTAGTTTTTTTCTTTATATTGCCTGCATTCAGTATACTTCTTCGCACTATAATGTGAACTATGTTTAGAACCCTTCCAAACGAGTGAATAAAAAACTAAAACTAATAAACTGCACGACAAAGTAATTGTAACTATCATCGGCGCTTGAGAATGAACATGAAAGCTGCCAAGAATCAATCCACAAATTGCACCAAAAATCATTTGGATAAAGAAAAACAATCCAGACGCAGTTCCAGCAATATGCGTAAAAGGCTGCATAACCGCCGCTTGACAAGCAGGAAAAATACCACCAACTCCCACCATAAGTATAGCCATAGGCAGTAAAATCCCTATTACTGCACTACTATTAACATACATAGCAACTAACATTACTATTGCTGCCCCCAGCGCCAATAAGCTTTCATACATAATTACATTATCGATTCCAATCTTATTAGAATACCTTCTAGTAAATGTGGTGCCTACAATATAACCTAAAATTACTATTGCATACATACCACCATATACAATAGGTGTTACTTTAAAAATATCTTGAAATACAAAAGAAGATGATTGTATAAAAGAATAATAAGCACACCATGCAAGACCTATAGATATGCTATATGTCAAAAATAACCTATGATTTAAAAGATATTTGTAATTTTTCACTATTATCGAAAAATTCGTGGCACTTAAGTCCTTATGTACATTTGTTTCTCTTAATCCGAACATACAAAGTAACAAGGACACTAAAGAGATAAAACTTAGAATTAAGAAACCAGATCTCCATGTAAAGTAAATTTCTAAATAGCCACCAAGAATGGGCGCAATTGCTGGGGTAATAGCAATCGCAGTCGATAAATACGTTAATATTCGAACTTGATCCTTACTTGCAAAAGTATCTTTTGCGATTACCCGAGCTAACACAGTTCCACAACATCCACCAAGAGCCTGCAAAAAACGGCCGATAATTAACATATATACGTTACTAGCTATTAAACAAATAATCGTGGCAATTAAATAAATACTTAAACCAGCTAATAAAACAGGTTTCCTCCCATATCTATCTGAAAAGATACCACATACTAATGTGGAAAAAGCATACCCAATCATATATATACTTAGCGTAAATTGTAACTCATTACTATTTGTATGTAGAGCCTCAACCATATGTGGTAAAGAAGGAATATACAGCCCAATGGAAGCTTGAGGGATACATACAAGCGTAATCAAAATGAAAATAAGCAAAGATTGATTTTTATGTTTCATTTTTATGACCCCTGTTTAATTTAAATTCGCGACTTTCCGATCCTTCCTTAGAGATTGATTAACTAACTCAGAAATATCTTCCGCTATCGCTTTAGCGTGTTTTGCAATCATCTCCATTGAACTTGTATAATAATAAGTTCCACAAGTTATATGCCCTAGCGCTCTTAAACCTTTATTCAATTCACCATTCTTTCCAATTAAAGTACCTGAGCTAAATTCAGTTTTTAATCCACCATAAGTATCAGTTACTGCATAACCATCTCTAATTAAGGACTCAACCAACTTGCTTCCACATAATTTGTTTAGATTTTTAGTAGGTCCAGTTGCATTAATAATCCAATCATACATTACATATTCCCCATTATTGAATTGTGCACAAAATGTATGGTCTTTTTGACAATTAATATTGGTAATTCCTTTCTTTATTAATAGTTGCTCATCATTCATCAATTTTAGTATTTTAATCGCATTAGTTATAGGCATGGGATTTCTTCTACTTTGAAAGATACTATCATACTTATCAAGATATACTTTTTTATCTTTCTCATTTAAAAAATGCCAGTACTCTTCAATTATTTCATTCATTGCTAACAATATAGATTGCCATGATCCCTGTATTTTACTATTTCTTATCTCTGCTTCTAATCTTTTTTTTATATCTGTATCTTTATAATTAGGTAAAAATATATATTTCCACTCTAAGTCCAGTACATCAAACTCTTCTTTTATGAGTCTGGCAATATCTCTTAATGTAATTTTCCCATCTCTACTCAAAAGAAGCTGAATTAATGAATCCCGAGTCAAATACTTAAGCTTATAAAGTTCAATTTCTCCTCTAACAGAAGGCAGCTCTCCCCTCCTAGATAACATATCTAACCTTCCCACATGCCCATTCTCTTTAAGAGCTAAACAAATATCTATAGCTGTTAAACTAGATCCTAAAATAGCAATTTCCGCATTCTTTGGTATAAATGATATTCTTTCCTTAAATGGATAAGGGTTATAAATAAATTGTGATTTCCCATTCAGATTGTAAAAATCATTTAATCTTGTGCTTCCTATACATAATAAAACTTGATTATACTCTTCCGTTTCCTCATCACTTGTCGTAACAATATAGTTTTTATCCATTTTTAATATATTTACTACCTCGTTATATTTAATATTAACTCTAATATTTTTCTTTAAAGCCCTTTGAATACTTTTTTCAAAAACATTCTTCAAATATTCTCCAAACAAGCTTCTAGGAAGAAATTCTTCTTGTTCAAAAATCATTCTGTATTTACTTTTATACCACTCCCAAAAATGATTAGGTTTATCCACCATAACAGACATCTGCTTAGAATCTCTATTTAATAGTAATGAGCTAGAATCATCTTGGTAAGCAACACCTGGACCAATAGAAGACTCTTTTTCATATATAGTAATGCTTATTTGGGGCTTTAATTCGTTACTTTTACTGAGATTTACTGTTAGATAATGTAATAATGAAACACCTGCTGCACCACTACCAATAATAGCTATAGAGTTTTTTAATTGACTCATAACAACCTCCTATTTTAGTCAAATCTAATTTTCTTTCCTTGAGTAAACTTTTTTTACATAGAACAAATTATATAATCCTAGAGTTAAGTTGTAAATCTCATAAAAACTTTCTCAATGCTTTACATCACTCAAATGTTACAAAAAAAATCTCCAACTTTCGAATGATAAAAAATCATAATAATACAGTTAAAATGAGTTTATAAAAAGAGAAAGCATCAAATTAGGTTATGGAGGGATGTTAAATGATTAAAGGAATTTATGAAGGTCACTTACCTGTAAGTAACCTTGAACAATCCATTAAATTTTATGAAAATTTAGGGCTCGAATTGGCTTCTATGGGAGAGAACCTAGCTTTCTTTTGGATTGAAAAGGGGAAAAGTTGGTTGGGATTATGGGAAGGGAGTCAAGTACAAATCCCTTACCACGTTTCAATTCGTCATGTTGCCTTTCAAATTGACCTCGAAGATATGAAAAAAGCAAAAGCATGGTTAAAAGAACGGAGTGTGGATGTAGTAGATATCTTTCATTTCTCACCCGAACGCCAACCTTTAGTACTCCCTAACTATCCACATGCCCACGCTGCAATATATTTTGAGGATCCGGATGGAAATCTGTTAGAATTCATTTCACCACTTAGAATTGATGGTAAAGAGAAATTCGAAATGATGGAATTAAATCAATGGAATGAATGACCCCTCCTTAGCATTTTTGTGAGTCGTTTGAAGAAGGGAAATTCCTATTTCAAATTTACAAGGAGTAAGATACATGCCCATCAACTTAAAGTATATTTTTATACAAAATGCGGTCTTTCCATATAGTTTTTTATTATCTTTTATAGATTTTATAAAAGTAGGCATATCAAATAAACCCTGACGGGTTTCAATTGAGCGGGTTTTGTTTTAAATACCACTGTTTCGAATTCTTTTTTATATATTTTAGTGGGCAATTTAAGACGTGATAAATAATATCCTTGCTTATCTTGGATAGACTTAAAGTCTTGTAAACGAAAATATCCTAAGTCACGGATATATAGCTCATTCTTTTGTGTCACGCCTGTTCGAGTCTCACTATATGCCTGATCACTTCGTTTTCCAGGTTCAATTTTTACATTAGAAAATTCTCCACTCAACAAATCATACTCTAGTTGAATTTTCACACCAGCTTTATGACTACATCCTCCGGCACCAGGATAAGTAGCTGCAAATCGATCTGGAAGTTGAAAGGTTGTAGAATCAAGGATGCGAATCCGCTCAAAGTAAGCAGAAAGAGAATGAGAAATTGTAGAAGTGTAGTAAATACATTTCGAAAGAAGACTACAGAAGCCGAGTTAAACCGTCGATTCAGTCCCTCGAGACTTAATAAAATTTCTGTTGAAGTTTCTAATTGACTACAAAGTTGAGTAAGAGAGGTAGTAGCGATTTGTTGATTTACCAATACACACAAAGATAAAAAATGGTGCCCATGGCACTTACGCTTTCGTTTCATTCCGCCTGCTTCTATAGCTAATTGATTCAGTACATCGGGAGACATATAGCAATATAACTCTTCAGCAAATAAATATAATTCATGTTTTTGATGCATATTCATAAAAAGCACGTCACCCTTTCTCATTAACATAAGAAAATAGTAACGTGCTTTTAAATTTGAAAATAGCCTAAATGCTTAAGTTGATGGATGTGGGGTAATTAAAAATTATGTTTAAGAAATCTCTTTTAATCTGGTT
This sequence comes from Paenibacillus sp. 102, assembly GCF_039549175.1. Lineage (NCBI taxonomy): Bacteria > Bacillati > Bacillota > Bacilli > Caryophanales > Paenibacillaceae > Paenibacillus > Paenibacillus sp. 102. The sequence goes on along the minus strand of NZ_JBCGHT010000023.1, from coordinate 46,625 downwards.
TTCGTTTTAATATTATGATAAATCTGTTAAAATAATAATAGAGATACTTTTTTTAGAAAAAATGACATCGGGTATTCTATTTGAATAGCAGGTCAAGGTCTTTGAACCACTTGAAGAGCATTCTTCTTCAAGTGCGTCTAAAGACCTTTTTGTGTTGTTCCAAAACGATAAGAAAGGAGAATTCAAGCCAAACTCACTGAATATAAAATGAAATCCTCTCTTTTTGGTTGTTGAACTAGAAAACCCTTATTTTTGGATTAATTATAACAATTACTTATTTTAGGAGATGATTAAATGAAAATTTTACCTTGTAATGGTTGCAAAGGAATGTGTTGCGGTCCCGTTCCAATTACAGAAAAAGAATTTAAAAGAATAAAGAAGAAGATAAAATCGATGCCTACAAAAAAACGCCTAGATTTAAAAAGTCAGCAACGATATTTTGGAACATGTATTTTCTATGACGAAATAAACGATCGTTGCGGTATTCATTCAGTACGTCCAATAATTTGCCGAGCATTTGGGTATTACAACAATCTTGTTTGTTTTCGCAAACCGGAAGTAGTTTCCGCAAAAAACTATATGAGTAACGAACAGCCCATTGGTATTTTGAGTGTTGATTTTAAATGGAAAGATTTTTCTTAATGGGTTTATCTATTTTCTCAAGTTGATAGATGTGAGGTGCTCCTCATTGAAAAGATTTTTGTATGGTCTCAAATAAGGTACAGAAACAAATGTGGGTATAATTGGGTGGAATAACATTGATATTAGTTTTTGTATTAAGCTCTTTTATCTTTAAAATGTTTCTGTACCTAAATATCAAGATATCCGATGTCACAATATTGCACAATGGTTGCGTTAACTTACTCACTATCAATAGATGACGAATTAATTTAGTTGGTTTTCGTGTAAAAATATAATATGAAATATATATAAATTGTCTCAAAAGCAAAATATCTCAGAAAAAAAGTATTAAATTGTGAACAAATTTAATGTTAAATGTTACGGTTTCATAATCTGCTGTATCGTTTTCCAGCAGAAGACTCCTCTCTCAAAATGCGAATGCAATAATTAAAAGCCTTACGAGATCTTTCGCAAAGCTTTTGTAATGATACATATTATAATAATAGTTTTTGTACTTCTTCTGTACTGAGACCAGTGAATTTTGCAATATCCTCAAACGGCATACCATTTTTATACTTACCACAAATTAATTGGATTTTTCCTTACTCAATGCCTTTTTCTAATCCTTCTTCTCTCGCATGGGCTATTTTAGCTTGCTCATCTAAAAGCACTTTCTCACGAGCTTCATAAGCCGTTCGGAAAGAGGAGTCATGGCTCATATTTCCCATTTATTTATTGCTTTTTGTAAAATTGGATCTTGATTCATCGTAATCTCCTCCAATGTCTGAGTTAAGTGTTCATCTTCATGGGCTGGCAACAATAACATCCAACGGACAAATGCATGTCCAAATATATCTTATACACAATTAGCTTCGGTATCTTGTAAAAGGGAGTATAAGTTCAGTTTCCAGCCCAAACATCTTTTCCGTATCGTCCTTCAAGCTGTAACTGATCCAACCAATTTCTTGCCTCTTGTTCACTGACTTCATGAACCTCTTGATATGCGTGACAAAGAGTATCTTCTACATCTGGAGCCATTCGACTTCCATCACCACATAGATAAAGGTGAGCACCTTTATCTAATAACGAAATTAAATTAGCTCCATCTTGTTTCATTAAATGCTGTACATATGCTTTTGGATGTCCTTCCCAGCGAGAAAAAACTGTGTGTAAAGATATTAAGCCATCTTTTTCACCTTTTTCTAGTTCTGTACGATAGAGATAATCTTTTTCAGGATGACGACAACCGAAATACAGATGCGCTTCCCCTAAGTTAACACCTTTTTGCTTTTGAACACGACGCGTTTGTAAGAATCCACGGAATGGTGCAACTCCAGTTCCTGGTCCAACCATGATAATTGGTGTTGTTGGGTCTTCAGGTAATTGAAAACGTGATTCTGGAGTTCGAACAAAACAAGTAATCTCATCTTCATTTTGGCGCTGAGCTAAATAATTAGAAGCGACACCTTTATATTCTCCTTGTCCACTCCATGCAGGTTCCTTAACAACATCGACCGTAATACTTATACGATCCTGTGCAACGAGCGAAGAGCTTGAAATAGAATAGTAACGCGGTTTGAGCGCAGGAAGAAGCTCTAAAAAGCGTTCCAACGGGAGTTCTTCTTCATTCCAATTTCTTTTCAATTTTCTCCCTCATCTCGCTAAATTCATTCAATAAATAGTATAATTTTAGATATAGCGAGTTTCAAGAACACCTTATAAAATCCCCAAAAACTTTTATTTACTTTTAATAGGAAAAGGCCTGCGGACTAGAGCAGCTACCCTGTCATTCAGCTTAAAAGAAGATTTATTTTTCGAATATTCTGTTGACTATTATAACATATCTACTTTACAATTTAATTGTGATGATTTTATCACAATTAAACTACTTAGAATACACTTCACTTATTTGAAAACAATTACAAATAGAGGTGTTAAAATGAAGAACCGAGTAAATCCAGAGTTATTACCAGGATTAGAAATGTTTCAAGATCTCGATTTACGCCCAGAGAACTTGCAAGCAATTAGAGAAGGTATATCACAAATGAGACCACCTACCGTTGTTGATGAATCCCTTTCATTAACAGATGAAGTCATTGTAGGACCTGATGCTAATCCATTACCATTAAGAATTTATCGCCCAAAATCAAATGATGAATCCTTACCTGTCTTGTTATGGATACATGGTGGCGGCTATATCTTAGGGTCTATAGATGATAATGATGATACTTGTATGAGGTTTGTAAAAGAAGCCAACTGTGTGGTCGTTTCTGTAGACTACCGTTTAGCTCCTGAACATCCTTATCCAGCACCAATTGAGGATTGTTATGCAGCATTAAAATGGATTGCTGATAATGCAGGGCCATTAAACATTGATTCGAATCGAATTGGTGTTGCAGGGGCAAGCGCTGGTGGTGGACTAACAGCAGCATTGACATTATTAGCTCGCGATCGACAACATCCTTCTATTTGTTTCCAAATGCCACTCTATCCAATGATTGATGACCGAAATAATACACCTTCTACGAATGAAATTAAAGGAGGATTTGTTTGGAATCAAAAGACAAATGAAGCTGGCTGGAAAATGTATTTAGGAGAAATATATGGAACGGATAATATTCCTGCTTATGCAGCCCCTGCTCGAGCAGAGGATTATAGTAATTTGCCATACACCTACACATTTGTTGGTCAATTAGATCCATTCCGTAGTGAAACATTAACCTATGTAACCAAACTTGCGCAAGCTGGTGTTGATGTTGAATTTCATTTATATCCTGAGGCCTATCACTGGTTCGAGGGATTAAATCCAAATGCCGACGTATCTATTTACGCTGTGAATGAAATGATACAAGCAGTAAAGACTGGTTTCAAAAAAGTAGCTAAGGTAAAGGCTTAATCTCTTTACAAAAGAAACACTCACAAATAGTACACATTTGTGAGTGTTTTTACATTTCAAACATAATAGCCGATTCTAAATAAGAATCGGCATTTCATATATTTATAATTCAATGTTAAACAGATTATATAATAATTCTCTATATTCATCCATTGTAATTTTTCGTTTACTTTTTTCTCCATAAATGATTTCAGGTGAACTACCCGCCACTTAACGTCCTTACGGACTGTTTGAAGTGGGGGCTTCTTGGGAAGTAGATACTTTTATTAGCTATCTATATTTATCAAGCTATAAGGGCAGTCCCTGCCCCTAAAGAAAATACCAATTACATGGCTAGTTTTAGTAAGTTGATACTTGCGTTTACATCTCTATCATGATGACTATTACATTCAGGACAAGTCCATTCTCTAAGGTTTAGATTCTGGACTTCCTTGTTTTTATAGCCACAGCCAGAACATAGTTGACTACTTGCATAATTCTTAGGTGCGATTATCAAATCACGCCCTTTCCATATTGCTTTATAGTCAAGGTATTCTCTGAATTTAGACCAAGATACTTCGCTGATTGTTTTGGCTAACTTGTGATTCCTTTTCATATTCTTCACTTTCAAGTCCTCAATCACAATTACTTGATTTTCGTTTGTGATTTCATTACTTATCTTGTGAAGAAAGTCATTACGTTGATTAGCAATCTTTTCATGAAGTCTTGCGACTTGTAATCTAACTTTGTTTCGATTGTTTGAACCCTCCTTTTTGCGTGATAAAGAGCGTTGCAGAAAGGCTAATCTTTTTTCAAGCTTTCTCAACCATTTAGGGTTTTCATATTTTATACCATTAGACAGTATCGCGAAGTCTTTCAATCCTACGTCAATACCAACTTTTGTATCGATTTTTGGGAATGTTTTTTCATTTTCTTCTACCAAAGGCGATACAAAGTACTTACCAGTAGGCGTTTGAGAAACTGTAACGGAATTAATGAATCCAAAGAATTGTCTATGTTGTTTAATCTTTACCAATGTCTTTAAGTTTGGCAGCTTGATATAACCGTTCTCAATGCAAACTGTTCCTTTTTGGTTATTCGTTGTATAACTACGGTGGTTATCTTTCTTACTTTTGAATTTAGGGAATCCAACGGATTTATCACGAAAAAAGTTAGCATATGCTTTGTTCAAATTCAGTTGGGCATTCGCTAACGCAAGGCTATCAACTTCTTTTAGAAACGGAAAATCAGCTTTATACTGTGCAGGAGTAGGATATTTGATAGATTTATCAGGTTTATCTTGTGATTCTTGATAAGATTCGATTCTATCAGCAAGCATCTTGTTATATACAAACCGAACACATCCGAAAGTTTTTGCAAACAACATTCGTTGTTCTTTATTTGGATAGATACGATATTTGTATGCTTTCAACATTTTCTACACCTCACTTTTCGCCTTGATTTTCAATATATTTCTTTACTACGTCTAGTGGTGATCCACCTGTAGTAATCAAGCAAAAACTTCTTGACCAAAACATTTCTTTCCAAAGCTTCTTTTTCACTTGAGGAAAGTCTCTCTTTATTAATCGAGAACTTGCACTCTTATATGCATTGATGAACTTTGTCATTTCTGTATTCGGGTGTGCCTTGAATAAGATATGTACATGGTCAACATCATGATTCCATTCTACCAATGTTATATTATACTTCCCAGATAACCGTACAAACATGTCTTTTGCATAGTCTGACATATCATTATCAAATACATTTCTTCTGTATTTTACGACTAATACAAGGTGATAATACAATAGGAACACTGAATGATTATTACTATCTAATTTCACTGTTATACCAACCTTTCTATTTTATAAGACTGATTATATCAGAACAAAAAAATAAAAAGCAAAATTAAGTGCTTTTTAGCTACGCCAAACCGAAATTTATCTCCCACCTATCGTTGGGCTATCGCCCTGCACACGCTTGAGGAAGGAGAATTCTTTCGGATAATTCGTTAAAATGAAAAGCTAAAGTAGTATATGTTAATTGTAAAATTTATGGGGCATGCTAAAAATTTACATTTACAGTAACTGTACCGGTACAAAAGAAGTGTATTAGAACCGTATATCATTAATTAAGTTCTTAATGCGTTAGAAGTACAACATATAATATAGAACAGCCTAATCAATTTCTTGGTTGCATTCTATTATCTTAACAATAAATACACTCTCATATTAATAAGGGAGTGTATTTATTACAGTAGGTGCCAATATAACTTGTATTCAGTCTTATGTAAAACTTACCTAAAAAATGATTTTAAATTGGTCAAACCCGGTATATTAAGGGTGAGAAACAGATATAAGATGTTTATACGATGTGTTTACCTCCTCTGCAAGTGCTTTGATTTTCATCATGATTTGAAGCATTTCTTCTGTTGTCGTCCTTGGGTTGATGGAACAAAGTCGAATTACCAATTTTTCTTTCAATTTAGTCGTACTTAGCATAGCAAATCCTCTTTGATTAATGTCTTCCACTAGCTTTTTGTTAATTTCATTGATTGTATCTGTAGATGCTAAATAACAAGGGGCATAACGAAAGGTAACAATTCCTAACTGGGCAGGTGTTACTACTTCCCAATCTTTTTCTTTCTCTAAAAACTCTTCGGCTTGTTCAGCCAACAAAATGCCATGATCAATGGCATTGCGAAAAGCTGTGATGCCGAACACTTTAAAAGAAAGCCATACCTTTAATGCCCTAAATCTGCGAGAAAGTTCAATTCCACGTTCTCCAAAATTCACTTTTTCTTCTATATTAGTTTCCGTATCCTTGATATACTCTGGGATCATACGGAACGTTTCACTTAAGTATTGGCTATTTCGAATGAGTACACACCCTACATCATAAGGTTGAAAAAGCCATTTGTGCGGGTCTAACGTCAAGGAATCGACACGATGAATTCCTTGAAGCAAGGCACTTCCTTTTTCACTAAGAATTGCTGGAGCACCATAGGCCCCATCTGCGTGTAGCCATACATCTTCGTCATTACAAAGATCAGCCAATTCATTGAGGGAATCAACCGCTCCGCAATTAGTTGTTCCGGCATTAGCAATAACACAGAATGGTTTTTTCCCTTTTAGTCGATCTTCTTTTATTTGCTTTTTTAAAGTACTAACTGAAATTCGTAAATATTCATCTGTTTCAATTCGGCAAATTTGATAATGTTTGAACCCTAATACTTTAAGTGCCCGATCTACAGAAAAATGAGTTTGGTTGGAAAAATACACAACCGCATTTTCGATATCATTATTAAGCTTGACCTGTCTCGCTACAGTAAGTGCAGTCAAATTAGCCATGGAACCTCCACTTACAAATAGCCCTTCAGCCGAATCAGGGAATCCTAACATTGATTTTAACCAGTTAATTGTCGTTAATTCGATTTGTTCAGCACCTGCACCTACTATCCAAGCTGTGGGAAATACATTAAACCCACTTGCTAAAAAATCTGCTACTACTCCAACATAATTATTAGGACCTGGCACAAAAGCCATAAAATGAGGATGATCCACATGAGTAATCTGACTAAACACATTGCTATTAAGAAAATGAAGAAGCTCTTTCGGATTGGATCCGTTTTCTGGAATCGATTCAATTAGCTTATCTCTAAAAATATCACTATTAATCGTTTCGGATACTGGTTTACTTTTTAAATGATTCATATGATCAACAATTAAATCAACCGCTTGATATCCTAACTGACGCATCTCTTCGGTTGATAACTGCAGGTTTTCCGTCATTTGGTTCACTCCTATTCCATTTAAAAAGGCGAGTTCTTGCTCGCCTTTTCATTTTTTATAATTTGTAAGCACCGATTGTCTGTGTTGGATTATGAATGATCATTTTGATTAACTTATGAATGTGACTTAATATTTCCTGTACTTGCTCCGCTTCATATACATTTTGATCATATCCAAACTTTATTGTAAGTTTCTCTTCAGGAAAACACATAATTCCATACTTTACATGCGGTTCATCAACGACTTGGTAATCTGTGATGGCAAAATTTCTATTCTCATTTGAAGAAAAGATAGCTGGGTTGGTTGGATAGTTTTCAAAAACCCAAAGATGGTCGGTTAACTGATTAATCAACTCACTTTGTTTTTGTATCTCAACAAATGAATAGTATGCATACTCATTACATTTCAATGTCTCTAGTTGTACTTTTTGCAAGAAGTCCACAAAAGATTGTGTTTCTGTCCATATTAGTCGGATAGGTAAAACATTTGTGAACAGACCAAACATATTTTCAATCCCTTCCAGTTCGGGAGGTCTGACTGATACTAGATTAGGTAATACTACTTCTTTCATTCCGTTGTATTTACCAAGCAATATTCCCCATACAGCTAGTAAAGCCGAATTCATAGTTATATTGTGTTTGGTTACAAATGTCTGTAACTGATTGGTCAAATCCTTATCTAACGTTAAATCCATAAATGTGAAACTTAACCCTTCACTTAGAGTTGGTACTTTCTTCTTAGGAATACTGATTTTTCGATTGTATCCTGATAAATAATCCCGCCAAAAATGACTTGCTTTCTCATGATCTTGCGCTAAAGTCCAGTCTATGAATGTTTGAAAAGGTTTTACTGTAGGTAACTCCACTGTAGTTCTCGCATTTATTGTTTCATAGAGTTGGAATAATTCGTCTAACAAAATACTGACGCTCCAACCATCACACAATAAATGATGAGAACTCCAAACTACCTTATACTCATCATTCCCTAGTTGAAATATACAGAGACGGATCATGAGTTCATCATTTTTGAATCCTCGACTTAAATTTTCATTCATCCACTGGTCTAAAAATTCTTGCTGCTCTTGTTTCTTCAGCTCAATCAAGCTTTTTACCTCTGAAATCATTTGAACATCATGTAGTACAGCTTGCCAAGGTTGTTCTTGCTCATCTTGCACAATTATCGTTCGTAAAGAATCATGACGATCAACTAATTGTTGAAAACACTGAATAAAGAGATCAATATCCAGTTTCCCCTCAAGTGTCCAAATTGTTTGTTCAAAATATGCATTAGTATCAGGTTCAGTTACAGCATGTTCATAAATAACTTGTTGGAACGGTGCCAATGGGTAAATTCGTTCTATTTTCATATCCGGCATTTTTTCTCGTATTTTGTTAAGTGTATGTTGATTAAATTGTTTATCTCTAACAGTTCGTGATGTAACTTTATTTTCTTTCTTTTGGTTTACATCATCTGTTTGTGAACTTGAAAGATGGTCTAGCTTTTTAACAAAATGAACCATATCTCCTAATATAGGAAACGAAAATAGATTTTTTGGTTCTAACTCAAATCCTTGCCTATAAAGTCTAACAGAAACTTGAATAGCTTTTATCGAATCTCCACCTAAGGCAAAGAAATGATCATTAACACCGATTTGGTCTACTTTGAGTACTTCTTGCCATGCGCTGGTCAATAATTTTTCCATATCAGTTTTTGGAGCAATAAATACTTCATTTTTTTCTTTTTCCGGAGCAGGGAGCGCTTTTCTATCTATTTTCCCATTTGGAGTCAAGGGCAATCTTTCCAAATAAACAAAATAAGAAGGAATCATGTACTCAGGCAAGTGACCTCGCAAATATTTTCGTAGTTCTGTTGTACTGATATTTTGCTCAGTTACCACATATGCGACCAAAAATTTTATCCCATTCTCATCTGCCTGATCAATCACTACAGCTTGTTCGACTTGTTTGTAAGTGAGAAGACAATGGGCGATTTCTTCTAACTCTACTCGATATCCTTGAATTTTCACTTGATAATCTTGACGTCCTAAAAATTCAATATACCCCTCAGGATGCATCCTGCCACAGTCTCCTGTCTTGTAAATAAGACCAAGGTCCGGATGTGACACAAATACCTCGTTTGTTTTCTGTTCATCATTCAAATATCCTTTGGCAAGGCCCATTCCCCCAATATATAAATCACCAATCACACCAACAGGACACATTTTCTTTTCATAGTTCAACACATAATACGTTTGGTTTGCCAAAGGCATCCCATATGGAATACTGTTCCAATGTGCTTCCACCTGTTCGACTGGATAATAAATTGACCAAATTGATGCTTCTGTTGCTCCCCCCAGTGAGACTACTTCCGCAGTCGGGAAATGTCGGTTTATTTTTTCTGGTAAAGAGAGTGGAATCCAATCCCCACTATGTAAAACCAAACGCAAGGAAGAATTTTCAAAATGAGAACCTACTTGATCCAATGCCAAATCCATGATTGCAGGTACTGTATTCCAAATTGTAATTCCTCTGCGTTCGACCGTACGGATTAGTTCTTGCATGTCTCTCGGATCACGAATCATTACTAACATTGCACCTGTGCTTAACGTTCCAAAAATATCGTATACAGACAGGTCAAAACACATGGAAGAGATACCGATAATGCGATCGTCTTCATTTACCTGATATTTTTGATTGATATCTTGAATAGTATTTGCAACCGCTTTGTGAGAAATGATTACTCCTTTTGGCTTTCCAGTACTTCCTGAAGTGTAGATAATATAGGCAAGATCTTCCGGACTAGCAATGGAAGGCAGATCTTCTGTTGTATATAATGCTAAATGTTTCTCTTCATAAAGACTAGGTTCTAATAAAAGTTTGCATGAGCTATTTTCTAAGATATATGTTTGTCGATCTAGTGGATGATCGGGATCGATTGGTACATAAGCAGCTCCTGCTTTTAAAATCCCCATCATATTAGTAATCGTATCAACTCGCCTTTGTGCCAAAAGACCAACTTTGTCACCTAAACCAATCCCTTGTTCTTGCAAGAAGTGCGCAACTTGATTTGAGCGCTTATGAAGCTCTGAGTAAGTTAACCATTCTTGTTCAAAGACCACTGCTACTTGATCCGGCGTACGTTTTACTTGGTCTGTAAATAATTGATACAGAGTAGTCGAAGGTATTTTTTCTACTGTCTGATTGTATTGCTCAATTAAAATTTGATCCGATTCTTTCATTTGCAAAGAGGTTACGTTACTTTGTTTCACCAATTGTTCCAACAAACTAACAAATTGAGAAAACATCGCTTCCATCACATCAACATCAAACAATTCTTCTACATAGTTCCAGCTAATTAATAGCTCTCCATTTTTTTCAATTACCACATTATCCAAATACACTTGCGGAGTCCGAGCGTGAATATAGCGGAGAGAACCAAGCTGTTCCCAAGCAAAAGCACCCGTCCCTGCTAACATCGAGGTGAAAACAATTGGCATGACCGCTTTGGGCGTCATTTGGTGATATCGTGTAAAATCTCGAATAAAGTTAACTCCATCGTAATGCCGATGTTCAAGTCCATCTAATAAAGTTGATTGAGTTTGTTTCACTCTAGTAAAGAAAGATTGCTCTGGATTCACATCCATATCCAACAAGATGAGTGACGTGAAATCTCCCACAATTTGCTCTACTTCTTCATGAACTGGATAACGGTTAAATACAGTCAGATTTATTGCCAATCGACGTTGATTACTCCAATATGCCAACACTTCTCCATATATTGTACAAAGAAGGGCCGAAGGAGTTACTCCTTTCTCTTGTGCTAGTTTCCTTAACTTCGTCCATTTTTCTTTGTTCAAAACCTTAGTAAGTGATTGAAACTTAGGGGTAGCAACCTCATTCGACTCTTTTTTTAATAACAAAGAAGGAGCGAACGGAAATTCTGAGAGCTTACTTGTCCAATAATCTTTTGCTATTTTATACTCTTTGCTTTGTTCCATTTCGTCATAAATAAACATGTAGTCTTGAAAATCAAATGAAAGAGATTCCAACCTTTGATCTGGTTTGTGATAATAATGTAACAAATCATGTCCAACGATGTTCATGCTTGCTCCGTCCATCAATAGAGCATCATACCGAAAACATAATAAATAAGTGTCTTCTTTTAAAAGAAAGGCTTTTAATTCAAACAAAGGCCATTGCCCCAAAGAAAATACATGATTAGTCATTCGTGAACGTTCTTCTTGCAAGCGAACATTTTGTTTCCTATTATCTAAACCAACGAGACTTTCTATTTCAATCTGGTAATCAGGAACATTTTGTAAGATTTGCTGTTTTCCCTCTGGCAAAATTACAGCTCGTAACATTGGATGGCGATGAATTACCTTTTGAAAACTTTGCGAAAGACGATTTATATCCAATTTTGTTTCATATTCAAAATACGTTTGAGGTGAAATACCACTTAATTCAAACTGTGAATTCCGTCCTAACATGTAAGCTGTCTGAACTTCTGTTAAGGGAAATGGTTTGGACAAATCTTTAACACGATTTGGTATATTATCTAAGATTTCTTCTTTATGCTCTACCTCTACACAAGAACTAAGTTGAGCAATCGTGGGATGTTTGAAAAAATCCGTTGTACTTATTTTCAAATGGTCTTTTCTTAATAAGTTAATAATCTGTAGTGCTTTAATTGACTCTCCATTTAAAGCAAAAAAATTATCATGAATACCGATTCCCTCAATTTCTATAACTTTTTCCCATGCTTGTACCAATTTCTGTTCAATTTCATTTCGTGGAGCGACGTATGGAATAGACACGTAATCTGTTTGAGTTAAATCTAATAACCTTTTCCGATCTACTTTTCCGTTTGGATTTAATGGAATCTCTTCTACCTGAATCATTTTTTCAGGAATCATAAACTCAGGTAATTTATTGCTTAGATATTTTCTGAGCTCTCCAAAAGGGACCTTATTATCCGATACATAGTAAGCGGCTAATAAGGTCCTGTTTCCATAAACCTGATCAACAACAATAGCTCGGCTTATCTCTGGATATTTCCTTAACTGAGCTTCGATTTCCCTTAATTCAATCCGATACCCCCGAATTTTCACTTGATGATCCATTCGACCGAGATATTCAAGTTCTCCATTAGGCAACCATCGAACAAAATCACCCGTATGATACATCATTTCCCCTGCCACAAAAGGATTCGGGACAAATTTTTCATCTGTCAGTTTAGATTTACCAAGATACCCCCGGGCCACCGCCGCGCCAGCAATACAGAGTTCGCCCGGCATTCCAAAAGGTTTCAATTGACCATACTTATTCAATATGTAAGAGCGATAATTGGGATTAGGATGTCCAATCGTCACTTCTTTGGCAGTGCTTAAATCTTTTACTGCTGCACAAATGGTTGTTTCTGTGGGACCATAGATATTTAAAATTCTCGCGTCACTTATGCTTCGAATTTTTTCAACCAAATCAATTGAAAATGCTTCCCCTGCTAACAAAATGGTCTTTAAATCTTCTAAAAAATTCGCTCCTTCTGAGTCACTCAAAATTACTTCCATTCGTGATGGGGTTGACTCCCATAAATCCACCTTATGTTTTTTGACTAAATGAGCCAATTCTTTTGTTGCAAACTGTTCCTCTGTAGCGATGACTACTTTCGAACCTTGAGTTAAAGGGATGCATATTTCTAACAAAGAAATATCAAAAGAAACACTAGCAAGAAATAAGAATACTTGATTATCTTTTACTTTGTCTCTCATAACGCTTAAAAAATGGACAAGAGATCTCTGTTCCACCATTACGCCTTTTGGATTTCCTGTTGATCCTGATGTGTAAATAACATAAGCCAAATCGTGCGGTCCACTTTCGCGAACTAAACTGCTTCCTTCACCTCGAAAGAGATGTTCATCATCAAGATATAGCACCTCACCAGCGAATTGTAATAATTCTAACTCTGTTCGCTTGCTCAATAAACATTTTGCTTGACTATCTTGTAACATATATTCGATTCGTTCACTTGGATAGTGAGGATCGATTGGTAGATACGCTCCTCCTGCTTTTAAAATCCCCATCATACCAATGATCATTTCCAAAGATCGATCAACCATAAGTCCAATAACACTTTCTTTGGATACACCCTTACTTTGAAGAATAGAAGCCAATTGGTTTGCTTTCTTATTCAACTCTCTATATGTCAAAGATTGATTATTACAAATTACAGCGATTTGATCCGGGGTTTTCAACACTTGCTCCTCAAACAAATCCTGAAATGTTTGAGACAAATCCACGCCCATCTGAACTGGAGTAAATCCTTCTAGCAATTCTTTTTCTTCTTCTGAAACGATACAAATTTCTTTTACAGGTAAATTAGGATTTCTCAACACTTGCTTTAAAACATAAAGATAAGAATTTGCAAACTGTTGCAAAGAAAAGAACGAATGAGACTTGCAAGAAATTTGAAACTCAAATTCATTATGTATTTCATTCCATTTTCTTTGTATCCAGATGGCTAAATTATTCTCTGAGCATTCTTCTATCAAACTTTTATTATGTAATCCTTCCATCCCAAAAACGATTTGAAAAGGAGTTGAATGGTGTTTCGCAAATAACTCAGAGAGTGGATAGCTCTGATTGTCATACCCGAATAAAGTCGTTTGTTCAACCTGATTTACTACTTTCTTAAAGGTGTGATGCGGATGGATTTCACTTCCTATAGGAAGCAAATTATTAAGATTCTCGCTCTGTTCGTGATTTTTTTCGATTATAGGAATCCCAATTGTAATCCTTTCTTGATCTGTATAATGTGCCAAGCAAACCCTTAAAGCTGCCTGTAACCAGCTAAATAAAAGTAAATCCTGAGACTTACTTACTTTTTGTATACTTTGACTAAGTTTTGCATCCATTATGACTTGAATATGCTCGCATGGGTTATCTTTATTCAATTGATAACCGCTATTAAATAAAGAAAAATCGAGTGCATCGGAAGGTAATTGCTCCTTCCAAAAAGCTTCTACCCCTTTATTTTTATGAATCAAACTTCGATCTTTAATGTGCATTTTCATCTTTAGCCCCCTAATATTAATTTCATCTATTCGCTAATTTTCAAGCCAACTTCAAGCCCATGGAGAAATACTTGATGGTTATCCAAACTTAAAAAGCGATGAATATCATCAAATTTCATATGACCAACGGAACAAACTCCTAAATTTAATGTTTCAGCCACCATATTTAAGGTAGCGGTGATGATGCCTGACTCAATACAAGCAAATAAATATCCATCTGAACCGTATTTCGGAATGGAAGCGTTCGCATTATAGACTAGATAAATCGAGAAGGCAGACTGGTTATATAACTCCTGATTAATTATCTCATGATCACTTTTGATTACCTGGTCAATGTTATTTACAACCAAAAGACTATTCTCTGATGGACTATAATAATAAAAGCCGGCCTTCATACCTTCTACACGTTTTGGTTTTACATAGACAAAGATGTCAATTGGGTAGAGCCCACCCGCACTTGCGTAATGATAGTATATTTTGTCTTCTTTAATTTGTTTTAGAGCGGATAATAAATCCGAAAATTTCGAAAAATAAACAGACTTTTCCATATCAAATTTGCGACAAGATCTACGTTCCCTTATCATAGTAGGAAGCCCATTTTTTGTTTCAAGTTTAATTCCGGTTGACCGTACAGCAGGGTGGGTTCGATTTAATTGTTCAGTGATATACTTATCTAGATCCTCCTTAGAGAAGCGAATTTGCTCGTTATATGGATTCGGAAAAATTTTTTCTTGTGTGGAAAATACTTCTCTCGGATTTAATATGTTACTTACTAACACCCGATTCTTTATCATAAGTTCAACTATTTTTTGTGTTTCTTCTTCATTTCCTAACGAAAAGCGCTCTACTAGCTCACTAATCGTCACACCTTTTTGAGTTAAAAAGTAAAACTCAGGAAACCAATCATATAGAACGCCTGTAAATCTCGTTTCTCCTATCAAAATTTCATTATGCAACTTCTCCCAATGCTTAATAGGAGACCAGTAATAAATTTGCTCGCTCATATTCCCCTCCATAAATGGTTAACTTATTTAAAAAATACATTTCCTTGCCCCATAGCAGCTATGAATGCATGTACTTCAAGATCTAGTTTTTTAAGTGTAAGATACTATCAAGGCCACCTGAGGATAATAAAACTACTTTTTCTTCTTTAAAATCTTTGATTTCATCCTAAAATACTATTTTTTATTAGACATTTCACATCCTTTTCCATGGTAACCCCATAATATATACATGATTTAAACGTTGAGAATATTCACATATTTTCGACGTGAAATTATTGTAATGGATTGGAAAGCAGATGAATATAGTTATTAAGCAAAATAATATTGAGAAAGTTTTGTTCGTTGTAGCAATAAAAGTTTCAAATAAGGTCTATTAAAGGTTCTGGTGCAAAAATCATTTAATAGAGACATAAAACTTACATAGTCTGTTCAATTCCAGATTATGATGTAATTCCAAACAAGTTATGTACAAATTCAACTTCATTTTGGATAGACTTCACCTGTCGGTGAAGTTGCCCTTTTTTCATCATATGCATGGCTTCAACACCACTCAATATAGAGATTGCTGTTTTAAATGACTTTAATCCTAGCATAGAACGAACTCGTCTTTTAATAAACCGGTGGTCTTGTTCCACAATGTTATTAAGATATTTCACCTGCCTTATTTGGATGCCTACGGGCATCTTTTTCTCTTTCTTCAACTCTTCAATTGCCATAGGATAGGCTGGGTTCTTGTCTACTGTGATAACACGGGGCTTTGAAATATGAAAAGACCGCAAAGCTTTCTTGAAAAAACGCTTTGCAGCCTTTTGATCTCTTGTTTTACTTAAATAAAAATCAATCGTATTTCCTTTTGAATCAACGGAACGATATAGATACATCCATTGACCTTTGACTTTCACATACGTCTCATCGATTCGCCAAGAATCATTGGTTGACTTAAGATGACACACCTTAATTGCTCATCTAATTTAGGACCATATTGATGAACCCAGCGCATGATGGTTGTATGAGTAATAAATAGCCCGCGTTCTTCCATCATTTCGACTAAATCACGAAAACTGAGATTGTACCGCAGGTACAATCTTACGGTTAATAAAATAATATCAAGTTAATAATGTTTCCACTTGAATAGATTTTTCTTTTTCATACTGATCACGTCCTCTTTTAGAGTACTAGTATCAGCATGTCCAAGTTTGGGAGATTACTTCCAGATATTTTGAATTTTTTGCACCAAAATCGTTTCCTAAGCCCATTGTTATTCCTCCTTTTAATTAGCTTTAAAGTTGTAAATTGGCTTGATAATGTGTTTAATATCAATCGTTTCCTTTGTATTCTCAACAATCTCATCCATTGATTTATATACCATCGGAGCTTCATCCAAAGTACTTTCTGCAACAGATGTAGTCCAAACATCAGTCATTGTATTTTTGAAGTCTTCTATGTTAAGTGTCTCTTTAGCTTTCTTACGGCTCATAATGCGACCTGCTCCATGCGGACCGGAAAAGTTCCAATCTGGATTACCCTTACCGAACGCGATAATTGAACCATCTCTCATATTGATTGGAATAACAACTCGTTCATCTTTCTGAGCAGAAATAGCTCCTTTTCGTAGAATCATATTTTCCATGTCTATATAGTTATGGATTGTGGTGAACTGATCTGTTACTTCCCAATCCATTCTAATAACAATTTCATCAATCATCGCTTTACGATTTAATTCAGCATATTTTTGAGCAATATTCATATCATTCATGTAATCTTTAAATTCTTGACCTTCTAAATAAGCTAATTCTTTACGGATTTTAGGCTTCTTAATTCCACGTAAGGCTTCGTGTATTTCCTTTTGTCTACCTTCTTTTGTTAAGTGTTCAATAATTTCATCTTTGATGGATTTAACGTTTATAAGTTGCTCGTATGCGAAGTTCTGATAATATTCTGCTACTTGTTTACCTAAGTTACGGGAACCGCTATGAATGACAATATATACATTACCTTTATCATCCTCATTAAGCTCAATAAAATGGTTTCCGCCACCAAGGGTCCCAATGCTTTTTTGAGCACGTTGCAATGTAAATGGCGCTCTCACACCATCGAAATCAATCATTTTTGAAAATTTATGTTCTTTGTCACGAATACTGAACCCACTTGGAACATATTTACGAATCGTTTCATCTAATTGATCGAAGTTGATTTCTTTTTTTTTCTTATCAATCACTACAACTTCCATACCACATCCGATATCTACTCCTACAAGATTAGGTACAATTTTATCTTGAATTGTCATTGTTGTTCCGATGGTGCACCCTGCTCCTGCATGTGTATCTGGCATGATTCGAATCTTGCTATCTTTCACAAATTCTTGGTTGCAAAGATCAATGATTTGACCTGCAGCAGTTTCTTCAACATTATTAGTAAACACTTTTGCTTCGTTGTATTTACCTTGTAACTTCAACATTTTTTATTCCCCTTTTCTGTAAGATTCAATTTTGTTAATTATACTTTATAACTTTTTTCTACTAACCGTTGTGTATCTTTATCATTTCTCTATCAAAGGATTATTTTGTTCAAATTCTGGATAAATGTTAATATTCTTCATAAAGGAGGTCTACTGATGAAAAAGATTTTTTTAGTTATTTTCATAGCAATTTTCCTTTTAATAATTTTATATTTTGTTGGTATGTCACTTTTTTGGAACCAGCCTTAAGTTAAAACAAATAATAAATTACCACTATGATTATTTAATGAATATTCCGTCAATACTGTAGATAGGCTATTAGCCGAAACTCATTTAAATTTCTTTCTCCGTCCCCCTTTTGGAGATACCTTGGAATGAGCAGTTAGCTTTTGCTAGCTGCTCTTTTGTTTAAAATGAAATTTTTATATTAATCTTCTTCAAGTTTCGTAACAGTTAAGTAATTTCTTGCTCTCTTTCGCTTCGCTAACTTCCTTTGATAAGCTGGCGTTGTGTAATAACGAACAGTTTCAGGAAGTACTCCCATATGTTGAGCGCATTCCTGTATGGTCCCGATACATACTAGCGGTTCACCTTTGTAGACTGCATATTCTTTTAAGTTTGTTAAAACACCCATTTTTCAGCCTCCTTTTGCTTAGAATCACTAAAACTTTATTTCTCAATATACAAAACCTAGAATTATTATTAATATTCGTGTATTATATGAACAAAGAGTACCGTAAGAATTACTCTTTGCCATCTTGGAGAGGACCTGCTATTCGTAGCTGGTCCTTTTCTCATAGATTTAAAACCGTACAAAATAACGTTTTTGTTAAATTATTTTATCTAAAGAAATCAGACCTTATCGTATTCATGCTTTAAAAGAGAATATACTTTTGAATTGCAATACATACCATCAATTATTATGCTTTGTCTTAAGGTCCCTTCGTATGTCATTTTTAACTTTTGCATAACTCGTTCAGAAGCTGTATTCCTTACATCACATCTTCCTTCAATACGATTTAAATCTAATTCTTGAAAGCCAAATTTTATTAATTCTTCTAAAGCTTCAACAATAACTCCCTTCCCCCAGTACATCGAACCAATAACAGCCCCTAAAGAAGCACTATTATGTAGTAGTTTCCAAATACCACAAGTGCCAATCACTTTCTGATGTTCCTTAGAAAGGATAGACCATATGAAAGATTTATCCTCTTTATTTGTTTCGATCATATTTTCTAATAAAACACGAGTTTCATCTTTAGTTTTGTGGACTTCTCTGGGTACATATGTAGTTGTTTGAGGATCTGAATAGATTTTAAATAAACTATCTAAATCATATAAATCTAGTTTTTTTAGTAAAAAGCGCTTCGTTTCTAGTTTTTGTATTTCATTTGTATTTTCCATCTCTCATTCTCCCTCTCTCTCAAATAAGGGTTTTGTTCAAATAGGAGGTTTTTTTTATGTCAATGGGAACCTGGGCTGCAATTTGCTTAGCTTTATTTGGAGGAGTTATTTCTTCTAGTAGCCAGTCGAAAAACTCCCGTAATAAAAATGGATAAACTACCAGCAGAAATGTTAGATACTTAGCATTTCTGCTATTATTTTCTTCTCAAATAACACTTTTGTTTAAATTTATACATAGTTTATATACAATTCAGACACATTTAACATGATGAGCTTTTGAAAATTGGTGGTATTATTAACTTGTTGAAAACGACACGTTTCGACACATACAAAATAGCCTTCCTTACCTCTGAATCCCTGCTCCCCTATTCTGCAGGGATTCTTGTAATTTTAAATTTATTCTCCAGTCACTATTGTACTAAATAATGCTCTTATTTGGGGCACGGCAACGATTCCTTCTTTTTGGGGCCACTTAAAATAGCCACAATCTATTTATAAATAGACTGTGGCTATTTTTGTTTAATTTGCAGCTTTTAATTCATTAGGTGAAATGTCCATATCAAATTGGATATCAGGTGGTTGACGATTATCTTCCAATCTATATTTCCCGAATCGATTTATATGAAAGGTAAGGTATGGGCTTAAATCAGATAGTACTTCTTCGTCTAATTCATTTCCTTCTTGGATGTATTCATGCAGGATACGAAGTAAGTTGAAAAACGTTATAAAAAATGACACAATTTGCAATTAGATGATTGTATTTTATAATTTTCCGTTGTCTTTCCCGATGATTTTCTGCAATAATTCCATCTCCTCCGAAGAATAACCATTTTGTAAACCCATTAAATTTGATAATTTTGGCAAGGGAATAGTGAAGATTCGCTTCCGTTTCAATATTATCTACATTTACTACATAAAATTTCGTTTGCTATCTTAGCTAATACTTTATCTAGTTGTCCAACAGGCATTTTTTTGTCTTCGGGTAATATTAAAGAAGCTGCAAATCGTTCACCATGTTCAATTGTTTTACCACATTGTGAACATACTAAATTTACATCTTTAAAATGATTTTTTAATTTATCTAACATATCATTTATTCCCCCTACTCGATTGTTTAATATAAAAATATATGAATATCGTTATTTTTATTATACAAGACTAAAAAGAAAAAATGTAGTAAAATTCCAATTCAAACCGTCTTTAGCAATAACTTGGTTCTGTTGCAAAGTTTTCTAAATGGCCTCACCATATCAAAAAGGGGTACAGCCGAGATACGTGTAAAAATAGGTCATAGGATTACTTTTATTTCCACCTATTACATATTATACCTATAGAGGTATTGCTTCTTCTATTGGATGAGGGGTTTTTTGTAAATCAATTACATAATCGCCGAATCGTTTTATATGTCTACGATTCACAAAAGAAAGCAAATGAGGTGTAATAAAAATGAAAATACAAATTGTATTGTTTGACGGCTTCGGAGAGCTTGTCTCTTTCGCACCTTTTGAGGTACTCAAAAGAGCGATAGAAGAAGGGGCTCCATTTACGGTTGAACTAATATCAAGTGAACCAAAACAAGAAATTACTACTTCGTTTGGAGTTACGGTTAAACTAAATGATTTTTTACGAATGGATAATCGTCCAGATCTGTTAATTGTACCTGGTGGTGGCTGGAATCATAAAGCTGAACATGGGGCACGAAAGCAAGCAGAACTTGGAACCCTGACCGAAATGATTAGAGAGATGCACAACGAAGGAACGATCGTTGCTGGAGTTTGTACAGGAGGTATGCTATTAGCTGCCTCCGGTATATTGAATGGCCGAAAGGCGACAATGCACTATTTGGCGCAGAATGAAATTATTGGATACGGGGCAGAGCTTCTTCGTTACAGAATTGTTGATCAAGGGAATATTATCACTGCAAGAGGAGTCACTTCAGGACTTGATTTGGGACTTTGGATCACGGAAAGGTTCGCAAGCCCCAAAATTGCAGCTGCCGTTGAATATAGAATGGAATACGAGAGGCGAGGTGTTGTTTGGAGTTAATTTGAATTCTTTTTTATTCGCTTAATCACAGGGTTCTTGCTGTAGACCGCAAAGTAGCTATTCGTATATATAAAATTGCAGCCAATCCTGTTTTTTTTATTGTTTGTTTTTCCCTAAACTAAAAGTGTAGGTAGCTATTTTATACAGAGGAGAGACAAGCATGAAGAATGATTGGAAATAAAAGTGAGTATATGACCTATTTTTACACGTATCTCGGCTGTACCCCGTCTTCGGTTTGTTACGCATGACAAAGCGGCACATTCAGGATCAAATCCAAAGTATTTTGGAGTGGGACGTGGCGTAACCTATTATAATTATACAAGTGATCAATTTACTGGCTTACATGGTATTGTTATTCCTGGTACAATCAGAGATTCATTACGACTATTAGAGCTTGTTTTAGAACAATCTACTGAAGTGCAACCAAAGGAAATTATGACAGATACCGCTGGATATAGTGACATTATATTTGGTCTATTCGCTCTTTTAGGGTATCAGTTTAGTCCAAGGATAGCAGATATCGGTTCATCAGGGTTTTGGAGAATAGATGGCACTGCTGACTACGGCGATTTAAACGCTATTTCAAGACATAAAATTCGTACAGATTTAATTGTTCGTTATTGGGATGATTTTATGAGGATTGCGGGTTCTCTTCAACTTGGAACAGTGAATCCAACACAGTTGATTCAAGCTTTACAACGCGGTGGAAAACCGACGACGTTAGGTAGAGCAATTGGTGAATTCGGTAGAATCTTTAAAACTCAACATAATCTTCTTTTTATTACAGATCCAACATATCGACGAAAAATCTTAACACAATTAAACCGGGGGGAATCTCGTCATAGTTTGCCAAGAGCATTGATGTATGGAAAGAAGGGAACTTTATATCAAAGTTATCGTGAAGGGCAAGAAGATCAGTTGGGAGCATTAGGTCTCGTTGTCAATGCAATTGTCGTATGGAATACTCCATATATGGCAGCCGCTCTTGATGCCATACAAGAAAATAATATAGAAATTGATAAAGAAGACATACAAAGGCTCTCGCCGGTAGGACATGAACATATAAATATTGTGGGAAGGTATTCATTTCATTTACCAGAAGAAGTTGAAAACGGAGCTTTACGTCCATTGATAAAAATAGAAGAAGAAAAATAAAATATATAAGGGGTTTGAAGTGTTATTGCCGTTTCTGTTCCATTACTACACAAACCCCGACTATAGAACTGATGAACGTGCTTCATTTTATGTAATACAACGTGTATTTTACGACACACATATGGATGAGACTTTAGAAGGACATGTAGATACTCACGCTCATCATTGTGATAGTACTTTTATTTTCTGGGGGAATAGAATAGATGGCACTGGTCTCATATGTGAAGTTGAAATTGAAGGAGAATCGCAAATAATTGAGAGCCCCGCATCTGTATTTATTCCATCAGGGTTAAAACATAGGTACAAATACCTCTCAGGTACAGGAACATGTACAAACATTGTACTAGCACCTAATTATAATTCTAGTTTGTTAGAGGAAAGCTCATCAAAATTACTTGTATATTGACTAAAATAAAAAGTTTTATTTCTGTTATGATGATGTTTTAAGTAAACCCTCCGACTGGAAAGAGTATAAGTGACCTCAATGTTTCTTATGTAAAAAAATAAAAAACAGATAGAATTCAATATGTTCTTTGAATTCTATCTGTTTTTTGGAATGGTCCTAAAATGAAAAAAAACGGAATAGGATATACATAGACTATTATGAAGTAATAAAATTTTCATTTTGGGGATACTCCAAAATATTAACGTGATGGGCATGGGGGAGCACCCTTTGTCCACTAATTCTACAATTTAAATTAACAGATTTGAATCTTGTTATTCCAATAAAGTCTATATGTTGATAAAATTTTACAAATATACAAAAAATATCAAATTGGGTGTAAGATAAATTTGCAACTAAATTTAAAAAGGAGTGAGAAATTTGAAACGTAGAATAAGTGTACTTTCTACAGGTTTACTAGCAGGAACAATGTTATTTGGTGTATTAAGCCCTCAGGCACACGCGGAGTCTCCGGAAAAGTCTTATCAAGTGCTAACAGAGGGACTTAATGGGCAACAAACAACTATAGGATTTGATAATAAAACTGACTTTGAAAATTATTTAAAGACACATCCTGTTCCTAAAAATTATAATATTCAACCCTTAGCACAAATCTATTCAACATTTTATTATGATAATGATTTGAAAGGTGCAAGATTCACTGTAAACGCAAGTCGAAACCCAGTTGTTGTGGCTAATTTTGGTGGTTCCAATAATGATGTCGTGTCTTCTATACTTACTCACCCTTATGGGGACTATACAACAATCTATGAACATAGTAACGCGCAAGGACGTGCACTTGCGATTGTAAATAACGGTAAGTACATTAATTTGACGGATGTTAGTATGGGGGATGGAGCTAGAACTTGGAATGATGAAGTATCATCCGTAATTGTAAAATCTAATTAAGTTTAATAAAAAAAGAACCTTTATAGGTTCTTTTTTCGGTAAACATACGATCCCATAATGCAGCCCATTTAGGACCTTCATATGTAATTACTTTCCACCAACCATCTTCACGTTTTTCTCTTACAAGAAGTGATTTTTGTGGACCGAATTGATTTCCGTTATTCCCTTTATCGGCTTTAAATGAAGGTTTATTGTATGTATAGAAATTTTTATTAATTGCAATCGTCTCAATTATACCTGGGTACATCCATTTGTCACCTTCATTTGTTAGAACCTTTAACCAACCATCTATATTTCCGTCAACTACTTTAATAGTTGTGGGGTTATAGGGCTGTCCATTATTCCCTTTTTGCGAAGTTAATGATGGTTCAGAATATACATGAAACGGTTTATCAAAATACCTCGATTCTCCATCTAACGTAATCCACTTATCACCTTCATAAGTAATTACTTTCCACCAACCATTTGCACGTTTTTCTCTTACAAGAAGTGATTTTTGTGGAGCAAATTGATCTCCATTATTTGATTTTTTAGACGTAAAAGAAGCTTCATTGTAAGCATAGAAACTTGTATCTACTTTAATTGCTTCTGTATTTGGATAAATCCATTTGTCACCTTCATTTGTTTTAATTTTTAACCATCCATCTTCTTGTCCGTCTATTACAGTGACAGTTTGTGGAGAAATGGGTTCACCATTGTTTCCTTTTTGAGAAGAAACTTTAGGCTCACTAAAAGTAATATATGGCTTATCTATGTTTTTATTTTCTCCAGTAAAGTTAATCCACTTATCACCTTCATAAGTAACTACTTTCCACCAGCCATCTGCACGTTTTTCTTTTACAAGAAGTGATTTTTGTGGAGCAAATTGATCTCCATTATTTGATTTTTTAGACGTAAAAGAAGCTTCATTGTAAGCATAGAACCATTTATCTAAAGGCTCTTTTACACCAGTTTCATCTGCGAATGTAATTGCATTAAAAGATAATATTGCTAAAAATAAAGTTAATATTACTGCAAAAAACTTTTTAAACAATTTATTTCCTCCTTTTGTTGAAATTATCAAAGTATAAAGTTATCATTCTAATATATATATATATATATTCTCATGAATAAATTTATGGATGTTTTAATATATTTGTAATATTATATATTAATTAATAAAAAAAGAGATTCCTAGATAATGTGAAGGGTTAGATTAAAGAATAGGAAATTTGATATCACCAAGGGGGCATGTGAGAGTGTCAAATAATAAAGAGGAAACAAAGGCTATTTTGAAGTTGTGGTTTATATATATACCATTGGCATTCATGGAGTTTGTTTGTAGTGGATTTTTAAATAAGATAAGGACAATTAGGGGTACAGACCGCAAAACGGAAAAAACCACGTTAAGCAGATTTCAACATGAAAATAAGTGATTTTAAGAACGCTAAGGCTGTTTAATACAACACAATTTAAATCAGCGTTAAAATGGATCGAAAATTCTTAGCGTGGTTTTTTTCCGAAATGCTGGCGGTACACCTACATGTAAATATAAAAAAGTCCAATTTCTCAGTTTTAATGCTGAGAAATTGGGCTTTTATCGTTACTTCGGAAAAGCACCCGATTCTGGAAAATTTAAAAAACGTTTATTTTTCTTTTAACATTGAATACTTTCGATAAGTTTTATAGAAATTGATACCAAAAAAAACAAACAGAAGTGTGGAAGACAACTTCAAAAGGACAAATGGAGTTTCAAATAAAAATGCCTTCCAAAATAATGAACCTTTCATACTCCAAAGACCTTCATGATATAATCCCGAATCCTTGTAAAACATATAAGAATAAGCTAAACACAGCATAACCAACCAAAATGAATAATCCATTAATTTTTTATAATGATTATCCTTTGATTGGCGATCCGAGAAGATTTCATTTTGATCATCATCTTCTTTTTGCCAATACCGTATTCCACTAAGCCAGGGCCCCTTTATATAGTTCCAACCGAAATCCTCATATATCCCTTTGTATTCAACCAACTTTTTCTTAGGTAAATAATCTTGATAATCAAGTCGTATAATATATCTCTTGTCAGTTTTTTCGAAAGTGTATATTCCTAATCCACTAATATTTGTACAACGATAGCCTTTTTGTAATTGCTCGTTCAGCCATTGCTCCTCTTTTTCAATATCAAAAAACATCTTACTAAATTTCTTCATTCGATTCACTTCCTTCGTACAGGGATAAAATATGCAATAACCTGTTTTGTTCCATTTTCAAAATGGCGCTTCCTTCTGCAGTTATCATATAAACTTTTCTCCGACCTGACTCTCCAACAGGTTTAATCCAACCATGCTTATTCAAGTTTTCAATCGCACCGTATAATGTACCAGCTGCTAAAATAACAGTACCGTTACTTATCTTTTCTATCTTCTGCATTACGGCATAGCCATGGAGTGGCTCACGCATAGCTAATAAAATATAATGCATGGTTTCAGACAACGGTAATAATTTATGTTTCATATCCTCACCCTCTATTCAGTTCGACTATATAGTTAAACTTAATAATAACGTAATACAGTTCAACTGAATAGTCAACAACATTTTCAAAATTAGTCAAAGGCACTTAAAGTAAAAAGCTTGATAACAAGGGAAAGATCAATCTAAAAAGTCGCTTTCCTTACGTGAGGGAAAGCGACTTTTTGTGTAGTCTTATTCAATTAAATAACCCGATTGTTGAAGAAAGAGATACTCTGCAAAATAGATCTTTTTATCAAACTTTTTTACAAATTATCAATCTTTATTTTAAATCAACACTACCAGCTGTGTTTCGATATTTCATCGGGGTACACTGGTTTGTTTTTTTGAATCCCATCTAGTTAACGAAAAAGAGATACCCCCAAACTGAAAAAATGGGGGTATCTCTTTTTATATATCTAATTGGATTTCATCATTCATGTAACAAAATTCATATTTCTTTCCGCTATTACAGGGACAGGTGTCATTTTTCTTATTCTTCTTTCGGAAGAACAACTCCTTTATACAAATGAACTGTAATAAAGTAGTAAATCGTATAAATGACTATGAAAATAACAATTGGAACCCAAATACAGAAATATGGATCAACCAAGAAAACTCCGAACATATTCATACCAACTAATACGTGAGCGATACCCACAATTGCTGGGAATAAGAATACTAAGAATAACTCTTTATAAATGGATTTTGCTAATAATTCGCGGCGAACACCGATTTTACGAAGCATTCCATAACGCGTAATATCTTTTGATGCACCGGAAAGGGTTTTAAACATTAAGCAACTTGCCATCATTGTTAAGAAAGCGATTCCTAGGAAGAAGCCCATGAATGTAGTTCCGATGGCAGAGCCATATAGCGTTTCATAAGAAGCATATTTAGTCTCAAGTGTCTCTTTGTTGATATTTTTGTATTTATCTAGTTGCAACTCGTCAAGTTTTTTCCATTCCTTTGTGTACGCTACAAAATCATCTGTTTTTCCAAGGAATGCAATACCTTCTTTAGCCTTTATACCATCGTACATCCTTTGATCAACAATTTTAATCGCTTTATTAGGATATATATATATATATTGGTTGAATCATTTTAAAAGCATCATTCCATTTCTTTGAAAGTACTTTTCCATTCGCATCTTTTTCTTTCATATCTCTCAAAATAGTACCTACAGGAAATTCTTCAGAAATTTCCTTAAATTTACCAAAATTTTCTTTACCTACACCATTTGGTATTAATGGAAGATTATTTTCTAAATCTTCTTTTAAATAATAAACAAACTTTTCATCTGTTTTGTAGCGGTATTCATGTTTCCCTTTAAATGCAATACCATCTAATATTTTCTTTTCTTCAGCTGTTGGATTGTGAATGGCTACATCATAAATATTAAACCCGTCTACAATAATCTTAACGTTATTTTTAAAGGCCATACCGCCTGAAATTGCACCAGCTCCAAGCGCCACTAGCATCGCTACTGTCGCTAATACTTTTGTTAAACTATTAATACGGAAGTTTAATTGTGCAAATGTAAAGGCGTTAAGTCCTTTTTCATTGCGTTTTTTATTACTCTTTAGCTTTTTAATAATAAGTGGGAGGACCGATCCAAATAACATGTAAGTGCCTGCTGTTATCGTAATTAGCGCAATAATAATTCCCATTTCTTTTAACTTTTCCATATAAAACATGGAAGTATAACCAATACCTAGTAAAATAATTGAAAGAAATGCAACTACTCCCGTCAATTTTCCTTTAACCGTAACACATTCTGTTTGCGCATCTGCATGTACAAGTTGTAGTACTGAAATACGTAATAACTTAATACTATTCATAATTGCTGATAACACAAATAGTCCAAAGAAAAAAATACATGTAACAGTCATTGATGGAGTATAAAATGCTTGATAGCCATCTCCAGTAAACTCAAGTTGTTTCATTAATAACTGGACAATCCCTCGTGCGAACCCTACACCAATTGCAATCCCAATAACAAGAGATGCTACGCCAATAATGATTGTTTCCATAAACATAAGTAATGTAATCTTGTGTTTTTTTGCTCCTAACATCATATACATACCGAACTCTTTTTGACGAAGTGATAGTAAGAAAGAGTTTGTATATAAAATATAGAAGAGCGTGATGATTGCTAATAAGAACGAGCCGGCTTGAAAGACAAATCCAATAGACTTAATAGTAGAATTAGATTCAAGAAATGCTTCATTCATTGCTAGCGTTTGAAACATGTAAAAAATTGAAATCGACATAATAAGACCAACAAGTAAGAGGATATAATCTTTCAGCTTACTTTTTAGTCCTGACATGGATAACTTAAGTAACATACCTGAACTTTCTTTCTTATGCTTTTTGTGTGCCTAGGTCTGCAAGCACATCTAAAATTTCTTTATAGAACGCTTCACGCGTATCATTACGATGAATTTCTTTGTATAACTCTCCGTCTTGAATAAATAAAATACGCTGACAGTAACTTGCACTATATGGATCGTGTGTAACCATCATAATAGAAACACCTTGTTCGTCATTTAAGTTTGTCATTGCGTCTAGAAGGCTCGTTGCGTTTTTAGAATCAAGCGCCCCTGTTGGCTCATCTCCTAAAATAATAGCTGGCTCATGTACAAGTGCACGTGCTGCTGCGGAACGCTGTTTTTGTCCACCAGATACTTCAGATGGATACTTTTGAAGTATCGTTGAAATCCCTAACATTTCAGCTACTTTTTCTACTTTTGATCCAATTTTACGTGATGGAACACCTTGAAGTGAAAGTGGCAATGCGATGTTTTCATAAATCGATAAGTTTTCAAGCAAGTTGAAATCTTGGAAAATGAACCCTAATTTTTGAGAACGGAAATCAGAAAGTTCTCCTTGCTTCATTTTTGTAATATCCGTACCTGCAATTTCAACAATGCCACCCGTTGCTTTATCTAATGTTGAAATTACATTTAATAAAGTTGTTTTCCCAGAACCAGATGGCCCCATGATTCCGACAAATTCACCCTCTTGAATCGAGAACGATACGCCTTTTAAGGCATGTGATTGATTCTCGTCTTTTTTACCGTATATTTTTTGGACGTTTTTTACGTTTACTACTGGTTTGCTCATATTTATCCTCCTACATTTTGTTTTCTAGTTCCTATTTTGCGCTTTTTCGACACTATCTGCCATTGGTTCACCTTACATTTACCTTACACTTTCGTAATATAACAAAAAGAAAAAGCCAGGTTTATATGCTCGCTTGGCATATATCCTGACTTTCTCATATTTTAAAACGAAAATGGACAACTCCGTAGTTTGATGCTCTTTGTTTAAAAACGATTTTGATATTTCTCCAACAGACTTGCCGCTTTAATTCATATGTAAACCATAGTTAGATAATATGAGGGTAAATAGAATAAACAGCTTCTTAACGTATTGAAAACTGGTTAAATTGTGTCTAAATGTACGTTTTCTTTTTTATATGGTGCCCCCTGATAGCAAAGAATACTTCATCAGAGAAATGTAGAAGGAACCAGTATATCGCAAGGTTCTCTTTATCGAGCAATCAATTAGAGGGAATTTCAAGAAACATAGAGGTGATAAATCTCTATGTTTATACTTTGCGGTCTAGGACAGTAACCTTGTCATTACCCCTATTTAGTATCCCATTGGTATATTTTGTCTTATTCCCCCTTTTCGGGGGATGGGCAAAAACACCCAAATAAAGAAATTATGGATACCTTAGGAATTAAACATATGGCTCAAATTAAAACTTGGATGAAATGGTATCGTGAAGGCGAAACCTATCGGTTTGAACAATCTATTGGAAGACAATCTGTACATGGAAAAGGCTTAAAAAAGTTAACAGAACTTGAACAAAAAGAATTAGAAATACGTTATTTAAAGGCAAAGATTATATTGCTGGAAAAGTGCCAAGAAATCTTAAGGAGGTGGGAGGAAAAGAATAAATAATGAAAATGATAAAGGAATGGCAATCAACTTTCACAATTGCAGAACTGTGTTCCATATTTAATATTTCACGTGCT
The DNA here is from genome assembly GCF_039549175.1 of Paenibacillus sp. 102. Taxonomy (NCBI): domain Bacteria; kingdom Bacillati; phylum Bacillota; class Bacilli; order Caryophanales; family Paenibacillaceae; genus Paenibacillus; species Paenibacillus sp. 102. The sequence continues at coordinate 16,309 of NZ_JBCGHT010000023.1, read as the reverse complement.
ATTTATTATCGTTGGAAAAAGCAGGAGAAAACAGTAACTAATCATGAAGAAAAAACCGTAATAGAAATATGTCAACATCATAAATATCGGTATGGATATCGTCGGGTTACAGCTTGTCTACGTGATCAATTTAACATCGTAATGAATCATAAAAAAGTATTACGTATCATGAGAAAATACAACGTATTATCTCGAGTTAGAAAAAAGAAAAAGATATTTGTACTCGGTCATGAACCAGTGGTAGCTAAAAATAGAATACAACGGAGATTTAAAGCTACCAAGCCTAATGAAAAATGGTTCACTGATATCACGTATTTGATGTTCGGCAATAAGACTCTTTATTTCTCATCTATTATAGATGGGTTTAACAATGAAATTGTAAGTTATAAAATAGGTGAGACACAGGATGTTTCTCTTGTATTAGATACTCTAAAAGAGGCTTTAAGAAAGCGAAATGTGATTGATACGATTTTGCATTCGGATCAAGGGAAAGTGTATACATCAAAACAATTTCAAACATATGCCAAAGAAAAAGGCATTATCACAAGCATGTCTCGTACAGGAAACTGCCATGATAATGCCCTCATAGAATCCTTTCATTCTCATTTGAAATCCGAAGGATTCTATGCGCAAAATATAAAACAATCGAATAATGCTAGTATAATACAAACTGTGGATGAATACATCCACTACTATAATAATGAACGGATTCAGAGAAAATTAGATAATATGTCACCTATATCTTATAGGAAACATGTTGTCTAGGTGTTTTTTCTTTGTCTCATCAAATGGGGTCAGACCACTGTATATTTCTACAAAAAGAATAGCGTTTTTTTGATTATATGGATACAAATTTATCTTAGCTTGATAGCGATGGGGTCACCATATCATTCTGGGAAAATTGTACGCTAAGGCTAAATCCGCGTTTTGTTGGTTTGGAAAAAATTTTGATTAAAATTGTTTTATATATTTAACCATAATTCCTTATTTATATACAGCTAGTTTTTGTAATAGTTGTTCTTTTATAACCGGCCATTCGCTTGCAATAATACTATATACAACTGCATCTCGTACATAACCGTTTGGCAATTGTCTCTCGTTTCGCAATACACCTTCTTTTACAGCACCAAGCCTTTCAATTGCGCGCTGTGCTTTTTCATTTCGTAAATCAGTTTTTATTTGCACACGTAACATATGTAATTCTTCAAAAGCATATTGCAATAACATATACTTACACTCAGTATTTATACTTGTACGATGTACACTTGGATGATACCACGTTTGCCCAAGTTCAACCGTTTTGTTATCATTTGAAATACTGTACAAACGTGTACTACCTACAATTTCATTCGTTTTTTGATCTACAACAACAAATGGTAGATCAGCTTCCCCTTCAAAACCTTTTATTGCTACTTGAACATACTGCTCCATATCTTGATAGCTATCCATTTTAGCTATTAAATACGTCCATATTTCTTTATTTCCTTCCACAATGGCAAATAAACTTTCGACATCATTTACATGCATTAATCGTAACATGGCTCTATCATTTACTATTTTCATAAACTATTCTCCTTTTCTATAGATGCTCCAATAGTTGGCATTTCATAATCATTTTTTCAAATGATCCTTTAATTGGATATAAACCGGATGATTGTCTACAAATTTAAAATCATTAAACATTTCCTTGCCCTTCTTACTATAATTTTCACGTAATTATATCTATTTCAAAAGGTCCACCCTATATATTTTTTCTTTAACTAGTGGTATGGTTTTACACACCATTCCTACAGCCTTTTTATAACCATCATAACTTTATTTTAAATCTACATTGTTGGCTGTACCCCATCACTATCAAGCTAACAAGAACGAGTTATCCCCAAACAATAAATACGAGCAACATGCACAAAATTTTCGTTCTGGGGGTATTATGATATCTTAACTTGATGGGCATGGGGTCACCATATCAAAAAAAGAAAATTGTACGTTTAAACACAATTTAGACATATTTTAACCGGTTCCCTGTACGTTAAGGAACCAATTGCTTATATTTATAACGATTGTTCCTGTAATAGCGGGAAGAAATATAAGTTTTTCTGTATGAATAAAGAAATTGAGTTGGAAATATAAAACAAAGATACCCCCCATTTTTTTCGTTTTGGGGGTATTTCGCTTTTGTTAGCTTGATGGTGATGTTGTCCTCCCCCTTGTAGTCCAGATATGAAGAAAGTTACCCATAAATAGGAAAAAGCTTTGCGAATTTCGCAAAGCTTTTTTCATTTAATTTTTAATTTCTACAAGTTGTGTCCTGTCTGCTCCTTTATAGTTAATTAATTCATTTTTAGGATTTTTATCATATCTCAGTACACCTACAGATTTCTCTTCGCCTTTCATATTTCCATATGCCGCATCATCAACGATTGCAAACATATCTGCATAAGCACGATTGTGACCAATAATTGTATTGCCGTCATATTTTAATTTTGCTCCATCAATTGTTACATTCTCTACTTTTTCTTTCGCAAATAATACACCTTGATCCGATGTTACAGCTGGTAATTTATCAATTGCTTCTGTATTATCATCTTTGTCTACTTTCTTTAATAGCCCTTTTTTAACTAGTTCTTCACCAGTTTTCTTATCCATTACAAGTACTTTCTTATCTTCTAATATTGTAAGCTTCATTTTATATGTGTTCTTTTCTTTAATATCATTTTTGTTTTTATCGATTACTGTATTAACTTGTTGTTCACTTCCGTAAGCAATGATACCATTTTCTTTCCCTAGTAAAGAACAACCTGATAGTGCTCCTAATGAAATTACTGCTGCTAATCCGATTCTTACTAATTTTTTCATAATAGTATCTCCTTTGTATTTGTTTCAACCTTTTTTCTATTTTTTTGTTATATTTGAATGAAAAACTTAATGAATTGGTTACAAAATGATTTAAATCACTTGCCCTTTCATTGACGTTTGTCTATTGGTTCCATTCCCTTCTACTACCTTGTTGATTGCCATTTCTCGATATCCTACTTAACAATCGACTTATATACTGAATAGGTAGCAAGGAAATAACCTCCATATACTACAACGATAACTCCAGCCGTAATCAATGATGGTATCAATACGATTGCTTGTCCTGCAGTTACTATAGCATCAGTCACTACTTTTATTCCAAATATTGAATGGATAATGGCCAATGAAAGTGGCATCATGAAATAGATAAAAACTTGTTTAAAAATAGATTTGTTAATTCCCTTTTGCGTTACACCAATTCTCTTCAACATATGATATCGTTCTATATTATCACTCGCTTCTGACAGTTGTTGCAGCGCTAAAATTGCAGCACTGGAAATCAAGAACACAATACCTAAATATATACCAATATACACAACCATAGTTGAACGTCCTATATTGTCTTCGTACGCAAGTGTCTTAGTTACTGCAGAGACGAAGAAATTTTGATCCTCTTTTTCGTCGAATGTTTTCTGTAGGTTATATATTTCTTCATCTGCTTTTTCAGATGATCCAGTATATTGGATATTCATAACAGATTCCCATACAGGCATATCCGTCACAGCATGATCAGGCAGTACTACAATCATTGACGGTATATTGGATGCACTAGTGTCAATAGATAAAAACTGGAACCCTTTAGATGCGATCGGATATTCTTTACCTCGTATATTAATTGTTTCATTCTTATCTGTGTAGCGTTTGAACGCATCTCGAGCATCCTTTCGATTATAAAGGATTAACGCCTCGTTCTTTTTTAGGTCAACGGGCTCTTCTCCCTGAAGGTGCATCAATTCTTTATAAGCAGAATGCTTAATCACACCAAGGGGAATTCCCATATCTAAATTAAGAATTTTTTTAGATTTCTCATCTGCATATTCGTTAAGATAAGATTTTATTGATTCTTCTGTTGTATATTTATTAAAGATGACATAATCACCATATTGTTTTACATTCAATACATCAAATTTATCCGTCAAGTCCTCTTTGCTTTCTCCGGAGGGATAAATTGTAAAGCTTGCATCATAAGGCGTTGCCAAGTCTAATTCTTTTTCTAAACTACTTTTGTAACTGAAGGCGGTTGATAATACCCCTATAGTAAAAAACAACATTAAACAAATAACTGTCATGGAAACAAAAGTGGAATTCACCTTGCTATTGATTTGTCTTAACACAAATATGTTGATACCTTTAAAGTAAATTTTCTTATTGCGTTTTAATAAATTTAATAAAAAGCCAGAAAGCGAAAAGAAGAAAAGAAACGTCCCTAGTGATCCCAGCACAATAATAAACCAAAGAATAGAACCCTTTGCGAATAAACCATACTTTAATATCATTCCATAAGAAGTTCCCAAAGTAATGAGAGCAATCACAAAAACCCCCATGGCTGTTGATATTTTTTGCAATTTAATTTTCTGGTTTTTTCGACTAGCTGTAAGTAAATCAATTAACTTATAACGATTAATAACAATCACATTAAAAATCATCACAACAATAAAAATAATTCCAAAGTACATGATTGTTTTCAGCATGGCATCCATCGAAAAAACAAATTCATACGCTTTTATATTTACTTTAAACATTTCTGCTGTTACGATGGACAAACCTTGTGAAAACAGTGCTCCCAGACCTAATCCAATTCCTAAAGAAATGAGACCAATCAAGAGTGTCTCAACGACAAGAATTCTCGAAATCTTATATTTGCTCATTCCAAGTGTCATATACATTCCTAATTCTTTCTTCCGTCGTCTAATGAGAAAATTATTCGCAAAAATAATAAGGAACGCAAGGATAATCGAGATAAAGACAGAAACGAATCCAATGAGGTCCACTATTTGTTTAACCTTATCTGATTGACTGGCTGAAAAATCAAACATTACCTGCTGTGCAGACAACGAGTTAAAACTATAAAAAAGACAGACAGCAAAGGTAATTGTCATAAAGTAAATGGCATAGTCCTTAAAGCTACGTTTTACGTTTCGAAGCGATAATTTAAAATACATCATCCGCGTCACCTCCTAATAAGGTAACCACATCCATAATACGGTTAAAAAATTCTTTTCTAGAATCGTTTCCTCTGACAAGTTCATTGAAAATTTTACCATCTTTAATGAAGAGAATACGCTTTGCGTAACTAGCTGAAAATGCATCATGCGTCACCATCAAAATTGTTGTATTTAATTCTTTATTCAGCTTCTCAAACGACTCGAGTAATAAACGTGATGATTTGGAGTCTAATGCCCCTGTTGGTTCATCTGCCAGTACAAGAGATGGATTGGTTGCAATTGCACGAGCAGAAGCGACACGCTGTTTTTGTCCTCCAGACATTTCATATGGAAACTTATTTAATACAGAAGTAATCTCTAGTTTTGATGCAATTTCGTTTACTGTTGATGAAATTACATCAGGTTTAGCTCCTTGAATTGTAAGGGCAAGTGCAATATTTTCAAATGCCGTTAATGTATCCAACAGGTTAAAATCCTGAAAAATAAAGCCTAATTCATCGCGGCGAAATTTCTCCAAATGTTTTGCCTTTAAAGTTGTAATATCCTGACTATTGATAATAATCTTACCGGTTGTTACTTTATCAATGGTAGAAATACAGTTGAGTAAGGTTGTCTTCCCACTTCCGGAAGGTCCCATAATCCCAACGAATTCCCCCTTTTCTACCTTAAATGAAATATCATTTATTGCTTTTGTTACATTTCCTTTATTTCCAAAATATTTTTCGATATGATCTACTTTTAATATTGAAGTCATACATTCTCTCTCCTTTATTCATCTCTAAACAAATCGCAGTATAAAACCATTCTTCCCATACTACCTCATGCTTCACTCTGGAACTACGTAAAACACCCCTTATAAATAATTAACCAAACAGAGAACCCAAAAGACTGTAAGCTACTTTTAAAAACAATAGAGTCGTATTTATATAAGGATTTTACCAAAGCCTTTTGTACTATATCCTCTGATAACAGTGGACCTTTCACATCAAAGTATGCAGTTTTACATAAGGCTAGATAGTCATGATTAAAAAATCTCTCTGCTAAATTTCTTATGATGTCATTGTATAATTAGTAGTGAAAATCTCATATTGCATTAGGTTTCATGAACCTTACAGTTTCGAAAGATTTCTATTTAATAAAAAAATTCTAAAAAAATGGAATCGTGTTATCACGATTCCATTAACAAAACTTTACTTTTAGGGAAAACTAAGTGCACAGTGGTCCCAATATCTAATTCCGATTCTATACGTAGACCTAGATGAAGCTTCTCCGCCAATCGCTTGCATAAATATAAACCCATTCCTGTTGACTTGCTATAGAGTCGACCACTTTCACCAGTGAACCCTTTTTCAAATACACGCGGAAGGTCTCTCTCTTGTATCCCTATTCCATTATCTTTGATGCTTAATACGATATTATTTTCATTATGTGTTGTATAAATTTTAATCTCACTTTCTTCTTGTTTACTATATTTAATGGCGTTAGTAACAATTTGGTTTAGAATAAATTCAACCCATTTTGTGTCACTAAATACGATTTCGTTAATATTCCCTAAATTTAACTTAATTTTCTTATAGATAAAGCTCTTCGCATTCCTTTTTGCTACTTTCGTCACAACATCCTTTAATGGAAACTCACGAATTAAATAATCTTCACTGACATAGCTACTTCTTGCAAAGTAAAGAACCTGCTCTATAAAAAGTTCCGTCTTATCGAGTTCTTCTAGTATTCCCTCATCTAAATTTCTATTATGTAAAATCAATTTTGCAGAAGCAATGGGTGTTTTGATTTCATGCACCCATGTTTCAATATATTCCTGATAGGCTTTTTGTTCTCGTTTATAACAATTGACGTGTTCGTGCATTTGCTTGTTCGCACCCTCGAGTACATCTTGGACAATTCTACCTTCTAAAAATGTGGGCTGTTCCATTAACTCTGGAAGCAAATACTTCTTATCTAATGAATGATGATAATGAACTAAGCTCTGATAATATTTTCTCTTCTTTATATAATCTAATGAATAGGAAAGAAGGAGAGGGAAGAACCACACGATGAATACGACGAAGATCATACCTCCGTGAATTCGAATTTTCCAAAGGATGATACTAAAAATAAAGAATAGAAGAAAATTACAAAGAAGGAACACTATTTTTTCTCGGAGAAAGGACATTAAGCTCATGGCAATAAATACCCAAGCCCTCTTCTTGTCTCGATAGGGTTTTCCATCCCCATCTGCTCAATCTTCTTGCGGAGTCGCGTCATATTGACGGAAAGTGCGTTATCATCAACAAATAAATCCGATGACCATAAATACTCCATCAATTTTTCACGAGAGATAATAGTTCCTTGATGTTGCAGTAAATAGTGCAAAATTTTCAATTCATTCTTTGTTAATACTTGTTCTTCCCCTCCATATTGAATATTCCCCTTAGCCACATCAAACTTCATTCCTCTATACACAAGAATATTTGAACTGTAATTCGTGTAGGTTCTTTTTAATAATTTCTCTATCCTAGCGATTAAGATTTGCAGATTGTAAGGCTTTGTGACAAAGTCGTCTGCTCCTAAATTCATACTCATTAATTCATCTATTTCATTGTCTCGACTAGTAACAATGATAATCGGTATATCAGAAAATTTCCTAATCTCACGATTTAAGGTGTACCCATCTAAATAGGGTAAATTAATGTCGAGTAAAATAAGATGAGGGTCAGAGACTTTAATATAGGAAAGAACATCCCGAAAATTTGTAACAGCGTCTACTTCATAACCAAAATGTTGCAAATAATCACAAAGTTCATTTCGTAGTCGTTCTTCATCTTCAATAATAAGAATTTTAAACTTATTCATTAATCCTACTCCTTTTTCTTCCCTAAAAAATCTTATGCATATTTCCTAAAAACAGTGTATACGCTATCTTATCATGCTGGATATTCTTTCAACCATACACAACATTCTAAAATCTATCTTATTATACAACTTTTTCTTCAATCCTAATTTAGAATCTTCTATCACACAACCAGTTGTACATTCGTCATATCCATATAGAAAACCAAGTTTTTTCTCATTCTATATAAGTTTTCTTTCTTATTTTAACAATCATTACTCTCCAACACCTTGTGAACACTCGGATTTAGAGATTTCGCACTGTTAAAAGAAACAACAAAATTTATATACACCACGATAGCTTAAAAATTTTATTTATGGAATCGTTCACGTGCTCCTTGAAAGTTAAGGAATCGATTGTTAGTTTAGCTTGTGAGCTAGTTTATACGAATGATTTAGACTGTAGAACGTTTGAGCACGAACACAGTCTATTGGTGTATTTACAGGTATTTCTAAAAAATATTCTAGTTGCCATATCTGCGTTTTTTGAGCCTGACGGCTCGTAGGCTTATCCCAAGGCGGATAAACTCGTATCGCTCGTTTACCGCCTTTCCCTTTATTGGATACTATATCTTGATTACATAGAACGGCTTTTGGAAAAACAAATTGCCCAAAGTTGTTCCCTTTACGGGTGCTAATAACAAACAAATCGACTGGATCTGATATGTCATATGGCTGAATCGGTCCATCCCCAATTCGCTCCCACAAAGTCACAAATTGCCCAACCTTTGTAGGAGTGATTTTAGCAACACGAAATCTAATGGAAAGAGCGTTTAAATTAAATACATAGGCTCCATATCCAGCGTTTTGTGCTTCTATTCGTGGTTGAGAGCACTCGAATCCCCATGGGTTATAGACAAGATCCTTAGTGGCAAGAAGGTCACTATGAATTGTGACAGAGGAAACCCAGGAATTTTGACCGTTGAGATCAGCATCTGAAAAGCCTCGATTTTTCTCATCCATCTGTTCAAATCCTCCATTTTAGTTAGTCAGCTTACTATTAATTATTCAACCGACAGAAATATCCTTATACCACCATCTTTAGAGTGAAATTGAAAATCAGTTTTATATGCTCTTTTTATATCACTTTTCCAGATATCCACCCAAGCATTAAAAACACCCTGTGAATCAGTATGATCTACTTCTACAACATGATAGTTGCCTGCTGGAATGATGACACGACTTTCATCAATAACTTTCTCTTCAGTACCAATATGCAAATCATAATCACCTGTAAAATCACTTTCATAATTATTATAAACAGCATATACATCACTTTTTAAATTTAAACGAAGAATCTCTTCCCATAGACTAATTAGCGCATCTGTATTTTGATTATTTGTTCTTATTTTTTTCCATAAATACGTTTTTCAGTAACTGCTATATTCATGTAAACTTCCTCCTATTAGTTAATATGGAAAGTATAGCACTCATAATATGACAACAGCCTGTCAGCTTTTATAAATAAATTCAATTTCATTTCTATATTCATTTTTAAGCCATAGTGGGGCTAGTATTTTTACATGCCTGCCAAACATCAATAAAAATGGCAGTAAATTTTTATTGATATCATAATGAAAAGTTACTTTTAAGTTCCCATCCTCAAGTACCTTTATTTCATCCTCAGTAAAAAAATCGTATAATTTACCCAGTTGATTTTTTGAAAACAACAATACAATCTTTTCTAATTTAAGTACCTTATTCGTTGGATGTTCATTTTTCACAGAATAAATAGTTCTAGTATTGTCATATATTACTTCCATATTTCTTATCCTAGTCAATTTAAATAATCTCAAAGCTTGTCTGGATTCACAAAAGGCTTCTAAATACCAACTACCATTCATAAAATTTAATTTTATAGGTTGAATAATTCGGCTCATTATATTTGCTGTTTGTGCTACATAAGAAATACGGATTTTATTTCCTTCACCCATTATAAAAAGGATTTCTTTAATCTTTATTTTTGTTTCTTCTTCTATTGTTTCTCGATGTAATGTAGATGATGATATTGTGATGTTAGAATGAGACTCCTCTTTATTTTCTTTCAATAACTCTATTTTTTTTTGTAAAATTGCTAATTGATTATTATCAAACAGTTCATTCTTTAATGTTAAACTTTCTAGTAAAAATTTCTTTTCTTCTTCACTAAATGTAAATTTATCTAATTGATAGTTATCAATTAAAGTAAAACCACCATTTTTTCCTAAATAAGAAATAATAGGAATACCGATTGATGATAAAACGTCTATATCTCTATAAATTGTTCTTTTACTTACTTCAAATTTATTGGCTAATTCTTCAGCAGAAACTATATCTTTGTTTAATAAATAAACAAGTATTGAAAACATTCTCGCGGTTTTCATGTTTTGTTTACCCTCCTATAGGTTTGTGTGAGCGATTAACAATTTGAATACCCGCCTTTAAAAATCCCTCTACTTTAACAGGTTTCTTTTTTATTTTCCAAGGTTATTGTTACATATAAAAAAGAACTAGACATTGGCCAACTCAATTCAATTTATCTTCGTATTCTTTCATTATTTTATAGAATGTGTTTTTCTTTAGCTCTAATATTTCCATAAACATAACAGCAGTTATTTTCCCACTCTTCCATTTTGAATGAGTTTCTTCTATTGTATTTATTTGTTGTTTACTTAGGGTCGAAAGGTTCACTTGAGGACGACCTAAATGTTTTCCTTGAGATTTGGCTACCGCAATCCCTTCAGCTTGTCGCTGACGAATTTTTTTACGTTCTTGATCTGCAACATAGGACAGCAAAGATAAGAATTGATCTTCCATTAAACGGCCCATATCCCCCATCTCACGAAACTTTCGACTATCAAACAGTGTTTCATTTTCTAAAACAACAATATCAGCTTGTAATTCCCTGGTGATGTATTTCCACTCCGAAATTACTTCATCATAGTTACGCCCCATACGATCTAAAGCATCTATGTAAACAATATCACTTGTACTCAATATTTTTCGTAATAATTGATACTGAGGACGATCAAAATGTCGTCCACTTGCTTTATCGACAAAAATACGGTGAGCTTCCACTCCTCGTTCCATCATCTTATGTAATTGGCGTTGTTCATTTTGATCTCTTGTACTAACACGTATATATCCATAAATATTCGTCACGTTTGATATTCTCCTTACATTTGTTACCACAATTATACCATTTTGTTTATAAAGGTATTCGTTAAATATAAACGTTTATAAAATGGTTAGTATCATCTTTATAAACTTGATGTTTCAATGTTTCAGAGATATGAATCAACCGTTTAAAAAGGTATACTTTTACAAACGATTGTTCACTTTTTAGACGGTTCGTAAGTAAAAAGTAAAACTAAGTTTACATCTTTTTACAATTTGTAAAACACACCGTTAAATATCCAAATATAAACCCAGTGATATCATGCACACGTACTGATATCACTGGGTTTTATTATTTTAACATTTTGTATCTTTTTTAAAACTCACTAATTATGACTTTGCGCATAAATAATATAAGAATTAAATTACTGAATATTTACAATATTTAGCATAAACAATATCAATTTACTATAATATGCAATTTATGTAAAATCATAATTAAGCTAAACTCTTCTTTAAATTCTTGCCCCTAACAAGGATTTAAAGACCATGCTATTTTTAGCTACAAATGCATAAAAAGAAAAAAGCCAAATCTATCTAAAATTTGGCTTTTTTCTTTGGAGTTCATGTAAATAACAACTTGAACCCACTACTCTTTTTCAAATGTAATTGTATTTTATCATATTTTAAACGTTTTGTTGTTATATTTTTTAACTTATCAGAAATTTCTAAGTGAATATTTGGAACAATCTTTAGCCTATGATATCGTCCCTAACAACTTGTATATAATAGAAAGTAAAACTAAGTTCATGACTTTTTATAATTTGTAAAATTGATCATTAAATTCTTATAGCTAATGTGTACCTAAAGGTGTGTTTTGATTTCGGTATAAACCTAAAATTATTTTCATACCTTTTAGTACCATGTTTTCTACTCAAAAACCACCCTACCAAAAGGTGTACCTTTTGATACTGTACAAACAAATTAGTGATAAATTTCTCAATATGGATATTACTACTATTTTTAGATATAATATTCAAAATTAACAGTTAATGTATTATGATAAAAAAGTGAAGGTTATCACCCTAATTGTTTCTCCTTATGCCATAGATAAGACCGAGTTCCTGGTCTTATCTTTTGTATTTATATATTTTCTTGGGGGACCAATGGGTAGGTGGAATATGTGTGAAATTTGATATACTAAAAGAAAAATTAGGATGATAAGCTTATGCCAACAACAGAATTTCAAGATACTGTACAACACTTTTCTTCTTTCTTATTAAATAAAGGACGCAAGCCTTCCACAATTAAACGATATGTTTATGATATTGAAGACTTTGGTCATTGGTTGCAAAAATCTAAAAAACTCCCTACATGCAATATATGGACGACGCTTGGTACAAAGGATTATGAAGCGTATTTCTATGATTTAAAACAGCAACGACAGTATTCTGATAAAACAATGCATCGTGTCTATATTGTCTTAAATAGAATGTATCAGTATTTACAACTGCCAAATCCGTTAGAAGAGATGCAATTTAGTATTCAACCCAATCGTGCGTTACGTGATAGAGACTTTATCTCAATAGAGGAAGAAAAAAGGTTAAAGTTTATTTTAACTTCATTAGAAGAATTATCGGAAAAACAACGTTCTGTTCGTTCCGTACTTATGGATCGCAACATTTCTATTGTACATTTACTCATTAATAATGGATTATCCTTACAGGAACTTGTAAGTTTACAGATGAAGCACGTTCATTTTGAAACCAATACAATCTCAGTATCAAAAAAAGCAGGTATAGAAAGAACAATCCTTTTAACTGAAGATGATAAAAAACGATTGTTTAACTATTACAAGGTCATTCCTGAACCTGTTCGTCCCAAATACCATAGTAATGAGCCCTTATTCGTAGCCTTCGATTTTACTCGGAATACCTATCATTGGTCATATGAAAACGATGCACCGAAAGCCCTAACAGAGATTGCTGTTCAAAAAATGATTCGACTTGAAGTTGCTCGAGCAAATTTACGTAAAGGGATCTCAGCGCAACACTTACGGAACACGTTCATTTTAAGACTTATTGAGCATCATGTTTCAGAGGAAGAAATTTTAAAACAAGTAGGATTTAAATCTAAACTTTCGTTAAAAAGATATTATGATTACATCAATCAAAAATAACGAAGGAAGACAACGTGGGAAGAAATGAGAAACAGGAAATACAGTACATAAGAGTGTACACATTAAGGGATAAAAGTACAAAATCCATTAAAGCTGCGTCCTGGCGAACTTTTAAAGATGAAATGAGAGTTCTAGGTATAAAGGAATCAGATATTTTTCAAATTCAGTTAATAGAAAAGCAAATACCCCAAAACGAAAAAATGTACATTTTTTCGTTTTGGGGCGTTATAAAATTCTTAAGTTGATGGGCATGTTGCCGTACTCCTAAATTAATAAGACTCTTTTTCGTTTAATTGAAAGTAAACTTTTACATAGAAGTTTACGGAGTAGAACCACATGCCCATCAGCCTGAAAAGCCTGAGAGATATTGTGAATAGTTTGTTCACCTCAGGTACAACAAAAGAGCCTTACCACTGTAGGCAAGACTCCACTAGTGTAGTTGTATAGTATTTACATAACAACTAAGAAACTGTAAACATATAACATCAAGTAGCAGACCCCTAACATTCCGCCTACAGCTAGTACCTGTTTAACCCAGCTCTTGAGTTTCAAATTACTATCAATCACTTGCAGCACTCTTTCCATATCGTTTCCTCCTATTAAGGAGAACCCTTGAAGACTCTCACCTCGCTATAGTACCATTAAGGAATGACTAATAGAGGCCTAATTTTTGTCTAAATATATAAATATGCAATATTGCATATAGAAATGTATTGTTATAAATGTAAGCGCTTACTATAATAAAGACATAAAGATAAATCACATCTTAGCAACAACAAAAGAGGAGGATATAATATGGAAATCGCAATGGCAGTTTTAAAATTTGTAGGTGGAGCACTTCCATTAGTTCAAGAACTTTTAAAAGCATTTATGTAAGTTCATTATTCCGTAATTTTTTATAAAAATTATCATACAAATGATCTGTATATCAAAAATGAATTGATGTGCAGATCATTTGTGTGAGCAAAGTCCCTTTAAGTATTATTAAGGGACTTTTTTAAATTTCTACATACTTGAGGTTCCGTTACATCAACATCAAGCTAAGAAAAGCGAATACCCTAAAACGAAAAAAATGACCTAAATTCTCATAAATAACTGTTGTAGTGATATAAAATTTTCGTTTTAGGGATACTTCAAAATATTAGCTTGATGGACATAGGGACGAGCCCCTAAAATACAATTCCGCTAGAAATTTTTGCGCTATATTCTCTTTTATTTATGATAGTTGATTAACAACACTTTCTAAAAATTTGTCTACCTTTTCTTTTGATGTATCCGGTGTATGATAGCCAATCGTAAATGTAAGTCTTCCATTATAAAAGCTTGCACCCATTGAAAAGAATGGCGCATACATAATGGGTGATGTCATATACCCGTCCTCAGCTTGAACTTCACCAAACTGAATAGGTTCATCAGCGATCACCCCGAAATTTGTCAGTAATGGCAACGCCATCCCCATCTGTAAAGCCTGTTCGTATTGCTGATTATACATTTCCTTCACCACAGATAGCTTCATACCTGCCAGTAGCTCCATTCCTGCTGCCGAAGAAAGACCCGGATTTTGAGACTTTATTTTATCCATTGATTGTTTAATTCGAACGAGAGTCTGATTAAATGATTCATCATCCTCCATTTTAATCACTGGCATTTCCATGCCGGATAAGTTGCAAATAGCACCAGTTGTATAATTAGGCAGATATCGACGTAAATCAATTGTTAAACCGATCATTTTTTCTGCGGTGCGAGGTTCTGCATACACAGTGAAATGTGATAAAGCTCGGAAGTATGCAGTCATGATTACATCATTTAAGGTAGCCTGTTGTGCTTTTGTCCATTGGGTTAGACGTAAAGATTGCTCATGGCTCAACCGCCGTACGGACATTTGAGGGGATTTATTTTTGTTAGGTTGAGATGGAAAAGACCATAACGATGCCTGTTGTTCTTGGTTAGGACGATACGCGCTTTTTATGTTCGATATTCCAGCATATTTGAATACATGTGATTGATCTCGAAAACTCTCATTTCCCTCACCAAATTCCTTTATAATTTGATTCTTAGATTGTCCCAAGGAAAGTTGAGTATAAATTGCTCCAAGCAAATTAATATATTCCTTGACCCCTGCACCATCTGAACATAGATGAGATAATTTCACAACTAACATATCTGTTGTAGTGCCTCGTAATAATTTTGTTTGAACCATAGGCCCCTGAATACGATCACCAGGTTCCTTAATAAAATCTATTGCCATTATTTCAAGTTCTTGATTACTTCCTTCTGCAAAAAGGCAAATAGGTAAGTTAGTGGCAGATGAATGTTCCTCCCAGTAAGGAATATCATTTTCTACAAACCGGCTGTTCAAAACCGGCTGCAATTGTAACGTTATCCTTACTGATTGTTCAAGTATTTTCTTTGATATTCCTACAGGAAAATAAAGAACTACATTAATTTGTTGATCTGCAGAATAAAGACCTAATAAATAATTCATTCGATCTTGAGGTGTTACTGAAAACTTTCTTTGCTCCATAATTTTGTCCCCCTTTTAAGACTTTTTTGGTATAACCTTATTCTCCATATGGTTGTAACTTTTCTAGTCACTTTTCTTCAAGAACAAATAATTCTTATTTTTTGAATTTTTTTACGAAAGTATCTTTTCCGTACTGGTTCCATTCTTTTTGCAGCTCTTTGTAGGTGATATATCCATTATTTTATTGTTATTAATACTTCCTATCTCTTTCGATAAAATAAAACGTAATTCACTTTAGTTTATATATATACAAACATTTTATAATGTCGTTTGTAAATTATCAATAAAACAAATTAATCATTTTTATGTCTGTTAATAAAAAACAATAATATAATACGTTCAGGTGTTACTTCATAATAAAAGGTTGATGGGCATGTGGTACTACCCCACATCCATCAACTTAAGGTATATTTTCATACAAAATGCGGTCTTTTCATATAGTTTATTATTATCTTTTATAGATTTTATAAAAGTGAGCATATCAAATAAACCCTGACGGGTTTCAATTTTTTTACTATGCTACCTGATGAGTAGAAGTGGTATACTCATAAACAACACCCAAAATATCAAAGACTGTCTTTTTCTCATAACGATGAGATTTTC